>CBDCFC010000018.1:0-214960 GCA_965215945.1 Arenicellales bacterium | reverse complement strand
GAAAACCCGTTCTGGAAAAATCATGCGGCGAATTTTGCGTAAAATTGCAGCCAATGAAATAGACAGTCTGGGTGATACTTCAACCTTGGCAGAGCCAGCCGTAGTCGATGATTTAATTGCAAATCGTCAAAATGTTTAAACGCACCCAAAATTAAGTATAAAAAGGCTCATGTTATATGAGCCTTTTTGCTTATATCTATTAGAGATTAGTCCTAAAGGAAAATCTAATGCATGGTGAATTACAAGAAATTTATGAATTTATCAAAACGGTCAGACCGTTTGATGAACTTCCCGAAAGTGAGCAGAAAAATCTAAGCAAACAGCTGCAGATTAAATACTTTAAACGTGGACAAACGATTATTAGTATTGATGACCAACATGATTCACTGTTTATCGTTCGTACTGGTGCGGCTGATGTTATTAACAAGGACGATGAGCTTATTACCCGTGTCAATGAAAAAGGCTGCTTTGGTTTTCGGGCTGTTATTAAAGAGCATTCTTCGCTAAGTGAGGTTATCGCCCATGAAGATTGCCTGGTTTACATTTTACCCGGTGAAGTTTTTAGAAAGGTCTGTTCAGAAAACGTAGATTTCAAAGATCATTTCATGATGGTTGAATCCCAACGCCTGCATAAGGCACTCAAGCAGGCCAAAAGCAATCAATATCGGTTCAATAGACATTTAGCTTTAACAGTAGCAGAAATAGTAGGGCACAAAGCTATTTATTCAGCACAGGATTGTTCCATTTTTGAATGTGCAAAAAAAATGGCGGCCGCAAATGTTTCAACCTTGATGATTGTTAATGACGCGGGAGAATTAATCGGCCTGATTACCGATAGAGACTTAAGAAAACGTGTGCTCGCCAAGAATGTGGATACCAGCACACCGGTTAAATCAATCATGTCAAAAAAGTTGATTAAAATTGATGCTGATACGATGGCATTCGAAGCTGCTTTATTAATGATGAGGCACAATATCCATCATCTGCCCATCGTTGCGGATGATAAGCCGATCGGGCTGATTTCAACGACTGATTTGCTTAAACTCACAAACCAAAGCCCAGTCTATACCATCTCAGAAATTGCCAAGGCAACAAGCGTCCAACAGCTCACTGATATCAGTACAAATATACCAGCAATACTCAGCCAATTAGTGGATAGTGGGTTACATGCTTATCAGGTTGGACAGGTCATCAGTACACTAGGGGAAAATATAAATATAAGATTGCTGGAGTTGGCCGAGGACAAATACGGACCTGCGTCTGTTGATTACTGTTGGCTTGCAGCGGGTTCGCTGGGACGCCGTGAACAATTACTGCACTCAGATCAAGACAATGTTTTATTGCTCAGTGATGATTTTGACAACGATAAACATGGTCAATATTTTGAATCGCTTACTAAGTATGTCAGTGACGGTCTGAATGATTGTGGGTTCGTCTATTGTCCGGGTGATGTGATGGCGACAAATCCGAAATGGTGTCAACCATTACAACAATGGCAAAATTATTTTACCAAATGGATCAATGAACCCGAGCCCATGGCATTGATGTATTGCAGCATATTTTTTGATATGCGTGCTTTATATGGAAAACGCAAATTGTTTAAGAAGCTGAAAAAGCACTATCTTGAACTTGCAAAAGACAATCATTTATTCCTAAGCCATTTATCGGTAAATGCCTTAAAAAACACTCCTCCGCTAGGTTTTTTCCGACAGTTTGTGCTGGTCAATGATAAAGATCACAAGAATCGACTGAATTTGAAAAATCGGGGAACAGCACCAATCGTTGATCTGGCCAGGGTGTACACACTGTCGGCAAGTCTTAAGAGTATTAACACACATCAGCGGCTTATCGATGCCAAAGCACATGGCGTGATTAGTGAAAAGGCGGCTGATAATCTGCTTGATGCGTATGAGTTTATTAATCTATTTCGAATGCAACACCAATCGCAACAAATAATGAATAACATCAACCCCGATAATTTTGCAAATCCAAATGAACTATCGGCGTTTGAACGGGATCACTTACGGGATGCCTTTAAAATAGTTGCTGAAATGCAAAAGTATTTGGCCCAGCGTTATTCGGCCAGCCATATGAGATAATATGTTTAGTTTTTATAGCCTTTACAAACAACAATCCCGTTTTGTACCCTCAGCGAAAACCGGTTTAGCCAAGGATCATCTTGAAACTGCTAACACCAAGGACGATGCCACAATTAATCTAGAATTTGAACTCCTCCGTTAAGCCGGTATGTTGAATCGATTTTTGGCTCAGCACAAACAAAAAAAGCTCTTCAGTGAAGCACCCCAGGGAGCGCTTAAAGATTATCTTAACACGCCTTTGCCATCGCAATCCCAATCTGTTCTCGAAACTAAATATCTTGCGCTTGATTTTGAAACGACCGGATTTGATCTAGTCAAGGATGAAATCCTGAGCTTCGGTTATGTGCAAATCAGCAATTTATCAATTGATTTAAAGACAGCTGCGCACCGATTGGTCAAACCGGATCAATCTATTCCTGAACAATCCGCTATTGTCCACCATATTCTCGATGATACATCCGAGCAGGGGTTAGAACTCAAAACCGTCCTCGATGAATTTTTACTCTTGCTCAAAGGTAAAGTTTTACTGGCACATTATGCCACAGCGGAATCGAACTATTTGAATAAGGCCTGTGAACAAATCTATGGGTGCGGTATTGTCATTCCTGCGGCTGACACATTGTTAATCGAACAACTTATTAATAAGCACACTATTACTAGTAGGGAACAGTTAAAGCTACATCAGTGTTGTCGACGTTACAATCTTCCTAAGTACAGATTACACGATGCTCTAAATGATGCCATTTCTTGTGCAGAATTGTTTTTGGCACAAATCGCTTATTGGCAAAATCCACATGCAACGCACGTTAGTCGGCTGATAAATTATTTGCCATAATGATTAAAAAGATGATCTCGCTTGAAAAAATATTAAACTGCTATAATGATTAGGGCACCACAAAAGAGGATTACGGATAGTAAACCATGTCTAAAAAAATAGCACTTGTCGATGATGAACCCAATATCCTGCTCTCACTTGAGTTTTTAATACAACGTGCTGGCTATGATGTAAAAACGGCCTCAGATGGAGAAGCAGGGCTGGAACTGGTTGAATCATGGCAACCCGATTTACTCATTCTGGATGTAAACATGCCCAAGCGCGATGGCTTTGAAGTCTGCCAGACACTTCGAAGCAATCCAAGTTTTGAAAATTTAAAAATTATTATGTTAACGGCAAAAGGTCGAGAAGTTGAACGGGAAAAAGGCCTGGCTATTGGTGCCGATGATTATGTGACCAAGCCGTTTTCGACACAGGAAATAATAGATAAGATTAACAGTTTGCTGGAAAACTGAGAAGGCATTCAGGCTGCCGCATAGATTCCAATGAAAAAATTTAATAAGTTCGAGCTTTTATTTATTGCATCAATGCTTGCACTAATGGTTCTGCTTATTCTTATGGCCATCCAGTTCAACCGTTACGGCATGGAAAATCTTAACACCGGCACTATTATTCTGACCTTGTTTGCTCTGACTGCCGTCGCTATAAATTGGTTTACCCAGCGCAAACAATTATTTAAACCATTGAACACACTCACTCGGGGAGGGGAGATCATCCTCAACACTCATGCAGCTCATGAGCTTGAACTGCCACAGGGCCACCAACTCGGAAATCTCCCTGAAGTTATTCATCAGCTGGGTGATGAGATCATGAGATCGCGCCATGAAGTCAGTCGCGCATTACAAACCGGCGCACAATCCGCTGATCTAAAAAAAAGTTATCTGGAACAAGTCATTCGTTGCCTTGATGAGGGAATCATCGTTTGCAATCTCCAGCATAGAATTATTCTCTACAATCCGGCAGCGGTACGTGTAACACGCGGCCATTCTTCACTCGGCCTGGGCCGATTTCTATCAGATGTGCTGCCTAAGCCCGTGTTGGAAAATACAATCGATCACATGAATACGCCAGCGTCTGAAGCTGATAAACAGAAAAACCCGTCTGCTGAATTTGTCTGTTCAATCCAGGACAGCGACCACCTGCTGTTATGTAAAATGACCTTGTTGACCAGTGGTACGGATAAATCGCATTCACATGGCTATGTGTTGACTTTATCGGACATTACCTCCAAACAATTTGTACTGGGCAAAAGGAACAAAATGTTACGCAGTTCAATCGAGAATCTACGAAGCCCACTAGCAAATTTGAGAGCGGCCGCTGAAAATCTTAATCATTTCACCGACATACCAGACGAATTACGACAAAAATTCAATGCAGTGATAGCCGATGAAAGTGCAAACCTTAGTCAACAAATTGACGAATTGGCTCAAGTCTCTAGAGAACTGGTGGGAGGGGAATTAATCTTAACCGATGTTTACTCATCGGATTTAATTAACAATGTAATCCGGCGGGTGGAGAGCGATGAAAATATTCAGGTTACTCAAACCGGCTTGCCAATATGGCTTAGGGTTGACAGCCATGCAATGGCAATTTTATTGGTATTTTTTATAAAGCAAATCCAGCTTTTATCCAAATGCAATAAATTTGACCTTGAAGCTCAACAGATCGATCACCGGGCCTATCTGCAGATTAGCTGGGAGGGCCAACCCGTATCAGACAACAAGTTAAATAATTGGCTGGATGTATCTTTGACTGATGCCGTAGGCTTCCCTTCAGTGCAAAGGGTACTTGATCAACATCACAGTGTATTGTGGAGTCAAACACATTCCCGGGACAAGAGTGAAGCTTTATTTCGTATTTCAATGCCAGCTAGCCGGCAGGATCACACCGCCGTGGCAGACGACATTCCATCGCGCCCAATTAGTTATGATTTTGATATTATGGACATGGCCGGTACAGATAAAACTATAATGCAGCATCGCCTGCGTGATTTGGAATATGTTGTATTCGATACCGAAACAACCGGCCTTAATGCAGAACAAGGTGACAAGATTATTTCTGTTGCGGGTGTGCGAATTGTTAATCAACGCATTTTGCCCAATGAAACCTTTGATCAGTTGGTTAATCCTGAACGTAAAATTCCAAAAGAATCCATACGTTATCATGGTATTACCGATGAGCATGTCGGCAATGCTCCTACCATTGGCGAAGTATTGCCTAAATTCAAAGAGTTTGTCGGCGATGCGGTATTGGTTGCACATAATGCCTGGTTTGACATGCGATTTATTCGCCAACGGGAAACTCAATCGGGCGTTAAATTCAACAATACTGTGCTGGATACGCTAATGTTATCTGTTTGTCTGCATGGCCATGAAGTTGAGCAATCGCTGGATGCCATATTGGACCGCCTCGGCATCGAAGTGATGAACAGGCATACCGCGATTTCTGACAGCCTGGCAACAGCACAACTACTGCTCAGCCTGATTGATTTGCTGGAAGCCAAAGGAATAATAACATTGCAAGATGCACTCAACGCTTACAAGTAGACTATGAAAAAAACTCGTGAGCTATTAGTAATCCTTGTCATTTTTGCTGCACTTGGGCTGAATTATCCCTGGCTATCAATCGCATCAAAACAATTGCTGATCTTTGGCATACCGCTGCTTTATTTTTATCTGTTTGGTTTGTGGCTTTTGTTTATTTTACTGATTTACTTTTTTATCAACAGACTAAGCGAAGATAAGGAAATTAAAACCCAAACTAATACTAAAAATGTTAAGTGAAGGAGCGATCATTGCCATTTCTTTTTCTTATATGGCAGTGTTGTTTGCAATTGCCTACTTTGGGGATAAACGGGCAGATGAAAAACGAAGCATTATCAATAATCCCTACATTTATTCACTATCTATTGCCGTCTATTGTACTGCCTGGACGTTTTACGGCAGTGTAGGACGAGCTGCAAGCACCGGGGTGGGTTTTTTACCCATTTACCTTGGCCCTACACTGATGGCTGCACTATGGTGGCTGGTTTTAAGAAAAATCATACGTATCGCTAAAACTTACAGGATTACTTCGATCGCCGATTTTATTGGTTCACGGTATGGTAAAAGCGCTCAGTTAACCGGCATAGTCACAATCATAGCGGTAATTGGCATCCTGCCTTATATTTCATTGCAGTTAAAGGCCGTTGCCACAAGTTTTTTTATTATTGCCCAGTATCCTGAACTGGTGATGCCGAGTCAGCAACTCGACCAGGCCTTTTGGAAAGATTCAGCCTTTTATATCGCTATGCTACTGGCGGCATTCACGATTCTATTTGGAACCAGGCATATTGATGTCTCCGAACAACATGAAGGGATGGTAGCTGCCATCGCCTTCGAATCGGTAATAAAACTTTGTGCTTTTCTAGCGGTCGGGTTTTTTGTCACTTTCACAGTTTTTGACGGACCGGCCAATTTATTTCAACAGGCACTGGAAGTACCCGCTTTGGCAGAATTGATGCAAATGCACGCGCAACCGGGAACTTATGCGAACTGGTTTGCATTGATGATTTTATCTATGTTGGCCATATTTTTATTGCCCAGACAGTTTCAGGTTACCGTTGTTGAGAACACAGACGAACGCCACATACTCACGGCTTCCTGGCTGTTTCCGCTGTACCTGCTGGTGATCAATATCTTTGTACTGCCGCTGGCCTTTGGTGGACTATTACTGTTTCCGGACAATTCAGTCGATCCGGATACATTTGTGCTGACCATTCCTATGGCATTGAAACATGAATGGTTAACCTTGTTTGTATTTATCGGTGGTCTGTCGGCAGCCACAGGCATGGTTATCGTCGCCACCATAGCCTTATCGACCATGATTTCAAATGAACTAATCATGCCTGTGATCTTGCGTAATCATTTGTTTGGTCTGACCAGGCGGTCTGACCTGACAGGGATAATTTTAGCTATACGGCGCTGGGCAATTGTTGTCATTTTGTTGTTGGCTTATCTCTATTTCAAACTGATCGGGGAATCCTATGCACTGGTTACCATTGGCCTGGTATCATTTGCTGCCGCTGCCCAATTCGCCCCTGCAATTTTAATCGGTATATTCTGGAAAGGTGCCACCCGTAAAGGCGCACTTGCAGGCCTAGCCGCTGGGTTTGTTATCTGGGCCTATACGCTGCTTCTACCCGCATTTTCACAATCCGGTTGGCTGCCGCTGAGTTTTATCGAATCAGGGCTTTTGGGGTTTGAAATGTTAAAACCTTATGCATTGTTTGGATTGCAGGGCCTGGATCCAATCACGCATGCGGTATTCTGGAGTCTGCCCGCTAATATTCTCTTACTGATCGTTGTTTCTTTGCTAAGCCATCCAGAACCCCTGGAGCAATTACAAGCCAGAGCTTTTGTGGACGTCTACGAACAAAACAGGCATACAGCTACACGTACAGACATTTGGAGTGGTAATGTGCAAATTAGCGAATTGGAGGAGTTGGTAGCAAGATTTGTTGGAAAAAATGCCGCCCGTCAATCGTTTGAGAATTTTGCTCGGTTTCGAGGGTTTGATCTGGCAGAGTATAAAGTGGCTGAATCTCATTTACATCTCGCCAGTCATGCTGAGAGTGTACTTGCCGGTGCAATCGGTGCCTCATCAGCCAGGGTGATGATCTCCAATTTGTTTGGCAGCGGCAGTATCAGTATCGACGATGTCATGGAGATCCTCAGTGAAACATCACAGGTTATGGAATACAGCCATAAGCTGGAAAAGCAGACCGCAAAACTCCAGGCTACATCAGAGAAATTACGCCAAGCAAATAAGCGATTAACCGAGCTCGATCAGATGAAAGATGAGTTTGTTTCGACGGTTAGTCACGAACTGCGCACACCTTTGACGTCTATCAGGGCTTTTTCTGAAATACTGTTAGATACACCTGATCTCGATCCGGAAGAAAGACAGAAATTTCTTCAAATTATTGTAAAGGAAAGTGAAAGGCTGACACGACTAATCAATGATGTATTGGACATGGCAAAAGTCGAGTCGGGACGAATGGACTGGAACATTGAAACCACCCATGCTGATTTATTGGTTACAGATGCAGTGAACGCTGTTTATCAGCTCTATCAAAAAAGAAATATCAAACTGGACACACAGATACCTGATAAGTCAATCCAACTCGAAGTTGACAGGGATCGAATCTTGCAAGTGTTAATTAATATGCTCTCTAATTCGGCAAAATTTTGTGAACCCGATACAGGAGAGGTAGAAATTGGTTTTAAAGTTAAAACGGAATTTATTGAATTTTATGTTGATGACAATGGCCCGGGTATTGATGACGAAAATCAAACTTTGGTTTTTGAGAAATTTCATCAGGTCAGTGATCAGCAGAGTGGCAAACCGAAAGGCACCGGATTGGGACTGGCCATCTCCAAGTTGATTGTTGAGCATCACAAGGGGCGAATTTGGTTAGAAAGCCAACCTGGTAAAGGTTGCAGTTTCAGATTTACCTTGCCGCACTAAAACCAGATTAGATGTTAATATTTCTCATGGATTTCTATCTGCTGTTGATAGTTGTCTTCAGCCATCACAATAGACTTTCTGGTATGATCCGCAGTCCAATAACTTTTATCGTGACTCATTGCAGACCACAGCCATTACAGCGGTTGTTCTAACTTACAACGAAGAGAAAAACCTCCCTGCATGCCTTAAGAGCTTGCAAGGATTCTGCCCTGTTTTCGTTTTGGATTCGGGCAGCAATGACAACACTTTAGATATCGCTGCGCAGTACAAGGCTCAAATCTTCCACCATAACTTCATCAATCATTCTGAACATTGGAGCTGGGCCTTAGAGAATTTACCTTTCGAATCGGAATGGATGCTGGCACTGGACGCGGATTATGTTGTCAGTGATGAATTGAAGCAAAAAATTAAAGCCGAAATTCAATCAGTTCCCACTTACGTCAATGGTATTTATGTGAAATATCGTTACCACTTCGGTGGCAATGCGATTCGTTTTGGCGGCACCCGACATGATCGATTGCAAATCATACGTTTAGGCCATGCCAAACTTGACTCCAGTGATTTAGTTGATAATCGGTTTGTTGTCGACGGCGAAACCATCAGCTGGGATAAATATATATATGAAAAGAATTATTACGATGAGGACATTTCGATCTGGATGGCAAAACAGGATAAATATGCCATTCGATTAGCCGTTGAAGAAGAATTACGAAAGCAGGGGCACATTGCCTGGCAAGGTAATCCTTCACTTTTCGGCACGCCGGATCAGCGAGTTACCTGGCTGAGGCAAAAGTGGTTAAAATTGCCGCTGTTCATACGACCGTTTTTTTATTTTGTATTTCGCTATATTTTCGCCCTGGGTTTTTTAGATGGCAAAGGTGGATTTTTATATCATTTTTTGCAGGGTTTTGTATTAAGAGTGATGATTGACTGGAAAATTGGGCAGCTGCGAAAAGCGGGTATTACGGGCGAAAGATTACTGGCATTTAAACAAGCCATGCTGGATACCCAACACGGGTCAGTGGAGCAAGTTTTACAGGAACTTAAAACTGATTAATGAGAAAAAATGAAACAGGTTAGAACACGTTTTGCACCATCTCCGACTGGCTATTTGCATATAGGTGGAGTAAGAACAGCATTGTTTTGCTGGCTATATGCTCGAAAGTATAATGGCCAATATATCTTGCGCATTGAAGATACAGACCAAGAGCGATCAACTCAGGCTGCAACTGATGCAATTATTGATGGGCTGGCCTGGCTGGGTCTGGATGCTGATGAAGAGCCGGTTTTTCAATCACAGCGTTTTGATCGCTATCGTGAAGTTGCAAAAAAATTATTAGAACAAGGTCAGGCCTACCATTGTTATTGTACTAAAGAGGAGTTAGAAGCTGTTCGTAAGGAGCAACAAAAAAGCGGCGAGAAACCCCGTTACAATCGTTGCTGTCGCGAGCGATCTGAATCTAAACATCCTGATATAAAACCCGTACTACGTTTTAAAACTCCTATTGATGGTGAAGTTGTAATTAATGATCTGGTTCATGGGGAAATCACAGTCAGTAATCAGGAATTGGACGATTTCATAATCCTGCGCAGTGATGAAGCACCAACCTACAATTTCACCGTTGTTGTCGATGATACGGATATGCAAATCAGCCATGTCATTCGTGGTGACGATCATATAAACAACACCCCTAAACAGATTCATATTTTCAATGCTCTAGGAGTTGCTCTACCTGAGTTTGCACATTTACCCATGATCAACGGGCAAGATGGTCGTAAACTCTCAAAGCGTCACGGCGCTGTCAGTGTGCTTGAGTACGAGCAAGCGGGATACTTGCCCGAAGCTTTGTTGAATTATCTGGCCAGGCTGGGCTGGTCACACGGCGATCAGGAGTTGTTTAGCATCGATGAGATGATTGAATACTTCGATATTACTGAAGTTAATAAAGCTGCGGCCAGCTTTGATATAGACAAGTTATTATGGACCAATCAACATCATCTAAAACAAGCTGACTCTGGACGTCTGGCAAAGTTGATTGAGCAACGATTAAATGAAGATAACATCAGAACCGATAATAATATCAATCTTGAGAACGTGGTCGATGTTTATCGAGAGAAAGCCAAAACGCTAAAAGAACTTGCTGATTCGATTAAATATTTGTTTATCGATAAGATTTCTTATGATCAGCCAAGCGCCGATAAGTTTCTTACCTGTGAAAATTTGGCGGTGATAGATTCAGCTCAAGCTAAATTAACTGAGCTTGATCAGTGGCAGGTTGAATCACTCAGCCAAGTTATTAAATCGTTGGTTGACGAATCTGGACTTAAGTTTCCTCAAGTGGCTCAGCCGCTTCGGGTTGCACTGACAGGCAGTACTAATTCACCCTCTATAGATCAGACCTTGTGGCTGGTAGGCAGGGATAAGAGCCTTGGCAGGCTCAAAGATGCAATAAAACATATTAAACAATAATACAAAGGAAGACCATGAAATCGCATGCACAAGTCGTTGTCATTGGTGGAGGCGTTGTCGGATGCAGCGTTCTCTATCACTTAACTAAGTTTGGTTGGACAGATGTTCTGTTACTCGAGCGCTCTGAGTTAACTTCGGGCTCAACCTGGCATGCCGCAGGAGGGTTTCATACTTTAAATGCCGACACCAATATGGCTGCACTGCAGGGTTATACCATTAATCTTTATAAAGAATTAGAAGAAATTTCAGGGCAAAGTTGCGGGCTGCATCATGTCGGCGGCCTGACGTTGGCAACCACACCAGAGCGCATGGACTTTCTGAAAGCAGAGCGTGCAAAACACCGCTATATGGGTCTTGAAACCGAGATTGTGGGGCCTGAAGAGATACCTGAGATATCACCAATTACGAATACAGGTGGTGTAATCGGAGCTTTATATGATCCACTTGATGGTCACCTTGATCCATATGGCACCACTCACGCTTATGCTAAAGCGGCCAAGATAAAAGGCGCTGAAATTCAGCTTCGGACAAAAGTTGAAGCATTAAATCCACAGCCAGATGGTAGTTGGGAAATCGTTACAAATCAGGGGAAAATTATTGCTGAATATATCGTCAATGCTGCCGGGCTTTGGGCAAGGGAAGTGGGAGAAATGGCAGGTGTTTATTTACCATTACACCCAATGGAACATCAATATTTAGTGACTGACGAAATAGATATTGTCGTCAACCGTGAGCACGAATTACCCCATGTTATGGATCCGACAGGTGAAAGCTATTTGCGCCAGGAAGGTAATGGTTTGGTAATCGGTTTTTATGAGCAGGCTTGTGTGCCATGGGCAGTTGAAGGCACAGATTGGAATTTCGGTCATGAGTTACTGGAAGATGATTTGGACAGAATAGGTGATTCTTTAGCAATTGCCTATCACCGTTTTCCTGTATTGGAGACAGCTGGTTTAAAACGGATTATTAATGGGCCTTTTACCTTTGCGCCTGATGGTAATCCCTTAGTGGGTCCGGTTCCGGGACTAAAGAATTTCTGGTCGGCTTGTGCGGTGATGGCGGGTTTTAGCCAAGGGGGTGGCGTAGGCCTGACCGTGGCCGAATGGATGGTGGAAGGGCAGCCCTCACGTGATGTATTTGCCATGGATGTGGCCCGTTTTGGTGATTACTGCACCAGGGATTACACACGTATCAAAGTAACTGAAAATTATCAACGCCGATTTGCCGTATCCTATCCGAACGAGGAGTTGCCCGCGGGGCGGCCATTACACACCACGCCTGCTTACGATATTTGGAAACAGCAAAATGCTGTATTTGGGCAAGGATACGGCCTGGAGCACGTTAATTATTTTGCCCCAGCTGATGAAGAACCGTTTGAAATTCCAAGCTTTAGACGCTCAAATGCATTTGCAACTGTGGGTGTAGAATGTCGCGCTGTGCGGGAAGGGGTAGGCTTAAATGAAATTCATAATTTCAGCAAATTCAGAATCACTGGAAAAAATGCACAAGCGTGGCTGGATAAAATCATGGCGGGGCGTATTCCCAAACCTGGACGAATCGCTTTAACGCCTATGTTGAACGACAAAGGTTATTTGATCGGCGATTTCACTATCATGAATCTGGGTGAGGGTATTTTTCAACTGACAGCTTCATACTCAGCCCAGGCTTTTCATCAGCGCTGGTTTGAGCAGCATATGGAACAGGGTGTGGAAATTGAAAACATTTCACTGGATAAAATTGGTTTTCAAATTGCTGGCCCTAAAGCCAGAGAATTATTGTCTCGGGTAACCGACCATGACGTCTCGCATGAAAATTTTAAATTCCTATCAGTCAAGCAAATCAACGTAGGTAATCTTGATGGATTAGTTGCTCGCGTTAGTTATACCGGAGACCTGGGCTACGAAATTTATGTCGATACTATGGCACAAAAGCAATTGCACCAAATATTAACTGCCGCAGGAAAAGATTTGGGCCTGCGTCCATTTGGGATGCGGGCGATGATGAGTTTGCGATTAGAAAAATCTTTCGGTTCATGGATGAATGAATTCAAACCGGATTATACAGCCGCCGAAACTGGGCTGGATCGCTTTATTGATTTTGATAAGTCTGTAGATTTTATTGGCAAACAAACAGCTATCGCTGAACGGGACAATCCTCCCACCAGACGATTATGTACCATGATCGTTGAAGCTGATGATGCTGATGTCTGGGGTTATGAACCCGTTTGGAAAGATGACAAGGTAATAGGCTTTGTGACTTCTGGTGGCTATGCGCACTACTCTCAGAAAAGTGTTGCCTTTGCACTTATTCCACGGCAAATGATTAAAGACGATGCTGAGTTTGATATAGAAATATTAGGTGAATTTAGAAAAGCAAGAATTTTTACTGAAACTCTATTTGATCCAACAGCGCAAAGGATGAGAACTTAAGTGTCAGTTTTGAAGGCATTTGAACAACGGCACCGCCAATAAAGCACCTATTAAATTAGCAACGATATCAATAGCGGTGTTTTCATAGCCGCCAACGTTGACGTTTTCAATAAATACAATAGCTAGAAATTCTATTATTTCATTCAAACCCCCGATTCCGGTAGCCGCTAAAACCGTTATCATGGCCAAAATCCCAAAAGAGGCTTGTTTTGATGTAATGTTTTTTACAATCTGCCAAACTAATAAAGCAACAACAAAATAACAAAACGCATGAACAATTTGGTCATACTTGAGAATGGAATAGGGCGCAGGAACAATATCTATTAGCATAGTTGAGTATAAAACTTTTCCATTTACTTTATACAGTCCTCCCAATATGTGCAGCAACATCCATAAATCGAATCCCCATAGCGCCCAACTATTATAAGAATAATATTTATCAGTAATGTGAATAATAAATAACAATACTCCGGTAACTACTGAATACGCTATAAATTCAAAATTTCCAGAAACAAAACTCCATATAGCCAGTAATCCGACCAAAAAATAACCAATGGTGAATTGAATTTTCACTTAATATGCCGGCTTTACTCAATTTGCATGTGAAAAGCGCCAGACATTAGTCTGGCGCCAGGTAATGTTAATAGGCCCAATTAATTTGTGTCTGTATCAGGCACGTATCGGCGTCGTTCATCATCCATTCTGGCTTTGTGTTCAGCCATGTCAGCAGGCACATGAGCAACTTCAGGCCTGGATAATTCAATGCCGAATAACTTGAGTTGCTTAAACCCAAGATAATAAGGTTTCCATAGTTTAAGCACTATCGGCACTGTTATATTAAGCATAAAACATGCAAACATTAGTGTATAAAATGTTTCAACGTCTATAATCTTTTCCTGCACAAAGGCGATGTTTATGACAATGAAAGCAAGCTCGGCCCTCCCTAACATACCGAGCCCAATCATGATACTCTCGTGCCATTTGTAATTGCCTGTAAACCTGGCTGCGACTGATGCGGATATTACCTGAAATACCACGACTGTTATGAATAGCAAGAATGCTACAGGTAAAACCTTAAGCATGACCCCAATATCAAAGATCAATTTACCACCCAAGTTGACAAAAAAGATTGGGCCAAAAATAGTGAAGGCCAGGTGTTCTATTACATGGTTTGCATCATGAAAATGATCATCTTCTTCGATGTATTTCTCGCCTTGTTCATTAATTTTCTCTTTACTGAAAACAAAATATTCGCGGTGAAAAAATAAGCCTGCAAAATACGCACCAATAGCAGGGTGGAAGCCTAGCTCATAAGCGGTAACGCCTGCAATCATGCCGAAGAAGAGCATAATCAAGGGCGTGAATTCACCTTGATGGACCAATAATATTTTTCGAACACCAATTTTAGCAATGAATCGCGAGGAAGCATGTGCGATGCGCTGAAAAATATTTGCATTGGGTGGAAGCTCCCGTGGTGCTCGCTCCGGAAATGCGATCAAGCCGAGAAATAAAGTAATGGCAAAGAAAATAATAACCTTGAATATGATCCACGCAACCTCAGCAAAACCAACACCGCCTTCCGCTCCGCCAGCTGTGCTTGCTACTATTAGTGGGATCAATATCGCTACACCAACCAAGGAGGCAACATCGTCAATGATTGCTGCAGTCATAATACCTGTGGCCGCCGTTGATTTATGCATTAAATCGCCGCGCAGACTCATCATGGTCAGACTAACTGCCGTCGCGGTCATGGTTAGCCCCCATAACATACAGATATTATGTTCGTAACCCATTAAAGTGGCGACACCATAACCTGCCAAGAAAGGAAACAACGCCCCAAAGAAGGCAACCCCAATCGAGCGTTTTAGACCTTGAGTAAATCGATTCAGATCTTCCTCAAGACCCAAGGCAAACATGATGAACAGAATCCCCCATTCACCAATTGTTTCCAAGGACTCATTGTGCTCAGGTAATAATCCAAGGTTGGTTAATATTGATCCGAAAACGATCAACCATAATACATCGACGGTTTTGGTTGTTTTGCTAATAAGCTTGGAAATAACAACAACAATAAAAACAATCGCTGAATATTCCCAAATGGTAAAACCAGTGCTATCACCTGTAGTCATAAATACTCCTCTATTTGTTTGGTCAAATCTCTTTTAGATTACTCTCAATCTTGATTCTATCAATCTTTAATTGCCTGTAGTTAGGCTAAGTTATAAAAATTCTTGTTCTTTACACATGCATATCCTCGTATCCACTATAAACTGGGTGCGCCGCCTTCAGTTTTACGTTTTTCAATAAAATATTCTAACTGCTCGGTTCGATCTTGTTGTAGTTCTGGCTGTTGATATTCGGCTAACAGTTGCTTCCATATTTTATTGGCTCTTTGAGTCGCCGTTATTCCTCCTTTTTCCTGCCAGGTTTCAAAATTAGTCCAATCTGAGACCAAGGGACTATAAAAAGCGTTTTCATAGCGCTGGATTGTATGTACAGATTGAAAAAAGTGATTCCCCGGGCCAACTTCATCAATTGCTTTTAATGCTAGTTCATCCTCTTGATATGATAACGGCTGTAAATATTCCGACATCATTTGTAGCATTTCTGCATCTAGAATAACTTTTTCATAATTAGCACATAATCCACCTTCAAGCCAGCCCAGGCCGTGCATGATTAAATTCACGTGGCCATTTATACACGACCAGATGGACATTTGTGATTCATAAATCGCTTGTGCATCCGGGGCGTTAGAGGCATTGGCATTAGAGGCCCGTAGAGGAATGTCGTATTTTCTGGCTAACTGTCCACTGATAATGGTTGCTTTGACGTACTCAGGTGTACCAAAGGCAGGTGTGCCGGACTTCATATCCACATTAGAGGTAAAGCTGCCATACATCACCGGACATCCTGTATTAACAGCTTGTGCAAAAGCAATGCCAGCCAGAGCTTCGGCATTTTGTTGAACCACAGCGCCCACAATTGTCACAGGTGCCATTGCACCGGCTAAAGTGAAAGGCGTGAAAACAACCGGTTGGCCACGACGCACCATTTCCAATACGCCTTGCAACATGGGAATGTCATACTGTAAAGGTGAATTCGCATTAACAATGGTGATTAATGAGGGTTGTTGATTTAGCGTATCTTCATCTATCCCTCGAACAATTTTAGCAATTTCAAGTCCGTCGCTAATTCTCACATCACCCAAAGCATAAGCATACAAAGGTTTATCCGTCAGTATTGCCAATGCAGCAATTGCATCAAGATGACGGGTAGTGGGGGGCAAATCAATCGGCTCGACCGGGTAACCTGCTATTAAGTGGGCAGTATTTAAGCTTTGCCCGAGTTTAAGCAGGTTACAATAATCCTCAAAATTTCCTATGCGCCGTCCCTCATTAAGACAAGAAACATTTGGAGTACTGGCCACCATTGAAAAGTTAATCGCATTCTCGCCAAAGAAAAGACTGTGCTCAGAGTTTCTGGCATGCAGAGTAAAACTAGCCGGTGATTTCGATACCAGTTCCATTAATAATTCAGGATCGAATCTAACCCGCTGACTATCAGCTTTAACGTCAGCCCCAGCAACTTTTAATATTTCCCTGGCTTCGGGCAATAAAAATCGCATTCCTGTATCACGCAATAATTGTAACGAGGCTTGATGAATTGATTCAATTTCATCGTCTGAAGCAAGCGGTACTGGCGGATAAGGGTTGCGTAAATGACGATAGGGGAGTTGCTTTATTGAGCCTGATTGTCGTGGGCTTCTGCGAGCTCGGTGTACCATTTGCAGCCTTTAATGACTTAAGTCTGGGTGAGGCAATATTAGCTTTTTGTTTTTAAAATAGCGATAGAAAATTGCAGAAGTTCAACTATCTATTACTATAAAATAAAGGGCTTTCTACTGAAAGCCCTTGGGAAAATCGAACATAAAAGTGAGTTATCGAACAACCGTGACTGAGCACTCTGCGTGGCGTGCAACTCGAGCCGAGTTGGGTCCCAGCAAAAAGTCAGCAAGCGAAGGCCTATGTGCACCCATAACGATTTGATCAATATCCAAATCTTTGGCTGCCTCAACAATTTCACGATAAACAGTGCCGTTTTCAACCACAACACCGGCTTGCAAATCCTTAGGAATATGCTCATTTGCAATTTCCTTGAGCTTTTCCGCCGCTTCATCCTTCCACTCTTGCATTGGATACTCAGTTGAGCCTTCCATTTCACCACGAATCGCATAACGCTGATCAATGCCGGTAGTAATACCCGATATGACTGTCATCAGGTAAATTTTCGCACCTTCGTTACCAGTCGCCATACTCACGGTTTTTTCAATCACATCTTTCCACGATTCTTGATCCGCAAGATCGATGGCCGCTAAATAATTAGACATAATATTTCTCCTTAAACAATTCGGGTTTACTCGCCATCTTCCGGCATAGTGAATTTACGGGGACTTGGTAGCATACACAAATAAATCATCCAAACCAAAAATACAACAATCAGTATATTCATAATAGAAATGTCAATACTGAATGGTAGTGATTTATCAGCAACTTCAATACTAGGTATTAAAGAGGCATGAACAGGAACCGCCGGATCAATCACATCACTGTCACCAATTGCCTCACGTATTGACGCTACGGCATCAGCACTGATTGGTACCACGCCCGTTTCACCAGTGCCTGTGGTTCCCGGGCCTACTTCACCTGCATCTTGTACTTGTTCAACTGGGCCCGCCAACACAACTTGAGTACTCACACTGGCAACAGGCTGATACTGAGCATTATAAGTTCGTGCTGGAATTGTGGCCGGGCGAATAAAACTGAAGTTAGCGGTGTGTCCACCTTCAGCCCACTCATCCAAGCTAACTAAGCCAACTGCAGCATTAACTAATGCGCCACTGACATCACGATCTCCCTGCGGCGCCATTATAAAAACACCGTCAGAATCACCGCTAACTAAACCAGCAACCTGGTCCGCAATACTGGCATCAGAGTTTATTACCTCAACACTTTCGGAAGATCCCAACGAGTTAAGCACCATATTTAAGACATTGGCAGAACTTGAACCAACAGGGCCGGTAGTGATTTTTTTCATGTCGGCAATTGAATTTGCACCACCACGAAGTCCAATTAAATGTGCCGATTTATAACCCAATACGGCAAAAGCTTCTGCATTGCTTTTTACTACTGGACCACTGTCACCTAAATCATAAAATGACTCTGTCCCGACCATCGCAACACGAGCACTGCCGTCGGAAAGGGCGGCAAGTGGGGCTTCAGTATTGGAGATTTCCAAGTTGCTGCCTGAAAAACCAGCACGGATCGCACGCAAGGCTTTAGCTGTGGTGCTACTTGAACCGACACTTGGATCCGCAGCGACCTGCAATGTATCAGCCCCACCACCGCCAGCGTCTTCAGGGAGCAAGCCCTTAGATACAAGAAAATTAGTCGCCACGGAAGCAGATGTTTGCGCATCCAAGTCAACGGCTTTATTCATGGCTTGCATATCGGCGGCTGAAATCGCTCCCGTTAGTTTTTCCAATACGGCTGAAAAGCCAGGAACGTTCGCTAAAGCATCAGAACGTACCAACGGCATGGCATCATATACAGGAAAGAAACTTTGATCATCTTCAAGTACAAGCAAACCATATTCCGCAATTTGCCCGTCCGTAGCATAGAGTTCAGCGACATCTGCTGAGCCATCAAGTATGGCGGAGATAATTTGATCTTTACCTTCTGAGCCAAGAGGAAAGGCCAGATGACTACTACCGGTGATTCCATAACGGCGGTTCATTTGTTGTAAACCATCTGCAGGACGCTCAAGGAAATCCTCATCTACTGCGAAAGTAATAGGATCGCTTAAACCAGCTAAATCACTGATTTTACTCACGCCTAATTCAGCGGCACGTTCAGCAGTCATGGCCATCACGTAGTCGTTTGAAAAACCGAAGCCTGGTGTTAGTTGTAATCCTTGTGGTTCAAACAACTTATTCACAGTCTCGGTCGACTTGGCACTATCACTTGTCGGTGCTTGGCCCAAAAAGATCAAACTTGTGCCATTGTAGTCGGGATAAACGTCTATATGACCTTCTTTCGCCGCCTGAAGCACGCGATTGGTTGTGCCGTATGGAATGTTACGTTCAACGTTGATGCCTTCATTTTCAGCCAACTGAGCAATCATCTCAGCGAGAATTTCACTCTCAGCAAAAGGCTTGGAACCGACTTTTAATGTTGGTCCTTCGTCCTTACAACCAATCAGTACTAATGATAGTAAGGCAATAGTCAAATATTTTGTGTATTTACTAAACATTCTCATTTCTCCTTAAGCTTCTTCAGGTGCAGTATGACCAACCGGCATGACTTCACGCACTTTGGTGCTGGATTCCTTAACCATGTGGTCATCACGCACGATTCTGAAAAATGCAATTAACTGCATAATGATGATAATCGTAAATGGAATTGCACCGGTGATTGCCATCGCCTTGGCTACAGAAACACTCTCTGTGACGATTGTAGAGACGGTCAGCGCAGTGATAATTAATCCCCAAGTTAACTTTAACTTGGTGGTCGGATTGAGGCTGCCGTTACTGGTCATCATACTGATTACAAACGTACCGGAATCCGCACTGGTCACCAAGAAGATGAAAATCAGGCATACAGATAGAAAATTAAGAATTGTAGTGCCAGGGAAGTATTCAAAGAAACCAAATAAGGCTGCTGATACATCAGCAAAAACCAAAGGAGCAACTCCGCCGTCTCCAAACAATTGAATATGAATTGCAGCACCACCAAAACAGGCAAACCAGAGCATAGATGCAATGGTTGGCACACCAACTACAAAAGTAACGAACTCCCGTATAGTTCGGCCACGACTAATGCGGGCTACGAAAATACCCACAAAAGGCCCCCAGGCTAACCACCAGATTAAATAAGTCAGAGTCCAACCATGAAACCAGTTCCAGTCAAACTGCTGATAACTATATGTTTTAAATGACATCGGAATCAATCCAAACAGATAATCGCCGATTGAGTAAACAAAAACTTGTAGCAAATAAGCAGTGGGGCCGCCGAATAATACAAACAGCATAATGGCCACCGCTGTTAACATGTTTATATTACTTAAAATCTTGATGCCTTTATCCACTCCGGTACAGGCGGATAGCAAGAAGCAGACTGTCATAACCACAATAATAATCATGCTCATGGTGACAGTTTGATCTGTACCAAACACCGAATGCATACCGGAGCGCACCATCAACGTACCCATGGCCAAGGAGCCGGCCAACCCAAAGATGACCGATAAAACAGCCAGAATATCGGCTGTGTTGCCCAGTGCATTTAATGTGCCACGACTAAAGATGTTTTTAAAACCTACCAGAATAGGTGTTGATACCATTGAGGGCAGATTCAAGCGGAAAGTAAAGTAGGCAATTACCAGTGCACAACAACCATAAATCGACCAGGCATGAAATCCCCAATGCAGGTTGGTAATTACGAACGCTTGCCTGGCAGCAGCGGCTGTTTCACCTGGCGTATCAGGCGGCGTCATAAAGTGGTAAATCGGCTCTGCGACGCCCCAAAACAAAAGCCCCGAGCCCATACCGGCAGCAAATAGCATGGCAACCCAGGAACCGGTGCTGAATTCAGGGACCTCATCATCACCACCCAGTTTGATTTTGCCGTATTTGCTGAAACCCATATAGGCCATGATAGCTAAAAAGGCTGTACATAAGAGCAGATAGAACCAATCCAGCGAGGTCAATACGTAATCCACTAAACCTGATGCTGCGCCAGTCATTGAATCTGGGTCGATCAACCCCCAGGCACCAATACCTCCGCATAGCAAAAGTGAAATTAACATTACCTTATTCATAGGCGAGATCTCCTTTATTTTAAAATCTGTGAATGAGCAAATTGCAGACGCATGTTGTCGACGTCGATGTCAACAATCATTACTGAAATACGCATATCGCTATTGTGTAAATAGCTACAGGGGAATGTATGCACAATTCTCCTCTTTGTTTCTCGTCTGTGTTACGTAAGAGCTTTAAGGTTAACTCGATTTAACCCAATGTCGTTACCATATCATCCTTGCAACCGCAAAATCAAACAAAAAAACGACATCTTATGATCAATAACAGCGTTTTGTAATAATTCCGAATATGAACTTCAAGTTTTTTAAATAATGGGTTAAAGGTTACTTTCCGCGAGCTTATAAGCTATGTAATATTTATTGATATTAGCGACGTATTCAACAGTTTCTCGGCCGATTTCGCGAGCAGCAATTTGTTCGACATTAGAAAACCATTTGTTTGGATCATAACCTTCTTGTGCGGCCATCTCTCTAAGCTGATTAATACGACCCGGGCCGGCATTGTAAGCAGCCCAGGTAAAGTCAATTTGATCCTCTAAAGCAATGTCGTCAGAGGTAAAAAAATATTTTCGCAAATAAGCCAAGTACTTGATACCGGCTTTAATGTTATTTTTACTTTTATCAATATTCTCAATGGCAACCTCATTTGAGGCTGCAGTAGTAGGTAAGACTTGCATTATCCCTACAGCGCCTTTTGAACTGACTTTGGACTGATCCAGCCGAGACTCCTGAAACGCCAGTGCCGCAACTGACAACCAGTCAAAATTATATTCTGCGGCAAATTTTTTAAACGTCGACTTATATTTATCCAGACGAGTGACACTATTTCTAGTTGTTGGATTCTCAATCCATTTTGAATTTTCATAATAGCGTCTAAAGAAAATATTACCTAGCCTGGATCCCTGTTTAACGGTTTCAATAAATTCATTCAAACTGGCAAGTAATTGATCTGAATCCTTGCGTACTGCCCAGGCAATTTTTCCACCGGAATTGATTTTAAGATCATCACGCACAACAATATTAGGCAACACGCTTTGCCAGGTCTTTGCGGTAAAATCATCAGCAACGGTGGCTGAGTAAATACTGACGTTAATAAGTTCAAAAATATCTTCAGGAGATAGATCTTTGTCAGCTTCAATAATATTGACTAAGGGCAGCTGTTTTTCTTCTAGTTTTAGATTAATCTTCTTAAGATGCTCAATAAAGCTACTGCCTGATAAAAGGTATACAGATTTTCCAGACAAATTTTCGAACGAATCTAAATCAGTCAAGGATTTATTGTGTACCAGTACCTCATTAACATCCGAAATATAAGGTTCTGTAAATTGCACTAATTCTTTACGTTCAGGTGTAATCGTAAAATTAGCTACCGCGATGTCGCCTTTACCATCTATCAAAGCATCGAGGATCTCGGCAAACGGTTTGACAATAAAGGCTATAACTACTTTATCTGATTCGGATTCAGCGTTTGCATTTAAGAATTTCTCATATTCGCGCATCACCTCATAGTCAAAACCTTTTATTTCAGGCCCGTCAAAAAAGAAATTGGTTTTGCTGTATGCCACCAAAACACGCAACATGCGTCGTTCTTTAATCTCAGGCAGGTCACCAAATTCAGATGCTGAAACACGTTCTATCACAGCCTTTTCTGCACTGCTAGGCGGGGTAATTATTTGTTGCTTTTTTTCCCAATAAATATAGATTGCGATCGCTGCGACACAGAAAATGACTAATAAATTGAACAAAAACTTTTTATTCATGGATTATTTTTTTGAGTAATGATTAAAGTCTCCTATTTATTCAGTGATGGTAAGTTATACGGTAACCGTCTTAATTGTAATAGATAAAATTTAGAAAAGTAATTTTAACTATCAGCAGCGATTCTTGTTGGTTAATGTATTTGCTAAAAAATACGCTTATGTCCCTAGTACAGATTGGGTGAGTCCTGGTAGTGGTAATATTGTTTTTCCAAATCGTAGTTCGGCCATCATAGAATCACCTGGCTTACTGACTAATCTGTTGACCTAAAATTTCACCATCTGGCCCTGTTTTCTCAGGGCAATGATTATTGAAGGCCAATGGCTTCTGTGATAATGTCCTTTTCCTTTTTTATAGGCGCGTAGCTCAGTGGTAGAGCACCACCTTGACATGGTGGTGGTCGGTGGTTCGATCCCACTCGCGCCTACCATACAAAATTTATTTATTCAGTGAAATGCCTGTAATAACACTACCAGATGGCTCGGTTCGCGAGTTTGGACAATCCGTATCTGTGGCTGATGTTGCTGCATCTATTGGTCCGGGTTTAGCCAAGGCTGCCCTGGGCGGTATGGTTAATGATAAACAGGTTGATGTCAGTTATGTTATTGATGGCGATGTCAAGCTAAGCATCATTACCTCTAAAGACGAAAAAGGCCTGGAAATTATTCGTCATTCTACTGCCCATCTAATGGCGCAGGCAGTAAAGCAACTTTATCCGGATGCTCAAGTTACAATCGGCCCGGTGGTGGAGAACGGTTTTTATTATGATTTTGCTTATCCTCCCGGTTTTAGTGAAGACGATTTTGAAAAAATCGAGAAACGTATGTCTGAACTTGCCAAACGGGACATTCCAATCAAACGCTTTGTTCTAAATCGCGAGCAAGCTAAAGAATTGGTCAAAGAGCACGGTGAAACTTATAAAGTTGAATTAATCGATGATATCCCGGAAGACGAAGAAATTTCATTTTACCAGCAGGATGACTTTACCGACTTATGTCGTGGAACACATGTACCTTCAACTGGATATTTAAAAGCGTTTAAGCTAATGAAGGTTGCTGGTGCTTATTGGTGCGGTGACGCCAATAATGAAATGCTTCAACGCATATACGGCACCGCCTGGGCTTCAAAAAAAGACCTAGAGGCCTATTTATTCCAACTTGAAGAAGCTGAAAAGCGGGATCATCGCAAGCTGGGGCGCCAGCAGGACTTGTTTCACTTCCATGAAGAAGCGCCCGGTTCAGTATTCTGGCATCCCAAGGGCTGGGTGATGTTCCAACAGTTGCTCAAGTATATGCGGATGCGTCAGGATCAGGCGGGGTATGTGGAAGTAAATACCCCCGATGTGATAGATCGCAGCCTGTGGGAAGTGTCCGGTCACTGGGAAAATTACCGCGAACATATGTTTACCACCCAGACCGAAGATGAGCGGGTTTTTGCGCTAAAACCGATGAATTGCCCAGGCTCGGTACTGATGTTTGCCCAGGGGCTGAAAAGCTACCGGGATTTGCCGCTGCGGATGGCGGAGTTTGGCAAGGTACACCGTTACGAGCCGTCTGGTGTCCTGCATGGTTTGATGCGGGTGCGCCATTTCACCCAGGATGATGCGCATATCTACTGTACTGAAGGGCAGATGCAGCAGGAGTGCAAGGATGTTGTGGCGCTGGTGCTGGATATCTACAAGGATTTCGGCTTCGAAGATGTTGTCATCAAGCTTTCAACCCGCCCGGAAAAGCGCATTGGCACCGATGAAATCTGGGACAGGCTGGAAGGTGCACTGGAAGGTGCGTTGAACAGCATGAATCTGGATTTTGTGCTGTTTCCCGGTGAAGGGGCCTTTTATGGCCCGAAGCTGGAATTTGTATTGCGTGATGCCATCGGACGGGATTGGCAATGTGGTACCTTGCAAGTGGATATGAACCTGCCGGAGCGATTCGACATCAGTTACGTTGCCGAGGATAACAATCGCAAGCGGCCGGTCATGCTGCACCGTGCCCTGTTTGGTTCGCTTGAACGATTTATCGGTATTTTGATCGAGCATTATGAGGGCAAACTACCGACCTGGCTGGCGCCGACTCAGGTCGTTTTGCTGACAATTACCAGTAAACACGATGAATATGCACAAAAAATGGAAAAAATCCTGAAAAATCAGCATATTCGAGTCGAAACAGACTTGAGAAACGAGAAAATCGGCTTTAAAATTCGCGAACATACTCTAGCGCGAGTTCCGTTTTTACTGGTCATTGGTGATAAAGAGATGGAAAATAATACCGTCTCGGTAAGAACCCGCGATGGTGAAGACAAAGGAGTATTAAACTTAAACGATCTTGCTGCTATGTTGAAAGAAGCCTCAGCGATTTCAGCGGCGGCATGATTTATTTTAATAAACTGGAGGGCTTAGCATAGTCAAAGATAAAGATACGCGTGTCAATGATGATATTGAAGCAGGTGAAGTTCGCCTGATTGATCAAGACGGCACGCAGTTGGGGGTTGTCTCATTGGCAAAAGCCAAAGAGCTCGCGGAAGAAGCGGAACTGGATTTGGTTGAAATTGCCCCAAATGCCGAGCCGCCTGTATGCAAAATAATGGACTATGGTAAATATCTTTATGGACAAAGTAAAAAAAAGCAGGAGGCAAAGAAAAAACAAAAACAAATCAGTGTTAAGGAAGTGAAATTCAGGCCGGTTACCGACATTGGTGACTATAAGGTAAAAGTTAACCGCCTGACGGAGTTTCTGAACGATGGAAATAAAACTAAAGTCACCATGAGATTTAGAGGAAGGGAGATGGCATTCCCTGAACAAGGAATGGATATGCTTAAGCGTGTTGCGGTTGATCTTGAAGAGATCAGTGACATTGAGCAACACCCTAAAATGGAAGGACGCCAGATGGTGATGGTTCTGGCCCCTAAAAAGACATAGTATAGAGAAAAGGCTAAAGATATGCCCAAGATTAAAACCAACAGCGGCGCTGCCAAGCGCTTTAAAAAGACCGGTAGCGGACGATTCAAGCGTAGTCAATCACACTTGAATCATATATTGACCAAAAAATCAACAAAGCGTAAACGCCATTTGCGGGCTGATGCAATGGTTGACGAAGCCGATCACAACATGATCGCACGCCTGTTGCCTTATTCTTAAGGAGTAAAAAATGCCAAGAGTTAAACGAGGCGTCACCGCACACGCACGCCATAAAAAAGTAATCAAGCAGGCCAAGGGCTATCGTGGCCGTCGCAAAAATGTTTATCGCGTTGCCAAGCAAGCTGTTCAGCGTGCCGGGCAATATGCTTATCGTGATCGACGACAGCGCAAACGCCAATTTCGTGCATTGTGGATTGTTCGCATTAACGCGGCTGCCCGTGAAGTTGGATTAAGCTACAGTCGATTTATGGACGGTTTGAACAAAGCCTCAATTGAACTGGATCGTAAGATTCTGGCTGACATAGCCGTTCACGACAAAGAAGCGTTTTCAACACTGGCTGACAAAGCCAAGGCTGCATTAGCAGCATAACAATGCTTACCCTTAATAGGTAAGCTTAGATCAGTAAATTGAGGGAAAGTGACCGCTCACTTTCCCTTTTTTATGGTTTTCATGGAGTAACAGTGAATAAACTTGACCCAAAGACCCTCATGCTAAAAATGCTGGTAAACGTTGAATTAATAATTCCGTCATTCCGGAATCGCATAGCGATATCCGGAATCCAGTTTTCGTTCAAGCATCCTGGATGCCGGATCAAGTCCGGCATGACGATATAAAAGGTAGGTTCAAAGTGAAAGATTACAACTCAATTTTTGAGATGAAAGAATCTGCACTAGCAGAAATTAGTAGGGCTGCTTCATCAAATGAGCTTGAAGAAATCCGAGTTTCTTATCTAGGTAAAAAATCCTGGTTTAAGACCACAAACTTAAGACAAATCGGGGAACTACACCCTGCCCAGAGAAAGCAGGCTGGACAAGAGATTAATATTGTTAAAAATGCAATTAATGAGGCAATAGAAAATAAAAAGAAAGAACTGTCAGAATATGAAACGCAACTGAAATTAGCCAATGAAACAATCGATGTGACGCTTCCTGGAAGGGGTAAACCAATTGGTAGCATCCACCCAATAAGCCGTGCTATTGAGAGAATCTCACTGATTTTTTCACGTTTAGGATTCGACGTGGCGACCGGTCCGGAAGTTGAAGACGACTATCATAATTTCGAAGCATTAAATATCCCCGAAAGCCATCCGGCCAGAGCGATGATGGATACATTTTATGTAGACGATCATACGGTGTTACGGACTCATACATCGAACGTGCAAATTCGCTATATGCTCGCCAATAAACCCCCGTTAAGAACCATAGCCCCCGGTCGGGTTTATCGTTGCGATTCTGATGTAACACATACACCAATGTTCCACCAAATTGAAGGTTTGGCCGTTGATGAGTCTATTTCGTTTGCCGACCTAAAGGGCGTTTTAGGTTATTTCGTCAGGGAATACTTTGAGCAAGATTTAAAAATCAAATTCCGCCCATCGTACTTTCCATTTACTGAACCTTCTGCCGAGGTTGATATAAGCTGTGTTTTTTGTAAGGGCGACGGCTGCCGGGTCTGTAGCCATACCGGTTGGTTGGAAGTATTAGGCTGTGGTATGGTTCATCCTAAAGTATTACAAAACGTAAATATCGATACCGATAAATACACCGGTTACGCTTTTGGTATGGGTGTTGAACGCCTGGCAATGCTGCGTTATGGCGTCAACGATTTACGCTTATTTTTTGAAAGCGATATTGGCTTTTTACGTCAATTTCAGGCAGCTTAAAGGGATTAGTTATGTTAATTAGTGAAAACTGGCTGCGGGAATGGACGAATCCTTCTATTAGCACTCAAGAGCTAGCTGAAACGTTAACCATGGCTGGCCTTGAAGTTGATAATGTCAGCAAACAAAAAGCACAATTCACTAAAGTAGTTGTTGCTGAAATCTTAGCGATTGAGCCGCACCCGAAATCAGACAAGCTATCGCTGTGCAAAGTGGCTTATGGCAAAACCAAAATCGTCGATGTCATCTGTGGTGCACAGAATATTCAAACAGGGATGAAAGTGCCTCTAGCAATGATCGGTGCAAAACTTCCTAACGGATTGCAAATCAGCAAAACTAAAATTCGAGACGTGGAATCAAATGGCATGCTCTGTTCGGCGATGGAACTCGGACTTGCTGAAAAGTCAGATGGCATCATGCAGCTTGAATCAGCGGCCAAAACTGGAGCCTCAGTGGCTTCTCATCTGAAATTAAACGACAATGTCATTGAACTTGAATTAACACCGAACCGTGGCGACTGTTTGAGTATTGTCGGTATTGCCAGAGAAGTTTCTGCTTTGACAAACACTAAACTAACGAAGCCAAAAATTAAATCTGTTCCGGCTGCCAGTAAAAAGAAAGTCCCAATAAAAATCGAAAATTTCCAAGGCTGTCCCCGTTATGTTGGCCGTGCGATCGAAAATGTCAATCCACAGGCTGAAACACCAGACTGGATGAAGGAAAAACTCAGGCGTTGTGGTATTCGGCCGATAAGCGCAATCGTTGATATCACTAACTATGTCATGCTCGAACTTGGGCAACCGATGCACGCATTCGACTTAAACAACATTGAAACCGGCATTATTGTTCGTAATGCTAAAAAGAATGAAAAACTTATTCTGCTCGATGAAAAACAACTCACATTAAAAGCTGATGATTTACTGATATGTGACCATAATGGCCCCGTCGCGTTGGCCGGCATCATGGGTGGTTTGGGTTCTGGGATTAATGACAAAAATCATTCCATATTATTGGAATCTGCTTACTTTGCACAGCCTGAAATTATCGGTAAAGCCAGACGAATTGGCATGCAAACCGATGCATCGTATAGATTTGAGCGTGGTGTCGATCCGTATGGGCAAGAACAAGCAGTTCATCGGGCGACAACATTAATGTTGCAAATTTGCGGTGGTGAGCCGGGGCCAGTTATCGAAACATCAAACAAAAAATACATTCCCGTTAAATCGGCCATTCATGTCCGCTATAAGCAGCTCAATAAAGTATTAGGTGTTGAGGTAAAACCGGTAAAAGTGGCCAAGTATCTCAGCCGACTCGGGTGCCAAGTTGAACAGTTAAAAACGTCGATCAAAGCCGTCCCACCGAGTTATCGTTTTGATTTGGAAAAGGAACATGATCTTATTGAAGAAGTTGCCCGTTTATACGGCTATAACAATATTCCTGAAAACCAGGCTGTCGCGTCGATAACCACTTCAGCGCCCAGCGAATCAATGATTAAGTCGAATCGTTTTCGCGATCTTATGATTGATCGGGGCTATCAGGAGACCATTACTTACAGTTTTGTTGATCCAACATTGCAAAAGAAATTCGTCTCCAATACGGAATCCGTGAAGTGTGCAATCGCACTAAAAAACCCCATAGCCGAAAACCTGTCTGAAATGAGATTGTCATTAATCCCCGGATTATTGCAGGCGTTGGCTAATAACTACCACCGACAACATCGGCAGATTCAATTATTTGAGATTGGAAATATTTATTTTTACAATAAAAAACAAAGAGTTGAAGTAAAACACTTAGGTGGAATATCAACTGGTTTACAATTACCGGAGCAATGGGGATTAACGCCTAAATTTGTCGATTTTTTTGATATAAAATCTGATTTGGAAGCGATAAAGCAACTATCCAGCTCAGATTTGGAGCTTCAATATAAAGCCGTATCGGTTGATGGTTTTCACCCGGGACGTATTGCAGAGGTCTATGTTAAAGACAGGCTAATTGGATTGATTGGTCAAATTTTGCCAAGTATTGCGGATAGTTTAGACATTGACCAAGACGTTTATTTCTTTCAGTTGAATCTTGAGTTTTTAATGAACTCTAATTTGCCCGAATATAAAATCACATCGAAATTTCCTTCCATTCGGCGTGATTTGTCACTCCTAGTTGATCGCAACATAGCAGTAGATAAATTACTTGAAGATATTGAACTAAACGCAGGTAAAAATCTTACTGAATTGAAGTTATTTGATGTATATACTGGAAAACCTATTGATTCTGATAAGAAAAGTGTGTCAATAGGCTTGACTTTTCAAGCCTTAAATCGTACTTTGACAGAACTGGAGATGGATGATGCATGTAGCCGGGTTTTATCATCACTAAAAACAAAATTTAACGCCCAACTACGAATATAGGCACACTTTCGAGAGGCATAATAATGGCAGTAACAAAGGCAGAGCTAGCGGTTGCGCTATTCGACAGTATTGGATTGAACAAACGTGAAGCCAAAGAATTTGTAGAACTTTTTTTTGAACAAGTACGAAGTGCGCTGGAAGCAGAAGAATCCGTCAAGCTTTCAGGTTTTGGTAACTTCGATATCAGACACAAACGACAACGACCCGGCCGCAATCCCAAAACAGGTGAAGAAGTTGAAATCTCAGCACGCAAGGTCGTCACTTTCAAAGCCAGCCCCAAATTAAAAGATCAGGTTGCTGAGAACACTGAATTGCTGGTTGATAAGTTAACGTAACACAGAATATAATGAATATATATGCTTGATCCTAAAGATAATTCTGAACTTCCTCCCATTCCAGGCAAACGCTATTTCACCATCGGTGAAGTAAGCGATCTTTGCGCGGTAAAACCCCACGTATTACGTTATTGGGAGCAGGAATTTCCACAATTGAAACCCATAAAACGACGTGGTAATCGTCGTTACTATCAACGCCATGAAGTACAAATGATCAGACAGATCAGAGAACTACTATATAAAGATGGCTTCACCATTAATGGTGCACGTAATCAACTTGATGTTGAAACAGTTCAATCCAAAGATGCTCCTACTAAGAAGAAAGACAATCTAGTTGATGAAATTTTAAGAGATCTAAATGAGATCTCTGAATTGTTGAAATAATAGTTTCTCAAGTTAGTCGGGGCGTGGCGCAGTCTGGTAGCGCACCTGCATGGGGCGTAGGAGGTCGGTGGTTCGAATCCACTCGCCCCGACCAGCTTTAAATACTCAATTGTGTAAACCATGTCTCCAGTATGAAATGTAAATGATGTCTCAGGAAGGACACCATTATTTATTCTTGTTGACTACTTTGTATTCTGTATAAAGTGGTTATAATTGCCGCCTTGCCGAATATTCAATCCCGATATGGAACGTTATAATTTACTCACCGAACAGTTAGCTGATTATTCACAACGCCTCGAACAACTCAGGGGGTATCTTTGACTATGCCAATAAAAAAGATCGGCTTGAAGAAGTTTCTCGCCAACTGGAGGATCCGCAAGTTTGGAATGACATTGAGTTAGCACAAAAACTTGGCCAGGAAAGGACACAGTTGGAAACCATAACGACCACTATTGAAGAGTTAGAGATTGGCATTACAGATACTAAAGATTTGCTTGAATTAGCCAAACAAGAAAATGATGAAGCAACAGTTGATGAAATCGAAACAGATGTTAATGCCATGTCTAAGCGCTTGGAAAAACTCGAATTCCAACGAATGTTTTCAGGTCAAATGGACATGAGTAACGCCTTCATCGATATTCAGGCGGGCTCAGGTGGAACAGAGGCCCAGGACTGGGCCAACATGCTTTTGCGTATGTACCTACGCTGGGGTGAAGCAAATAACTTTAAAACTGAAATTATCGAATTGTCTGATGGCGAAGTTGCCGGCATCAAAAGTGCAACCGTTAAGTATTCAGGCCCCTATGCTTATGGCCACTTGCGAACTGAAACAGGTGTGCATCGCCTGGTACGCAAATCACCGTTCGATTCAGGCAACAGACGCCATACTTCTTTTGCTTCAGTGTTCGCCTATCCTGAAGTTGATGACAGTATTGAAATCGATATTAACCCGGCCGACTTACGCATTGACACATACCGGGCCAGTGGTGCGGGTGGTCAGCATGTTAACCGAACAGATTCAGCGGTACGCATAACTCATTTACCCACAAACATAGTGGTTCAATGCCAGAACGACCGTTCACAGCATAAGAACAAAGCTGAGGCCATGTCCATGCTCAAAGCCAGACTCTATGAATTGGAATTACAAAAACAGCGTGAAGAGCAACAAGCTGTCGAGGAGACCAAATCAGACATTGGTTGGGGTAGTCAAATACGTTCCTACGTACTCGACCAGTCACGGATAAAAGATTTGCGTACTAATGTTGAAACGGGTAATACTCAGGCTGTTTTAGACGGCGATCTAAATCAATTTATTGAAGCTAGTTTGAAAGCTGGTATATAACGAAGTAAAAATGAAGGAAGATAAAATAACAGACGAAAACAAACTAATCGCACAACGGCGGGAGAAACTTGCTGAATTGCGAGAGAACGGCAATGCGTATCCCAATGATTTTCGCCGCGATGCACTCGCGGGTGATTTGCAGCAACAATATTCAATCAACGCTAAAGAATGGTTCGAAGAAAACTCTGTCACAGTTAAGGTTGCTGGTCGAATCATGGCCAAGCGCATCATGGGCAAAGTCAGTTTTGCACGGTTACAGGACCAAAGTGGCGAAATACAATTATTTTTACAACGTGATGCAATTGGGGATGATAACTATGCCCATTTCAAGCAATTTGATATTGGCGATATAGTCGGCGGCGAAGGCGAGTTATTTATCACTAAAACAGGTGAGTTATCTATCCGTGTAAAACTAATTCGATTACTGACCAAATCGCTGCGTCCGTTACCGGAAAAATTTCATGGCTTGGCCGATCAGGAAATGAAATATCGGCAACGCTATGTAGATTTAATCGTTAATGAAAAAAGCCGTGAAACATTTCGAATTCGAGCCAAAGTTATTAACTATTTTCGCCAATTTCTTAATGACCGGGGCTACTTGGAAATCGAATCACCGATGATGCAGAGTATTCCTGGTGGAGCGACAGCAAAGCCATTTGTCACTCATCATAATGCCTTGGACATTGACTTGTTTATGCGGGTTGCTCAAGAGCTTTATATCAAACGAACCATCGTTGGTAACTTCGATAAAGTGTATGAATTAAACCGGGTATTTCGTAACGAAGGTTTATCAACCCGCCATAATCCTGAATTCACCATGCTGGAATATAACGAGGCCTATGTCGATTACCACGATTACATGGACATGACTGAAGAGATGATTCGTGGGGTGGTGGAGTACGTTCTGGGCACTACAACAGTTGAATACCAGGGCGAGACATATGATTTCGGCAAGCCATTTGAACGCATGACTTTGTTTGACTCAATCTTAAAATTTAATCAGAATATCAACGTCGATCAATTAAATGACTTACAACAAGCCAGGCAGATTGCCGAGAAATTAAAAATAGAACTTAAAGATGACTATGGCCTGGGCAAAATCCAAACCGAAATATTTGAAGCGAGCGTAGAAGACAAACTTAAAGATCCAACATACATTACTTCATATCCAGCGGAAGTTTCACCGCTATCTCGTCCAGACGATGACAATCCACAAATTACTGATCGCTTTGAATTGTATATTGGCGGGCGGGAATTGGTTAATGGATTTTCAGAATTAAACGACCCTGAAATTCAAGCGCAGCGGTTTAAAGACCAAGTTGCACTAAAAGAGTCAGGCGATGATGAAGCCATGTATTACGACAAAGACTATATCCGGGCTTTGGAGTATGGATTACCGCCTAATGCAGGCGGTGGCATTGGTATTGACCGCTTAATCATGCTGTTAACTGACTCGGCCTCAATTCGCGATGTGATCTTATTTCCTCATATGCGGCCTAAAAGTTCAGAAGCTTGAAAAGCAAACTAAGAACAGCCTCGTCATTCTGGAAAATGCTTTGCATTTGTCCAGAATCTCCAAAATTTGACAGATACCGGATATCGCTTCGCGATTCCGGTATGACGAATCACAATGATTAAACCCTTGGAACTCTTTATCGGCCTACGCTATACCCGTGCGAAACGGCGCAATAACTTTATTTCTTTAATAAGCTTATTGTCCATCATATGTGTAGCCTTGGGCGTCTGGGCATTGATTACTGTAATGTCGGTCATGAATGGCTTTGAGCGAGAGCTCAGGGACAGAATTTTAGGCGTTGCATCGCATATAAGCATCAGTAAATATGATCCATTTAATGACTGGCAAGAAATCGAACAGCAGGCGACAGCTTTAAATGATGTAGTCGGATCAGCTCCATTCATTATGGGCCAGGGCATGTTGGCACGAGGTAACCAAGTCAATGGATCGATTATTCGTGGTGTATTGCCCGAACAAGAAACTTCAGTGACTGATTTACTGACGAAATTAATAGAAGGTAGTGCGGACAGTTTAGTCGAGGGTGAGTTTAATATTGTTGTCGGCAGTGCTTTGGCTGCTAATCTGGGTTTAGGCTTGGGCTCAAAAGTGACTGTTGTATCTCCCCAGGGCCAGGTCACACCGGCCGGCCTAATTCCCCGTTTAAAACGCTTTACAGTGACCGGTATTTTTGATCTTGGGATGTATGAATACGACAATGGCCTGGCTCTGATCCACCTAAAGGATGCTGCCAAATTGTTTCGCAAGGTTGATGCAGTCGACGGATTAAGGCTAAAACTCAACGAGGTATTTTTAGCTCCACAGATTACTGGTGATCTACAACACGAGTTGGGCTTTGATTATCGTGTCACCGACTGGACCACGGCTCACTCAACTTTTTTTAGGGCGCTGAAAACTGAGCGCAGAGTCATGTTTTTTATTCTCTTGATTATTATTGTGATTGCAGCATTTAATATTGTTTCGACTCTGGTCATGGTGGTGACGGAAAAGCAATCAGACATCGCCATTTTAAAAACTTTCGGTTCTACACCTTTAAGCATTCTCAAAATATTTATGGTACAGGGAACTGTAATAGGCTTAGTGGGCACTATTATTGGGGCCATTTTGGGGGTTTTAACGGCGTTGAATGTTAGCGAAATAGTAGGTTGGATAGAAGGAGTGTTTAATACTGAATTCATGCCGGCAGATCTTTATTTGATCAGTGGGTTTCCATCTGAATTACTAGCCTCTGATGTTATAAAAGTTACTTCAGTAGCTTTTTTAATCAGTTTTCTTGCCACTCTTTATCCAGCCTGGAAAGCCTCTAAAGTTCAGCCTGCCGAAGCCTTGAGATACGAATGATGAGCATCATCAAAGTTGAACAACTAAAGCGCAGTTTTGTTCAAGGTAAGAATGAACTAAAAATCCTTACCGGTATTGACTTAGAAGTTTCGGCGGGAGAGCAGGTCGCAATTATTGGCGCATCTGGTTCAGGTAAAAGCACGTTATTACATTTGCTTGGTGGTTTGGATAAACCAACTTTAGGGAAAGTGGTTATTTCTGGTGAAGACCTGTCAACCATGAATGAGGCTGAAAGAGCACGACTTCGCAATAAGGCCCTTGGTTTTGTTTATCAATTTCATCATTTATTGCCAGAATTTACTGCTTTAGAAAATGTGGCTATGCCCCTGCTGATTGCCAAAGTCGATTCAGTTACTGCAAAACAAAAAGCAGGTGAACTACTCCAAGCAGTCGGGTTGGGGTCACGTTTGACACATAAGCCAGCGGAATTATCCGGCGGCGAACGCCAACGTACAGCGATTGCCAGAGCCATGGTCACTAATCCCGACTGTGTTCTGGCCGACGAGCCGACTGGTAATCTGGATCAAAAAACCGCTGCTGAAGTCTTTGAGCTGATGAAAGCGACCAATCAGCAACTTAATTCAAGTCTGGTGATTGTGACGCATGACATGGATATTGCCAAACAAATGCAAAAAGGCTATATCTTGAGCAATGGTCAACTGACAAGAGATTGGTAAATGATTTACTGGCTGCCTAAAAACATCCCGGAAATCCAGGTCTTACCCGAGGATAAGAAAAAAGAAGCCTTGAAAACCCACGGTAAAAATATCCGGTGGCGTTTTGCATTGATTTTTTTAATCGTGTTCGTGTTCTTGAATCAATCGGTAACTGTTTCAGTCGCAAATTACCTCCCGAATCTTGGAACAGTTATGCAGGCCTTAGTCATCTGGCTGATAGAGATTCCGTTGTTGTTATTCTTATTATTACCCATCTACTGTTTTTTGCTGCGGCGGGATATAAATAAGGGCAAGTAAATTTACTCTTAGGGTTAAGGAGTATTAAAAGAAGACTTTAAGACAGTCCTAAATCTCAGAGCCTCAATAGAATTATGCTTAAACGTTTTCTCTCAATATGCACAATTGGTATAACAGTTACTACCTTAATAGCATACCTTAAAACCGGCTTTGATCCTGAAGGGTTCAGTCAAGCATTATTTATTGTCAGTACTATTTATCTCTGCATAGGCGGCTTAATATACGTAACTTCCGCTGAAAGGAAAATCATTGATGATTTAGGGCGAAAACAAGGCATGAACGACCAAGAGCTAAAACATGTTTATAGAAATGTGCCTACAACACAAGACTCTGGTTATGGTTGGTTTGATGCTTTTGGTGGAAATATGAAATTTATTTCAGATGGAAAACAATTAGCAGTTGTGATCGTGATAATTGGGATTATTGCATTAGTATTTGCCTTAGCACTATCCGACTATTGGGCTTAAATATGGAACTAAATCAACTCAAAAAAGAACCTTGGATAAATCAGCTTTGAAGAAATTGACTGTAACATTACGCCCGAACCTCTTTATACCTAAAACAACTGGTCAGATGATCATTAATCAACCCAGTTGCTTGTAAATACGAATAAACGATTGTTGGCCCTACAAATCGGAAGCCTATTTTCTTTAAATCCTTGGAGATTTGTTCGGAGAGTTTGGTGGTGGCGGGGACCTGTTTGCCGGACTTCCATTTGTTCACGATTGGTTTGCCATCAACGTATTGCCAAATAAAGTTATCAAATGAGTCGTGTTTCGCTTGAGTTTCCAGAAAATATTTTGCGTTTGTGACAGTTGCATTGATTTTTAATTTATTGCGGACGATACCCGGATTATTGAGTAATCCCTGAATTTGCTTTTCCTTAAATCCGGCAACTTTGGCAGGATCAAAATTCTTAAATGCTGTGCGGTAGTTATCGCGTTTTTGTAATATGGTATGCCAGCTCAGGCCAGCCTGGGCACCTTCTAAAATCAGAAATTCAAAATGAGTATGATCGTCATGAACGGGTACTCCCCATTCTTTATCATGGTAATCGATTTCGAGTTCTGAGAATGTAGCCCAGCCGCAGCGTTTTTTATTCATGATTCGTTTAGTTTAAACAGTTAGTATTTAGGCTCAGTATAAGCTTGATCTGAGTCGAATCAAGCCTTATATAGTTAAGCAGTTACTAACACACACTAATACAGGGCACCATGTTACGAATCGGTTTATTTTTAGCCACAAACCTGGCGATATTGATCATTTTGAGCATTTCCATGCGTTTGCTAGGCTTTGGGCCTTATCTGGAAGCTAATGGCCTGAACTATACATCTTTGCTGGTTTTTGCTGCCGGTTTTGGCATGATTGGCAGCTTTATTTCATTGGCGATGTCCAAATTTACCGCCAAGAAAATGATGGGAGTCAGAGTCATTGAGACGCCTTCTTCTGATGAAGAACGCTGGTTAATGTTCACCGTTCAACGCCAGGCCGAGCAGGCGGGCATAGGGATGCCAGAAGTGGGAATTTTCGAAACCCCTCAAATGAACGCATTTGCAACCGGCATGAAGAAAAACGATGCGCTGGTTGCTGTAAGCCGCGGTTTGCTGAATGGCATGAGTCGTGATGAAGCAGAAGCCGTACTTGGCCATGAAGTCGCCCATATTGCCAATGGTGACATGGTAACCATGGCGTTGATTCAGGGAGTAATTAACACTTTTGTGATTTTCTTTGCCCGGGTGATTGGCAATATTGTTGACCGTGTTGTTTTTAAAAATGAAGATGGTCACGGTATGGGTTTTTGGATTGCAACCATCGTTTCTGAACTAGTGTTGGGTATTCTGGCTAGTATGATTGTAATGTGGTTTTCACGTCGACGAGAATTTGTTGCCGACAGGGGTGGGGCAGAATTATCTAGTCAAGCCAATATGATTGGCGCTTTGGAACGACTTAAAGCAGGCGTACAGGAGGATCTGCCAGATCAGCTCGCTGCATTTGGCATAAATGGTGGAAAGCCGACGGGTATCAAGGCCCTGTTTATGTCTCATCCGCCGTTAGATGATCGTATTGATGCATTAAAAGCGATTTAACCAATTATAGATTTCAACAACCTGTTGAGTTAGATTGACAGTCAAATAATAACCATTCTAGTATTACCAATACTAAGTAGGTAATACAGAGTGAGTTCTAATCAATTCGATCAATTGATCCGTTATGGCAGCGACTTTTATTCAGAACCAATAGTCAAGGCCAAAGGCTCTTATGTCTATGACAAAAATGGCCGGGCCATTCTGGATTTCACCTCAGGGCAGATGTGTGCAACCATAGGCCACAATCATCCAAAAGTTGTACAAGCCATTGAACAATGCAGTAAAGAAATGCTGCATTTATTCAGTGGAATGATTCCTGATGCTGTTATCGAGCTTGCCGAGAAATTATCGGATTTTTTACCTACCAAACTGACTAAAAAGCTATTTGTTAATACGGGCAGCGAAAGTAATGAAGCAGCACTGCGTATCGCCAAGCTTTATACCGGCGGTTACGAGGTTGTTGCGCTTGGTGGATCCTGGCATGGTGTTACAGGAACATCCAGCTATGTTTCCTATGCGGGTGACAGAAAAGGCTACGGCCCGGCAGCACCAGGTGTCTATTCAATCCCTGAACCCAACGCCTATCGCTGCCCAATAAAGCATTGCCAGGATTGCTGTGACAAAACCTGTTTGAAGGTTGGTTTGGAGCAATTAGATATGCAGATGCGCGGAGCACCCGCCGCAGTGATCGCCGAGCCGATATTGAGTGCGGGCGGGGTAATTGTTCCTCCCAAGGATTATTTTAAGGAACTAAAACAGGCCTGTCACCGACGCGGTATGCTGCTGATTTTTGATGAAGCACAAACTGCATTTGGCCGGATTGGTTATAAAACTGCTGCAGAAGCTACAGCTGTAACACCAGATATCATGACCTTGTCGAAAACTTTGGGTGGCGGTATTCCACTAGCTGCAACGGTAACGAGCAACAAGATTGAGTCAAATGTTCATCAACAGGGATTTAGTTTTTATACATCACATGTTTCTGATCCATTACCAGCAGCAGTCGGGTTGGCAGTATTAACAACTTTACAAACGGAAGACTTAATCGCGCGGGCAAAAGTAACAGGTGATTATTTACGCCAGCAACTCGAAAACCTTATGCGCAAGCATGAAGTGATAGGTGATATTCGCGGACAGGGATTACTACGGTATAGAACTGGTACAGGATCGCAAATCTAGGTTGCCTCATCATCGATTAGGCGCAATCACGACCCAGCGTTGTCTGGAACTTGGTTTGAGCATGAATATTCGACTCAGGCCCGAGCGCGGTTCGGTCTGGCGAATTGCTCCACCTCTGACTGTTAGCAAAGAAGAAATCGATATTGCAATGGAGATTTTTGATCGCTCATTAAGCGAATCACTGGATAAGTTGAATTAGCTCTCGATAACGGCTATGGCTTTTGACCCATGGCGTCAACACTAGTATCAAATTTTTTTAAATTTCCACACTTCGTTGCCATATCAATGCTGGACATCAAAATTATTTTGCGCCAGAATGGCCTGCTTAGTTGTTTTTATCACACAAAAGGAGATCAAAATGATCAGAAAATTGAATTTCTCTGCTGTTATTGCATTAATGGCTATTTTCCTTTCTGTTACAGTTTCTGCGGATGCTCTGGACGAAATCAAATCTCGCGGCAAACTGATTGTCGGCACCAAGGCAGATTACAAGCCGTATGGTTATCGTGATCCATCGGGTGAGATTATTGGCATTGAACCTGAACTGGCCAAAGACGTGGCAGATAAGTTAGGTGTTGAACTTGAATTAGTTCCTGTGGTTTCATCAAACCGCATGCAGTTCCTTGAACAGGGCAAAATCGATTTAATGATTGCCACCATGACAGACAGGGAAGACCGCCGTAAAGTTGTTCAAATTGTTGATCCGAATTATTACTCATCCGGAACCAATGTATTGGCCTGGAAAAAAGCGGAATTAAAAGATTGGCCTGATGTTGAAGGAAAACCCATTTGCGGAATTCAAGGAGCTTTTTACAACAAAAAAACCCAGGAAGAGTACGGTGCCGAAGTTGTGGCATTTAAAGGAACGGCAGAAGCACTGACAGCACTCAAGCAGGGTAACTGCCTGGGATTTGTCTATGATGATTCTTTTATTGTTTCTAAACTTGGTGAAGAAGAATGGGCAGGTGATTTCGAAATGGCTTTGCCAACTATTGACGACGCACCTTGGGGTTTGGCCGTTGCACTTGGTGAAGACGCGTTTGCCCAGCTGATGAGTGAAATGATTACCGAATGGCACAAGTCGGGCCGGATTCTTGAATTAGAGACAAAACACGGAGTGCCTAACACACCATTTGCCCAAAAAATGCACGAACAACACAAAGGCGGTTAAATATAATTTTCAGGGTGCGGATGACCGTACCCTGATTCTAATTCATAGAATCAAGCATAGATGGAAGCGTTTTTCGAATGGTTTCGTGTTCTGTATGAACAGACTGGCATCAACCTGACTATTTTCTATGATTCGTTTGATCGTAAACGGTTTGTCAGCGGGTTTCTGACCACGATCTGGCTGTCTGTTTTATGCCTTATTTTTAGCGTCATCATCGGGATTATTGGCGCCTGGTTACAGGGTTCAAAATTCAAATGGACACGCAGAATCGTGCAAGGCTATATCCAGTTTTTTCGCAATACACCCCCGCTGGTGCAAATGTATTTTTTCTTCTTTGGTATCAGCGTATTACTGCCCACGGTGCAAAATGAATATGGTTTTGCCAAACCCATGTTCAGTAACTTTGTTTGGGCGACAATTTCGTTATCATTTTTCGCCGGCGCGTTTAATGTAGAAATATTCAGATCAGGAATTGAGGCTGTTGCCGATTCAACCAAGGAAGCTGCCGAGGCATTAGGTTTTAGCCGGTTGCAGACTTATCTGTACGTAGTCTTGCCTTTGGCATTCCGTGTCTGCCTTCCTGCTTTGAATAATAATCTGGTCAATCTGGTTAAAACCACGACACTGGCCTATGCCATAGCAGTGCCCGAGTTATTATATGTGTCAAATCAAATCTGGTCTGACAATGTCAACGTCCCGGAAATGATGGTTGTTTTATTTGTTTGTTATATGGTTCTTGTCGGCGTGCTGGTGTGGGCCATGAATCGTTGGGAACGCTCACTGAAATTACCCGGGTTTGGCGGCTGATGAAATACGATAAATCCACGACTGACTTGCCAGTCCTGCTCACTGCCAATTCATCCAGAATCAATACGGACTCTCATCTGGATCATCGAATCTTTAATGCGCAAACGCTATTCTGGCTATTACTGGGCTTAACTGTATTACTCGGAGTGGCCGAAGCTCAGAATGACAAACAGAGCATTATCAGCATTCTGACTAAATGGACGCCGCTGCTGTTTAAAGGTTTTTTATTTAATATTCTAATCAGTTTCATGTCTATGCTGATTGGCACGCTGGCTGGTGCTGCATTGGGATTGATGCAAATTTCTTTATTACCGCCAATACGGGTCGGCTCCTGGGCGGTAACCCAATTTTTTCGCAATTCCCCCTGGCTGGTACTGCTGTTTTTCGCCATGTTTATGTTGCCATTTGAGTTCAGAATAGGTGACTTGCGGATTCCATTCCCTGACTGGATTAAAGCCGTGATTGGATTGTCACTGCCGGTTATGGCGAATGTTTCAGAAATTGTCCGCGGTGCGATACGATCACTGCCCAGTGGACAATGGGAAGCTTCTGAAGCATTAGCGTTCACTCGCAGACAGCAATTATGGTCGATTATTCTTCCGCAGTGTTATAAGCGCATGTTGCCGCCGTGGATGAACCTGTATGCGATATTGACCATGGCAACCGTGCTCGCTTCTATTGTCGGAGTGAATGAAGTCATGACATTGGCAGGGCAGGTTTCAGCCGCAGAAGGTGGGCGAACCGATTTACTGGCGCCGTTATATGCCTATATTCTGTTGTGGTTCTTTTTGTACTGTTATCCGATATCAAGATTCACGCTGAGGCTTGAAAAGCGATTTGCGGTGAAGATCTAATCTTAAGGTGAATATCATGAGCGAATGGACTAATGATCAACCCATCATTTCAATAAAAGACGTACATAAGTCATTTGGCGATCTGGAAGTGTTAAAGGGCGTTTCCATGGACGTCATGAAGGGCGAGGTAATTTGCATTATAGGACCGTCCGGATCGGGCAAGTCAACGTTGATTCGCTGTGTCAATGCCTTGAACGACATTCAACAAGGTTCAATTTTAGTTGAAGGCCAGGAAGTCAATGATCCGAGCCTGAATAAGCTCGAATTACGTAAAAAAGTGGGCATGGTGTTTCAGCAATATAATCTGTTCCCGCATAAAACTGCATTGCAAAATGTAATGATGGCTCCGGTTAAAGTCCTCAACCAAGATCAGGCTGAAGTTGAAAAAAGAGCCTATGATCTGCTTAAAAAAGTACGCCTTGAAGGTAAGGAAGACAGTTACCCGGGCGAGCTTTCAGGCGGGCAGCAACAACGGGTGGCCATTGCCAGATCACTGGCGATGAATCCGGATATTATGCTATTCGACGAAGTTACTGCCGCTCTGGACCCCGAAACAGTTAAAGAAGTGCTGGTAACAATAAAACAACTGGCAGAAGAAGGCATGACTTGTATTTTAGTGACTCACGAAATGGGTTTTGCCAGAGAAGTCGCTGATATGATTTATTTTACTGACCGCGGCGTTATTGTCGAAAGCGGCCCGCCAACGACATTCTTTGATAATGCGCAGGATCCTCGAACCAAGGAATTCTTAAGCCAAATTTTATAATTCAGAATAGTTCACGCTGTAAATGAATCTCATTGGTGAGAATATTCTGTATGATTCACTATTCAAACCTCATTTAGCCAATTCAGATACTTTTTTAAAACTGAAAAACGGTGCTCAAATCAGTTTTGAGAACTTTGTTCAGCAGACTGATTTATTTGCAAATGTTTTTAGGTACACTGGTCTAAAAAAAGGCGACCGCGTACTACTTAAAGTAAAAAAATCTCCTCAGGCATTGGCTGTTTACGCTGCATGTGTACAAACCGGAACCGTGCTGGTTCCATTAAATCCAGCCTATACAAAAAACGAACTGACATATTTTATTGAAGATGCCACCCCGTCACTGATAATTTGTGATCAGTCTGAACAACAGCAAATCGAGCGTTTAATCGCTGAAAGCAATATCAGGTTGCTAACTTTAAATGATGATGGGTCCGGGAGCCTGATGACTTATGCTGCAGAGGTGTTGAATGACCATCAAGTCATTCCTTGTTCTGGTGACGATTTAGTTGCTCTGCTTTACACTTCAGGGACTACGGGCCGTCCCAAAGGCGCTATGCTAAGCCACGCCAACTTGCTTTCAAATGCACAAAGCCTTTCAAAGTGCTGGCAATTCAGCAGTCATGACTTGCTATTGCATGCATTACCAATATTTCACACCCACGGATTGTTTGTAGCCTGTAATGTTTCATTGCTGGCAGGTAACGGGATGATCTTCCTGCCTGGTTTTGATCTGGATTTGATCATTGAATCATTGCCGCAGGCAACAACTATGATGGGTGTGCCAACGTTTTATATGCGTTTACTCAACGATAACAGATTTACCAAAGAACTCGCTGCATCCATGCGCTTGTTCATATCCGGCAGTGCCCCAATGCAGGAAGAAACTCATCATGATTTTAAGGACAAAACCGACCACATAATCCTGGAGCGCTACGGCATGACCGAAACCAATATGAATACTTCAAATCCTTATTATGGTGAAAGGCGCATAGGAACAGTTGGATTGGCTTTAAGCAACATATCTGTCCGCGTAAATGACCCTGTGTCAGGTAGTAAGTTACCTAATAACGAAATTGGTGTTATCCAGGTCAATGGCCCGAATGTGTTCAAAGGCTATTGGAATTTGCCGGAAAAAACGGCCGAGGAATTTACTGAAGACGGTTTTTTTATTACCGGTGATTTGGGCTTTATTGATGATGAGGGTTATCTGACGATTATTGGCCGCCAGAAAGATTTAATTATTTCTGGCGGTTACAATGTCTATCCGAAAGAAGTCGAAACCGTGATTGATGCCATCGATGGTGTAAAGGAATCTGCTGTCATTGGGATTGCAGACACTGATTTTGGAGAGAGGGTCGTTGCCGTAGTTGTCAAACAACAAACACTATCGATTGCTGAGACTGGTTTGATAGAAGCTGTAAGGAAACAACTGGCCGCTTATAAATGTCCCAAGCAAATATTTTTTGTTGACGAGTTACCCCGCAATAGCATGGGCAAAGTACAGAGGAATATCCTGCGTGAGCAATTCAGCTAATTTTGCGGCTTATAAGAGCGTCAAATAGTTTATCTGGAAAAACACGTTTTAAAAACGACAAGCCAACTGCTGGCACTGTAACTTTGTAACGTATCTTAGGGTTTTTCGATTCTAGTGCATGCAGAGTTGGTTTCAACACTGACTCGGGCGGCAAAGTGAAGGGTACATTTTCAAGGGTTTCTAGCCGATCAACCACCCCCTGATAGTAATCTTTATGCGCACTGGTTTCTCGCTTGATATGCTTTAAAAACATGTTCAGTGCATTTTTGCGGAAATCAGTGGCGATTGGTCCAGGCTCAATTAAAGCCACTTTTATTGCAGTATTGCTAAGTTCTATCCGCATGGTGTCACTAAGTGCTTCTAATGCATATTTGCTGGCATTATAAGCACCTCGATACGGTAAACAGATCAAACCCAAAATGGAGCTGATTTGTATAATCCGGCCACTGTTATTTTTTCGCATCAATGGAACTACTTGATTGGTTAATTCCTGTGTGCCAAAGACATTGGTTTGAAACTGTTCAACCAAGGCTTGGCGGCTAAGATCCTCAACAGCACCAGGTTGGCCATAAGCACTATTGTTTATTAATCCATATAAATTACCCGAGCTTTGTGAAATGGCCCAATTGACCGCATTAGTGATTGACTGTGTGTCGGCAAGATCGAGCTGGTGAGCCTTCAGGTTGTTTTTTTGAAGCCGGACAACGTCTTTATCTGAACGCGCTGTAGCGAGAACTTTATAGCCACATTTTTCCAGCCTGGTAGCGAGGCAGTAGCCGATTCCGCTCGAGCAACCTGTAATTAATACGAATTTACCTGTCACAACAAACCTTAATCGAACAGGCTTTTTAATTTGTCTTTAACTTTATCTTTAAGTTCGTCTAGTTTTTCATTGCCCAGTGCTTTCAAAGATTCAACCGCCACTTGTTCATATAAGTCATTAAGCATCTTGTTAATGATTTGATTGCCAAGCTGACCCGGAGTGCCGGATAAATCCTGGGCGGCAATTTGATCAATACCAAACTGTTTTTTCTCTTTTAACTTATCCGAAATCAAATCAACTGTTATGTTTTCCAGTGCAACAAAATCAATCGTCAATTCTATAGATTCTTCTTCCTCAGTTTTGTCATCGCTTTTTTCCTCTGGCTTTGACTCTCCTGTATTTACATCGACTTCGCTAACAGGGGTTGGTGCAAATTTCTCTGCTTGTTTTGCCAATTCTTCTATATTTAATTTTGAGCCGACAAATTCAGCAAACACATGAGGCTCTGAAACAATTATTTCACTGATGCTTAGATTCTTGTAATCGAATTGAGCATAGATACCGGCTAAGGTTAGTGCATTGGGTTGTGTATATCCGTCTGGATTTGCGACGGTTATTTCACCAATTCTTGCAGATCCCTGTTTTACATCAAGTTCCAAATCCGAAACAGTTACTTCAGTACCGAATGCACGACGGCCTTGTCTTTCAATTTCTTTGAGAACTAGTTCTTCAGCTTGGCCCGAGAATTTTAACCAAGCAAAAACAGCAATGATTACAACTAAAACAAGCACAAGAATTTTTTTCATTTAAGACCTCATTAATGTTAGGGCAGATAGGATTTATTAGTTTCGATTCACGTTATAATTATATAATCTGCTGTTTAATCATTGAACCGTTTAATGTCAGAAAAAGTAAAAGTCGCCGTAATCGGTGTTGGTTATCTGGGAAAATTCCATGCCAAAATATATTCCGAGCACCCTGATGTTGAATTAATCGGCGTAGTTGATGCCCGTGTTGAAAATGCTCAACAAATCGCTAGCCAGTATTCAACGACTCCGTATACAAGCTATGAGGACGTAATAAACGAGATCGATGCAGTGAGCATCGTTGTGCCTACGACTTATCATTATGATGTTGCGATGCCATTCATCGAAGCAGGAGTGCAAATACTGCTAGAAAAACCGATTGCGGCAACGGTTGAGCAAGCAGAGCAACTCGTCAAAGCGGCTGATAATAAAAATATTTTGCTGCAGATTGGTCATTTGGAACGCTTTAATGCCGGTATCGTCGCTTTGTCCGAATTGGTTAAAACCCCAAGATTTATTGAAGCCCACCGTTTGGGAGAGTTTACGATCAGGGCGACTGATGTGGATGTGGTGACTGATTTGATGATTCATGACATCGATATTATCTTGTCGTTAACTAAATCACCGATAAAAAATGTTTCAGCGGTGGGTACGAAAGTGCTGACTGATGAAATTGATATTGCCAACGCCAGGCTTGAATTTGAAAATGGATCTGTCGCCAATGTAACTGCCAGCCGTGTTTCTAACAAAAAATTTCGTCGTATTCGTGTCTTCGCGCCGGATAAATACATGGCGGTTGATTTTAATGCCCAGAATGTTGAAGTTATTACTAAAACGGACAAACAACCCGATCAGCCGTTTGCTGGGCTGGAACGGGAAGTTCTGGAAATCAAGCCGGTGCAGCCGCTTGATGCAGAAATCAGTGATTTCATTGATGCGATCAAATCCGGCAAAACACCAACAGTCAGTGGTCATGATGGATTAGCCGCACTCGCAGTTGCAAACCAAATCAAGGAAACGATTTATCAGAATCCATTAGCATGAATCAGATAAACCTTATAGCTCTTGTCTTATTCTCGAATCTGGCATATGCACAATGCATGAACTCCACCGAGATGCTTGATCAAATGGAAGAACGATTTATTGAATTAATTAATGATTCCGGTGAGAGTGTTTTACTAAGGGTTAAAGTGGCCGATGAAGCTGACGAACGAGCGGCCGGTTTTCAGCATATTTGTCCGCAGCGCTTTAGCAATACCTCGATTCTTTTTGTCTTCGATCAGGCTAGAAAACCAACTTTTCATATGAATAATGTTTACGCCAATTTAGACATAGCGTTTATCGATAAAGAAGGTTTGATTGGTGACATCCAACTGATGCGAGAAGAATTTTCTACTGGTAAACAACAGCTTTATCCTTCAGAAGTCAAAACCAAATATGCACTGGAAGTTGAGGAAGGTTTTTTCGAAAAAAATAACATTAGTGTTGGCAACAGCCGTTTGAAAATCAATGGCTAATAGTCAACTGCGCGATAGAACTTTGGCGCTGGCAGGATTGGCACAGGCAGCTGAATTAGTTCAGGATCTTGCTCGCACCGGTAAAGTCGATCAATACTATCTTGAAGTCAGCGTAAAAACACTGTTCAGATTTGATGCTGAAACTGTTGAAGAAGTTTATGGGGAGATAAATGGTATAAGTTTGGGTTTGCGTAGTTTACAGAATCATTTTTTTAAACCTAAATCTCCGGTGCAGGCTGAGATCATGCGTTATGCATTCCAACTACTTCAGCTAAGTAAGAAAGTTAAATCATCAGCTCAGTTGGGTGAAGATTTAGCCCGGCAGCTTGATGGTCTAGATTTGGATGAACATAGTCATTTCGACGAGCAAAGTCTGGAGGATATTGCTGAGGTTTATCTAAAAGTCATTAGCCCGCTTAAACCCAGGGTCATTGTCAGCGGTGAACAGGGTTATCTGGCCCAGAAGCAGACGGCGGCCAAAGTCAGGGTTTGTCTGTTGTGTGGTATTCGTTCCGCCTATTTATGGTTGCAAAAGGGCGGCAGCAAGCTTCAATTCCTCACTGCACGCGGCAGTTATCAAAATCAGGCCGCGTCGCTTTTAGCAGAAATGGTATAGTAATACTTTCAAAAACGCACAGACAACCAAGAAGTAAAAGTCTTTTATCATTATGAGTTTGCTACTAATTCTTATTATTCTGGTGATGTTCATGTATTACGTGGCCAGAATGAATCCAACAATGCCGATGATCTGTGTTGGTATCGGTATTATTTTACTGGCGATTACCTTTACCGGTTGGGTGCCGGGCATATTAATGTTTGGTTTATGGCTGTTGTTTGGTGCATTAGCGGTGCTAATGAATGTAGAACCAATTCGGCAAAAGTATTTAACTGGTCCGGTATTGAAACGCATCCGTGAAATACTACCGCCGATTTCGGCTACTGAACAGGAAGCTATTGATGCAGGTACCATCTGGTGGGATGCCGAACTTTTTCGCGGCAACCCGGATTGGAATAAATTTAATAATTATCCACCGGCAAGGCTGAGTGAAGAAGAACGAGCTTTTCTCAATGGGCCAACAGAAGAACTTTGTGCAATGCTTGATGACTGGGATATTACCCACAATCGTAATGATCTTCCTGCCGAAGTCTGGCAATTTATTAAAGACAATAAATTCTTTGGCTTAATTATTCCGGAAGAATATGGCGGCTTGGCATTTTCGCCTGTTGCTAATTCAGAGATTGTAATGAAGATTGCCAGTCGCAGCGGCACGGCTGGAGTGACTGTAATGGTGCCGAATTCACTGGGTCCAGCCGAGCTATTGTCTCACTACGGCACACATGAACAAAAAGACTATTACTTGCCGCGGTTAGCCAAGGGTGAAGAAATTCCTTGTTTTGCACTAACCGGACCCTATGCCGGTTCTGATGCGGGTGCAATGACAGCGGCTGGTTTTGTTTGTGAACAAGAAATAGACGGCGAGAAAAAACTCGGTTTTAAAGTTAATTGGGAAAAGCGTTATATCACTCTTGGCCCTGTCGCTACGGTACTTGGATTGGCATTTAAAGCTTTTGATCCGGATGGTCTGTTAGGCGACGAGGAAGAATTGGGCATCACCTGTGCGCTAGTTCCAGTAGATACGCCAGGTGTTGATATAGGTAAGCGTCATTTGCCTTTAAATTCCTCTTTCATGAACGGCCCCAATGAAGGCAAGGATGTTTTTGTGCCTTTTGACTGGGTTGTCGGCGGTCAAGACCAGATCGGCCGAGGCTGGCGTATGCTAATGGAATTATTAGCAGCAGGGCGTGCAATTTCCCTGCCGGCTTCCGGTGTTGCCATGAGCAAAGTTTCCGCAAGAACCACTGGAGCTTATGCCCGTATTCGTGAACAGTTTAATATTTCAATTGGCAAATTCGAAGGTGTGCAAGAAGCTTTGGCCAGAATCGGTGGGTTGACTTATATGCTGGATGCAACTCGATTATTCAGCCTTGCTGCCTTGCAAATAGGTGAAAAACCATCCGTAGTTTCCGCAATAGCAAAGTATCATTTAACCGAAGGTGGTCGCACTGTTATTAATGATGCCATGGACGTTCACGGTGGCCGTGGTATTTGTATGGGGCCGAAAAATTATTTAGCCAGAGCTTATCAACAAACACCGATTGGGATCACAGTGGAAGGGGCGAATATTTTAACCCGCAGCCTGATAATTTTTGGACAGGGTGCAATGCGTTGTCATCCATTTTTACTTAAGGAAGTTGAAGCGGCGTATGATCAAAATGAAACGGCTGCCGTTGAAAAATTTGATCAGGTTTTTGCTGAGCATCTGCAATATGTCTATAGCAACAAAGTTCGCACTTTCTTTTTTGCACTTACACGTGGTCACTTGTCAACGGCGCCGGGCTCTGCAAAAACCAAACCCTATTTTAGACAGATTGTCCGTTTAAGTGCTGCATTTTCGTTTTTGGCAGACATGGCCCTGTTAGTGCTGGGCGGTGGTTTGAAGCGTAAGGAGGCATTATCCGGACGCTTTGCAGATGCTCTAAGTTATCTATACATGTGCACAGCCGTTTTGAAGCAACACCAGAACAATGGTAGCCCTGGTGAAGACATGCCTTTTGTCGATTGGGCCTGTCAACATGCTTTGTTTGAAACAGAACAAGCTATTGATGGAATTCTGCGAAACTTTCCGATTAAACCACTTGGTGTAATGTTGCGATTGCTGGTTTTTCCAACCGGACGCTGGTTAAGAAGACCGGACGATAAATTAGGGCAAAAAGTTGCTAAATTATTGCAAAGTCCTTCAGCCTCACGTGATAGGTTAACTGAAGGTATTTATATTAGTTTTGACGCAGATGACATCACAGGCTGTCTTGAACATGCTTTGAATTTAACTTTGGAAGTGGATGTGATTCGCAAGCGCCTGCGCGAAGCAGATCGTCGCCAAGCCGGGGGTCAGGCCTTTTCTGATTGGCTCGAGCAGCTAATCGATAGTGGTCATATCGACTCAGCTGAGGCAGAACAATTATCAAATTGGCATCAGGCTACTTATAATGTTATCAGTGTAGATAAATTCGAGAAAGACAAAGTAACTCATTGAATACTATGAATAATATTGCTCATGCGACAGTTTATGCAGATGATGCGTTAGCAGGTCGAAGTGATGTTGATATTGTTACTCCAATAGAAGCCAAAACCTTATATGGATTGTTTCAACAACGCGTAAGTCGAAATCCTGATAAAACAGCTTATCATCAATTTGAGTCTGGAAAATGGCATCAATATAGCTGGCAGGAAATGTCAGATATTATTGATCGCTGGCGAAGTGCTTTTATTGCGGCCGGATTGAGATCAGGCGATAGAATCGCAATCTTGCAGCGCAACTCAACTCATTGGGTTTGTTTTGATCAGGCAGCTCACGCGCAAGGCTTGGTTGTGGTGCCGCTTTACATGGAAGATCGTGCCGATAACATGGCCTATATTATGGAACTGACTCAAAGTCAGTTGTTATTCATCGACTCTGCTGAGCATTGGCAAGAACTTCATGCCGAAAAGACAATTAATCTTGATTTTTTAAAGCACATTATTTCACTGGAGCCATTTGAGCAATGCGCAGATCCACGGGTAATAGCCCTTGAAAATTGGTTACCTGATGAGGTTTCAGATTTACCACCTGCGTCAAAAGATTCTAATACACTGGCCTCTATTGTTTTTACTTCAGGCACAACCGGCAAACCAAAAGGGGTAATGATGACACATTCTAATATACTGGAAAACGCCTATGGTTGTGTACGCTATGGCCCATTTTTTCCAGATGATTTATTCGTTTCTTTTTTGCCACTGTCGCATACTTTTGAACGGACTGTTGGATACTACATGACCATCATGGCCGGATGTGAAGTGGCATACGCCAGATCGATTCCCGAGTTGGGTGAGGACTTGGTAAACCATAAACCGACAGTGATTGTTACCGTGCCCAGAATTTTTGAACGGGTTTATCAAAAAATCATGGCACAACTTGATGAAGGATCCAGCTTAAAGAAATCGTTGTTTGAAAAAACGGTTGAGATTGGCTGGAACAAATTTCAACACAAGCAGGGCAGAGGACCATCGAAACTTAATTTTATGTTGTGGCCCGTGCTGGACAAATTAGTTGCCTCAAAAGTTCGGGCAAAACTCGGTGGTCGATTACGAGTTGCCATTGCCGGCGGCGCTCCGCTGCCGTTTGTAGTGGGTAAAACATTTTTGGGTTTGGGTGTGGATGTGGTTCAGGGTTACGGCATGACCGAAACATCACCGGTGTTATCAAGCAATTTGATTGACCGTAATAAGCCTGAAAGTATTGGTTTGCCTTTGTTGGATGTCGAATTAATGCTCGGTGAAAATAACGAAATTCTGGCCAAGGGCCCGAATGTTATGCAAGGCTATTGGCAAAATGAACAAGCAACAGAGGATACATTTAACAAAGATGGATGGCTAAAAACGGGTGACTGCGGAAAAATTGACAAGGATGGTTTTATTCATATTATCGGCAGAATTAAAGAAATTCTTGTTTTAGCTAACGGTGAAAAAGTTCCTCCTGCCGATATGGAATCAGCTATTGCTGAAGATGCGTTATTTGAACAGTCTATGGTCATCGGTGAAGGTAAACCTTATCTAACCGCACTATTAGTGCTCAACCAAGAATTGTGGCAAAAACAAGCTCAAGAGCTGGGTGTCACTGATAACGATGAAAACGTGCTACATGATCCAAAAGTTGAAGAGTTTTTAGTTAACCGAATCGCGGAGCAAATCGAAGGTTTTCCTGGCTATGCTCAAATCTATAAAGCCAGTGCAACACTGGAACCCTGGACGGTTGAAAATGGACTATTGACGCCGACATTAAAGCTCAAAAGGCCGGTTTTGAAAGAGAGATTTGCAACAGAAATTGCACGTTTATACAAAGGTCATTAATGCAAGCTTTATTATTGATTGCCCACGGCAGCCGTTTAGAAGCCTCCAATAATGAAGTCAAGGAATTAGTTGAGTCACTGAAACCAAAACTTCAATCGCAATTCGGTCAAATACAGGCCGCATTCCTAGAGCTCTGCGAACCAGATATCGGTACTGCAATAGATGGGTTGGTTAGTGCAGGTGCTAAAACAATTACCATCATGCCTTATTTTTTAAACCAGGGCCGTCATGTCAGTGAAGATGTACCTCATGAGATAACGGTTAAACAATCTCAATATCCTGATATATCACTAAAAATGTTGCCATACTTTGGTAGTTCGGTTGGGATTGCTGAACTGTTAGTTAAACAAATCAACCAGGCATAATCATTGTTATACTGAAATTGACTTTGGGATTCGCGGAAACCAACAAGAAAGAATAATCGCGCGAAACCCCTTAAATATTAAAAAGGCCAGCCACAAACCATGGTTGTGCCATTGTGGCACTAAAATAAAACAACATGTCACAAACAAGATGGTTGAAAGTAACATTCCGTTTCTCATTTCGACACTGTAAGTGGTACCGACATAAATCCCGTCAAGCTGAAAACTCCAAACTGATATCAGCGGTGAAATAATTAACCAGGGAAGATATTCTCTTGCTGTCGTAATAACAGTTTGATCAATCGAAAAAAGTTTAATAATTTGATTGCCAAATAGTAAATAGGCACAACAGCATAATATAGCCGTTACACCTGCCCATACCGTCGTATATCTAATAGCTAATAACAGCTTTTCAACAGAGCGTTTGCCATAAGCCCTGCCTGTTAAACTTTCGGTTGCATCGGCAAAACCATCCAACCCGTATGCCATGATTGATTGAAAGTGTAACAAAATAGCATTGGCGGCCAGAAATAATGTGCCGAGTTGACTGCTCATATAAGTCATAAAAGCAAATGAGAAAACTAAACATGCTGTTCGAATCATTATGTTTGCATTAAGCTTCATCAGGGGTAAATAGCTGCTAATTTTCTGCTTTATGACTCTTTTTATATTTAGTTCGATTGCAGATTCCAAGGTGATTTTTTTCAGCCACAACAAACCGAAACCACAAGCTGCAAAATTTGCGATGACAGTCGCAGTAGCAACACCTTTGACTTCCCAACCCAAGTACAGCACAAAGAATAAATCAAGAAAGATATTGGTTACGTTAAGTAAAAGCTGGTGAAAAAAATATATTTGGTTTTTTTTAGGGCAATAAAACTTCCAAGAATAACAAAATTAATCAACACTGCCGGTGAACCCCAGATCCGAATGTTGTAATAGTCACGTGTTGCTTCTGTAACGCCTGCTTCAGTCTGGTAGATATGCAGCATCAAATCCAATATCGGCTGATGAATAATTAATAATAACCCCGCCGCTACCAAGGCAATGACTAAAGCTCTGGCTATATGTTCCCCGGCCTTGGAAAAATTCTCCCCACCAATCGCCTGTGACGTTAATCCACTTGTTCCGATTTTGAGAAAATTTAATCCCCAAAATAAAAAATCAAAAATGATCGCGCCTAATGCCACTGCAGCGATGCACTCAGCCCCGGGTAAGCGACCAACCACTGCTGTATCGACCGCACCGACAAGTGGAACTGTCAGATTTGACAGAATTATCGGCCAGGCAATTTGCCAAACCCGATAATATGAAAGATCATTAATCTGGTTAGTGTTAATCATGTCAAATATTAGATCGTCAACTAGTGATGCTAACTATAATATTCTGGTAAGATACCTGATGTTTTAAAAAGCTGCTTTAAAAAACTACTTTTAAAATTTATAGAGAGAGACAATATGATTAACAGGATTACGTGGAGGGAAGGTGCGAATAGCTTACTTAGAAGATGACCCAGATCAAGCAAATTTAGTGACAGCCTGGATGCAGGAGGCTGGCTACCAATTCCAGCACTTTGACATGGGTGGTAAGTTTGTTAATCGTATTTCAAAAGATAGTTTTGATTGTATTGTTCTTGACTGGGAAATTCCGGATTTGACCGGCCTGGAAGTTTTGACTTGGATTCGAAATAACTACGACTCTAATGTTCCTGTTATTTTCGTTACCCAACGTCAGGAAGAAGAAGATATTGTTGAAGCACTGGAAGCAGGTGCTGATGATTATTTGGTCAAGCCCGTAAGACAGGGTGAGTTCATGGCCAGGCTTAAAGCATTATATCGACGAAGTTCAGACTCCTTCACCAAAGATGATGTTCCTTCTGAAGTTGCTCCCTATGAGTTTAACAAGACCAAAGAAACTATTTCCTTAAATGGAGAAACAATCAAATTAACTAAAAAAGAATATGATCTGGCTTTGTTTTTGTTTAAAAATATTGGCAGAGTCATTTCTCGTGACCACATTATGGAGAGTGTCTGGGGCAAATATTCAGATTTAAACACACGGACAGTGGATACTCACGCCAGTCGAATTAGGTCTAAGTTGAATATTAACGAAGAAAATGGTTGGCGCCTCACCTCCATTTATATGCATGGATACAGATTGGATCAACTGACATAACGCAGTCCCTTAATCGATGGCAAGCCAACTGATTGAGCAGGTCAAGCTCAACTATAAACAATCACTAACTGAAAAAGCTAAAAATTTAAAAAGGCTTTGGGGTTCAACGAAAGATAATCCGGATGAACTCCTCGGTTTTCTTCATCAACTTGCCGGTTCGGCAGGAATGTATGGTTATGATGCAATCACCGAGCACGCCGAAGATTTAAGCAAAAAAATCAAATCCAGCGAGTCATTGGCGCCATATCAAACTGAGTTTAAAACGTTGTACAAGCTGCTGATAGAAAATTCTGCGTGACAATTCAAATTTTTTGCTAAGCAGTTTCAACTAATCGCACCACCACAGCTGCTGCCTGCGCCCGCTGTGCAGCCAAAACAGTGATAACGAGTAGCAATCTTTTTTTCATTTAAGTCGCTTAAAGATAATTCCCATAGGTAAATATCACGTTTGTCCCCGAGTGGCAGCTCGAGCATTTGGTTGAAATCACAATCGTAAACCTTGCCTGTCCAATCAATACTGATCAGTGATTTGCACATAACATTGTCAATCGTTTGGGGATTGAAACTATCTAGTAATAATTGCATATAGTCTTCGAATTCACCATCTCTTGTGAGGCTGTGTTCGAACCGACTGACTGGTAAATTAGCTAGAGCAAATAACTGATTAAATACAACACCAAAATTGTCGAAGAGTTTTTGCTTGTAATCGGATTCCAACTGTTTTTGATCAGGAGGCAGGAAAGCACCTCCCGGGTTATAGACAAGATCAAGATTTAATTCTGGATTGCTCCCATAGCCCACTTTGTTTAGTTTTTGCAAAGCAGCAATACTTTTATCAAAAACGCCCTTACCACGCTGTTTGTCGGTATTATCAGCAGTATAGCAGGGCAGAGAACAGAATAATTGAATTTTATTCTTGGCATACCACTGGGCTAAATCTTGCTGATTTGGCTCAAATAAAACAGTTAAGTTGCAGCGTGAAACAACTCTGATTCCAAGTCCTCTTAAACTTAATACAAACTGACGAAAATGCGGATTTAGTTCTGGCGCACCACCGGTAATATCCACCGATTTAATTTGATTTCTTGCAGCCCAATCAATAATCCGGGACATCGTTGCCCAGGTCATAATCTCTGTTCGTTTCGGTCCCGCATCGACATGACAGTGTGTACAGGCTTGATTACAAAGTTTGCCTACATTAATTTGCAGTTCCGTTAGCGCACCGCGTTTTAGTGGAGTCAAACCATGTTCTTTCAATGTTCTTTGGAAAGAAAATTTTTTATTTCGTTCTGATTCAGACGATCTAAGGCCTACAGCTATAGCATCCATATGGGTCGATTCTTTATGTGTTTATGGACTGGGAATATTATCCGGCATGTGGCGCCATCTGATGAAATGATCAAATGATAATTTGCCCGGACCGCGGAAGAATAAGTAAAGCAGAATTAAGCCCCACAACTGATGCTGGGCAATACCGGCAGCATTAAGTGAAGGATAAGAGATTACTGCCACAGCGTTAAAGATAAACAATGCTCCAGCCGCCCAACGTCCACCCAGACCAAGTGCCAGAAAAATTGGCAAGATGTACTCAGCATAGGTACCTATATAAGCAGCTGTTTCATAGGGAATTAACGGAACTTTGTATTCATATTGAAACAAAAAAATAGTGGTATCAGTCACTTTTGGTGGGAAACCAGCTACTTTGGTCAATGCTGATTTAAAAAAAACCCAGGCAACCCAAAGCCTTAAAGCCAAGTCCGGCAGTGGTACTAATCTTTCAAGAAATAAAATGAAGGACTTAATCACATTGAGCTCCGAAATTCGTAAACAACATTTTATCAGACAATTAAGTAATGAAGAGGTTCTTAAGCAAGTTCAAAATCACTTATATTGCCCAAGGTGACGTTTTTAACTAGCAACTGATTTAAGTCTACTTGTTCTTCGGTAAAATTTTCAGTAAGGACATTTGAAATTTCGCCCAATTTATTTTTTGCCTGAACCATCACTAAAAACTGATATTCAATCTGATCGAGAGTTTGAAAAATGTTTTCATAATTTCGACGCCCAATTAAAAAGTAATAGTTTTTATCACGAAGTTTAATCTCTGGCGGTTCATCGGATTGATTGGCCTGCCAAATATCAATTAACGGGAATCGACTTGTCATTAATCTGGTAGCCGGATTTAATGAGAAAACAATATTTTCGTAATCCACCTCATTAATATCCTGTAATCGCTCTAAATCCAGGGGTTTCGAATCCGCTTCGTGAAACACCCGATGATAGGCCCACTCAAATTTAGCCATATCAGGTAAATAGGCGAGACTTCTTGCCGGTTCAAAATCGCTTAAGAAATCCGAAAATTCGCTGCCATATTCATGCAAATTACCCTGTAAGGACGGATAAAGACTAATAAATTCATTGCAGGCATAGTTAAAGAACTGTTCACCAACTAATTTCTCAATAACCGGGTATATTGAAGCTAAATTGGAGGTAAGACTGAGTTTGAAATTATTTTGATAAACCTGAAGGCGTTGTCTGTTTTGAAGCTGATTGAATTTTACTTGTTCAGCAATATCAGGATCGGTGGCGAGCCCTTGCAAATGTTTTGCAAATTGCTCCTGGATTTCACGCAACTTTGGCACAGTTTTGATCCATCACCGTCTGTGCTTTATAAGCTTCTTCTAACAATACTGAAAACTCAGGCAAATCAGTATCCCACTCTATTAAAGTCGGTATTCTTCCTAATCGAGCAATGGCGAACTGATACAAATCCCAAACTTCATTGCAAATAAGTTGATCATGGGTATCAATTCGTATTTCTGTATCATCGACGGACTTAACCGTATGCCCGGCTAAGTGAATTTCTTTCACATATTCAGGTTCAACCTCGGTCAAATATTTACGTGCAGAAAACCCATGGTTGCAGGCATTGACATAAACATTATTGACATCAAGTAAAAGGCCACAATCGGCTCGTTTGGCTAATTCGTTGGTAAAATCCCACTCAGGAATCGATGATTCGGCAAACTCCAGGTAGGTAGATGCATTTTCGATAATAATTTGTTGGCCGAGCTCGTTTTGTATTTGCCCGACTTTTTCAGTAACATGATCCAGGGCTTCCTCGGTATAGGGAATAGGGAGCAGATCGTTAAAAAATCTTCCGTTGACAGAACTCCAGGACAAATGTTCTGAAACCTGACCCGGCTGATAATAATTGATCAATTGTTTAAGGCGTTTAGTATGTGCTGTATCAAGTTGATCAACTGAACCAATAGACATACCAACGCCATGAAAACTGACAGGATGATCCTGGCGAATTTTTTCTAGGTAGTAATGCGGAATGCCGCCAAGTCCAAAGTAATTTTCCGGATGCACTTCATACCAGGATATTGCACCTGGATTTTTCTCGGCATCTTTGTAATGTTCTGCACGCAAGCCGATCCCGGCCTGGGCCGGGATCGGTTGATGTAAAAACTTCGTTGTCATTACAAAAATAATATTACTTAGCTGGCTTCTAAAGAACCACCAACTAATTTGTCACAAGTACCCGCCGGAACAAATACCCAGGCATCTTTTTGACCATCTTCAGTCGAAGTACCGGCACACGAGCTGTTTGCAGTTTGACAATCATTACCGCCTGCTTTTGCAACGCCGTAGCATTTTTCCATGTCTTGGGCTTGAACCGCAGTTGTCGCCACACCAGTTGCACCCAGTGCAATTAAACTAGTCACGGCCGTTGAAAGTAGCAAGTTAGTTTTCTTCATTTGTGTATCTCCATGTTTTGGTTTAAAGAATAAGTTTACACGACACTATAGACCGGGACACAGATAATTAGTTCATGTATTTTGCAAAGATTAGATGTTTTTTGATCATTACATTCACTTACATCATAATCGACATAAAGAAATAACAATCACATGATTTTAGATTTAAACTCACATAAGTGATTGATTTTACATATACTACATTCGGGTGTTCGAGCCTTGCACACATAGCGCCCATGTAAAATCAACCAATGATGTGCATCTAACTTGTATTCCTCAGGCACAAATTTTAGTAATTTTTTTTCTACTTCCAGAACGTTTTTACCGGGTGCTATTCCGGTGCGATTGGAAACTCGGAATATATGCGTATCAACCGCAATAGTCGGTTGACCAAATGCCGTATTCAGAACCACATTGGCCGTCTTGCGACCAACACCTGGTAAGGCTTCTAATTGCTCACGGTTATCTGGAACTTCACCATTATGCTTTTCTAAAAGTTGATTACAAAGCTCAATAACGTTTTTAGCTTTGCTGTTATAAAGACCAATATTTTTTATATACTTTTTAAGTTTTGATTCACCTAGCGCAGCAATTTGCTCAGGCGTATTAGAAACTTTATAAAGTTCTTTAGTTGCCTTATTGACGGATACGTCTGTCGCTTGAGCAGATAAAACAACTGCCACCAATAGCTCGAAGTTAGATCGATAATTAAGCTCCGTTGTTGGTTTTGGATTACTAGCCTTGAGAATTTCAAAAATCTGTCGACGTTTTTCAGGATTCATTACGCATGGCCCGTACACGTTTTATCGAATCTTGAATCATCTTCTTGCGATCAATTTCCTGTGGGCCTTTACTGTTAGCCATTTTAGTGATTCTTGTTAAGCGATGTTGTCTTCGTAATCTCGAGTGATTTGCGGATTCATGTGAATAATCCAGCCAGGGTCCACCAGAATCTTTTGTTATCGGTTCAACCATTTCAATGCAATCCATGGGACAAGGCTCAAGACATAATTCACAGCCGGTACACTCAGATTCAATGACAGTATGCATCAGCTTATTAGTGCCGATGATTGCATCAACAGGACAAGCCTTAATGCAGAGCATACAACCTATACAGTCCTGTTCTATGACTCGAGTTACTTTTTTTGGCTTATGTTCACCAAAACTCAAATCCAACGGCTTTACATCACGCTTCAACAATTTAGCTAATGCAGCGATTGTCACATCGCCGCCGGGAGGGCATTGGTTAATATCTGCATGCCCCTGGGCAATCGCTTGCGCATATTCCAGGCAACCAGGATAACTGCATTTAGTGCATTGTGTTTGTGGCAAACAGCAGTCTATATCCTCTACCAAGGGCATCTTAGCTGACTTTCATACCAGGTTTTGCGCCGCTGTCAGGAGAAATAATCCACAAATCGTTACCGCCCGGCCCGGCAGAAAGTACCATGCCTTCTGACACGCCAAATCTCATTTTTCGTGGAGCTAAATTGGCTACTACTACCACGTATTTTCCGACTAGATCTTCCGGATTGTAGGCAGCTTTAATGCCCGAGAATACATTGCGCTTTTCATCACCCAGATCCAAAGTTAATTGCAAAAGCTTATCCGCACCATCAACATGATTGGCCTCTACAATTAACGCGACTCGAAGGTCTATTTTTGAAAAATCGTCAATGCTTATTGTTGATGAGTCTGTCATCGTATTTCCTTTATCCCGATTACTTTCTGATTGAGAGGCTAGTTCAGCGGCCAGCATTTTTTCAACTTGTGTTGAATCGATTCGCTTTAATAGATGCACGTAACTATTAAGTTGGTGATTAAGTAATGGTTGATCCATAGAATCCCAACTATTATCTGCAGTAATTTGCGTGTTTAGAAATTCTTCACTACGCTGTGCCAAACCAGGCAAAACGGGTGCCAAATACATTATTAACACTCGATACAAGTTAATTCCCTGAGTGCAAATTAGATGTAACTCCGCCTCTTTCTGTGAATCCTTAGCGATTACCCAGGGTTGTTTTTCATCAATATATTGATTTGCCTGATCCGCCAGACTCATGATTTTTCTGACTGCCCGACTGTATTGCCGGTTTTCAAAGTAATCGGCTATTTCAGACTTGGCGACTACGATTTCGTCAAACAATTGTCGATCTTCAAGATCATTTGCGAGCAGATTGTTAAAACGCTTTTTAATAAACCCGGCACAGCGACTGGCAATATTCACCAATTTACCAACCAAATCGGAGTTAACTCGTTGGACGAAATCATCAAGGTTTAGGTCAATATCTTCGATTTGAGCGTTTAACTTAGCTACAAAATAATAACGAATATAATCTGCATCAAAATGATCCAAGTAAGTTCTGGCTTTAATAAACGTTCCACGTGACTTAGACATCTTTTGGCCATTTACTGTTAAAAAGCCATGCACGAAAACTGAAGTTGGTGTTCTATAATCAGCACCATGCAACATGGCGGGCCAGAATAAAGCATGGAAATAAAGAATATCTTTGCCAATAAAATGATAAAGCTCGGTTTGTGAGTCAGGATTCCAGTATTCGTCAAAATTAAGCCCGCTCTTATCACAATAATTTTTAAAGCTGGCCATATAGCCGATTGGAGCGTCCAGCCAGACATAGAAAAACTTATCCTCGGTGCCCGGAATCTTAAAACCGAAATAAGGTGCATCACGTGAAATATCCCAGTCCTGCAAGCCCGCCTCAAACCATTCATTGAGTTTATTGCTAGCTTGTTTTTGTACTCTTTGCGGATCCGATGTCCAGTCTTTTAGAAAATCTCGAAACTCATCTAATTTGAAAAAATAATGTTCCGATTCTTTTTCAATTGGTGTTTCCCCTGAGAGAACCGATTTGGGATTGATTAAATCAGTGGGAGAATAAGTCGCTCCACAGTTCTCACAATTATCGCCATACTGGTCATCAGTCTTACAGTTTGGACATTGACCTTTGATAAATCGATCAGGCAAGAACATATTTTCCTGTGCATCATAGGCTTGCATAATAGTTCGTTTATCGATATAACCTTTGTCATTGAGCCGTGTATATATTTGTTCGGAAAAATACCGACTTTCCTCAGAATGAGTAGTATAGTAATTGTCGAAACTGATATTGAAATCGACAAAATCCTGCTTATGCTCTATGGCAATTGCTTCGATTAATTGCTCCGGCGTAATACCTTCTTTTTTTGCCCTGATCATGATAGGGGAGCCGTGAGTATCTTCCGCGCAAACCAAATGAATATCATGGCCACGCATGCGCTGAAACCTTACCCAGATATCACCTTGAACATGTTCTATCATGTTTCCCAGGTGTAGTGATCCATTTGCATAGGGCAATGCGTGGGTGACTAGGATTTTTCTTTTATTCTCACTCATTTAACTTGATAATTAGCAATCTTAAAAATTATGCCTTGAGAGGCGGTATTATAGGTCACCTTGAGTATGCCAGATCAATTGTTTGAGTTAAATTCGCTTATAAAAAATAGCGCTGATGTTTGGGTTAATCCTAGCTTAAACGATGAGTTTAGCTATAGCGACGGCAGTGATGAAGAACAGTATTTGATCAACGTATTACAATCGGTCTCGGACTTGAGTGTTGATTCAGTTGAGTTGGCCGCGTCTATTCAGGACTGGGTTTCCGAATACCACTTAAGTTCATTACGATCTAATCTGCTCAAAAATATAAACTTTGTGGAAAATTCAAAAATACTTGAACTTGGTTGTGGCTGTGGAGCAATCACTCGTTTTCTCGCAGAACAGGGGCATCAAGTTACAGCAGTGGAGGGGAGCTTAAATAGGGCGGAAATTGCTCGAACTCGGAATAGAGACTTGGCTAATGTGGAGGTCATCACTCACAATTTCAATACTCTAAAGTTACCTCAGAGAAATTACCATGCCGTACTTTTCGTCGGCGTGCTTGAATATGCAAAACGATTTTCTGATCAAAAGGAGATTACATCAGAACAGACAGTTATAAAACTACTGAATAAAGCCAGCGAAGCCTTAAACGATAAAGGTTGCATTATTATTGCGATTGAAAATCGCACGGGTCTTAAATATCAGCATGGCGCATTGGAAGATCATCTGGCCACCCCCGATGTTGGAATAAATGATTATAAGGATTACGAATTTACCGGCATTAAAACTTACGATTATTCGCAGTGGCGAGAATTACTAAGCCAATGTAATTTGATGCATAAATTTTATTATCCTTTCCCCGATTACAAATTGCCCAACCTGATCATTAACAGAGAGTTTGATTGCCCAGACAAAAACTATTTGAGCACACAGATTAATAGCTATGATCCGATTTCCGACTGGATAATGCCCAAGCCAGAAAGCCAATTATGGCAACAGATTTTCGATCAAAAAAAATTAAATGAAATGTCCAACTCATTTGGAATCATAGCTACAAAATCGGAAACGACCTTGGTCAATATTTTTACAGATAGTTGGTGTTTGTTTGACTCACCCAACATAACACCTGGCTTGCGTATTGATATAAGAAATAAACTTGAAAATAATTATAATAATAATAATGAGATAAAACGTTTTTTTAATAAAACAGATAAAAATTTTCTGTCTTTAAGAGATTACTGGTTAGAGAAGTTAGTTTCTTCGCCATGTTTTGCAACCCTTAGAAAACTGGTACAAGAATCCCATGATTTGATCAACAATCATTGGCAGGCCAACAAACTTGTTGATTTTGATCAAATGATGGTAGACCAGGATAGTAACAAGCTAACCTACGGAAAATACTGGCAGTTAAAAACCAATGTCACTGCAGAGCAGCAACTATTTCATGTCTTATTAGATTTTTGCCTTCACTCAAAGAAATTACTCGCTAAAGCATCCGACTTGAATTTTCTTAGCATTGATCAAATTATTGCTGATTCTCTGGAATATGCAGGTTTTAATTACCAAACATTAAAAGGTGACCTAATAGAATTTCAACAAAAATTCAATGACGCAACACAAATTCGGAGCAATTGGGTTGCCGAGCAATTGTCTACATTAATCTCCAATCGTAATCAATTTGGCTTTAGCTATGTCAACTATCAGCTGTTTTTTACTATACAGGCCAATCAATTCAAAGCAGATAAGTCAAAAACAATTCGGCAAAAACAAACCGGACAAACTACCAAGCTCATATTTGAAAACCTGGATATGAATAGTTCATTTCTTAGATTTGACCCTTGTGATCATCAACATGGCGATCAACACTATTTCAGTATCAATAGTATTCAAGCGACGGATCAAAACGGCAATGTGTTTTATGAATTTTCATTAATTGACAATATTTTGCTCAACAATTTAGAAGTCATCGACGGTAAAAAGGCTATCTATAAGGTTAACGGCATTGACCCACAGATTATATTTGCACTACCTGATGATTTAAAAAATACCACGGCTAGTTATAATCTCGTTGTGCAATTACAATGGCTTGGTGTATAAGCTAGCAAGATTAAGGAATTAAAATGGCAATAAAAGCGGACAGGTGGATCAAAAAAATGGCTTTAGATCATGGCATGATTGAACCCTTTGAAGCTGATCAAATCCGCTATAGCGATAATGAAAAAGTCATTTCCTATGGCACATCGAGCTATGGTTATGATATTCGCTGTTCTGACGAATTTAAGATTTTTACCAACATCAATTCTGCTATTGTCGATCCAAAAGATTTCGACGCCAATAGTTTTGTCGATTTCAAAGGCGACGTCTGCATTATTCCACCAAACTCCTTTGCACTGGCCCGAACAATTGAATATTTTCGCATTCCCCGAAATGTACTGACGGTTTGTTTAGGAAAATCGACCTACGCTCGTTGTGGGATTATTGTCAATGTCACACCTTTCGAACCGGAATGGGAAGGACATGTTACACTGGAATTTTCAAACACAACACCACTGCCGGCAAAGATTTATGCCAATGAAGGTGTGGCGCAGGTTTTATTTTTTGAAAGTGATGAAGAATGTGAAGTCTCGTATAAGGACAGGGGCGGCAAATATCAGGGGCAGCAGGGCGTGACCTTGCCAAGGACATAATCGTGTCAGGAAATACCATCGGAAAACTTTTTGCGTTGACTACGTTTGGTGAAAGCCACGGGCCCGCACTGGGTGGCATTATTGATGGTTGCCCGCCGGGGATGGAATTATCTGAAGCCGATTTGCAACCCGATCTTGATCGACGCAAACCTGGGGCATCCAAGTTCACTACCCAACGTCGTGAAGATGATGAGGTTGAAATCCTGTCAGGCGTTTTTGAGGGCAAAACCACTGGCACACCTATCGGCATAATCATTCACAATAAAGATCAACGCAGCAAAGACTACTCCGAAATCAAAGACAAATATCGTCCGGGGCATGCCGATATTACTTACCATAAAAAATACGGCATTCGTGATTATCGCGGCGGTGGTCGTTCATCTGCGCGTGAAACCGCAATTCGTGTCGCAGCGGGGGCGATAGCAAAAAAGTATTTGAAAACTTCCCAGGGCATTGAAATTAAAGGCTATGTTGCACAGATAGGTGATATCAAAGCAACTGAAATTAACTGGGAATTCATAGAATCAAATGCATTATTTTGTCCGGATAAAAATGTAGTGCACGACATGGAGAATCTGATTGACAGCCTGCGTAAAGACGGAGATTCAATTGGCGCCAGAATCGATGTGATCGCTCGCAATGTTCCTATCGGCCTCGGTGAACCTATTTTTGACAAACTCGATGTTGATATCGCAGCAGCGTTAATGAGTATTAATGCAGTCAAGGGCGTAGAGATTGGTGCCGGGTTTCAATCTGTACTGCACAAAGGATCACAACACCGTGATCAGATTACACCAGAAGGTTTTCGAACTAATAATTCCGGAGGGATTCTCGGCGGCATCAGCTCCGGGCAAGACATCAAAGCCAGTATAGCTTTAAAACCTGCCTCAAGTATTTTGATCGAGGGCGATACCGTTGATATCAATAATGAACAAACCACTATCGTAACTAAAGGGCGACACGATCCGTGTGTAGGCATTCGCGCTGTGCCAATAGCTGAGGCCATGCTTGCCTTGGTCTTAATGGACCATCTGCTGCGAAACCGCGCACAAAATTTTGATGTTATAACAAATTAACAATCTTTATTTCTGGCTCACTTATAATACACGGGTTCAACGTGGGGAAACAAAAATGATTAGTTTGAAAGCGGCACTGTTGCCATTTGTGCTTGCTCTCGCATCGAGTGTATTTATGACACTGGCTTTAAAACGAGTTGCGGCCAAAGTTGGACTAGTTGACTACCCACATCGTTCTGAGCATAAAACACATTCTCATCCAGCCGCATTGGTCGGCGGGATAAGCATATTTATTTCTTTTTGTTTTACACTGTTATTTATCAATCTTCCGATCGCTGAATTACGGCCGTTATTTGCCGCTTCTATGGTGCTGGTTGTTGTTGGTGTGCTTGATGATTTACATGAGCTGTCTCCGGCAATGCGTTTTGCCAGCCAGATCATCGCCTGCTGTATCATGATTTTTATTGGAATGATCTGTATTTTTCAGTTAGGTAGACTGTTTACCAATCAGGTATTCAGCTTGGGGATTTTTGCAATTCCTTTCACTATTTTCGCTGTTGTCGGTGTGATCAATGCTTTCAATATGTCTGATGGCATGGATGGTCAATCCGGCACTTTAGCAGTCGCAATATTAGCCATATTGATCGGATTATGTTATTTGCAAAATGATACTCAGGGCGCAACCATACTCATCGCTTTATTCGGCGCTGTTATTGGATTTTTGATGTTCAACTTGCGTTGGTCGGCGGACAAACCTGCTTCTGTATTTATGGGCGATGCCGGTAGTATGTTTATCGGCTTTATCATCAGTTGGTACTTGATTCGTTTGTCGCAAGGACCTGATGCCGTTATAAAACCCATTACTGCAGTGTGGATTTTGGCTTTACCAATCTGCGACACCTTGACTGTAATGATCAGAAGGCTGGTTCATCGTAAATCACCGCTTGAGGCAGATCGAACTCACTACCATCATTTATTTCAAGATATCGGAATAAGCATTACAGGTGTCCTGGTGATTCTTTTATTAACAACTCTTGGTCTTGGGTTGATTGCTTTTAAAATTCAGAATATTCTCGGCATGGAAAAATATATGTTCTATGCCTACATACTATTTTTATTTGCTTATTATTTCTGGTCCTCAAGCAAAATAAAACAACTGGAAGAATAAAAAAACCTGACCACTAAATTTCTGAATTTAGTGGTCAGGCCGATATTCTGAATTAATGCTTATTCGTCGCCCATCACACCAAATATTATCAGCAGGCTTTGGAATAAGTTATAGATAGAAACGAACAATGTTGTCGTTGCTGCAATATAGTTTGTTTCGCCGCCATGGATAATTTCACTGGTTTGATACATGATCAGGCCGGCCATCAACAATGCAAACATTGCCGAAACAGCCATCGACAGTGCTGGGATTGAAAAAATTATCGCAACGATCATCAAGACAAAAGCTGCAATTATTCCCGCAAATAACATACCACCCATGAAGCTCATATTTTTCCCGGTGACGATAATGTAACCAGACAAACCGATAAAAATCAGTCCTGTTGTTGCCATCGCCGCCATCACGACCTGATCACCATTGGGCAATACATTTAAGTAATAGCTGATAATCGGGCCAATACACAGCCCCATGAACCCTGTTAGCGCAAACACAAACAAAATACCCAAGCCTGAATTTTGAAATTTATGGGTCAGGAATAACAATCCATAAAAACCAACCAGAACCATTATAATTCCTGGTCTTGGCAAATTCATTGCCATTGATAGTGCCGCAACCGCAGCGCTAAATAGTAATGTCATTGCAAGCAGGATATAAGTGTTTTTCAACACTTTGTTCACAGAAATCGAACGCGATTCCGTCTGTGAAACATAAGTATGTTCGTTAGCCATGAAAATCTCCAACAGTAAAACTATAATTGATTAACCGTATTTTAACACTTCAAACTGAAAATTCATTAAATGAAGCACTGGAAAATATCGGTTTTGTCGCTACAATATGCTCCTCGCATCCGCGGAGAGTTGGCAGAGCGGTTGAATGCGGCGGTCTTGAAAACCGTTGAGGGTTAGTAGCCCTCCGGGGGTTCGAATCCCTCACTCTCCGCCACATCCTTATCCAGCTTGAAGGGCAGTGCAGTAGCCACAAAGGTAAAACTAAACTGACTAATCTAACTCCAAGAGAGCAGAATCTGATCAACCCGATACTTTCTGACGTCAATGAATTGCAGTAGCCACATACTTTTCAGATTAGTGCATAATATGCAGTATCCATGAATTTGAACAAAACTAACTACTTCAACTCCAAGAAAGCAAATTATCAAAGCACCCGATAATTTCTTATATTAAAACTGTTTAACTCAGCTGACTATTACAAATCCAATAAAGCATATAGTCTAAAGAGTACGTAGCTAAAGCAACGTCCCCTTTAGACACATTAAATTTGTATTGCTTCGACATGGTCGGCATATAATTAAGCATGAACTATTCGACATTAATTTCTGCACACGAGTTAAATCAAATTATCGAAAACCCGATTTTACGTCTATTTGATTGTCGCTTTAATCTTTTGGAACCCGAATGGGGATATCAGCAATTTCAAAACGAACATATCCCAAACAGCCAATATGCTGATTTGAATCAGCAACTTGCCGGACCCGTTCTGTCAAACACAGGTCGGCATCCACTATCTGATAAAGTTACATTCCAAAATCAATTGAGAAAGTGGGGCGTTGATGATAATAGCCAAGTCGTTGTTTATGATGATGCGTCAGGTGCTATTGCTGCACGATTATGGTGGATGTGTTTATGGGCGGGGCTTGAAAATGTTGCAGTCCTCGATGGAGGAATAAATGCCTGGTTAAATCTGGGCCTGCCGGTAACAAAAGAGCTGACCAGTCACAATGAAACCAACTTCGTCGCCAAATTCGATGATAGCCTCTGGGTTTCAACGGAGTATATTGAAACATCAATTGATCAATCGGCAATTACATTAATCGATGCAAGAGCTGGCAGCCGCTATTGCGGTGAGCATGAACCTATTGATCCAATTGCAGGCCATATACCAACAGCAATCAATTTTTCTTTTGAGCAAAATCTTGATGATCGAGGTCATTTCCTAGATAAAACTGAGTTGCATGATTCACATCAAAAATCCACCGACGAAAAGCAAGTTATCTCAATGTGTGGTTCTGGAGTAACGGCTTGCCATAATATGCTTGCCAGAAAACATGCGGGTCTGGATATGGGCAAACTCTATGTCGGTTCCTGGAGTGAATGGATTACAAATCCAGCCAGGCCGATTGAAAAAGACTAGCGACTTTTTTAATAGCTCGGTTTGCTGCAAATTGTCATGATAAACCGCTATAATTGCCTGCTTGCAAAAACGAAGACATTAAGATTCAGACCATTCGAGAGGACACAAAATGAATATCCATGAATATCAAGGCAAGGAATTGCTGCGTGAGTACGGCGTACCCACTCCCAAAGGAATAGCCTGTTTTTCAGTTGATGAGGCCGTAAAGGCCGCTGAAAATCTCGGCGGTGACTTATGGGTGGTTAAAGCTCAAATTCACGCGGGCGGACGAGGCAAAGGTGGCGGTGTGAAAGTAGCCAAATCAATTGATGAGGTTCGCAGTTTGGCTGATGAAATCCTGGGTATGAACTTAGTCACTCACCAAACCGGACCCGATGGTAAAGAAGTCAAAAGATTATTGATTGAAGAAGGTGCCGATATAAAAGACGAACTTTATATCGGACTCGTTATTGATCGTGCCAAGCAACGCGTAGTAATGATGGCCAGTTCCGAAGGTGGTATGGATATCGAAGAAGTCGCAGCAAATACTCCGGAAAAAATACACAAAGTCACGATTGATCCAACTAAGGGCTTATCTCATGAAGAAGCCAAGAAACTGGCCTTGAATATCGGTATTCCGGAAGGCTCTGTTGACCAAGGAGCTGAGCTACTTGTTAATTTGTACAACGCATTCTGGGAAAAGGACGCCTCATTGGCTGAAATTAATCCACTGATTGTAACCGGAGATGATCGGGTAGTTGCCCTGGATGCAAAGTTTAACTTCGATAGTAATGCACTTTTTCGCCATCCCGATATTATGGAATACCGTGATTTAGACGAAGAGGATCCGGCTGAGATCGAAGCCTCTGAATATGGTCTTAGTTACATTTCTCTTGATGGCACGATAGGCTGCCTGGTAAACGGCGCAGGTCTGGCCATGGCAACAATGGATATCATTAAACTTTATGGTGGAGAACCTGCAAATTTTCTCGATGTAGGAGGCGGAGCCACTGAAGATCAAGTAACTGCAGCATTTAAAATCATGCTACAAAATCCAAATATCAAAGCGATTTTAGTCAACATTTTCGGTGGCATTATGCGCTGTGATGTAATCGCAGAAGGTTTGGTGGCAGCGGCAAAAGAAATTAATCTTTCAGTGCCGCTAGTTGTTCGACTTGAAGGTACAAATGTAGAAAAAGGCAAAAAGATTCTGGCCGAATCCGGATTGGAAATTATTTCAGCAGGCACAATGGCAGAAGCCGCTGAAGAAGTTGTAAATGCTGCGAAGGGAGGTGAGTAATGGCTATACTGATTGATAAAAATACACGCGTAATGACCCAGGGCATGACCGGTAAAACAGGCATGTTTCACACGAAAAATTGTATTGAATATGCCATGGGCAAAGACTGTTTTGTTGCCGGTGTGACCCCCGGAAAGGGCGGGCAGGTGTATGAGAATATCCCTGTTTATGACACTGTAGCCGAGGCCAAGGAACAAACGGGTGCAAATGTATCAGTGATTTATGTGCCACCACCCTATGCCGCTGCAGCCATTGATGAAGCGATCGATGCAGACCTGGATGTAGTGATCTGTATTACCGAAGGCGTACCAGTCAAAGATATGGTCATGACACGCTATAAAATGCAAGGCAAAAATACCTTGCTGGTTGGCCCTAACTGTCCTGGTGTGATTACGCCGGATGAAATCAAGATCGGTATTATGCCGGGCTATATCCATAAAAAAGGCTCGATTGGTGTTGTTTCACGATCGGGCACGTTAACTTATGAAGTCGTTGATCAGCTCACTAAACTTGGCCTGGGTCAATCGACCTGCGTTGGCATCGGTGGTGATCCCGTTAATGGATTCAAGCATATTGATGTACTGAAAAAGTTTAATGAAGATCCTGCCACTGAGGCAGTGGTGATGTGTGGCGAAATAGGCGGCACCGATGAAGAAGAATGTGCCCTGTGGGTAAAGGATAATATGACCAAACCGGTTGTTGGTTTTATTGCAGGTATTACTGCGCCGCCCGGAAAACGAATGGGACATGCCGGAGCGATTATTTCTGGTGGCAAAGGCACAGCTGCTGAGAAAATTAGCGTAATGGAAGAATGCGGAATCAGGGTTACACGTAATCCGGCAGAGATTGGGGCCTTGATGAAGAAAGCACTTAAATAAAAGTTGAAAATAAAAAAACAGATTGTTCGGCGCAAACCGCTGAGCAATCTGTCTAAACCTTCTTTACACCCGTTAATCAACCGAATTTATGCAAACCGCGGCATAAAATCGTTATCGCAGCTCGATTATAATCTTAAGAATCTACACCGGCCTGATTCGCTTACAGGAATGAAAGAAGCGTGTGAACTGCTTTACGAAGCAGCTTTGGCAGACGCTAATATCTTGATAGTCGGTGATTATGATGTTGATGGCGCTACCAGTACAACCTTGACTAAACTTGCATTAGAAGGTTTTGGATTTAACCACGTTGCTTATTTTATTCCTGATCGATTAACGTTTGGCTATGGATTAAGCGTTGACGTAGTAGAAGCAATTCAGCGTTTTCAACCGGATATATTAATTACCGTTGATAATGGTATTAGTAGTATTGATGGCGTAAAACGGGCACATGAGTATGGTATCAGCGTGATTGTCACCGATCACCATCTCCCAGGTGAAGAATTACCTCAAGCAGACGCCATCGTTAATCCGAATCTTCCAGGCGATAAGTTTCCAGCCAAAACACTTGCAGGAGTCGGTGTAGCCTTTTATTTAATGCTTGGGCTAAGAACATTCTTGCGAGAGCAAAATTGGTTTCATGAAAACAATATAAAAGAACCTTCCATGGTTGATTATCTTGATTTGGTTGCGCTGGGAACAATCGCAGATGTAGTTCCCTTTGATTACGTCAACCGTTTATTAGTCGATCAGGGGTTACGAAGAATCAGACAAGGAAAATGCAATCTTGGCATTCAAACTCTGATTGAAAAGGTGTGCCAGCTGGACCATATCACAACTGAAGACATAGCCTTTAAAATTGCACCTAAAATAAATGCGGCTGGACGATTAGAAGATATGTCCATCGGTGTTGAGTGTCTGCTTAGTCAGAATGAAGCAACGGCAAATGATTATGCAGAAAAGCTTAACCTGATTAATGAACAAAGAAAAGCCGAGCAAGGTGCTTCAAGTCAACAAGCTCTTGAGCAACTGGTTTCCCAGATAAGTGCTTCAGCCCATGAAAACAAGTCAGCAATCTGTCTTTATCACGAAGATTGGCACCCGGGAATTGTGGGGTTAATTGCTTCCAGGCTTAAAGACAGTTTTAATCGACCCAGTATCATTTTCGCCGATGACACGGGCAAGTTAAAAGGTTCGGCTCGTTCCATTTCAGGAATTCACATTAGAGATCAACTGGCCTTAATCGCCTCAAAGCATCCAGATTTGATTGAAAAATATGGGGGTCATGCCATGGCGGCCGGTTTAACAATTTCTAAAGACAACTTCAAAAAATTTCAAAATGCATTCGAGCAGACCATCCACCAACTGACAGATGGAATTATTACCACCGCCCAGATTCTTTCGGATGGAAAACTTGATTCAAGCGATTTTAACTTGGAAATGTCCAACTTGATTGACCAATCAGGACCCTGGGGAGTTGGTTTCGACAAACCCAAGTTTGATAATATATTTCAGGTCATTAATTACCAGCCGATTGGCAAAACAGGCAATCATTTACGCTTTAAGCTTACACTTGGAGAAAATTGCAAACCGATTAATGCTGTTGCATTTAGTGTGGATCGATATCTGGATCTAGCTGACTTTAATGCAAGTGCTATTAAAGCCGTATATTCGCTAGATACAAATCATTACAATAATTCACAAAATGTACAGATAATTATCGATTATTTTGAGGTAAACTCTAGCTAAAGTTCATATTAGAAGGGTAATAAAAATGAGTAAACTTAAGATTATTTCTGCAAGCCTGACGATAGCTTTTTCAGCTACCACCCAGGCCGAATGGAATACAGCACAAACGAATACAGCTTTAATTGGTACAGAACTGTCCCAACAATATTCTGCATTCAGCACCAGAAAAGCCCAGCCTGGGAATCAGCAAACACTATCTTATTTGCAAAATGATCATCAGGAAGTCAATGATGTCTTTAATCGTGATCAAAGTTATAAAGGACTTAGATTTACCCATAATAGTGATATTACTTCTTTCTCTTCGCTTTATTTTTCAACAGAGGTTTCCCGAAATGAACAACATGCCGGTAGTGTTTTATCAGCTGGCAACTGGCGTTTAGGTGCCTCGGCAGGGCAAGGCGAAAATTTTGTTAAAACAAACAATATATTCACCGGTATTGACCCATATTTTATTCATGGTGGCAGTGCCGTTAAATTTAATTACTATGGCGCAAACGCTGGATATCAATTTAACAACAAGTCCACACTTTACTTTGGTTCTTCGACTGTTCAAGCTGAACGATTAGAAGACCGACAAGCAAATTACCTGGGTTATACAGGCAAACAATTATCTGCCACTTTAATGAATTTTCAACGTAGTGGAGAAACAATCGGCAAGGGTATTGAACTTAACACACGTCTGAACAATTTCGATTTTGGCTATCGACAACTTAGCCGCAATAACGGCGCCCATTCAAAAACACTGTCCCTGACCCATCCTACATCTATGGCTAAAGCTGGAAAATTTGGCTTCGCCATTGAATCAACTAATAATCCATTAAATAGAGAAGAAGACGATCTCGCTTTCATGTTTACTTTTTCTGGAGAATGGGGCAAACCCAAAGCACTGTTCAACCTGGACGAAGCTGAAGAAGAAACTGAAGCCAAATCTGGTGGTATAAATAAAATGGCTGTTATTGGTGCGGCAGTTGTCGGTGGGGCCTTAATTGCCAGTTCCGGCAGTAGCAGCAAGGATGGAGGTGAAATTATTGTTGTACAGGGACAAGATAACGCTGCCTTTCAGGTGCTCAATCGAATTAACCCGGAATCTGTTCGCTTGAATCGAGAGCACGGCGGTTGGATTTATCGCAACCCCAATGGCAGTTATGGATACACAGAACCCAAACTTGGTAATGTTGCCAGTATCAACATCGGAGATGTTGAAGTGCCGAATGGTACTCGAAGGACAGCGTCTTATCATACTCATGGCGGACCTGATCCTCGATTCGACAATGAAAACTTTTCACCACAGGATATTCGCGCTGATCATGCGTTTGGTGTGGACGGCTATCTCGGTACACCAGGCGGGTATATGAAGCATCATGATGTGGAAACAGGCAAAATTCGAACCATCAGGCGAATTGCAAATTAGATGTGGCGTATTGTTTGCTTACCAATAGTTTATTGTTTGAATTTCATTACCGTGGCACAGGATAATACAGAAGCAATTACCAACTATGCTGCAACTCAGATCACTGATTGTACTTTAGCTGATGGTTACATCTGTGAAGATATAAGCGAAGATGATTTTTTATCCCACCAATCCCTTAAGCAACTTATGCCTGCGATTTATTTTCCAGCCTGGCAAGTCGCTTATGACGCGTTTCAAAAGCTGGAAGACTTGAGCGTACAACAAAAAGAGTTGAAGCATTATCGAATCGGCATGACAGAATCCGACGATGCTTATATTATTCTTTTCAGTGCTTTGCTATTACCTGAAAAAATTGTCGACAACTCACCACAGGGCGTGACCAATATAACCTTTGGGCAAACGACCAAGTTTTGGATTGACAAACAATCGCTTGAAGTCAGCAAATACCTGTTTTATAGATAATTGATTTTCCAACTTATCGATCACTTGAGCAGGTAAAATACTTCTCATGTCATTACATATAAACGTTCCGGACGGTTCTTATGTCTGAACCAACTCATGACGGCGCTTATATTTATAAGCGCCTATTGTCTTATGTCGGGCGTTACAAGTGGGTCTTCGCAGCAGCTATCCTGGGCATGATCGTCACTGCACTGGCAGATGCCGGTTTTGTTTCAATGTTAAAACCGATTATGGATGAAGGCCTGGTTGCTCGAGATGCGAAAATGGCTCAATGGCTGCCGCTATTCCTAGTTGGAATTTTCCTTATCCGAGGTCTAGGGGTTTTTATGGACACCTATGGTATGACCTGGGTAGCCCGAAAAACGATCTACGATATGCGACAAGATATGTTCGAGAGAGTTATCCATTTACCCGTACGCTTTTATGACCATAATTCTTCCGCTTCCCTAGTTTCAAAACTGGTTTATGATGTAGAACAGGTTGCCGCGGCAAGCACGTCTGTCATCAGAGTTTTGGTTAAAGACAGCTTGACCGTTTTTGCCTTGTTGTGCTGGATGGCTTATTTAAATTTCAAATTAACGCTAGTACTGCTGGTGCTTCTGCCCATCGTTGCAATCATCGTCAAAACAGCAAGTAAACGTTTTCGCAAAAACTCACATGAAATCCAGCGTAGCATTAAAGATATTGCGAACACCTCGAAGGAAGCTTTTCAAGGCCATAAAATTGTAAAAACTTACGGTGGCGAAACCTACGAAACTCAGCGATTTGAAATGGCCAATGAAGATAACCGCCAGCAAGCCATGAAAAAAGCGGTGATTTCAGCTATAAATTTATCACTTATTCTTATTGTCGTCGGTTTGGCAGTTGCGATCATTATTAAAATGGCTATTGATCCTGATAATCCCCAACTCTTAAGTGCCGGTGGTTTTGTTTCATACCTAGGCGCAATTTTAATGATGATGTCGCCAGTCAAACGACTAGCAAAGATTAATGAAACACTGCAGGCCGGTATTGCTGGTGCTGACAGCATTTTTACAACCATCGATGAAAATGCTGAAATGCAGTCGGGTTCTGAGTCATTGCAGCGGGCGCAAGGAAAAATTAATTTTGAAAATGTTTCGTTTTACTATTCTGACAATCAAGACTCCAAAGTTCTAGATGATATATCTATCGATATTAAACCCGGACAATCAATCGCGCTGGTTGGAGCCTCTGGCAGCGGAAAATCGACAATCGTTTCTTTGTTACTGCGTTTTTACGAACTAAAACAGGGAGATATAAAACTTGATGATATTTCGATCAAAGACATCAATCTAAAAGAATTGCGGTCTAATTTTTCCATCGTCACCCAGGATGCCATTTTGTTTGATGACACCCTCAAAAATAATGTTACCTATGCAAATGATGATGCAGTTGACGATGAACGGTTACAACAGGTATGCGATGCCGCCCATGTAACGGAGTTTTTGAATAAATTACCCGATGGATTGGACACTCTAATCGGCGAAAGAGGAACACGCCTATCAGGTGGGCAGCGACAACGAATTGCTATTGCCAGAGCATTTTACAAAAATGCGCCTATTTTAATTCTTGATGAGGCTACTTCCGCATTAGACACACACTCAGAGCGACTGGTTCAGCAGGCTACCCAGGCGTTAAAACAGGGCCGAACCACAATCGTGATTGCTCATCGACTTTCAACCATTGAAAATGCTGATTGTATTTACGTTATGGATCAAGGGAAAATCGTGGAAAGTGGAACCAACCAGGAATTAATCGATAAACAAGGATACTATGCCCGTTTATGGCAGGCTCAGCAGTTAGGTACTCCTGAGTTAATCAATTTGTAATGTGGCAAACATTCGCAACAAAACTGCCTCAAATTTGGCAAGATAAGACCCATCCCATCAGCAAACTACTTTATCCACTGAGTCTGATCTATGGTGTAGCAATGCCTGTAAGACGTCGCCTCTATGAGGCTGGATTACTCAAATCTCAATCTGTCAGTGTTCCGGTGATAATTGTAGGTAATATAACAGTGGGTGGTAGCGGCAAAACACCTCTGGTTGTCTGGTTAGCTAGTTATCTCAGCAAAAAAAACCTTAAAGTCGGAATTATCAGCCGCGGTTATGGTGGCAGCTCCCCACAATGGCCTGTCGATGTAACATTGACTGAAAAGGCTGAAATCGTTGGTGATGAAGCTATTCTTTTAAAACAAAAAACCGGACTTCCCGTTGTGGTTTCACCTGTACGAGTTGACTCGGCTAATTTACTGATAAATAACTATAATGTTGACATTATTATCAGTGATGATGGATTACAACATTTAGCTATCAAACGCGACATCGAAATCATTGTGGTTGATGCACACCGGCAGTTTGGCAATAACCGATTGCTACCCAGCGGGCCATTACGGGAATCACCAAATTCTATCTCCAGTGATGCAATCAAGATTTACAGCGGCGAAAATAATCTTGAGCAATTCGAATTTTTCATGCAATTCAAGCCAATACAATTTCGCAATGTAAAATCGCCCGGAATCAGTTTGACGATGTATCATTTTGAACACCAGCAAGTCAATGCCATAGCGGGAATAGGTTATCCGGATAAATTTTTTGCTATGCTTGATTCACTAAATATCAAACCATCAAAAAACTATTTTCCAGATCATCATTATTTCCGTTCTGACGATCTGGTTTTCGATAACGAATGGCCTATTATCATGACCGAAAAGGATGCGGTAAAATGCGCCGAACTCGTCGACGATAACGCTTGGTATTTAGAAATCGAGGCTTTACCTAATCAAAATTTCATTACCAGAGTCGATCAATCACTTGCAGATTTAATATAAACGCAGATGAAAACACAAAATGATGACTTTGTCGTGATTATTCCAGCACGATTCGCTTCGATCCGGTTACCCGGTAAGCTGCTGCTACAAATCGGCGACAAAACCTTAATTCAACATGTTTGCGACAGAGCATCAGAAAGTGATGCCAAACAGATCATCGTTGCAACAGATGACCAGCGAATTTTTGATCATGTTAGCACCTTGGGCGTTGATGCCATCATGACATCGGATGACTGCCAGTCCGGCACTGACAGAATAGCAGAGGCTTCGGAAAAATTATATTTGACCGATGAAACTGTAATCGTTAATTTGCAGGGCGATGAACCGTTCATGCCGGCCACCGTTATTAATCAAATCGCGGCAAGCTTAAATCAAAATCCTCTGGCAGCCATGAGTACTGGCTGTGAATTATTAGCCAATTCCAGCGATTTTTCGAACCCTGATATTGTCAAAGTTGTGTGTGACAAAAATGGGTTCGCTTTGTATTTCAGTCGTTCAATGGTTCCTTATTCTCGTGAAAGCATTAAAACTCAAAAAGTCTATAAGCATCTCGGTATTTATGCTTATACAGTCGGCTACATAAAGCAATTCGCATCACTTAACCCATGTGAACTTGAACAAACGGAAAAACTTGAACAATTACGCGTTCTTTGGCACGGCGACAAAATCATTGTTACCGAAATCAAGCAACCAACCGGCGTCGGCGTGGATACCAAGGCTGACCTTGAACAGGCCAGAAAATTATTTGCGGAACTAAATAATGACTAAAGTGTTATTCGTTTGCCTGGGTAATATTTGCCGATCTCCGACAGCAGAAGGAGTGTTCAAACATATTGTTGAAAAAACCGGTCTGACAAATCAAATTTTTATTGACTCGGCAGGCACTGGCAGTTGGCACATAGGCAATCCGCCTGACCGACGGGCAATCGACGCCGCTGCCTTAAGAGGTATTGATATTTCAGAACTAAAGGCTAGGCAAGTAACGGCTGTTGACGCGGTGGAATTCGATTATCTGATAGTGATGGATAATCAAAATCTATATGATTTGAGAAATTTATCTGATCGGGCTTATCATCACAAAATCAATTTGTTTCTAAGTTATGCCGACAACTACAGCGAGTCAGAAGTACCTGATCCTTACTATGGAGGCAGTCAAGGCTTCAGTCGTGTTCTTGATATGATTGAAGATGCATCGCAAGGTTTGTTGCATGAAATCCGGCAGAATCATGGTTGAAATTAAAATTAATATTTGCTGTCAGCAATTGAGTTATTTTGATAATAACTCACGGCTAAAATCATATTCTATTTCCACTGCACTCACCGGTGTGGGTCAACAGCAGGACAGCGGCCAAACACCTCTGGGCAAACATATCGTGCGCGCAAAAATTGGTGAAGGCTTGCCGATAAACAGCGTGTTTGTAGGTCGACGGCCAACTGGAGAAATATTCAACCAAAAACTGGGGCAACAGTATCCGAATAGGGACTGGATTCTCACCAGAATATTGTGGTTAAGCGGCAAACAACCGGGTTTTAACAGGCTAGGGGATGTCGATACCATGCGGCGCTATATTTACATCCACGGCACTCCCTATGAACAAGAACTTGGACAACCCGTTTCGCATGGTTGTATTCGCATGGCGAATGAGGACGTGATTGAACTGTTTGATTTAACACCGATTGGCTGCCCGGTGGAGATTACTGATGAATAATACAGGGTCTCAAAAAATTCGTCAGTGTACTACTGTTTCCAAGTTTCAGACATATAACCAATTTGTTTTTTCGTCATTGTGGCGAAAGCCGCAATCTGGCAATCTAGAAAGTTTTCTAGGTTCCCGCTTTCGTGAGAATGACAATTAAAGGAGCGAGGTCTGGGTTAAATGAACAAGCAACCTCAAATGCTACTCGGTCCCTTAATCATTGATGTAGAAGGGTTAGACTTAAATGCCGACGATAAAGAGGTATTACAGCATCCACTGATCGGCGGAGTCATTCTCTTTACTCGAAATTATGAGAATAAACAACAAGTCACTCAATTAGTCACGCAAATCAAATCACTCAGAACACCTGAGCTTTTGGTCTGTGTCGATCAGGAGGGCGGTCGGGTTCAACGCTTTGAAGAAGGCTTCACCGAACTGCCGCGTTTGCATACGCTGGGATGCTTATATGATGAACAGCCCGAGCAGGCTCTGGATGCCGCCTATAATCTGGCGCGATTAATGGCAACCGAGCTCAAACCAACCGGCATTGATTTCAGTTTTGCACCGGTGATCGATCTTTTTGATCCATCCAGTGAAATAATCGCCAACAGGGCATTTCATCATGACCCTCAAGTAATTACAGAACTGGCTAAGTTTTATATTAAAGGTTTACATGACAGCGGCATGATTGCAGTCGGGAAACACTACCCGGGACATGGCGGAGTACTCGAAGACTCACACCTTTGTTTGCCGCAAGATCAACGCTGTTACAAAGATGTTGCTGATATGGATCTAATTCCTTATCGGCAATTGATTAATCATGACCTGGATGCAGTGATGACCGCACACGTTCTCTTTAATCAAATTGATACCGTTCCATCGGGTTTTTCAGAGTTTTGGCTCAAAACAGTTTTACGTCAACAACTCGGCTTTAAAGGAATCATTTTTACTGATGATTTATCCATGCAAGGCGCGGTCGAACTCGGCTCAGTCGTTGATCGTACACACATGGCGCTAAATGCAGGTGCCGATATTACCCTAATTTGTAATGATAGGGCTGCGGTGGAGCAAGTATTGAGTGATGACAGTTTGTTATCTTTGATGAATCCTGATGCTCAATTGGAACAGCGGTGTAGGAAGTGGCAAGATAATTCGGTAAAAGTAGATTCCAAACAAATTTCCAAAACACTAGATTGTTTGCAAAAATTTATATAATCTGAACCTCGTCATTGTGGCGCAGGCCGCAATCTCCTTGAGTCAAAATCAAAACTGCATTTGAGACCCGAACAGTCGTTAAGAGATCCCGGACAATCTCTGCGAGATTTCCGGGATGACGGTGGCTAGGATTACACGGGTGTCACTCAGCCCGCTCTATATACTCCCCAGTATCGGTATTGACTTTGATTTTATCGCCGATGTTTACAAAAGGCGGAACAGTTACACGAATGCCGGTTTCAAGCTCTGCAGGTTTACCGGAACTAGCAGCGGTTTGGCCTTTAACTACGCCTTCAGTGTCAACGACTTCAAGCACAACACTTTGTGGCAACTCAACACCAATCGGAGCATCATTATAAAAGTTTATTTGGATATCCGTGTTCGGTAATAAATACCCGGATTGAGCTTCCAAGTCTTCAGCGGGAAGGGTAAGTTGTTCATAAGTTTCATTGTCCATAAAAACATAATCAGCGCCCTCGTTATACAAAAATTGCATTTGCCGTGGTTCGACATGGGCTTTTTCAACTTTATCCTCTGATCGAAAGCGTTCATTTAATTTGGTCCCAGTACCATGTTCTTTCATTTCAACTTGCACAAAAGCACCGCCTTTGCCGGGCTTGACATGATTTTTCTTTAATACCCGCCACAAACGGTCTTGATATTCAATTAAATTGCCAATTTTTATTTCAAATGCAGAAATTTTCATCTGTTTACTCTGTTTGCGTACAATAGGGCTGAATTCTATGGCCTACCACAGAGCTGGGCAAGCAACAATAAACAAGCGAACGTTTAGACAATGCAAACTAACGGACTAAATTACAACCCACACTGTCAACTGTGTCCAAGATTAACGGGTTTTCTGGGTGAAGTTAAAACCAGGCATCCGGATTATTTCTGTAAGCCAGTGCCTCCATTTGGAGATAACAAAGCGAGCTTGTTAATCGTAGGCCTTGCACCCGGAATGCATGGGGCCAATGCGACGGGAAGGCCGTTCACCGGTGATCATGCCGGAATTTTGCTTTACCAAACTTTGTTTGATTTTGGTTTTGCGACCACCAATCAATCGTTGTCTGCCAAGGATGATCTTAAATTAATTAATTGTCGCATCACCAATGCGGTGAAATGTTTGCCGCCGGAAAACAAACCTATTGGTGCTGAGGTTAATCAGTGCAATCCTTATTTAGCTAATGAACTGGCCGAAATGGCACAAGGAAGTGTCATCTTGTCGTTAGGCTTGTTATCACATAAAGCTGTGATTAAGGCCTTAGCCTTAAAGCAGGCAGATTTAAAATTTAAGCACTCAGCCAGTTATGAGTTAACTGACAAGCTGACCCTCATCGATAGCTACCACTGCAGTCGCTACAATACCAATACGGGTCGCTTGACGAGGAAAATGTTTCGAGATGTGTTTAAAAAAATTAAATACTTAATAGACAATGCCTAACCAATTCGACGGTAAAGAATACGCCAAAACCCTGAGCCAATCTCCGGGGATTTACTTGATGTACGACAAAAACAAGAAGTGTTTATACGTTGGCAAAGCAGCGAACTTAAAAAAGCGAGTCGTCAGCTACTTCTCAGGTAAGCCACTAACCACAAAGCTACAGGTGATGATTAACAAAGTTTCATCCATGAATGTTATTGTTACCGGCACCGAAGCTGAGGCTTTACTGTTAGAGAGTAACCTGATTAAAGAATATCAACCTCGTTTCAATATTCAACTGCGGGATGATAAAAGCTATCCTTATATTTACCTCGACACTCGACATGCTTTCCCCCGGCTTGGTTTTTATCGTGGCACTCGCAAAGTTAAAGGCAAACTTTATGGCCCATACCCAAGTGCAAAATCGGTTCGCGAAACATTGGCATTGTTACAAAAAATATTTCCGGTCAGGCAATGCCGTGACAGTTTTTATTCCAATCGCAGCCGACCTTGTTTGCAATACCAAATCAAACGTTGTCCGGCGCCGTGTGTAAATTTTATTAATGAAAGGGACTATGGTGAAAACGTTAAGCTGGTGCAATTATTTTTAGAAGGTAAAAGTGACGAGCTACTGACAGTGTTTAGCGAAAAAATTAATGCACTTTCCAAACAATTAAAGTTTGAAGAAGCAGCTTTATACCGTGATAAATTACTTGCGTTGCAACGAATTTATCAGAACCAGAATATTGAAGGCACCAAAATCGATATTGACCTATGTGCGCTCGCCGCTTTTCAATACAATTATTGTGTGGCGGTAACATTTGTCCGCAGCGGCAGGCTCGTGGGTACGCGTTACTATCCGGTAAAGAATAAACTTGAATACAGTGATAATGACTTACTGGAATCTTTTATTTCTCAATATTATTCCTCCCATCCTTTGCCTGATGAAATTATTGTCAACAAAAAATTAACCCAACGCAGCCTACTTGAAAGTGCCTTGTCTTCACTAAATAAATCGACTGTCAGTTTGATCATTAAAGACTCGGTGAGAAGTGATCGGGCAAAGTGGTTGGCATTAACGACTGAGAATGCTTTAAATTATTTGCAACAAAAAGAAAAAGCCAATACACGTTATGAAGACATGTTTAAAGCTTTAAAAACTGAGTTAGTACTCGAATCAGTACCCGAACGAATAGAGTGTTTTGACATCAGTCATTCGCAGGGCGAATCAACAGTTGGTTCCTGTGTAGTCTTTGACAAATCGGGGGCGTTAAAGAAAGATTATCGCCGTTTTAACATCACTGATGTTACCGCCGGTGACGATTATGCTGCCATGCGACAAACGTTAACAAGACGCTACTCACGTATTGTGAATGAACAGGGTACACTTCCTGATATGATTTTAATTGACGGTGGAATCGGTCAACTCAATATAGCCAACGAAGTAATGAGTGAATTTGCAATAAATAGTATTCAGTTAATCGGCGTTGCTAAAGGTGAAGGGCGCAAGCCTGGACTTGAAAAATTGATCGTTGCCGGGACGGATACTAAAATCTATCATCTTAAGAAAACCAGCTCCGCTTTACATTTGATTCAGCAAATACGAGATGAGGCGCACCGCTTCGCGATCACCGGCCACAGACAAAAACGATCTAAAAATCGTTTTCAGTCACAACTGGAAAAAATACCAGGAATTGGAAATAAACGCCGCAAGGCATTACTGACTTATTTCGGCGGTATACAAGGCATAAAACGAGCCGGTGTTGATGATTTGCAGAATGTCGAAGGGATTAGCAGACAGCTTGCAGAATCCGTTTACAAACATTTTCACTAAACATGACGTTCAACTTACCTAATAGTCTTACGTTGTTACGAGTTATTTTGATTCCTATCATGGTAATCGTATATCTGCTTGATTTTTCCTGGTCACATCTGGTTGCGACTATTATTTTTGTAACCGCCGCAATCACCGACTGGCTGGACGGCTATTTGGCTAGACGATTAGAACAGGATTCCAAGTTTGGTGCTTTCCTGGATCCGGTTGCCGATAAATTAATCGTCGCTGTAGCATTAGTATTATTAGCGACCGATAAGGACATTTTGCAAAGTGTCTGGAGTGTTTCGTTGTTTACCTGTGTGGTGAGCATTATTTTATGTCGCGAAATTATTGTCTCGGCTTTGCGGGAGTGGATGGCTGAGATTGGTAAACGGGGTAACGTGACAGTATCCTACATCGGTAAAGTAAAAACAACTTTTCAAATGATAGCGATTAGTTTGTTGCTTTACCAAATGCCTTTCAAAGGATTACCAATCTTAAAAATCGGTGAATTACTGCTGATAATTGCTGCCTTGCTGACACTCTGGTCGATGTATATTTATCTCAAGGCAACCTGGCCATACCTCAAAGATGATGCTTGAACATCACTTATATCCCAGATAAAATCGCTTCTCATTTTTTGCTATGCTTAAATAGAGTATATTAAATGAACGGCGGGAATAGCTCAGTTGGTAGAGCACGACCTTGCCAAGGTCGGGGTCGCGAGTTCGAGTCTCGTTTCCCGCTCCAGAATAATAGGGGAAAGCCGACTGTGCTTTCCCTTTTTGTATACAATGCTTGAACTGATTGGACAAAAGCCTTAACGGCTGAGTGGCAGAGTGGTTATGCAGCGGCCTGCAAAGCCGTTTACCTCGGTTCGATTCCGGGCTCAGCCTCCATTGTTAGGTTATAATTTCTAAATCAAGTTAATCACACTTTAGGAGACAAGCAAATGTGCCCAGGTGGCGGAATTTGGTAGACGCAAGGGACTTAAAATCCCTCGGGATAATATCCCGTGCCGGTTCGAGTCCGGCCCTGGGCACCATCATCTTGTGAGATAAAAAATAAATGCAGCGAACAGCTGACAATACGGACTATCAACATCATCCGGTGCATTTGGCCGTTGGCTATCATCTGGATCAATATGAGATTGAATCGATACTTAATATCGGTGATTTTCGTATTAGCTATTACGCCTGGGATAATCGCGCTGAGCGAAATGTTGTCATCCATGAATATTTCCCCAAGAGCCTGGCCATTCGTCAAAGTGATGGGTTTTCTGTCACTTCTGAAAATCAGGATCGCTTCACAGATTTTGAATTTGGCCTAAGCGAATTTCTGTTAGAAGCCCGGCTTGTCAGTCAAATACACTCCGCTTACTTGCCCAACATTATTGAATATCGTGAAGCTAATGGCACCGGTTATCTAATCAGCGAATACGATGATGGCAGGAGTCTGCGCCAAATTCTCGATGATGGCGATGGACAACTCAGTGACAAACAGATCAATGAATTACTTAGAACCGGCTTGCAAGGTTTACGAGAACTACACGCACGCAATTTATTGCACACCAGCGTCAGTCCTGCAAATTTGTTTATCCGCAACCATGGGCATCCGTTATTACTAGGCCAGGGTTTAGCCCGTTATCGGCTTGCGCAGTACACCAAAACCTATACTGTATCACTGGCACCTGGTTATACTCCATTGGAGCAGTATGGGCTTGATGGCAATATTGGCCCGTGGAGTGATTTATATGCATTGGGAGCGAGTTTATATGAGTCAATTTCTCTTATCAGGCCAATCGATGCATCAACCAGACACACGGCACTGATTAAAGGTGATCCCGATCCACTAACACCAGCGGTCGAGATAGGCAAGGGTCAATATTCAAACTTGATACTGTCTAACATTGATTGGATGCTCAAGCCTTATGTTGAAGACAGACCGGATTCGGCTGATTTAATGTTAGGTGTAGTTAATTTTCAAAAACAAAATAAAAATCTGCGCTCATCACAGTCTACTTCTTCTGACATTGCTGATGAAACGCAAAATAATGAAAACATCATTCCGATGGCAAAACTTGCCGAGCGAAGCAATTTACCGACCCAAGATTCAGAAATAAGCAGCGATACACAGGCATACACAGCAAGGACTAGTAGTTCAGGTAAATTTTTCTATTGGACGTTAAGCCTGGCGCTTATTGCTTTTCTAAGCGTGACTGGCTACCAGATATATCAACACGAATTAACCCAAAAGAATTTGCCGACAGGGGCAAACCAAGAAGCACAACTTTTGCTTGACCCTGAACCTGTAGAACCTGGGCCAACAGAATCCGAGCCAGCAAAAGAAATAAAAAGTGGTCCCGAAGAACCAGCGCTAACTACAAACCAAATTAATGAAGACGAAGTAGAAAGCAGTGATATTAGCCAAGAATCTGATGAGGCACGTAGAGAATTTTATGCGAATTTGCAAAAGGAGGAAGAAGTCCAGCGCCTTGTTGAGGAGGAATTAAAAGCACGCGAAGCTGAACTTGCGGCAGAACAATTAGCTCAAGAACAAGCCCGGCAGGCACAAGTGGCAGAATTGCTTGGAAAAGCTGAAGATGCGCTTGAAAACTTCAGCCTGCTCAAACCTGAAGGGCAAAGTGCCTATGATTATTTTTCGCAGGCTTTAGAAATTCAACAAGACAATGAACGGGCCATCACCGGGTTAGATGATATTGCTGACACCTATTTCTCTTTTGCCTTAAAAGCCATAGATAACAAAGACCCCGACAAGGCCAGTCGCCACTTAACCGATCTAATCAGAGTCAGGCCAAATGATCCAAGACTTGATGGCTTTTTGCAGCAAATTACGGATTTAAAAGCTGAACTGAAAGTAGAAGAGGAAAAAAAACGTTTACTGGAAGAATTAGCTAAAGCTGAAGAAATCAAATCTAGGGCACCTCAAATTGAGACAGAAAATAACAACGAAAATAGTCCACCACAAGTCGGCGATACTCCTAGCGTTGAAGCTGACAAAAATATTTCAACAATCCCGGTTACCACAGAGGAGCCTGCTGAACTCAAAGACCAAGGGCCAGAACAAACTGCAGTCGTAGAACCACAATCGCCTGCCATTAACCGAGTGCAACTTGCTGCTGCCTATAATACTTATGATTCCGGTCGTTATTCGAATAAGCTGTTCAATACAATGTTAGATGCCGCAAATCAAAGTGAGGGCAGAGCTCAATATATTCTCGCCGAAATGTATGCAGCCGGAAGAGGAACAGAACAGAATTTTGCCGAATCAACATTCTGGCTGAAACGTTCGCTGGATTATGTCAATCAAAACGCTAAATATCGTCAGCCCTGGGCAGAAAAAGCCATGGGTGTTATTTACGAAAAAGGCTGGTATGTTGATTCAGATACGGCCAGAGCCGTCAGATGGTATCAGAGTTCGGCAGAAAAAGGTTACGGCCCGGCACAATACCGTTTGGGGTTAGCTTATGCAAAAGGATTAGGAGTCGATAAGGATATAGAGCAAGCCGAATTTTGGTTGAAAAAAGCCTTGTCAAACGGGCATCAAGAAGCTAAAAAAGCACTATCTAAAATTCCCACTCGAAATTAGTTTTGAAAATTCTGGTTAGTAATGATGATGGCTATCTTGCGTCAGGCATTGCCTGTTTGGCTCAGTACCTAGAAGAGATAGCGGATGTCACTGTTGTTGCGCCAGATCGCAACCGAAGCGGGGCAAGCAATTCCTTAACGTTGAAAAACCCACTGCGCGTTTACCAGGCGGACAACGGGTTTCATTACGTTGAAGGCACACCAACTGATTGTGTCCATTTGGCAATAACTGGTTATGTAAAACCGACTCCCGACATGGTTATTGCTGGAATCAATAACGGTGCTAATTTAGGTGACGACGTGCTTTACTCCGGAACAGTTGCCGCTGCCACAGAGGGGCGGTTTTTAGGGCTTCCGGCTATCGCTGTTTCGTTAGTTGGTGAACAAGTCAGCCATTTCGAGTCTGCGGCGAAAGCGGTGGTGCGGCTGCTGGAAAAAATGAATCAACACCCACTTGGCGCCGATAATATTTTGAATGTTAATGTGCCCGATTTACCGTACCAACATATCAAGGGCTGGCAGGTTACCCGGCTTGGACAACGACACAAATCGGAACCGATCATTCAATCTAAAACACCCTCAGGTGAAGAAATATATTGGGTCGGACCCCCCGGAAAGGGTGATGATGAAGGACCAGGTACCGATTTTTACGCGGTGGCTAATGGATATATTTCTGTGACACCTATCAAGATTGACCTGACTTCGTATTCAAGCATCGATACGCTTAAACAATGGCTTAACGGACTTGATTGATGGCTGAGAGTAAATTTTCCGGTTCAGGGATGACTTCTGATCGCGCGCGTAACAGACTAATAGAACAACTTAGAGATGCGGGTATTAAAAACGAGGAGGTTTTATGGGTGATGTCCAAAATTCCAAGACATATTTTTTTACCCAAAGCCTTGGAATCTCGTGCCTATGAAAACATTGCTTTACCCATCGGCCACGGACAAACTATATCACAGCCCTATATAGTCGCCTTAATGACAGAGCTTTTACTGGCCGACACCCAGCGACCACTGGAAAAAGTGTTGGAAATTGGTACTGGTTGTGGATACCAGACGGCTGTTTTAGCACAATTATGTAGCCACATATATTCAATTGAACGAATCGCAGAGTTAATGTGGGATGCCCGCAACCGACTTTACGACTTAAAAATAAAGAACACTTCATTAGAAATTGCCGATGGCTATGACGGATGGCCTGAGAATGCACCATTTGATGGCATACTGGCGGCAGCAGCATCAGATGACATCCCTAAAAAACTGCTTGAACAACTCGCACCAGGTGGACGATTGGTAATGCCAGTAGGTGATAATGATCATCAGCTGCTTAAGGTGATCACCAAACATAATGATGAATTCATCGAAGAGAATGTATCGGCGGTTCGTTTTGTTGCCTTTAAGCGTGGAATAGAAAAATAATGAGAATCTTCTCTACCTTGTACACCAAGGTATTAGGTTGGGCCGCCCATCCAATGGCGGAACGCTATCTCGGTGGTCTAAGTTTGGCGGAATCAAGTTTTTTTCCAATCCCACCTGATGTGATGTTGTTGCCAATGGCTATCGCCAAACCTGAAAAAAGTTGGCGTTATGCATTTATTACCACTATTACTTCTGTAATTGGGGGGGTGCTTGGTTATCTGATCGGTAAATATTTATTTACTTTTATTGGTGAAGACATCATTAACTTTTACCATGCCCAGGAAAAATTTGAACACGTCAAAGGCCTGTTTGATCAATATGGTATCTGGATCGTTTTTATTGCCGGGTTCACACCCATTCCTTATAAAATTTTCACCATAACCGCTGGTGTGCTAAGTATGGCTTTTATACCATTTGTGGTCGCTTCTGTGATTGGGCGAGGTGGTAGATTCTTCCTGGTCGCTGCATTAGGAAAGTGGTTTGGACCAAGATATGGCGAGCAATTACATAAAGTTATTGATATAATCGGATGGATAACTTTAGTAATTGTCACTATCTTGTTGATTTTTTATGCCACTTATAAATAAAAAACGAACTACACTGACATTTTCACTCGCTTATTTACTACTGGCCGCCTGTTCACAGCCGCCCGTAGTACCACTCGATGACCAATCTTTTGTAAAACCAAAAAAAACTGTTCATATAGCTGGTAGCGGTGACACATTGTATAGCATCGCCTTTTTAGCGGGACTTGATTATAAAGAACTTGCGGCCTGGAATAGCATTCCCGACCCATATTTGATCAAGCGTGGCCAAAAAATAACACTGGTTAAACCTGAAAACTATGACAAGAACGTCACGAATGATGTAATTAGACCCGTTGAAGCGCAAACCAATCAAATTGAAGTTAAACAGCCAGAAACCGAAATCGTCAAACCACCTCAACCTGAGGTCGAGGAACCCGAAACCCGGCCGCAACCCGAGGTCGCCAATCTAAAGTTTGTGCCATTCGATAATTCCTGGCGCTGGCCAATTGCCGCTTTGAACATCGTTAATTATAAAAAATCCAGCCAAAATAACGGCCTGGATATTATTAGCCACCGTGGTGCTGATGTTAAAGCAACTGCCTCCGGAAAAGTCGTTTATGCCGGTAACGGTTTAAAAGGCTATGGCAATCTGATTATTATCAAACACAATGAAACTTATCTTAGCGCTTATGCGCACAATCAATCATTGAATGTCAAAGAGGGCGACCAAATTTCACAAGGCCAAAAAATTGCCGAGGTTGGCAGTTCCGATGCCAACCAGGCCAAACTACATTTCGAGATTCGAAAAAATGGCAAACCAGTTAGTCCTCTTAGCCTTTTACCCAAAAAAGTAGGATAAAATCGCGCTTTAGTCGTTTTATTCAAAGGAAAGAATGTGAAGCCAGTTAAGATAGGACTCGTAGGCCTAGGTACTGTGGGCGCAGGCACAGTCAAAGTGTTGCTGCGTAATGCCGATGAAATTTCCCGCCGTGCGGGGCGGCAAATTATTCCTACTATTGCAGCTGTCAAAGACACCGGCAAAAAACGCGACATTAATGGTGCCGACATAACCATTACTGATGATCCATTAGCTGTTGCAAATCATCCTGAAGTTGATGTCATTGTTGAGTTAATGGGGGGCATAGAACTGGCCCGCGATGTCGTGTTGAAAGCGATCGAAAATGGTAAACACGTTGTATCAGCAAACAAGGCTTTGATTGCCATTCACGGGAATGAAATTTTCTCAGCCGCACATAAAAATCATGTAGTTGTTGCCTTTGAGGCAGCGGTGGCAGGTGGTATTCCTGTCATAAAAGCGATAAGGGAAGGCCTGGCAGCAAATCGAATTGAATGGCTTGCCGGAATTATTAATGGCACCGGAAATTTTATTTTGACCTCAATGGAAAGCCAGCAAAGTGATTTTGCTGAAGTACTAAGTGAAGCCCAGCAACTTGGTTATGCTGAAGCTGATCCAACATTTGATGTTGAAGGCATTGATGCTGCACATAAATTAACCATATTGGCCTCCATTGCTTTTGGTGTTCCACTGCAATTTGACAAGGTCTATACCGAAGGAATTACACAAGTTAGTTATGATGATATTGTCAATGCGAAAGAGTTAGGTTATCGAATCAAACACCTCGGCCTAGCAAAAAGAACAGCCAAGGGAATTGAATTGCGGGTCCATCCGACCTTAATTCCCAGGCAACGTTTGATCGCAAATGTAAATGGCGTAATGAATGCAATTATGGTCCATGGCGATGCGGTGGGTTCTTCGATGTATTATGGTCCAGGCGCAGGGGCCGAGCCAACAGCATCTTCTGTGGTTGCCGATTTGGTTGACGTGGTACGAACATTGACCACGGACAGCGAAAACAGAGTACCGCATCTGGCCTTCCAGCCTGACCAACTATCGAATACGCCTATCTTGCCTATATCAGAAATTAATTGTGCTTATTATCTTAATATGAAAGCGGCCAATCAGCCCGGTGTTCTCGCTGATGTCACTCGAATTCTGGGTGATCAGGGCATTAGTATCGAGGCTATTGAGCAAAAACGCACTGCATCGGATACTGAACTGGCTGATGTGATTATATTAACCAACCAAACTAGTGAATCATCAATGCAAGATGCGCTTATTCAACTCGATCAATTGGCCAGCGTCGTGGAAAAAATAAAGCGAATTCGTGTCGAATACTTCGATTAACTTAACTCATGAGAAAAGATGCAAAAATATTTATTGCCGGACACAATGGTATGGTGGGATCGGCCATTCATCGGCAATTAGCAGCACAGGGGTATGGAAATCTAATTGTTTGTGATCGAAACAAACTTGATTTATGCAATCAAAATTCGGTATCGAATTTTTTTACAGAGCATAACCCAGAGTATGTTTTCCTGGCCGCGGCGAAAGTAGGAGGAATACAGGCCAATAATATTTATCGCGCTGACTTCATATACGAAAATTTAACCATTCAAAATAATGTGATTAAAAGTGCCTACGATTCAGGTGTAAAACGCTTATTATTTTTAGGCAGTTCCTGTATTTATCCTCGCAACTGCCCGCAGCCGATGAAAGAAGAATATTTGCTCACCGGTCCACTGGAATCAACCAACGAGCCCTATGCGGTTGCCAAAATTGCCGGACTTAAAATGTGTGAGGCCTTTAATACTCAGTATGGGACGGATTTTATTAGTGTTATGCCCACTAATCTTTACGGACCTGAGGACAATTTTCATCCTGAAAATGCCCATGTCTTGCCCGCTCTTTTACGCAAAGCCCACGAAGCAATGCTTAAAAATAATGATAAACTACAGGTATGGGGGACAGGTAATGCATTACGGGAGTTTATGTATGTAGATGACATGGCACACGCATGCATTTTCTTGATAAACCAACAAAAATTAGAACATGCTGTATTTAATATAGGTTCAGGCCAGGAGTGCACAATCAGGCAATTAACAGATACAATACGGGCTATTGTCGGTCATGAGGGTGAATGTGTCTATGACAACAGCAAGCCCGATGGCACACCAAGAAAATTACTTGAGTTAAGTAGACTAACAGAGCTGGGTTGGCAGACTAGGATAGACCTGGCAACAGGGATAGGAAAAACATATGAATGGTTTTTACAAAATCAGCCAAGGATCAGGGGCTAGAATAATATGCTAAATCTAATAGCACGATTTTTACTAATTGTAGTGCTGAATACTGGCATTACGTTATCACCGGTGATTGCTCAGGAAACCGCAACAGAATTAGCGACGACTGAGCTGGCTGACGATGCAACAGTGATCTTGAACTTTCAAGACGCTGATATTCGCGGCTTAATTAATTCAATTTCCAAGCTTACAGGCCGGAATTTCATTATCGATCCACGTGTGCGGGGTAATTTCACTCTTGTTTCTGGAACTCCGCTTAATGCCGATCAAATCTACGAAGTGTTTTTGTCCGTTCTGGATGTTCATAATTTATCTGCAGTGCCATCCGGTGATGTTATTAAGATTGTTCCCAGCAATGTTGTTCGACAACAACCCACACCGACAATTACTGAACTTGAAGGTCTAAATCGAGATGAAATTGTCACTTATATTTATGCGGTCAAAAATGGCTCGGTGCAAACCATATTACCGATCGTGCAGCCTTTATTGCCACCCACCAGTTATATTTCTGCCCATGCACCCAGCAACTCCTTAATTATCTCCGGTACAGCGGCTAATATTGACCGGGTACTTGGCATTATCAACAAAGTTGATCAACCTGACACGCGCTCGGATATCAATATTGTTTATTTAAACAATACCAAGGCTTCGAAAATCGCCGGTGTCCTCAGTCAGATCGTTGCCAACATTCAAGCACAAGCCGCCGCAGAAGGGCGTCCAGCCGCAACAACCGGAGTTAGTATTCAGCCTGATGATGCAATTAATGCAATTGTTATACAGGCCCCGGAATCTATTTTTCTGCGTGCAAAAGAAGTTATCGACAAACTCGATGTTCAACGAGAAGGACTAGATTCAGACATATATGTGGTTTACACCAAACATGCGAAGGCCAGTCGTATCGCTAATATCTTAACTAACCTTGAATCTTCAAATACTCAAGACCAGCCAGTTGAAGGGCAAATACCCGGGCAGACAATTTCCACTTCAATTCAGTCTGATGATTCAATTAATGCGGTGATTATTCGCGCCTCCTATGATCGTTACTTGGTGATGAAAAGCATTATCGATCAAATTGATATCCCCAAGCCTGAAAACGCTGGCAATATCCATGTTGCATACCTCAAGTATGCTAACGCCAAAGATCTTGCAGAAGTCTTAAATAACATTATATCTGAACAACAAGAGGTCACCGGAGAAGACGGTGCAACAGGTGCGGGCGCAGTTACTGTAACAGTAGAAGCCGATGAAAATACTAATGCTTTGATCGTGCGCTCTGAAGATACTGATTTTGCTGAAATACAGGCGATTATCGACCAACTTGATATTAGGCGTTCACAAGTCTTTGTTGAAGCGATTGTTGCCGAGGTTGGTGAAAATTATCAACAATCATTGGGTATTCAATGGCAAGGTGTATTTAACGATCGACTTAGCCAGGGAACAATCGAGGCCAATACAAACTTTGGCCTGGATCAGAATGTCACAGGGGGTGCCGGTGGTGGTGGCATTAATATAGGTTTTCTAACCGGACAAGTTATTGTTGGCGGCACAACAGTCGTTCCTGAGCTTAGTGCTGTTTTAAATGCGCTACGGACCGATACAAACACAAATATATTATCTACTCCAACTGTTTTAACACTAGAAAATGAAGAAGCAGAGTTAGTAGTAGGCCAAGAAGTTCCATTTATTACCAGTAGAACAACCTCGACTGGAACTGTTGAACAGGATGGTGATACGACTGGTTTATTACAGAACCAAAATATTGAACGTAAAGATATCGGTGTCAAACTTAAAATAAAGCCTCAGATCAACCAGGGTGATGTCATTCGTATGGAAATCGAACAGGAGGTTTCAAACATTGCCCCTATACAACTAGAAGATGCTTCTGATCTCATTACAGATACACGCAATATAAAAACTGTTACTGAAGTTGACGACGGGCAAATCGTAGTTTTAGGTGGCCTAACGCAAGAAGATTTCAATGACTCAATACAGCGTGTTCCTGTACTAAGTCGGATTCCTCTAGTAGGTGCTTTATTTCGGGACAAAGAAAAAACAGCAATCAGGCGAAATTTAATGGTTTTTCTTAGACCCAAAATTGTTGATAACCATTCGGATATTGCTGACACAACTCAACAAAAGTATTTGCAACTTCAGGAAGAAGAATTACTAAGCCTGCCTGATACACGATTGCTGATTCGTGATACTGAACCGCCTGTATTACCCGATATCGACTGGGAAAAAGAAAAACAGCGCAGCGGAAGGTAGTACAAAATGGCAGAACTGGCTCGCCAGCAAGTTGAAGAATTATTGAGTAATGCGGATGCGGAATGGATTAACCGTATCCCGTATCAATTTGCCAAACGCCATTCGTGTTTTAGTCGGTAAATACTCCCTGATGATTCCGCTGCTGTAATAACCAGCAATAAACCGACACTGGAAATTATTTCGGAAATTAAGCGTCAGTATTCTGATTCGAAATTAAATATTGTGACTCTACCGAATGATGATTTTCAATTTGTTCTTAGTCGTGCTTATGATAAAGGTCGCTCCCAAGCCAGTGATATGGTTGACACCTCTGGGTGACGAAATTGATTTGGAAATGCTGTCACAGGAAGTTCCAGTTACAACCGACCTGTTAGAAACAGAAGACCATGCCCCCATAGTTCGCTTAATTAATGCGTTGTTGTCACAAGCAGTCCGAGAAGGTGCTTCGGATATTCATCTGGAAGCATTTTGAAAATGATTCGGTTGTACGGCTACGTGTCGACGGCATACTTAAAGATATTCTTACTGTTCAACGCGCATTACATAGTGCGCTAGGTTTCCCGCCTTGAAGGTCATGGCCAAAGCTCGATATAGCAGAAAAAAGGTTGCCACAGGATGGTCGAATATCTATTCGATTAGGTGAAAGACCTATTGATATTCGTGTGTCAACATTACCGACCCAACATGGTGAGAGAGTCGTGCCTTCGAATACTGGATAAACAAGGTGCTATGCTTGATGTAGGCCAGTTGGGAATGAATGCAGAACTGCGAGACAAAGTTCGAACAAATCATGCAGACACCACATGGCATAATTTTGCTTACAGGACCCACAGGCTCGGGGTAAAACTACAACACTATATGCTGGTCTAACTGGTCTTAGATCGCAAAGCGTTTAAATATACTCACCATCGAAGATCCGGGTTGAATATGATCTTGAGGGAGTCGGACAATCACAGGTTCTACCCAAGATAGCAATGACATTCGCAAGTGGCTTACGATCAATCTTACGACAAGATCCAGATGTGGTTTTGGTCGGTGAGATTCGTGATTTAGAAACAGCACAAATTTCTGTTCAGGCCAGTTTAACTGGTCACTTAGTATTATCCACACTACATACTAATACGGCAATTGGTGCAGTAACAAGCGTTTGGTCGATATGGGTGTTGAACCATTCTTGATTGCTTCTAGCATGACCGCAATGGTTGCACAACGATTAGTTCAGAACTTTATGTGAGCAATTGCAAACAACATTATCAAGCCACTGAACGTGAACTGTCATTATTATTTTTGCCTTCGACTGATAATGTCCAGTTGTTTCCGAGCTAACGGTTGTGAACAATGTGACCAGGTTGGTTATCGTGGTCGCTCAGGTATATTTGAAATGATAATTTCTCGACGATGAACTACGAAACATGATTCATGATAATCGTTCTGAGTCTGACATGTTGCAATACGTTCGCCAGACAACACCATCAATCACTCGTTATGGATTTGGACTTGTACTCGATGGCAGAACTTCGCTTGACGAAGTTCTGCGTGTAACCCAGGAAGAATAATTCAATATGGGGGCATTCGAGTATCAAGCGCTTGATGAAAGTGGGCGTACTAAAAAAGGGGTTTTAACAGCAGATACGGCTCAGACTTGCTCGTGATAAATTACGTGAGCTTGGCTTAACTCCGCTTGATCTTAAATCAGTCACAGACTCAAAAGCGAATAAAAAAACTTCAAAATCAGTTTCGACAAGTACAGGCGGCCGCCATAAAATAAATTCTACTGAGTTTTCTGTGATGATCCGTCAATTAGCAACACTGCTTGGGTCTGGTTTAACAGTAGAAGACAGCCTGAACGCCTTAATCAAGCAAGCAGAATCATTAAGCACACAAGCTGTATCTGACCGGAATACGTTCCTCAGTGTTAGAAGGGCGATCACTTGCAGATGCAATGGCTTTATATCCTAGAACGTTTGATAATCTTTATATTGCTTCTGTAAGTGCTGGTGAGCAAACCGGCAAACTACCCGAGATCATGGAGCGATTGGCTGATTACACTGAAACCCGGCAACGCCTGCAAAAAGGATATTTCTAATAAACTTGCCTATCCAATATTTATTCTTATTTTTTCAATTTTAGTTGTGATTTTGTTAGTGACATATATTATCCCCAAGAGCACATCAGTCTATGCTGACAATGATCAAGAATTACCGCTAATTACTCGAATCATAATTTCAGCATTAGTGATTTCATGCAAAATTATGGATTATTACTAGGGATAATCTTGATTGTGGGAGGTATACTCATCTGCGGCCTATTTCAAGCGCGAAGGTCCTCGATCTGTGGCTAGATGAACAATACTTAAAACTACCCTTTGTTTAAAAAACTAATTCGTGGTCTTGAATACGGCGAAAATGTCACGCACTTTATCAATAATGGTTGGCAGTGGTGTACCATTATTAGCTGCAATGAAAGCCAGTGCAAAAGTATTGAGCAATCAGTTCATGCGCCTGGCCATGGACAAAGCCGCTATTGACGTTTCAGAAGGGGCGAGTTTAAACAGAGCGTTAGAAAGAGCTGGCTGTGTTTCCGCCAATGTTAGTGCAAATGGTTAACAGCGGAGAGTCTAGTGGTAAGCTTGACATGATGCTTGAAAAAGCTGCGCAGTCAACCGAAAGCGAATTTGAAGCAAGACTGGATACTTTTATTAGCTTATTCCAGCCGATGATGGTTGTCATTATGGCATTAGTCGTGGTTGTCATCGTCTTGGCCGTGTTAATGCCGATTATTAATTTGAACGATATTATTTAGTTACTGGTGATCAAATGTCTAAATCTAAACAACAAAACAAACAACGCGGTTTCACTCTCATCGAAATCATGGTAGTGGTAATTATAATTGGTCTGTTGGCCACAATGGTGTTGCCAAAAGTAATTGGCCGCCAGGAACAAGCCCTACAGGTGCGAGCTAAAACGGACATCAGAACTATCAGCCAGGCACTTGAACTCTACAAGTTGGATAATTTCAGCTATCCGGCAACCCAGGAGGGTCTTAATGCGCTGGTCAGTAAACCCGGCAATGCCAAGAATTGGCAAAAAGGGGGTTATCTAAATAGCAAAACTGTTCCCAAAGACCCATGGGGCAATGACTATCAATATCGGCGGCCTGGTAAAAATGGTGAATTTGATCTCTGGTCACACGGTGCAGATGGAAAAGACGGTGGTGTCGATGAAAACAGGGACATAGGCAACTGGAATCTTGATGAATAGAGCGACTCATAGATTCCCCCGGGTAAACCCGAGGTGCTTACCGCAACAGCCCTTTGGGCTGATCCGATGAACATCGCGCTTTATAGTGGAGCGATGTTCAGTCTATATACACTCATTCATCCACGGGCAAGCCCGTGGTATTCTGTCGCTTACGCGAACGATAATAAATGAGATGGCATCCATAAAAAAATATGCAGGGTTTACCTTATTAGAAATACTCATTGTTGTTGCAATAATGGGCGTGGTGCTGGGTCTTGTAGGTTTAAATTTTGATCGTAATCTTGATACCGTCGCCCACAATGAAGCCAAACGTTTTGCCAGAGTTCTTAATTACACCAAAGAATACAGTGCTTATACCGGGCGAATACTCAGTTTAAGGCTGGATAAGAAAAGAAATACCTACTTTTTTCTTTACGTAGACCCGGTTCAACAAAATTGGAATCGGCTCAATGCCAAAGCGGGTAGTAAATTGCTAAGCCCGCATAAAATCAATGAGCGAGTCAGAACAAAGATCCAGAAACGCAAGGCGGAAACCTCTGAAAATGGCCCTGATAATATAACAGAGGAAAAATCGAGTAGGCGATCTTCAAATTCAGAGATTGCCTTAATCACACCATTCTTAGAATTTGAGCCGGCCAATTTGATCCTTAGCGGTGAAACCAAAAACTATATCGTCACTACTGATGAATTTGATGATGTTGAAATCCAGATTCAATAAGTTGAAAAAACATAAAGGTTTTACCTTGCTTGAGGTACTAGCTGCTCTGGCCGTAGTTGCCATTGCACTCACTGCGTTGTTTAGTGCTCTAACTCAGGGCACAAGACTGACATCCAGGGTTGAAGAACGCATGATTGGCAACTGGGTCGCCAGTAACACTATGACCGAGCTTAAAGCCTTCAATAGCTGGCCACAAACTGGTGAGCGCAAAGTAGATGTGCAAATGGCCGGTCGCGAATGGTATGTGGTTCACACTATTAAAGAAACAAAAGATGAAAATATCCGGCGAATTGAAGTTAATGTCTCGCTTGATAAACGCGGTGAGTACCAGGTCGCAAGTTTATTCAGCTATTTTCTAAACCCAAAACCAAAACTAGTCGATGATGACCAACTGCAAATCACAAACTAGACAGTCCGGCTTTACGCTATTAGAAATAGTGATTGCTGTGGCTATTTTTGCAGTCATCAGCACCGTCAGTTATGCCAGCCTGATCCGTTTTTTTGATCAAAGTCAAAAAATCGAACAGGCCCATCAGCGCCTGGAGCAAATTCAAAAAGTTTTTGCCTTGTTAGAACAGGACGTTCGTTACATGGTTGCACGTCCGGTTCATTACAATAATGCGACTTATGCCGCTTTAGAAGTCTATAAAAATCGTCCGGTATTTACTGGAGAAAAAATGCAATTTACAACTTCCAGGCCAACACCGCTTAACAAGATGGCGCAAGTTAATTTCAGAGTATCCTGGCGCCTAGACAATAATTCTGTCTATCGATATTCATGGAACGAGCTTGATTTAAAAGATCGCACGCTTGGCGATAAAGATCCGCAATTACAACACATCCAGCGTGTGGCAAGCGACATTGAGTCATTTGAAATTAGCGTATTCAGTGATGGTGATGATGAAGACCAGACCGACTATAATGAACAAGCTTTCACAAACGATTTTGACGAAAGCCTATATTCACTGCCTAAATTAGTCAAAATCACGGTTAAAACACTATCAGGACGAGACTATTATCGGGTATTGGAGGTCGGCAGTGCCAGCCTGGAAAGCTAAAACCGACCAGAAAGGCATTGCTCTGATTACTGCAATATTGATAGTTGCAGTGGTTTCAGCGTCAGCGGTATATCTGATCGACTCAGGCTATACGGTGATGCGAAAAACACAGCAACGCATCGAAAATGAACAATTTTTGTTACTGACTAGAGCCGTTGAAAACTACGGTATTGATGTTTTATATCGCGATAATTTTTTTGATTTCTTTCCCGATCAAGAAGAAAGATTTGGTGATAATTCCGTAAAACTGTTTGATGATGAAGATAATCCGCTCAGTTATGACCCGCATAATGATTCGCTGTTTGAATCCTGGTCAAAACCGCAAACCCCCGGAATTCATAAAGGCTGATTTAACAAACGATTTTGTTCAACAAGATGCTTTATATATCACTGATTTGAATCGTTTTTTTAATATCAATAATCTGCATTTTGCTAACAGCGCTGACATCAATGTTAAACGGGCATTTCAAAATAATGTCACGATTTTCAAAGAATTGATCAGGCAAATTAACAACGATGATTTTGATATTGATACAGATAAAATAACGAATGAAATTATCGATTGGCTAGATCATGATGATGACTCACGTTCGGTCATCTTATTCACTGAAGATGACGTCTACAGGCGTGCAGATTCCACGTTCAGGCCACCCAATCGACCCATAACCAGCATTGGCGAACTCGAAAACGTGCTCGGCATGACGCCCCAACTAATGAATAAATTATCAGAGTATATAGTTGCCTTACCCGTTTACATGGCTAACTTCGCGCCTTATAAGCAGGCGTTCAGTCCTAATATACAAGGAGCACAGGGATTTGACGGCCCCAATTCACCGGCTTTGACCAAACTAAATGTGAATACAGCTGCACCAGAATTGTTAGCCGGATTGTTTGCGATTTATAATAATCAAAGTGCAATGGGTATATTCTTACAGGAACAAGGTAAATTTCAAAGAGGGGCCGGCACAAACAGAAATGATGCCAGAGATTTTATCCAACTCTATGCTAACAGTGTACCTATTAGCCCTGGCCAAGCACTAGATTTAGAACAAATAAAAGAAAGTATCCGATTGGTTGCAGATGAATATAGTCGGTTTTTTCTAATTGAAAGCTTTATCCAGAAAACAAACGGTATTAGTTTTAACTTAGAAAGTTTGGTGTACCTTAACTTTGATGATGGGTTTGATAAAAGACCCATTGTGGTGCAAAGAACTTATGATTGGTTACCCCTAGGGCAACTAAGAAATCCTGAGGAAGATGAGTCATCTTGAAGTAAAATAACCCAATGAATTTATATATCAGCGTAGACGCCCCTTATACATGGGCAACTTTTCATGCCGAGCAAGGCACTTTAATCGGTCGAGGTGAAGTTGAGTCGTTAGAAGATTTGAATTTTGTTCAGCCAATCACTCAAATCACTTTGGTTGCCGATGGCTCACGCATAGCTTCACATAAGGTCAATGTTCCAGGCACATCGAGAAAAAAGGTCGAGAGTGCCATTCCCTTTGTTCTGGAGGAAGAGCTTACCGATGACATTGAAGATCTACATTTTGCCGTGCAAAAATGGACGGCCGGAGAAGATTCTGAAGTATTAGTGATAAATGATGCCATCATTGCACAATGGCTTAAAAAGTTTAAACAGGCGGGTTTTGAAGTAGCGGATATTGTTCCTGAATATTTGCTACTGCCGCGCCACCCGAGTGCCGATATCACTCTAACGCAAAAAACATCCGGTGACTATTTAATACGAGGTGGTGATTACTCTGGCACCTTAATTGATGAAAGCATGGTCGAGTTGTGGTGGGAGATGGAGGCCAAAGACAAAGTCATTGCTATCAACGATGAGCCGATGGTTAAAGATCTGATTCAACAGGGCTTTGAAAATGTTCAATATTGGGATATCGGCCCTGAATTCCCTGACTGGATTAGTCACGGTGGGGCCAAGTTATTAAATTCCCCGTGTGTTTTGCGAGGAAAATATGATGATACGGAACAACAGCAAACTCGCTTTGATTACAAAATGGCAGCCAACTTGATGCTGGCCGGCATCGGAATATACGTAGGCAGCTTATTACTCAATTACTTCTATCTGGAATTCAAGTCCAGCCGACTAGAAAGTAAGGCCACTGAAATATACCAGGTAGCCTTTCCGGAATTTCAAGATCAAGAAACAGACGACCCAGTCTATGACATGCGCAAGGCAATGAGTGCGCTGCGCAGCGGTAATTATCAATCGGATAGTTTTTTACCTATTTTCCAAGTGGTGGCAAATCAATTGAAGGCAGCACCAAATACGACCCTAACCAATTTGATATTTGAAGAAAATGTACTTAAAGCACAAGTGAATGTCGCAGATTTCGCAGCACTTGATGCGTTATTTCTAAGGCTAGCTGAAGTCACTCAGGGATACGCTACTGTGTTAACCAAGGATGCTGTAGCCCAGGATAATCAGGTTCAAGGCGTCCTGGAAGTCACTCTGACACAAGGATAACAAATGGCCATCAACAAAGAATTGAGCGCAACCAATAACACTGTCCGTCAGGGCATGGATAAAATCAAAGAGCAGAAATCTTTTATAGCTAATAAGTTTTCTCCTTACTGGCAGAATTTGAGCGATAGGGAACGCTTGTTATTAGCTATTGCGGCCTGTTTTGTCACCTTGCTAGTTTGTTACTTGTTTATTGTGGAACCCTTAAAGGCAAGGCTTCAAGCTAAGGTCAATGCTGTTGAAAGCCAACAAAACGATGTGCTCTGGATGGAGCAACAATTACCACTCGTCCAACAACTCAGACAAAAAAACCCCGTGCTAATCCGCGAGGATGAGCGTCCACTGGCGGCATTGATTGAACAAACTCTGGCGCAATTCAAACTACGTGAAGCCACCCAGCGTATAGTTCCGGAAAACAACACCACTCAAATCTGGATGGAAAAAGCGCCTTTCGCCACTATCCTTAATTGGATAAACAGCATCGGCAAATATGGTGTTACAGTGCAAAAAATCGATGTGACTCCACATGAAGAAGGGCAGGGGAATGTCGATCTAAGTCTTATCTTAGAGAAATAATGAACCAACTCGGTCGTTTGATTGGTGATCGCCGAACTATCAACGATTTCAAAACACAAACCCCTGATCGCCAAATAATTATTGATGCTATTGAACTGGCACGCTGGGTACCGAATCACCATTTAACTCAACCCTGGCATTTTTATTTTCCAGATGAAGCGATGATTAATAAAATTGTCGAGTTGAATGCTAAATTAGTAGCACAGAAAAAAGGGCAGGACGCTGCTCAAAAAAAACGCCAAAGGTGGTCAAACATGCCCGGCTGGTTAGTCGTTAGTTGCGATTTATCAAGCGACGAATTACAGCAACAGGAAGACTACGCGGCCTGTTGTTGTAGCATTTACGCATTGAGTTTGATTTTATGGCAACAAAGAATTGGAATGAAATGGACAACAGGTCATGTCATTAGAGATGAAGATTTCTATGACATTTGTTGGCTAGACAAACATTCGCAAATCGTTGTCGGTTTGCTATGGTACGGTTATCCGGATAAAGTGCCTAAACCACAACCACGCCGCAGTGTTGAAGAGATTGTGACCGTTTTCTGATTTTAAGCAATGATCGAAAAATATTACATTACTGCACAACAACTACTTGATGATTCCTTTAAGCTTGGTTTGCAAATAATCGAAAGTGGGTTTCATCCTGATTTTATTGTTGCAGTGTGGCGTGGTGGTACGCCCGTTGGAATCGCAATTCAGGAAATTTTGACCTATTACAATATTGAAACAGATCACATTGCTATACGCACCTCTTCGTACACGGGCATCAATCAACGCAACAAAACTGTAAGAGTTCACGGACTTAATTACATTGAAGACTATGCTAACTATGATAATTCCTTACTTATCGTTGACGATGTTTTTGATTCCGGTTTAAGCGTGGAAGCCGTTATTAATGAGTTAAATTTAAAATGCAGGCGCAACACGCCTAAAGATATTAGGATCGCAACACCCTGGTACAAGCCAGGCAATAATCAAACTGAATTAGTTCCTGACTTTTATCTTCATGAAACAGATCAGTGGCTGGTTTTTCCTCATGAGCTCAGTGGCTTGACCGTAGACGAAATATTGAAAAATAAACTCAATATGGATAATAAGTTCAATAATCACCCAGATTTTTCAAAAAGTTAATAATTTAAAGCATAACCAGCTGTGGATTTAGATTTAAAATAATTACTTAACTCTATTATCAGCCCGTCATTGCGGACTTTGATCCGTAATCCAACGACCTGATTCAAGTGCACGCTATTACAAGCCTATCAGATAAGTTATATAACTGTATGCCGTTTTAAACTTTATATATTGAATAGATGGGTACTGACTGAACAAATAGATGACAGAAATACCAGTATATTTCGTGTCAAGCCTGTGCTGACCCCGGACTTGATCCGAGGTGACGGATTCAGTGTACGGAATGACGTCAGTTAAATACTAGGTTATTTAGGAAGGCCAACCTTCTAATAATGCACAACAGGCAAGCATAATAATATAGTTACAACAATTACTAAAAATTAACAATATAACCATGTGAAATGTTTTATAATCCTGCTACCGGGGTTTCATGTGTTTTTGTCTTCTTAATGTTTAGCATCTGGAAGGCACGTTTTTTGTCCATCATATTGGAGTTTAAATATGTATCCAAAGCCAATTGCTTTGTTCATAAAATTTTGTAATTTAATGGGAATACTTTGTTTAATTGGCGTGACCTTGTTAGCGTTATTCGGGTTTTTACCTCCAATACTGATTCTCCTGGTATTACTCTTTTATATTCCAGACATATTCATATTTACAAAAAGATTTTTCCGTAAACGTAAAGCAACTCGGATGCGAAAGGGCAGACGTGTCTCGGTATTAAAATATGATATCTAAACATCAGCCTAATTCTCAATCCACTTAATATTCTCTAATTTAACTTAAACTGGCGCTAATATTGTTTAAGCAATTGCTTCTGGATGCGGTGGAAAGTCGCGCCGTATTCCAAGGGGTCTTTGATATCCACTTGTCGATAAATTTTTCTAACGATTTTCACTCAGACAGTTAGTAATAAATCATACAATGGATAAAATCTTAACTAGTTTATTTATCAGGAAGGTAACCTGCAAGTGATTTGTGTTTCAACAGTGCTACTTGTATAGATTTGAAACTGAACACTTCTATTTTAACATTGGCAACAGTCGGCAATCGCGCAATACATTGGTACCGGGCTCATGGGGTACTACTGCTGAATAAGTTATACTAAAAAACAGAACGACCTCAAATAAAGGTAAATTTGGTTTGAAAGAAAGTGAGGGAAATGAAGGGCACAACAAACAACTAACCCCATCCTTTTCTCAAAAAATAGATAATCTGACTAAACAAATCGATAAAAAAGCCGATAAGGTTTTCTATGCCTTAGTTATCTTGTGCGGCATTGTTCTATTGATAGCTTGGTTGACGACTGAACCATGAGCGACCAATAAAATCTATTCTAGCGCCAAAACTAATACTTTTGAGAACGCCCAGGGCATGGCATAATTTGAGTTAAAGAAAACCTAATATGCCCCAGTGCCCACGAAGCTGTGCAAAACGGCAAGATTTCAACTGTAAGGTATTCCTCGCGTCTTTAGTCGATCAATAGTGGCTACACCCACATTGAAGTGACGGGCTATTTCGCGAATTCTCCCGCCTTGTTTTAACATTTTCAACACTTCCTTTTGCTGATGGGTTGTCAGTTTCGGTTTTCGACCAAATCGCACACCTTGTTTTTTTGCGGCTCGGCGACCTTCTTCAGTTCGCTCACGAATTAAACTGCGCTCAAGCTCTGAAAGTCCTGCAAATACAGTGAGTAAGAACTTTCCCATCGAACTGGTGGAATCCGCCCAGGGTTCTCGCAGTGATCGAAATTGAGCGCCTTTTTCTTCTAGTTTATGAGTGATTACAAACAAATCATGCGTTGAACGCGCAAGCCGGTCAAGACCGGTAATAATTAGTGTGTCTCCTTCGCTAATAGTGTCTAGCATTTTGTTAAGCTGTTGCCGTTTTCGGTCAGCACCGGTCTTTTTTTCTTCAAAGATTCGCTCACAACCCGCTGCTTTAAGCTGCTCTCGTTGAACCGATAAACTCTGTCCGGTGGTCGAAACACGTCCATAACCGATTAGCATGGAAATTTCCCTGTTTTGGGTGTTTTGCTACGGAACAAAAATACGGAATCTGTAACCGATTGATTTTGCTGAACTAAAAAAACGTTCCTTAATTTATAAATTTCGGAACAAGTCATGCCATTTATCGGGGATTGAAATCCTAAAGAAATGAAAACTTTCGCTAAGCAAAACTAATAGATCCTTTTATCTGATGATGAAAGTTATGATTAAATTCCTGTTGAATTCTTACGTATTCGCTATCCGTTGCAGTGTCTAAACCTACTAATAGTAAAGTTTCTTTTGCTGTTTCCAATAGTGGATCATTAAAGGCTTCAACAAGTGCCGCACGCATGTGATTGATCGCCTCCATGCTGGTAGTTTTATACGTGATGTATGGTGGCGCAGGCGCTAAGTAAGTTGTGCCAAGGACTCGCGTACCGAGAACACTATTTGGTCGATGCTGCTTAACTAACGAATAGGTAATACTGTCAATTGACGCTACATCAGCATGTTTATGTTGTAAATAGAACAAGCTATGTACATGCCCACCGCTGATTTTTATATCTGAGAAAAATTGATTGCCATTAGATAATGGTGCAACTAACGACATCAGTGCATTCATGCCTGAATGGGATTCTGGGCCATTAATCACCGCCACAGCACCAGACATTTCGCTAATATCCGTATAATGACTATCCTCGTGAACAACAATCAGACTGACATAATCATGGTTTAAACAACCAGGGGCATTATATTTTGGTGTTGCAAGAATTTGGACATGTTCTTTATATCTGGATATGACATCGTAACCACAGCATTGACTAAAAAATAAATGCTTATCGGACCAAAGCTGTTGAACAGGCGTGTCGTGCAGGAGTTGAGCAGGCACCCCCACAATACCATGTAATTTCAAATGTCTGGAAATACCTTGCCACAAAGCATCGGTTGCATGACGTATTTCCGGCAAATCATACATGGGCAAACTTGCAACAAAATTCACTTTTTTTCACTCCGAAAAGGCTGTGTGAGTAATTGATCGATCCTTAATTCTTTAGAATTACGAAATTCCTTCAATCCAATCTCCATATTTCTATGGCCTAATTTAGGTTGATCTTTGTATGTATTAAACAATCTATCCCAGCAAGGCAAGTTAAACCCAAAGTTACTATCCGTTTCAACACCTGTACTGGAATGATGTACTCTATGCATATCCGGTGTGACGATGAACCAACGGATTAGATGGTCTACATTCTTGGGAAGCTTCATATTGCCGTGATTAAATAAGGAAGTAGAACTTAATAATAATTCAAAAATCAATACAGCTAAAACAGGTGCACCAATAACAATAATAGCCAGTGACTTAATCAGCATGGAAAGAATAATTTCCAAAGGATGGAAACGTAATCCGGTGGTGATATCGAAAGTTGTATCTGCATGGTGCATTCTATGCAATCGCCAAGTAAATGGAATAGCGTGAAATAATCGGTGTTGGAAGTAAATCGCCAAATCCAGCAGTATTATCGCTATTACAACATCCATCCAACCAGGGAATGGAAGGAATTTCATTAAAGATGAATCTAATGATTCAGCATAATAAGCTATGCCAACTGCTGCGCCAGGGAAGAGTAATCGCAAAACAACGGTATTAAGTATCGCAATGGCGAGGTTATTTGACCAACGAACTGAACGTTTGATATCCAATTTTCGACGCGGCGCTATGACTTCGTAAACAGAGATAAAGAGAAAAAGAAAACCAAAAATCCCGAGTCTGATGATGGGTTCATGATTGAAAACAGCAGTTTCTTCGTTCACGGTAAGCGCCTTTTTCTCGATTTGTTAAAGACTAATCCAAAATGGTAAGGCGCTAAATCAATAACTTCCTGCCTGATATTAATGAACCCTGTCTGAGTTGCCCAGTGCTGGCATTGTTCGGGGGTTGGTCGAATTGATATTGGTGGCCCTCGTGGCGTATCCGGATCATGAATCCAATGGATAATACCGAGTTGACCGTTATCTATTAATATACGAAAGGCTTCTGTTAATAAAAGGATGGGGTTTTCAATATGTAAGAGATTAAATATCATCGCATAATCCACGCTTTTATCCGGCAGTCCAGTTCCATCTGAAACAAAATCACGATGAATAAAATTGATATTTGAGATATTCAGAGATGAGGCTTGATCCTTTGCTTGTTCCAGCATCGAATGCTCTATATCTAGTGCATAAACATTTCCAGAAATATACTTTGCAGCAGCTATGGAAAATGTACCGTAACCGCAACCAAAATCAACGATATGCTTTATTGATGAGTTAACTCCAAGCTTGGTGAGAATATCACCAGGATTGAAAAAGGATTGCCATACATCTTTATCTGGCATCCCACTTTCACGAACTTTCATAGCAACTCAACAATTTATAAATTACGAAAAAGGCAAAGCCCCTGATCCAACGAATGAAACTATGTTTAAGTATCCACATCTCATTATGCTGCCATGGGAAATTCGTCTAACTTCAAGCGCTGATCCATATCCAGCTCGAATTGACCGTCGGGGTCAGTGCAGCCATATCACGTTCCGTCATCCGATCAAACCACACCGATTCTGCCAGTATCTGCTGAATCATCAATGTATTGATATACACTAGAGACATTTGCAGTAAATGTAATGACAGGATGGAAATCTCCTGATCGTCTGTTTTGTTTGTTGACAGTTCTCCCGTCTTGCCAAAATAGATAAAATCGTTCACGCCATGCCATCGTTCAATCACATTCAGCCCGGTATTGATTTCCTGGCGAAGCGCCTCCGACATCAGATAATTACACACAAAAATCGTTTTAATAGCCCGGCCTAATTCAATCAGCGCTCGATAGGTAGGGTGCTGTGCGTTGTGGCGAGTAAACCGTCGCAAAATGGCCTCGGGTTGCGCTGTAAATTCACGTAACGCAGTGGCCAATTTAATCAGTTCGTCATATTGTTGTGCAATCAGATTCCATTTAATGGGTTTGCTTTGAAATATGGATTCAATGTTTGGATAATCTTTGCGTGATCCTTTTTGAGGCTGGACCAGTTTGATTTTATCAATTCCCTTAAAACGAGGCATTAATGAAAAACCCAAAAGATGGCAGAAGGCAAAGGCGACCACGCTTTGACCGTGGCTATCGACGTAGTGCTGTTTGACCTCTTTATCCGTGCAGTGGTGCAACACGCCCTCGATCATTGATGCCACTTCAGATGAGGAACAGCGTTTTAGTTGCGAATAAATACACGTTGCATTTTCATCCACATGCCAGTAAATCATGACACCCGGCCCACCATAACGAATGTGCCATTCCGTCATCAGATTTTGGTCCCACGCACCCACCTGTGTCGAATCTGAGGCGCAGGTCGTGGTCGCTTCACCCCATATTTTTGGTGATCTTACCCGAAAAGTGGCGTTAACAACCTGTCTGATGGCCTCACGCAAGGAATCCTTATTGATAAAACGCAGGCGTATGTGCCGAAGTTCTTTATAACTGGGACTGCTTTGCCCGGACGCAAGCCGTTTTAGTCCCGCGTTAGTTCCCAACCCATATAGTGTAAGCAGTAAACGATACATGAGGTCGTCCGGTGTAATAGCCTCTCTAGAGGCAGAAGACGAAAACACTTTTGTAAATCCAACCCGGTAATCGGTTTCTTTGAGTACATCCAGTAAACTGGTGGCCGGCCACCGATGACTCAACTCCGCTTTTACAGCTGCTAATGTCGGTGGATCCGTTTGACGATCAAGCTTGGCAACACGAATATGCGACTTTTTTCCTCTGCGCACGATAGAAACCCTGGTATTGTGCGGCAGGTTCTCATTAAGCTGGCTTAATGCCTGCGTCAGACTGGCCCGGGTTTGTTCGATAAAAACTCTGGAATTCACAGGCCAATTTAGTGCCGCATAGTAAGCAGCACGATTTTCTTCAAAATCAGCAGGGGTATCATCATCCGGATTACAGAACCGGTCGGCACCTTCAACCCATATCTCCTTGCACCGTAATTTGTTACGCAGCGATTGCAGTACACAGATTTCATAATTAATACGGTTGATGCGTTGCGTCCCATCGGGGGCGCGTTCAATCACAATATCCTGCCACTTATTTTGAATAATGTCCTCAATAGGCACCTCGTCCAGCGAGAAATAACGACGACGATCCGATTGAGCGTTTTGAATAATTGTGATGGCATCTACCATTGAGCGCCAACTTGAATTATTTGAACGAAATACCAGTACATCCAAAATGCGCGGTAACATGCGTCGATAATGATGGGCGTAGGACGAGCGAATCTTGGTGTATATTCTCTTAACATAAGCCGGACCGCTGGAGCGAAATTCCTTAACCAGGTTGTTCATCATGTCTTCCGGGGCAACGGGAAAGATAACTTCTCGAACGGTTCCGTCAGGATTCCCCGTGGCCGCTTCTGCAATATGAAACAAAATAGTGTTCTTGCCATGAACCTGGGTGATGTTACTGATCAGTTCATTGATGACTTTTCGTTCAGAACGAACCGACAGCTTGTGAATAACCTGAATAAGCAAATCAACCAGTGTATCGATAATCTCACTTTCACGTACAACACAATAGAAAACCAAAAGTGAATAACGAATCGATGATGGGTGGCGACGATGCTCCCAGGCATTTTCTGTCGCCGCCCTTTGTCGATATCGGCTGATTAATTTGGGATGAATCCCTTTTATAATATCTGCGGGAATCTTCAACTGTCTGAGCCTTTCCAGTTTGTCGATAGCCTGTAATACACTCGCCAGACTGACCGGTCCCATATCTGAACGAATCCACGAAAAATCACTTTTTCCATCGCCTTCTGTAAGCAGTGCATCTAGCTGGCGGCATACTGTTTTAGGCAGTGATTGATTGACCCTCTGAAATAAGCGTCAAATTCACGTTCGGTGGATTTGATCACACACTCCAGTCGATAGGCTCCTGGGCGCTCAACTTTATTGTTAATAAACCAGGTTGTAATCAGCTCATCCTGGTACGAAGCATTCGGTGCCTGTGGCAGAACTGTTTCCATTAACCAGTGACATAATGAGGTTTCATAAACACCATCAAAAGGTGAAATTTTCAGATGTGAGAGAATAAAACGTCTATGCTGACGAGCGGTCCGGCTGTTTTCTGAGTAATGGGTAAGATCATCGGATGGATGATTAATTTGTGTGCTGACATAATCGACAACACAATTCGGGAAGTATTGTACAGACTCTGGAAATCGAGCATACAGCTGGTAATATTTTAGCTGTAAGGCAATGGCTAATCGACCGGACCCGGCTTTACCCTTGAGAAGCGCATGATCCTGATCTGTGAGTGTCCACCAATTGCCGAGTTCAGTGTCTGTCCAAAACTGTTTCATCGGTAGATAATACACAATCTAACGGAAATAATAAATGGAACATTTTGTATTTAGAATGGCTGTTCAATTTTGACGAAAATCTTGCCGTTTTGCACAGCTTCGTGGGCACTGGGCCAACTATTTGAAAACCATGTTGGACAGCTTATAAAAATAGAATTTGTTTACCCTGATTTAGATTACAAGAAAACAGAAAATACTTTCAAATTAATGGGAGTAGATTCCACTGGTGTCATTATTGAGCATGCCAAGTTGATCTTTAAAAACACACATCCTTTTATTCCTTGGTCTTCTATCAAACGAGTATCATTGCTCATTGACTGATATAAGTAATGATTGCGCATAATATATATTATGTAAAGTAATATTTATATGCACCGCGGCTGTCTAGCTTTGCAGTTGGGCGTCCAATTAATTCGTAAGAATATTTGCAACTAACCTATAAGAAAAACAACTAAACCATTGAATCAGACAACCAGTAACCTTCACAAATATAAAATGCGATGGAATTTAACTTCTGATAATACAATGTACGATTATCTGATTTTCTCTAGTATTGCGATATCTCTTACTTTATCCAAAATGGATTTAACACGGGCTGCTGCCGATCCCGAAACCAACATACCTAACTCCATAGACGTTTCCTTTGAATGTTGACTTAGATTAGCCGAACCGACATATGCTCGCTCCCCATCGGCACAAATCACTTTCGCATGAAAAGTTTCAAAGAAATTTGTTGTGTCTGGCCTTGGCACGGCGAAGTCATAGACCTTGACCTGTAACCGCCGGAGATCATCTGCGATGCTTGGATAGCCTTCCGGATACAGGTCACTCTCTGAATCCTGCAGGAACCTCAGTATCAACTCCTTTGATACTGCTCTATCCGCGGCCTCGAAAAGCGCCACTGCCCACTTCGCCCCAACATTGTCCAGAAATGGCGTCATTATCGTTAGAGATGTGCGAGCTGACGCGGCAAGAGATGCGAACGCGTCATCAGTGTTTTCAATATGGACCAGAAGTGAGGCGTCGTTGCCGATAACCTGGTCCAGCTGACTTGGCGCTCGTGGGCGCGTTAGTACAACTTCCTGACTTTCAAACTCAATTACCTTAGCTGAAATTTCTTTCTGTACTTGGGCTCCAAGAAGCGCATATCCCAAGGCATCGAGGTCGTCCAGCGAAGAAACACGAGACCAGGTATCGCCGTTCTTTCTAACCATCCCATGCTGCTCCAGGATTCCGAGGACGGTGATTGCCTCCGATTTCCGTACGTGAGGAATCGAAGCCGCTCGGGTTAAATCTGCCACTGAGTATTGGCTCGACATCTCACCGCCCTCGAAACCTGCCACCACACTACGTGCGGTCTGCAGATAGTCGGTCAGAGAGTCAATCAACTTGGGGTCTATTTGTGCCATCGCGCCTATCGACTACCCGCAATCTCAAAGTAACCCGTGATTCTGTCGTTTGTGCCATCTTCTTCTGGGCGTCCGTCACCATTCAATACCGAGCGCGACAGCAGACGATTCTGGGCGATGCAGGTTACCTCGGGAACCATGATGCAATTGGGACACGCTCCTCCTCGTTCAGTACAAAGCGTTCCCAGTCCGCAGTTCAGCGACGTAGGGATAAGCAGGTGATCAAGAAACGCGCGTCCATTGTTTCGCCACATCGCGGAAATGTTGCCTAGGTCCATCGTCATACCAGACCGGTAGACCACGAATGATAGATCTCCTGGAAATATGTACTCGCCCAATGACCCAGCATCCAAACCAGCAAACTCTGTAATTGCGTGGACTAGGTGATGCGCATAGGTGTGAAGTAATGTATATGTCGCCAAGTACACATTTGGCGGCTGTCTATCGTCACGTGTCGGCAAGTTGTCCAAATACGCCGACATAGGAAATACGTTCTGAAGAGTTATGCTCCCGATTGGACCATTCTCCAAAGCCTCTCCTTCAGCACAACCAAGTCCAAGTAACCACTGCCTAACTACCTCTTCGTCAAGCTGTACGTATATCGCTTCATTCTCCTGCTTGACTGTGTAAATCGGATTAGCTTGCCTCTCGCGGACATTAATAGGACGAAACAGGTTCAGCCGCACGGGCATCGTTGTGTTGTGCTTATTGGGTAACGTCGGTGTTGCACTCATTCGCGTATACCCGTACGAAAAGAAGCACAATTCAAAATTTCGGATTAAGCCGATTCGGGTCACACCTAATCGCGCTTTGTAATCTTCAATACCATCTGCGAACTCCGGATGGACCAAATCAGTATCTGGGTTATCGAATGGAACGAACGGGCGTTTGCCTGTCGGGCCCGGCCCTTGTCTAAGACACTCATTCTCAAGGCACTCGTGCTCCACTAAGAGCCGAAACGGGTCGTACTTTGACGGAAGATTTCGTCTAGCGTTTAAGGAATTTTCCAATGCTGCAGGCAGGTCTGCCGTCGGCATCAAGTAACCACTCTGCTGCCATTGGTCTCTAATCTCTCCTGCTGACTCCCTGAGTTGCTGTGCGACGTCTGCCAGGCCTTGATTATCAACCTCTTCGGCCATCTCCATTCTTTTCTGATACGTATCTAATCTGTCCGCCTCATCTGGATACTGTCCAATGGCTTCACGGATCGAATCTTCGTCGATCTCGGCACTGTCGAAACCGAATTTTTGTGCAACAAATAACTTCAGCTCCTCGACGCGAGTGGGATTGAGTTTCTCGAGCAAGCTACCGTCCTTGAACGCAATCACGCGGTCGCCCTGGACGTAGTGAACGACAGAGGCCCTATATGAAGTCGCTTCCATTGCCGTATCGGCTCTTCGACCATCGGTGAAGAAGCTTTCTCTCAGCATTCCGAGAGTGTCTCTATCGAGCTGAACCCAGCGATCCGGCTGTGGCAATCCACAGGATGCACAACGGAACGACCAACTACCTATTTGCGAAGCACTTCTATCAAGCGCTACCTCTCGCGATCCACAAGTGCAACTCCATCTCGTATGCGTCACACCGCTGTCGGCGTACCATTGATTGCGCTCTGGCTTTGCAGATTCCGCCCCACCCGACCAATGGACGAACATAACATCCAACTGTTGCCAGTCGCACGTTGAATTACCATCGTCGGCAGGGCACCGCTCGTTTCGAATACGATCGAGGTCACGATAAAGCTGGTATGAACTGTCATACCAATGAATCCGATTGCAGTTGCCGCAGATCAAAGTGATTGGCTCTGGTACATAGCCAACTCTGCTAGGTACAACGAGCTCGAATAAGGATCCAAGATCGCCACGAATTCCTGCGCCAGACTGATCTATCAACCGCCCGTCGACACACATATCAGGAAAAAATACGTCGATCGTCGTTATCTCCTCTTGCGGAGATCGCACGGTCATACCAACTACGAACAAGCTCCTCAATCCGGTCTCGGACTATTCGGACAGTGTGATGCGGAAGGTCTATCGGCCGCACAGATATAGCCACGCTCTTGCAGGCTGCGAGTCCGCCCTCAAAAGTGAAATACGAGCCTGGCGCATACGAAGACATTAGCTGCGTCCGCGATCTCTGCATCATTGGTGCTTTGATGTTGTTGTCAGGCATAAGCCAACTCCTAAGCTCCGTCGCGGCCAACTACACCGCCTCCGCCTCTACGTAAAAACCTCATCAACTCAGCCATTTGTTCATCGTTTAGATGCGCGCTCGGCCTCCCGGTATCGCCTGGCGCCGGCACAAGATAACCAGGTACATCGACATCGCGCAGGGAGGTCATGGGCTTTTCAAGCGTCTCCGGACTCCGCTTTGCGAGTTGATCGAAAAAATCTCGCATCGTGAGATTGGCCATGTCCGGTTCCTGAATGTCATCCAAGAGCTGCCGAACCCTAAGCTGCAGGAGCTCATTATAGAAATCGCCATTCGGCGGCCCGTAAGCGCCGGCGAGTCCCACCGCATCTGAGATGAAGCTGACAACTCCTTCACGAAAACCGACTGGATCGGCCGCCGCGTTCCTCACATCAGATACCCGACCGAACGTTGGGGCCCTGGCCTTCTGATCCGCCACTGCGGTAACTAACCTGTGTATTGCTAAGACACAAACAAGGTAAGTTTGGAAGAAGCTGGGGACAACCCGAATCAGTGCTTTTTCTGCCCATCTGTCAATTGCGGGGGGTTGGATCATCCGCTCCAAAAAACGATGGAATATGTCGTGAGTTTCAACGATGTAACGATCGCGTTTTCGCTGTGGCACTGGCAGCAACAAACTGAATCCAACGTGAGTTCTACCCACTCGAGATGAAGCTTGTATGTATTCCGCAATGTCCGAAGGCATACCGGCAAAGAACATCGAGTTAAGTTCTTCAACGTCAACGCCATGGGAAATCGCGGATGTAGCAACGATAGAACGTAGGCTAGAGTCAAGGTCGTAGAAGGGTTGACCTGCTGCCGGTCTATACTCCGCATCCTCAATCACTTGTTGAATAAGGCCGGCGTCGACTGACCCCGTAATGAGACGTCGTTCAAAATTTGTGTGCGGCAGTGTTTCGCGAACGTGGTCCTTTCTAACTTGCTCAGACTCTGCCGCCAATATCTGATCGCCACCTTTCTTGTTTGTGACGTACGTCAAGGCTATTCGATGCAGGTCGACCAACGTCGCCAGGTGATCGAAGGGAGCGTTCTCAATCGCGTTTATGTAGGAATCGCGATCAGACTCGGTCGGAAGCGCTTCAGCAAGCGTCTGCCGAGACTGGCCTCTAGTTTCCTGATCACCTTCAACAAGCGATCTGAAAAGAGACGTAATTTGTGAATGGAATGCCGACAAGACCGAAACCGACGCAGTCGTGTGCGGTTTCCCATTCGTAAGAACGGTCGCGTAGATACGCCTCTGATGCGCAATATCTTCTACATCATCACTTGGTTCCTGGTTACCCAATTCTGGCAACTCTGGCATAGCGTAGAACGACTCGTACAACCTCGGGCCGGGGTACGGAAATTGAATTAGCTGCCTTTGGTAGAGATTCTCAACTTGCCGCTCGGGATCTGACACCGTAGCTGTGGCAGCTACAATCTTTGGCATTCGAACATTGCCGTTAGGTGCTTTTGCAACATTGGGGTTGTAATGCGCCAAACGATTGTAGACTTCGAACAAGGCCGTCTCGAACAGCCCGGCAAATGTGCCAAGAGACTCTTCAAGAAGATGCGCTTCGTCTTGAATCAACAGCGAAGGGAACGGATCGAAAAATGTCGATTCACCATTGTCGTAAATCGGTTTTAAGTGAACAACATTGTCCGACCCCTCCTCGAACTGCTGAGGAGTAGGATTGATAAAACGTCCTGATAACGCGTCCCGCCATGCCGTAAACCCGAACATGCCTAGAACACGCCTGATTGTTTGAGGTGATTGCCCGATCAGCGCGAGTTTATCAATCGTCCCCAGGAGGACCGACGGGATAACTGAGTATATGTCGGCGTCGACAATGTAAAACGGCAATGGACGTAACTCGCCATTAGAAGTATTCCAATCGCACTGATTCTCTAGACAAACATGGCCAACTACACCATGTGGCATCACATCGTTCGCCGAGCGCGTACGTCGAAGTCCTGTAACGCCTCCGCAGAACGGACAGGTCGGCAATTTCAACCAATCAGATACCGCTTGCTTATACTTCCTATTTGATCTCCTTAGCTCCTCCTCTGAATCCTCTATATCGTCGATATACGGAATGTCTGCAACGCCCAAGGCACCGTGGTAATTTGGTGTGTTGCTGCTACCAACCCAGAATCCAATGCTGAACGGTTCGCCGTTGATGCCACTCTCTCGCCTTACGATTTCCGCCCGCGCGAGAACCTTCGATGCCCTTTGTGCTTGTTGAACAGTGAGCAAGCGAAGTGGATAGCGAAGCATCGCCGTTACACCGAGTGATTTGCCCCGCAAGCGATCGAAGAACAGCGCAAATACTAGGAGCCCAAAAAATGCCTCAGATTTGCCGCCGCCAGTCGCAAAGTAGAGCAGTGTAGTCGCATCATCTACTTCGCTATCGAAGTCGTCCGCAAATTCAGGCATTCGAGTGACGAGACTTGGCAAGGATGCCAATACGAATGAAAGCTGGAAAAGTCTCCAAGAGTCGTAGCGCCCTAACGCAAGTCGGCGCATAGTCTCATTCATTAGGAGCCAAGCTCGAAATGGGATAGATCGATTGTCTTCGCTATCGAATTGACTTGCTTGGCCTAGCAAGTCAATCCCTCGCTGTATCATCTCGGCCTCTCTGTTCCAGGCGTTCAGATCGGCTTCATATTGCACTCTTTCACGTTCGGCCTTCTCTCCTTCGGAGTCGGACAGCCCGTCGGCCACATCAATGTCTAATTGTCCAACCCAAGAACGGAGCTCATTGGCGATTTCTGAAATTGCACCCATGCTGCGATCAGTGTCTGCGAGAGACTGGAAGGTGCAATCGATGCCGTGCGTTGTCGGCTCGATCTTTGGCAGTGCGTATTTGGGCATCCAGTCGGTTTCGAGCACAGCGAATCCCGGCTCTTGTGTGTCCCGAACTCCGCAGTTGAATCCGAGAGCCGAATAGTGAAGATACCGATTGAATCGATAAGAAGACCTAACTCGATCCAACCTCATCGGTGTATGGGCATCTGCCGGCACCTGGCACCGAAGACCAACTTGAAAAATCGACTCGTCAGTTTCTGAGCTGTATTGTCTCGGGCGAATGCTTCGATTCTCGAGTGACACGTGAACAGCGCGACGAGTAGGCTCCGACCAATCAGGCTTAATCGCCGCGGCCCACTCGATACTCAGCTCCGGCAGTGCAGTAAAATTGCGACGATCCGTGAGACTCATATCTGCCGTTGCGGCCCGAATCTCGTCAAGAGTATCTTGCCAATTGGCAATCTCCGTCGGCGTAAAGGCCCGCCTCCGCGGGTACGCCCATAGAACCCCGCCTGTTGCCGGATCCTCAGATTCCAACCATTCGTCTATCGCATCATTGATGGCTGCACGAATATCATTGTTGGAGTGCGACACAGCAGAATCGAGGCTTGATTGGTCGTCAAGGTCAAACACTAGTGGCGAGCAGGTAATCGGAACTCGAACCCACTTTTCGATTGGCTTCTCTGGTCGAACAACTTCCGAGGAGGGAAACGTCGTGTCTCCCGGTTGTACGCGAAAACCTCGGACTTCGAATACATCGTCGCCAACCTCTAACTGTTCTTGCGTGTCTTCAATGGCGACGACCTCACTATTCTCGTACACGCCAAACTGCTCGTAGACCTCTCTCGCTATATTCGAGCGCGCCCGCACCCAGTCGGGATGATTTCTATCGCCATCAAGGTCGCCTTTTTGCTCCTCCCAGAGACTGCGCTCTCTAGCTCTGACCTCTCGACGCACATCACGGTCAATCGCTTGCGTGAGCCGAAAGCCAACCCCCTCCTCCCTCAGCTCTTCAACTGACGGAAGCACACGAAGGTAGATCGAAAATTGAGGACGCGCAGTGACTGTGCCGGTTGCGTCTGCCCTAACCATGAAGTCGAAACCTGTCGCCGTAATCCTGATTGGCGACGTTTCATCATCCAAGCCTTCCTCGTCCGGATTAGCTGGCATTAAAAACGCGCTGGTCAGGCGTCGTGACGGTTTCTCTCCCTGTAGCGTCCGACCAGACAGGCCATTACCAGAAAGCCGTTGGAATATGGAACCTAGTAAGGCGTGAGCAACAGCCTCTTTCAATGTGACGTCGATGGAAGTCGGATCGACTCGATTCACGACACTCGGTACCTCATCGTTCACTGCATTTCCTTCTTCTCAATTACCTCAAACACGTTCGATCGCGCTTGTACCAACAGCCTCGACTCCTCGGCTGCGGGAATACTCAGCAACCCGGCAACGGACGTGGAATCCAACAAGAAGCGTTGGTAAACCAAAGTTGCCTGCCGCCCTTCATAACGACGATCAATCCTGAGGCTATTAATTCCTAGCGTCCAATATAGGTCCGTGAGTTGCTCATCTATACCTAGCACGTGCATGAATAGGTCAAAGTCTTCCCTGGAGCGCGGCGCATGTGACCGCAGGTCATCAAATGACTGGTCAATTTCATGACCGACTGTTACCCAATACCTAATCTTATGCTCAGTAATATCCTCGGCATCGGGGAATGCCTCTTGGATGGCAGATTGCACACTGTCTATTAATTGCGACTGATTGCTGTCTGGATATAGACTTTGAAGCTTTTCCAAGACATGTTGATGATACTTGCGCACGACATTCTCGTTTCTGAATCGGCCAGCCAGATCCATATAGGCTTCAATGTCGTTCCGCATTTCATCAGATATGACCAGTAGATGATCACCGACTTCGACTTCAGACCCTACTCTTTGCGCAAATGGCGGACGCCGCGTTTCGTCATACACTAGAACTGGACGTGACTTGTAAAGCCCTATCGTTCTTCCGTCATCTAACTGAACCTGGTAGTCGGGATCTGTTGTATTAGTTGATGAAAGAGACGCCGAAGCCTGCACATGAGTCTGTGGCCTCCAATAGACCAAGTTCGACAGTATCGAAAATTGAGTTGAAGCTGATTCCAGAAATCCTTTGAGTTGCTCTACCAATTCTGATACTGGCTCATGAAGCTGCTCAAAGGCCTCTTCGTTGAGAATAAAGTCAAGTCTCTGGACCACGCGCTCGGCGTCTCCCGCGCTAAGGATTAGATCAATTCTCTTTGGCAAATCATTTGCACTACATAATTCAGCGATAGTCTGTGCGCGAGCGCCCATTACAATCAATCGTCGCGCTATGACCGGCACATTCCTAGAAAAAAGCTCGACAGTGCGTACAACCTGAATGACTTCATTTCCATGATCGTCGAAAAGCCCCCAATCTCGCTCAAGAGCATCATAGATCAATCGGGCCTGAAGCGCACTTGGTACTGCGACAGTAATCGTTGGTCGAGAGCGCTGTTTCTTCTTCGCACGAGAATCTGAAGTCGCCTCCATTATCTCGGCGACAAGCTCATTCAACTTGGCACCGCTGGGGGTACCTGAGTTGTAAGAATTCAACATGTCATTCGCTTTTTCAACCAAATGGTCGATGTTCGGTGTTTCGGCCGATTCAGCGACTTTTGACCTAATTTCGTCCAGGCGACTTATTACACCAATCCAGCTGTACCTTTCTGTCTTCCACTGCAGCTCCTGGTCCGAGCCCGAGTCATCATGCAACATCTCCTGGAGGGCGGCTTGACCCGTCGGCAATCGTGCTGACCACAGTAAATAGCCGCCACATTCTCGTAAAGCAAACGCGAGTGGTTCACTATCACTTTGGACTGCTCGCGCAGCCTGACTGAACTCAGCGGCGACTGCGGCTGCCTCGGCGTCGACGACATGGGCATTCAGACGAATGTCGCTGATCGTCCGCTGAGGAATTCCATGCCTGGGGCTAATTGAACTGTTTAGGTTGAAAATCGAACGATACGAAACGGCGTTCGACTTACTCAATAGTTTTTTCTTAAAGCGAAGATGCTTTTTAAGCTTTTTTCTAAAAGTTAGATACGCAATCGGATCATCTACAAGCACCAAAACTCCAATTGGAGAATATGGCAGATCGAAAAGGCACATACGGGTGAATTTTGCAGCTTTTTCTGCCCAGTTGTTCTTCAAGCTTGATCGTGATCTATTATCAAGTGAAATAATTGCAACATCGGGTTTTCTACCCGTCTCAGTCATTAGATCATCTGTGGTAAGTCTTACAGTAATTGCATCATTATCTAAATCGGGGTGGATACCGAAAATTGCATCTGGAGCAGTCGATGGGTGCCCTAGTAACTGCACTGGTTTTCCTGCTTTTGGGGCTTTCTTGAAAATTTTGTTGAATAATTTGCCCTCAAAATTTCCCCAGACTTGTCGCCCGACAGGAAATGTGGGAAATGTCTCTCCCACGCTAGGGTATCCGGCTGGATCTCCAGGCTCATCTAGGTAGTGGCAAAGAGTTAGATAGAGAATATCTTTATGCTCACAATCCGAAACAATTGATTCTGTGGTCCCTTCACGTATCTTTGATTGCCAATTCTGGGCAATATCATAGAGCCATTGCGCATCAATTCGTATGTGATTGAGCTCTCGAAACGAATTTGCCTTCGCTGGATACAATAATGTCCTTAGTCCAATTTTGCGTCCCCATTCATACGCTGCACATGTTGCTACAGAATGTATCAAAGGTGTACACGACATATAAGCCGGCCATACAAGATTTGTACTCACTCTTAGTTTGCCAGCCAGATTTGTCAATTCCTCTGCTAGGATTTTGTAAAGAAACTCAGCCTGCAAATAATCAAGCGTGTCATCCCGTTCATCCGCGAATCTAGCAGAACATATAAATTTCTCTGAGTTTTCATTTATTATATTTACAGGTGCTTCGCTCTCAGTAATTGACTCAGCCAAACTTAATCCTTTGTTTACTATCGCGTTTGTTCGTTTCTTGCGTACAATACGCTTCTTCAGCAATTTAGTATGAGCTTCAGTACGAGATTCATGCATCCTGAATAACTGCTCCCTGCTTTTCCTTTTCATAGACAATGACTACTCACCCTATATACCTAAAAGTAGTGCACCATTGATATCACTCAAGTCCATTCCGTGGCCATTATCAGAGATTAGCAAGCTATTATTGCCACAAATGTTTTTAACTAATTCTACTTTTACTTTTGTAGCATCCGCATCGTATGTATTTTTTACTGATTCAGAGATTGCTACTATGGAACTTGAAATGCTTTCTCGACCCAACTGTATGGAAATGCAAGCCTCAATCTCAAAAGGAAGAGAATCTAGTATTTTTCTTGCCATGGTATTTCTTTAACTGCTGATACAGTCAAGTGTCGACATCGAATTCTTTTATTTAGAAATTGATTTGTAGACTCAGACTTCAGTTGTGAAATTAACCTGCGGCAAATACGCACCCCTCCTTTTTTAGGTTTCAATATAACTAGATGATTTTCAACTGCCACAGGTTGGTTTCCGGCAATGATCGTTGCTCTAGCACGATGTTTGTCCGAGGGACTTGAAGTACGGTTAATAACGACAAATGGTGGTTTTATCAAAGTACACTTGGTCCTTCTATATTTAAATGATTCTGTTGTATCCCAAATATTGAGATTCTTTGATTGTATGTATGGGTGTATTTGGCCAACCATCTTATCTCGATATGCGACCAGGGGCCCAATACGAACATCGAATTTATCTCCTACTTTTGTTGCTACAGTGGAAACTTTAATTTTATTATTTTTATTTTTACACGGATGTCCGATGATTCCTGTCATTAAAAACACATCAACATCAGTCTTTTTATCAAACCGACCAATAATGCTCTGCTCTACAGTATTATTTGAAGAAATTGATTCTCTCCATTTGACATACCTAGATCCGCTCCTTAAGACATCTGGAAGTATCGCCACATATCGAGTATCCTTTTTGCAGTGCTTAAACACATCCTCGACAAATACTGCAGCCATGTTAACTTTACCGCGGCCCCAGCTTCGATCTTCTGGCAATGCCCTCAAGATATAAGGTGGATTTAATAATATGTGACTAGCACTTTCACAATTATTAATGTGGCTAAATATGTTACCAATTCTAATGTTTTTAAAGAGAAACTCTATTTCTTCCAAGTTATTCCCAGTAGGTTTGGCACCTCGATAAATTGCTGTTTGAATTAACCTTAATTTCGTACATTCAACAAATTCAGGATGCAAGTCGAATCCATGTAGCCTTTGTCCCCAATGTTCAATGGTATCCCGTAAAGAACCAAAAACTGGCATATATTCTGACGCTGAAATCAATAAATTTCCTATACCGCATGTTGGATCCAGAAGAATAGAATTAGTATTAAAACTCTTACTTAATGTTTTAATGGCTTGTTTTGCCATAATATCGCCAGTGAAAAAGGAACCAGATTCTTTTAATTCTAATGCCGGAATAAGTTGTTTTAATTGATGAGATATTTCATCTGATGTAGATAGGACTCTAGAAGATGAATTAGTCGATCTATCAAGTAACGAACCTCTAAGCGAATCATTTACGATGGCAAATGCTTTCAATTAATCCTCCCACAAACCTTACGTAATGTCTTCATATATTCATATATCAATTCGACGGTAAAACTTTCTAGCCTGGTTTTCGATTTTCACCCGTTGATTAAACATACTCATACAATATTTTCATTGATATTCCAAGTTCTTTTGCCAAATCTGATGCATCAATTTTACTTATCGCTGTCATTGATCTGGAATATGAAGCCAATCTCCCCATAACACTTTTCGTACGGCTGACAATTTTTCTGCTGCAGATATCTCATAAAGGGATGTTTTTTTCGTGGTTTTAGCTTCAATTACTCCTCTAACTTGGGGCGCTGCCCCAAGAGCGTATCGGGGTTTGAAGTCCAACGGAACGAAAACGTACGCTAAGCAAAATCTATTTTAAATGCACAAAATTAGAAAGTTCTGTAAAATCTTTAAATAATTGATTCGCACCTGCATTGTAGAGTCGAGTTGACATATCTGGATCGGTGTGACTTCCACCCAAAAAGCCCCATACTTTCATACCAGCATTTAATCCAGCAACAATCCCATTAGCACTGTCTTCAATAACGATACACTTATTGGGAACTACCCCAAGTTTGTTTGCAGCAAACAAGAAAATGTCTGGTTCCGGTTTGCCTTTTGGTACTTGCGCGCCAGAATAAATATGTGTATCAAAATATTTCAGTAACCCTGTAATAGTGAGTTTTTTATTTAATATTTCTAATTCGCTAGACGACGCAACTGCAATTGGGCAATTTAATTTTTCAATAAAATCCGCGGCACCAATAATCGCTTTGAGTTCTGTTTCAAAAGCAGTAGAGCATTCTTTTGAAACAAGATTCTCAAAATCAGTTGGGAATGATTTTCTATAAATTGTATGGAAATCTGCGCGGAGTTCCTTGATGTAATCGCTTGAAGTCAATCCCACAAATCTACTTTGATATTCGTAGTCTGTGTAAGTTAATCCAATATCTGACAGGTACTTACGCTCAATAGCACTGTATATAATTTCTGAATCAACCAGAACACCATCACAATCGAAAATTATTGCTTTTTCCATTTTATTTCTTTCTTAATTGTCCTTTTTTGGTTGCCTTTCATTGATTAATTTATAAACGGTTGATCGACCAATGTTCATTTCCTTAGCAATATCGGTTGCTCCCATACCTCCAGAATGCAGTGAAATTAATTGTTTGCGGTCGATTTTTCGTTTTCGCCCAAATTTTACCCCTTTAGCTTTAGCTTCAATCCGACCTTCATTAGTACGCTCCAGAATACGCTGGCGTTCTGCTTGAGCCACAGCAGATAAGATTGTGACCACCATCTTCCCCATTGCACCTTCTGTAGTAATGCCATCATCCATAAATCTAATGGCTACACCAATTTCATCAAACTCTTTTATAAGCTGGATCATGTCTGCCGTATCTCTACCAAGGCGATCCAACTTTTTGACTAAAATTACATCTCCCTCTTCTACTTTAACTCTGAGCAAACCTAAGCCGTTTCGCTTTGTATGACTACCGCTTGTCTTGTCAGTAAATATACGAGTAGATTTTACACCTGCTTCTTTTAACGCTTTGACCTGGCTTTCTAGCGATTGCTGACTGGTTGAAACTCTCGCATAACCAAATAATCTCATTACGAAATTTGTCTCCTAATTCGATTTGTAGAATGAATGTCTATTAATAGCCGAAATATCGATTTAGTAGACATGGTATTTGAAGGTTATTTTGATGTCCACTAATTTATAAATTATTAGACAGCAAATTTTGCAACATTATTAGCTATATTGGTGCGTCAATTATATTTCTAATATTGTAAGCGTTGGATTAAAGGCGTGACAATCTCGCTTCTTACAAAGGGTAACTTTTCAATCTCGCAAAAAATAATTCGAATAAACACAAACCCATTACTAAAAAGTTTAGTAGAAAAGCCAGTCTCCTAGTGTTTTTTTCGGCTTTCGGCTTAATTGAACCATACCCTATTATTATCAGTTTATTTTCAAAAAATGCATAGCAGTTCCACACCCCTAAATAGTATAGAATTAAACAAAAATAAAATGATGTATTATCTGCCTTCATATTCCCAACCATGAATACCAGAGGAAATAGCAAAACTCCCACAATATAATAAAAAATTATAAATCTAGGTTTTTCCATATGAATTTAACGCTTTCGGCGTAATGTCGCTAATTGAGTTAGCAGCGAAAATAATCATTCTATCAGTTATTATGCCGCCTGCTCCAGTTCAGTCAGTAGCTTGAACGGTAGCAAGGCTTCGATCTGCTCAACACAAGTGGCTTTTGGTAGTTCAGTAAAAACAGTCTTTAAGTAGTTATAAGGTTCCAACCCGTTAGCCTTAGCCGTTTCAATCAATGAATAAAGATTAGCACTGGACTTCGCCCCTGAAACCGTGTCGGAGAACAAATGATTTTTACGCCCAATCACAAATGGTCGAATTGCGTTCTCACATTGATTATTGTCGATATGTAATCGACCATCAGTCGTATATACGGTTAACTTATCCCACTGTTTATCCATATAGTGCATAGCCTTGCCCAAGGCTGATTGCTTGACCACGATTGGCAGCTGCCGATCCAGCCATTTCCTTAGGTCTTTAAGAATCGGCACAGGCCGGGATTGGCGAAGTGCGAATCGCTGTTCAACAGTTAAGTCTTTGGACTTCTTCTCAATTCGGTACAGCAGTTGAATCCGTTGCAAGGCTTGTTTGGCTAAAGACACTTTCTTCGTCTTGAGCTTGTCCTGAGCTTTGATCGCTTGATCAAACTTTCGCCTCACATGTGCCCAGCAGCCAAGTTGGGTAATGTCATTTCGTTGACAAACTTTGTTATACCCCTCGTAACCATCTGTTTGTAAATAACCGGAATAATCACCGAGCAACTGTACGGGAATCTCTTGAGACCGGCTCGGCGCATAATCATATAGAATGATTCTTCGGCCCGGTGGCCCGCCACGCTGAATCCACATAAACGATTGGCTTTGCGGCGTTTTCCCCGGTTCTTTTAATACCTGACACCGTGTTTCGTCCATTTGGACAATATCGTAGTCCAACATCGAATCACGCATCAGATTAATCAGCGGTTGGATCAATAACCCAGCCTTAATCATCCAATTTGCTAAGGTTGAACGGTTGAGTGGAATATCCAGCCGTTTAAATTCTTGTTCCTGCCGATATAACGGCATACTGTTGATATATTTACCGACGACTACATGCGCGATTGTTCCCGGACTGGCGATATTGCCCGGAATCGGCTGGGGCGGTAGCTTAGCCGCCTTAATGGATTGTTTACAGTTGGGGCAGCTATAGGTCTTCTTGATGTGTTTGATGACCTTGACCGTCATCGGAATCAGTTCGATCTGCTCGCTGGACTTCTCACTCATCGCAATAAGCTGACTCTGACAGTGGCCGCAGGTGCATTCAGATTCATCCAATTCATGCACAACTTCGATTCTGGGAAAATGATCCGGCAGCTTCCTTCGACCGCCTTTGCCTTTACGACGAGCGTGCGCAGCAACCAATGTTTTGCTTTCGTCATCAGTATGCCCATTGGAATTGTCAGTATCATGATCGGATAAGGCTTCGGCCTCATTGAATAATAGTGAGAGCTGATCAACATTAAACTTCTCACTTCGTGATCCGAAGTGTTGCTGTTTGGCTAAGGCAATTGCTTCAATTAGCTGGTTGATATAATCCGATTGGTGTTTGTTTTTAGCCTGTTCTGTGTCGAGTTTATCTTGCAATTGAATCACTAATTCCTTGAGTTGTTCAGGGTCATTGGGGAGTGATTTAATGCGTTGATTCATGGCTGTATTTTATCATGCTAACGGCTTTAAAACCTTTAAAGAACAGTGTGATGAGGTAAACTCGAATGACCTTGTAATAACGTTAAATCATAGCCATCCAATAACCAGTTAATCTGCCTGGCATTCAGTTCAACCTGATCTATCGGCAGATTCACTGGCCAACGGAATCGTGCCTTCTCAATGCGTTTCATCCACAAGATAAAACCATTGCCTTCCCAGCCGACCATCTTGATAATCGTTCTCGCGGAATTACAAAAGACAAACAATTTTGAGGAAAATGGATCTAGATTCATTTGGCCTTCGACAATCGCGACCAGTCCGTTTATTGACTTACGCATATCCACCGGATGGCGATATAAATAAATCGCCGAGTCCACTGATGGACGAATCAACGCTTTAATTCCGAACTGGTAATTACAGCTCGAATTATCTTGGTATCCAACTCACCGGCAAACTCAATCACAGTGCCATTGGTCAACTTGACCTTACAGCTTGGTTTTGATGAAACGGATTGAACAGGTGCGACCGGAACAAACGCTGATTGACTCGACTAAGCAGCAGGTCTGTATAGCCCTAACTTAATTAGCTTCGACTTCCATTGATACAGCGTTTTTAAACGCAATCCGTGTGTGTTGGCGTAATCTGCAATAGTACCTTTGCTTTCATCTGCCGCTTTAACATGACTTAGCCATAATCCCTGTTTTGTCGTCATCGTCTTTGCTAGCATTCCAGTCTCCAATTTGAAAACCTTACTCTGGCAGATCAAACGTTAACTGAAAATCCCATCCCTAATTTGGCGCTTACTAATATTTTGGGAATATGCCCAACTAGAAATAAACATTGATTCTTCTTTTGCAACTAATAAATGTTTGCAGAGTTATAGATTAGGGAGAAGCATCGGGATGTATATATTTCCATGAACATGTTGGGTCTCTTAAGAACCACTGATCTTGAATTCTATCGTAGCCTCTAGCTAATATATCATTTGCAGATGTCATACCACCGATAAAAGTTGGGTATCTTAGAAATAAATTACGCAGCCTAGTTTCCTCATTAATTGCCTGTTGGCTTTGTTGCATAAATGAACCTATTATTTTCCCTATAGTTTCCTCATTCAAGACACCGCTTCTACGGCATTCTGCTTCAAGCATGATTACAAGGGTCGTAAAACTTAGATATTCATTAGGCATACATAACAATGATGGTCTGTCTACGCAAATTGGATCATCCGGGACTGGTGTATGTGATCCGTACCAAGAAGGAAAGACTCTAGTCGGAATTGTAGGTACGGGATGTAACCTTCTAATTCCATTAATTTGTGGAGTCCAAAGTGTAGAAGGATCAATAGAATGACGAGATCCCAGAAGACGTTCAAGAATTGTTCTAGCAATACCAAGAACCTCACTATCTACTTCACATTCTTCATTTAGATCTTCTATAATGAGTCTAACACTTCGATTTCTTGCCATACCTTCTGGCGTATCATCAGGTAGGAGTGGGTGTCCCTCACCTAAAGGTATAGTTCTAATGTTAATTTCTGGCGGCCTAGGTGCAGAATTAGAAATAAGCTCGCTACTAACATTAGCTATTCTATTTATACTAAGTGCCTCGTTTTCCAAATCTGAACCACTACTACTAGAGCGACCCTCAACCCATAATATTTTATCTGTTCTAACGTCACCATCAGGATAAGTAAATGGGGCATTATTTAGAAAAAACCTTTCTACATCTAGGTTTAACGATCTAATCTCTGAGTCAGTTCCCAACTCGGCACTTCCAATATCAAAATTCCAAATCAACAATTCATTTCCTGTTGCTCCTAAATTATTCGTTCTGATACCAGGATTTTCTCTATACCATTGTCTCTCGAGAGTTTCTCCACCTTTTCTTGTTACACCAGTCATTTCATCCAGCATATCGGAAATCTTTTGGTTACCTTCTTCTTCACTCAAGTTTCCTTTATTAACAGCATCACGGGTCACTTGAATGGCATCATGAGTTGACTGAGGTGATGCTCTTCTCTCACTTGTAATTCTTGAAGTGTCAGTTAAACCAGCTCTATCACGTTGTGCCTCTATTTGCTGTGCCCTTATACGAGCTTGCTCAAGTGTAACTGCTCCAGATGATATATCTGATACTAAATCTGATACTTCTGAAGACATTGACATATCACGAAATAAATCTGATTGCCCTAATAACTGTAATGCTGAACTTAAGCCTATAGGATCAGGTGCAGAAGGTGGATTTGTAATATTTACAATTGGGTTTGCAAATGAAGTCGGTTCTGGCGAAGTAGGTCTATCGCGTGAGCCCAAACTAACAGGAGCTATTTCTGGCGCACAATCTGGACATGGCGACTCTTGCCAATCCCAATATTTTGTTACATCCTTTTCTTCACATACATTACAGTTAGATAGTTTCGCTTCAGCGAAAAGTCCTCTTGTTGGTAAATCTACTAACCGAATAACAGGATCAGCTCTTTCAAGAGGTTCGCTTGGATCGTCTTTCTTAATCAGTGGAAAAGCAATAGTATCACCCACAACAGCCACAACTCGATTTTCAATTGAGTCTATCAATCTCCCATCACCATACCTAAGCTTTGCTAGCTTAATGGCACGATTTCCGGGATCCTCGCCTTCCCATTTTCTTCGATAATAATATTCACGGTTACAATTTAAATGATGCAATAATCTTTGACCCTGCTTAATATCTCTGTTCCATTTAGAGACAGCCCTGCGAGCCTCTAATTCCTCTGGTGATGGGCCAACGGACTCTTCTCGTGGGACAGGTCTTCTCCAAACACCATTTCCTGATAGTGTTTTTGGTAATCCACTCTCACTATCATCAGAACTTTTGTATAATAGGTGCCATTCTTCGTCACCTTCGATTTTATAGTGTGCGGTTATCTCTGCTACTTGCCACTCATCACCTCCAATACCAGCCACACCACCCCACTCATGAAACTGAAGTCCAAGCGTAGCTATATCGTTTGGACTCCAATCTCCTGAAACACTAATTTCGAATATGTTTGTTTGCCCTTCTTCAAAATCATTCTCTTCGTCAATAAAATCTCCTGACTCGTTATCTAAGTCAAAAGAAATAAGGGTTGACCCATCTTCTTTAAATAGTTCAAAGTCAACATTTGATTGATCCATAGCATTTGTACCGGTTGTAGTTGTTACTTTCAACCTAGTAACTGGTTGCGTAGGCAATGGTGGAAGAATAAATGATGAAGGGTCGGGCGGAATAACACCAAACTCTGTTCGAGCAAGTGCATCAAACCCATCTTTCAATCTTGGTTCAAGCAACACTGGTTCGAATAGCCATCTGAAACATAACGCAGACTGCTCTGTAAAATTAGGCATATCAAACTGAACAAGAATTAAATGTCTTTCTTTACTCAACTCAATTCTTACTAAATATCGTCTAAGCACTTCGTAGTACAGTACCGTCATTGCATGACAATGATTGTTATTAGTTACTGTTCTGGTTTGGGCAGAATCTGTTTCTGCCTGAGAAGCTTCAACAATGACCGTACTATATATGCCTCTAGTAGCAGAGCTCGCTTGTTGGACAGCATCCGCTATGCTTTGTGTATTTTGAGAATGTAGATCTGTTTCTCCAGTGCTAGATGAATAACCCCCTCCGATTGAAACTACACCACCTAGCGAAGCCCCGCCAGTTACAGAAAACCCACGCTGTGTCTGTTTCAACGAAGCTTGAACAGTTTCTTCAACAACTCGGTCACGTCTTTGATCATGAGATAATGATTCGGTTTGAGTAGTTGATTCTGTTCTTTTTGTAAAATCATCGCGACTCCAATCAACGACAGCCAAATTAACAGATTCACATGGTGCAAGAGGTAAACTATAAGCGATCTCTCCTAAGGCATGACCTACTGCGCACCAGGTTGACGTATACTCAAGTAAAACACCTTTTCTATAGCAAGGACCTGGATTAGTATCTCGTCCGTCGAGCATCTGCGGACCTTTTTCATCTACAAAGCATTCACCTTCAGCAAATCTTAAGCGTTGAGGTTTGCTTGGCTTCATGGCTAGTTGTCTGTATGTATAAACTCTTTCAGCTTGTGCCCCAGGTAAAAACAAGTCACATTCGCTATTTCCTTCAATATTTGTTGTTTTTGCAAAGGATTCTGGCGATATTTCAACATCTCCAGGATCACCACACGATCCAGATGGAAAAGAACCTGTCGGTTCTGCAGGAACAGAATCTGGTATTTCCAGCACACTTACCGGTGGAATATGAGCCACGGCCAGTTTGATATGCGAATCAGGACTCCCTACTACGTATAGTTTGAATTCGCCATATTCTGGAACACTGTCAGTTTTAAAAGATATAAATCCGACACGATCTGCTTGCTTGACAGCCAAAGTTGTTTCTCTTTCAGAGATATCGTGTTTTTTAGAATGAGACAGCGCAACGGCAATACCCGGGCGAGATTTTCCAGAGGGTGATACGGCAAATATTCTAATTGTCATTATTATTTCTCCTCATAATATAATTATGACAATATATTACCAAAATTTTAGTTATATTGAAATTACTTAGATCATGGATTACACAAACGTCCTAGTTTTGGTATAAATCTTACTTTATAAAAAGTGATTATAATCAAAATCACAACATGATCTGGTACTATCCTGGGATTATTAATCTTATCACTCAGTACAGAGGTATAAGCCATTAGCAGCACTACAATTTCAAATGAGGAATTTGAGTCCAATGTTGCTAGAGCCAAAAGTAGCGCTGACTCCGGCCCAGTTATCATTACCGATGACGGTAGTCCAAGATATGTTTTACTAAGTATCACAGCCTATCAATCACTCTTCAGCGGTTCACGAAACATTGTTGAATTACTTTCGGTGGATTCTGCAGCCGATATTGATTTCGAACCAGAAAGACTTAATGAACTGACCGATCAAAAGCTAGATTTATCCTGATTTGTATAAACTCTACGCCTTTCTCAAGCCTTGCAAACGAATTTATCTACCAGACGAATTTTATTATTCTGTTTCTAAAAATATAAAATCGTTCAAAGAAAGAATTCGTTTATTTGGGTTTTCTCCTTTACCCAGTAGAGCCATAATATTCTCTTCAATTATCGTTTTTAGATCTACCTTAAGATTACTATAATGGCTGTAATGTGCAGCCTCCTCAGATGTCATTAATTTTAGAAAACCTTCTCTTTGATTTAAAACAACAACTAAGTTTTTTAATTTCGGATAGGATTGTCTATTAAATTCAGTGAATAATTTCGACCAGTCAAAATTTTTAAGTCTTTTAATAGAAATACCATGGTCCATGGTATAAGCCTTTAAGATTCTGTAAACAAGCAAATCCGAAGGCGAAAAGTGACTTCGAGCTGTTTTAGGATCAATATTTTCGCGCCAATATCTAAATGTCTCTTGCGAAACATTTAATACATCACGAGCTACTTGGGGTTTGTAACCCTGTGATACATACATAAATATCCTCTATTTTAAACCATTAGCAAAGTAATAATTTGTTGTATACAACAAATTATTTAGGAATTTTACCGTATATTATTGGAAATTAATATATATTTTTTGTTCTGAATTTGTAATCGCTTTGTTCGTAAAGATTGGAGGCCTAAAAATAATGAACATAGTCGCAGAAAGTTTAATCCCACAACAACAATCAAAATCAGCATTAAGACTATTACGAAGTGCCGATTGTTATTTACAGCGTTTTATTAAATTCCCCGGTACCGGTATTTTTCATTCATACGCAGAATTAATTCATTCCGCGATTTTAGAATCTAGGCCATCTGTCTTGTCATTTGTGCCGCAGGCTTTAGCTTTACGAGTTGGTAACCGACGCTATGTACCTGACTTATATATATTAGAAGATGGAAAAAGAATAGTTGTTGAAATAAAACCAGGGGGAAAATTTAAAGACGAACTAAAAATACCACTCGTTGAATTTTTCAATTTCAATAATATGACTTTTAAAGTTCTCTCGAATGAGGAAATTCTTGCGAAAGAAACACTCGGATTAAATTGGCTACATATTACTCGATCGCTTGTAAACGCAGAATCAGAGGATACTCAATATCAAGAGCGAACTATCCTTACTCGCATTTTCGAATCCGGTGAACTTAATCTTGGCGACATTTTAGATTTAGGTGATCGATTGAGAAGTTATCTAGATGAAATCGCTGTATTCAGGCTGGCACATCGGGGAAAAATAAATCTTGACTTAGAGCAAACAGGCATTTCATTCGATACGAGGGTAACACTATGCACTTAAGCTGGCGCGAACGTTTGGAGCAATCTCCATCTTACAAAAACTTTAACAACTGGCCATATATCGATCTATATGATTTGCCCAAAAGTAAACAAAAAACCTTCAATAGAAACTGTAGGATTATTACCAGTGTTCTCGAAAACATGTCCTTTAATAGAATTGCTAAACGTAACTATGTCAGCACTTCTCATATTTATCATTTGTTAAAAAGATCGTTAGCGGGCGATGCTCAGTCTCCACCCCCGCTTACAAAAGCATTAATTCCGGGCTATCGACTAAGACTAGGTCATCGAAAGAAACCACTAAGCCAAGGTGCGAATTACTTTGGTAATCGTGGTGCATTCATGCATATCATGCGATCAAATCCTGAGATAAGGGTCAAGTTAGACAAAATGATTCTGGCCCATCTGAAAAAGCTATCTCATGGGCAGAATTTAACACCAAATGTATTTCACTCGGAATTTCTCCGGCTTTTACGAGAGAAACACTGGCCGCAGGACAAATACCCTTTCAATCAAGAAAAAAGAGGTTACGAAACAGCACGAAAATATTTCCATCAAAGGTCCAAAGAATTAACCAAGCCCAAGGAAAAGATTCAGCGCACTGTAAATTCAATCACTCCGTCAAATTTAATTTATCAGGAATTACAAATTGATTCGCAAGTTCTTGACGTCACAACAAGCATTTATCTTGAAGTAGGTGGAGAATTGCTACCCCATCGGTTAAGCCGACTTTCACTTTATCTAGTAAAAGATGTTGCATCAGATTGCATATTATCTTTTCAGCTTTGTTTTACTAAATCGCCGACTCAAATTGATTTATTAAATTTGCTCGAAAACATCCATAAGCCCTGGAGACCGATGAAACTTAAAACACCTGGTCTTGAGTATGAACAGGGTGCCTGCCTACCGAGTTGTTTAGGAACAGAATTCGAGAATGCGGGGATAGGAATTGTACGATTAGATAATGCCTTGTGTCATTTATCACATCTCGTACGTGATTACATTTGTGAATCTCTTGGAGCCACATTTAATCTTGGTTTACCTGGCAACCCCAAAGGTAGAAATTATGTTGAATATGCGTTCAAACAACTTTCAGACCAAATGAATAGATTTGCTTCAACATCTGGATCGTATCCAACAGATCCAATTCGGGAAAGCAAATCAAACCGTAAAAAGCCGCCTAAATTGACAATAAACGCACTCGAAGAAGTTCTGAGCGTTTTGATCACGTCACATAACATAAAAGCATCTGATCAGCTGAAAGGTCGATCTCCCATGGAAGAGATGAAATATCAAATGCGTAATTACCCTATCCCGCTTTTTAGATTAAATAAAAAACCCGACGCCTGCCCTTATAAACAGATTAAAAAAGTAAAGATCAAATGGAACAAACGAGAAAATCGAGATCCATATATTAACTTTTTAGGAGTACGTTATAACGGTAAATGTATTTCCAGTTTCCGTCAGAATAATAAGGAAATTCTAGTCGAAATTGATTGCAGAGATATACGAATTCTCAAAGCGTTTGCCCAGACTGGAGAGGAAATTGGTGAACTTTATGCGCCTAAATCATGGCAAAAGTTTGCTCACAGTACAAAAACACGACAAAAGATATCTAAAATTACAAAATTGAAGCGGCTTGATTCTACTGACCCGTTAAGTGGTTATTTTGACTATTTGCTCGAGAACAGGGAATTACCTAAAATTTCAACTGAGTTAATCAGAGTTTCTCGTGAATACAGCGCTACTATTCATCCTAAGGAAAAGCTAGAAAAACGAAGAGCAAATTTTCAAAAAATCAAAAGATCCAGACTACTTTCAAAAAAAGCAATTGCGAGTTGGTCGCCCAATTTGTATTCAGATGGGCCAATAGCATGACTAAACTCAAAACTAATTTCAGTTCTACTCACCCTATTTTCAATCAAAGTGAATTCATGATTAAGACACCGATGATGGAAGAGTTGGAATCTAAACTCCAACACTGGCTCTGGAACGGAATTACAGGAGGCTTAATAGTCGGCAACTACCGTGTTGGCAAGACAAGAGCAACTCAATATATTGCTAATAGACTCAAAAATCGATCAGATCAACTCATTCCCGTACACCGTCTAACCATACACAGACGAGATGTAAACACCGTAGCCAGCATCTTCAGAAACTTATGCCTTTCTCTGAATAAAAAGATTTCGTTACGTGCTCGAGCTGACGATATGTCAAACGATTTGATTCATTACTTTGGTGAATTAGCGATGTCTAACGATACAAATCAGGTCGTCCTAATCGTAGATGAAATGCACAGATTGAATATACATCAGCTTGAGGCATTTGCTGAGCTATATGATCGTTTAGTGGAACTCAAGGTTAATATAAGCGTTTTCTTTATTGGCAACTATACGGCAACTCAAGATTTGATTAAAAAGGTATTAAGTTCAGAGAATGAACTTATTCGTGGTCGTTTTTTTACCGACAGCTATATCTATCACGGCTTACAATCTCATGCCGAAGTGAAGAAATGCTTAAAACAATACGACGATGTAAAATTTCCACTCGGTGAAAATCAATCAGTCACCGAATATTTTCTTAAGGTTGAATACGATAAAGGCTGGCGATTGAATGAGCTGAGCCATGAAATTTGGGAGGTCTTTTATGATAACTATAAATCACAGCTCAAATTATCTTCCTGGCCAATGCAATACTTCATTTCTACTCTAAAAACACTCATTATTGATTATCTGCCAAGGTATGGTATTGATGATAATCGGCTTACTTATGACATGATTGATGAATCAATCAAGGCTTCTGGTCTCATACCCAATCTGGTTTGTATCGAGAAATGATTAACACAGGTTTACTATTGGCTAAGCCTCATCAGAGTGATTATTCGAAATTTAGAACCTTATTAATTGCGAATTCTGGTTGTATGAGAGAAAAGAGTATTATGTCCAGCGCACTGAAAGAACTAGTGACTGACTTAGAATGCAAATATGATTCTGCTTATAGTCCTCCTTTGACTCAAATTGCCCTGGCCTATCAACAAGCTGCCAATCATCCCAATTTAGCACGACTGGATTTCGAGAAAACGAAATCAATTAAACTTAAAATAACGCGAAACTGCCCTGAATGCGCAAAAATTGGTTATCACACTGATTTATTTGAATTTCTATGGGTGGCAAACTGCCCTGTTCATAAACGACCTTTAACAGAGATTTGTGATGGTTGCGGAGGAAGTTGGCCAACAATGAATCAACTATTCAATAATACCTGTTTATCCTGTGGGATTGATATACCCATCAAGATTCTTCATGAGCGAAATGCATTCAACAAAAAACCATATGTAGAAATAAAGAAACTCAAAAAACTTTTCAAGCCTCTAAAGAAAAGTCAAGGTTTGTGGTATGAATTTATATTTCAAAGATCAATTTATGATCGACCTACAATAAATACATTATCAGCATTTCAACCCACCGCTGTTAAAATCCACTCTAATAAGAATACTAATCATGGTCGTATATTTCGTACAGCCAAACTTCCACGACACAAACATTTTTGCATAAAATTTTCCGCATCGAGAGTGCAGAAAATGACTGCGAATAGTTACTATGTTGAGAAAGATATCAAGATAAAAACCATTAAAAAACTCTTGAGAAAAACCCATGACACAATATCGGAAGTCAACAAATCAAATCATCCCCCCGGATATTGTTCCAGACTCAAAACCGACTATGCACTGTACTGTGGTTCTTGCAAAGCATTGTATTTGTTCAGATCTATTCTTTTGAAAGAACTGAATTCACTTTTATACAGAGTCTCAACTGAACAACTGAATACACCGATGATCCCTTATGTTTTTGCGAATCAACTCAAGGAATTGACGGCATCAGATAATCTTATCAGGTTTCCGAGGATGGTAACGACACTCAATGTATTTGATAAAAAAAATACACTAGACCAATCAATCTATTTGAATAAAAATATACAGGCGTTATTACTTCATATTGATTTATGGACTTTATTTCTAAGAATCTACACAAGTTTTGTATACCTAGAAAAATCACTTAAAAAAGGCCCAAAATGTTTAATCGAACTTAGGTCTGAATGTCCCCCCATAGTCAGGACGAGCAGCGAATATTTTTGCCCATACTATATTCATAAAGATAATGATTGTTTTATTTTAACTTTGCCCAAAGTCTTCCTGAACCATAAATTACGATTCACTAAGAACAGTGGGTTTCTTGCGATATAACTAAAAAATGGTGCCAATTCGACTCAAAATATTTACTTCTGTTACTCCAATTGGTTGTAGTGTTTATACTCTTAGCCAATACAAGCGGATAATTAGGATGTGCAGGGTTTACTATTAATTTTTGTTGTATTGGATCAACTACCAAATCCATCGCCTGAAGCGGAATCATCCCCATCAATGCTTCATCAGCTAAAACTAGTGCCTCTGTCACATAAGATCGATTTTCAAATTCAATTTCAATTGGTGAAATTTTTGGAAGCAAGACTTGTTGGTTATCGATCGTCATTACATGCTGTGCACTGGACTCAGAAAGATCGAAACCCAGTTGGACAGTCATTTCCTCAGTCACACACATGAAAGGTATACCAGTATCAACAACTGCCCTAATCTCAATAGCTTGATTAATTGAGATATTAGTTAATTTAACTTGCGCGTGTATAAGTCCCATACTACGCTCTGCTAATAAATTACTTGCCAGTCACCCATTAATGATACTCATTGTTTTGAAATTCATTATGTGTGGTTTATTAACTTTAATGTAACTGATCTGTAATGAGGTTAAAAGATTTCATATTTTTGTTGGAGAAACTAGAATTTCACGTAAATACCAGATTTCTGTAGAATTTATTATGGTTTAGTTGGAATAATAGAAAGCTAACTTGTTGAATTAACTGAGTATTACTAATTGTAGTTTTTAATTATTTACTTGGATGTCCAGCAGTCAAATATCAGGATAAAGTCTTTTATTGGTAATATCGAAATCAGGAATTGTATTGAGATCATAGACGAATTTGTGCACGACGTTGGCTTTAAGCAGTTCAATAAAATTTGGGCTCCATATTTCTGTATGTTCAGCGTCATAAATTTGATTTAGAAACTCCTTTTTCACACCTTGTTTTTCAAATAAATTCGTATTGATATTTTGAGCAGCAACAAAAACAGTATTGTCAGGTTCGATGTCCTCATACCCTTTGGCACCAAATTGATGAAATCCAAACTTGGTTTGCACCAGTGAAATGCGATTACGCCCTCCTACGAATGCAGTTGTACATGCACTCATGCAATTGTTTATGGCATAAGTATTCAGATTGTTTTTGTGCGCAAGCTGATAAAGCGTAATTGATTCGTGAAGCTTTCCACCAGTACTGGAATACATGATTGATTTAACAGTGTTTTTGTTGGCGAGATAGAGTTTGGCGACCTCATCGGATATTCCGTGATCAAATTTTCCAGCGACAAAAATTGCCGTCTTATTCTTGGACAACGTGACTTTATAGCCATTACGTATTGATTGGTTTTCTGTTTGTTTAGTTTTTACTGAAACGAAACCCACTACTAACAGAACGCCCAGCAGCACTGTCATGAATTTCACATTCATCATGTTTTCCCCGTACGATGTTGTTATTAAATATTATCATCAAATAATTCTTATGGTTGTTAACTTTTGATTCTTGTTAATCCATTCTAATGTGCTTGATTTATAAGCACAAATCACTATTCGTTAATTGTGAAATATTACCGCAGTAATTGGGGAAATTGAGAACTATTACCGTCGCCCCGACTCCTCCAGATGTTCATTATATAAACCGTGGTTAGGCTAACAGGCAAGTGAATAAAAAACCTATGCAGTCTCTAAATCAGTAAAAGGCACTCCAGGTTAAAAGGCTAACTTTTATAATCAACCCAAGCTCTTAGTACTAGTTTTTATTAAACAGCTCAATTACTAGCGCTGATTCCGGATTCTCAACAGTAGTACATTGCATACAAAATAACGTTAGTGCCGAAATCAGAAATAACTTAATCATAATCACATCCCATAAAAGAAAAATATTGGAAAAATGCACTCACATCGCTTTGAATACTCCAGACTGTTCTGGTATTTGCATAGATTCACCATATTTGCTGTATCAGTTCAAACAGTTATACGACCAAAAAATTCATATCTGATTTTTTCTTGGAGAGGAAATGTTAGATTGAGTGTAAAAATGCTAAAAGTCAATAAATTAGATGAAGTTTTTCAAGCAAGTATCTGTTAAACATCAGTTTACAAAATTTTAATTGACCGGGATGATTATGTAGATTATTCTCTAACATGGTCTTTTGATGACCAGGTCTACTAAATGATAATAAAAATAACGAGTTAAGTGAATTTATTAAAGGAAATTATTGTATGTTTAAAAAACATGAAAGTTCGGAAAATACCGCACCAACCTCATTGCGCCCAGGCGGTGGAAACAGCCCTAGTTTAAGTCAAGATTCCACACCTTCAGCGTCAGGTTCTTCAACGTCAGGCCCCCAAGCATCAATTGGTCCTAGCATTCGTATTAATGGTGATATTGCCGGCAATGAAAACTTAATCATTCATGGGCAAATCTCAGGAAGCATATCATTGCCAAATAACATGCTTTCGGTAGGCAAACAAGGAAGTATAGATGCTGACGTTAGTGCTAAAGCCGTAGAAATTGAGGGCAAGGTTGCCGGTACAGTTCAAGCGGCCGAAATAGTTAGAGTCAAGCCTTCAGGGCAAGTCAAAGGCGATATAGCTGCGCCTAGGGTTGTCCTTGAGGACGGTTGTCAATTCAGAGGCGGTATCGACATGCAAGAACAAAAACTTGCAGGAGAGAGCAAGCCATCAGAATCAAAGGCAAATGGTGCGACGCCACCTGCTGGCAAAAGTAGTCAGACTAAAATTGAGAACCCTGCCAAAGCCTGAACTAAAACTCTAGCACCCAGGGTGCTAACAAGCTAAACTAACCTGGACATTATTGGATGTCCAGGTATACATTGAAACAACGTTGTTGAGCCGCCGCCCTAAATCAGAATCGTTAATCAAGACGAAACCCGGTTATATCGGGTCAACGTCGCAATCTACGCGTACATCTAATCGCTACACACTTGGTTCGGGTGAACAGGGAAGCATTAATCCGGGCCATTGGCAAAACAAATCATTATGCTTGCCGATAATTCAAAATGTTTTTAACAATCTGCAACTCACCAAATATTATATTCTTGATTTAAGCACACCACGCAGCAAGACAATGCAGTTTTTCCAGCAATGGCCTTGTAATTATCGATTGTTTGATCTTTTCTCTGAAGTTATTCAACCCTATAAAGATGAATATCTTGATTTACAAAGTTATCAGGAAATTTTCCAATTTGCCCATCCGTATGATTATCAGCTGGACTTAGTCATTTTATGGGATCAATTAAATTACATGAGCCGGGATAATATTGTTCATCTGATGGACTTTATTTCTAACTATTCACATGAAGGTACATTATTGTATTTCATCAATTCCAGCAGTCAGTTTCTTAGTAAAAACCCCGCTCAATACAATTTTTCAACCGATAACACAGTGACGTGCACCAACTTCACCAATGATCGCTCTCATCCTTCGCCGCGTTACTCAACCCGCATGCTGGCTGATTTAATGCCTTGTTTTGATATGTATAAAATATCGATGCTGCAAAAAGACATTACTGAGCATTTATGCATATTTGAAGAATATCGCGAACCGGCAAAACTGGGACTAGCCAGCTAGTTATATTTACCAGCAATTTTTAGTGTATAAAAATTAGTTTTGTACAGTATATTGCTACTCGTACGAAATTGTACCGTGGACTTCAAGGGCCTTGTTTAACATAAAACACCTTCTGGACAATCTCCATTATCTATAAAGCCACTTGCTTTCTCATTTTTTTTCTCGTTTTTGTTCAGTACTTTGGCTGCCTTATTAGCGGCCCTTTCGGTTTTGTAGTGTATCGGGTTCTGAACACCATCAGAAACATCATAAGTATTTGTAAAGCTGCTATATGTCACTTTCCATTCACCAGCCTGAACAGGTGAAAGTATGAGTAAAGCGGCGATCAATAAAATAGTTTTTGTATTCATTATTTTTCTCCAATTATTTAAATTAGCACAAAACACCTTCAGGACAATCTCCATTATCCATAAAACCTTCCTGATCTTCTTCTGCAATTTTGTTGAGCTTTTTGGCTAACTTCCGGCCTTGTCGTACATTTTTTACATTTACATGTGTTGTACCCGGATGGCCGCGTGGCCCGTTGTGGACAATCACTCCACCGTCTCCATTAGAGTAAGTCCAAGTACCAGCATAGGTTGTTAACGTGAATAAAGTTATTACTATTGTAAAAATTATTTTTAGCTTCATTTTTTATCTCCTTTGGTATAAGAAGCCTCATCTTACTTACGGTTAGAAAATAATTCTGTTAACTATTTAACATTCTCATTTTTTTGCAGTAAAACAACGAACCTATTACTTGCATCTGAAACTTTACTTGTTGGCCAAGTTGTCTTTTCATAATGCAACGAAAACTATTCTACCTGAGTTAACTTTTACAAAAGTTACAGCCTCATTGATTATAGTATTGTTAACGACTTCGATATAATCAATTCCATTATGCAAAACGCACTCAAAGAAACCCGAGAAATTTTAAAGAAACTCGTTTCATTTGCTGTCATGTCAGGTGAATCGAATCTTGATATGGTTGATTACATGGTCAGGCATCTTGATGGATATGGCATTGAATCCGAACTGATTTATTCTGAAGACAAAACCCGAGCGAACTTATTTGTCACAATTGGCCCAAAAACTTCAGGCGGAATTATGCTCAGTGGGCATACAGACGTGGTGCATGTCACCGGGCAAAATTGGACTCATGATCCTTTTGACTTGATCGAAAAAAACTCTCGATTGTATGGACGTGGCGCGGTTGATATGAAAGGTTTTTTAGCTTGTTGCCTGGCATCGGTTCCCGAGTGGCTTAAACAAGATTTGAAGCACCCTATTCAACTGGGTTTTACTTACGACGAAGAGACCGGTGGTTACGGCGCCAAGCGACTGTCCCAATGGTTGAAAGACAGACGGTATAAGCCGAGCAGCGCCATTATTGGCGAGCCGACGCAAATGAAAATCATCGCCGGACATAAAGGCGGCAATGAAGTCACTACAACGATTAAAGGCTTTGAAGCGCACTCCTCCAATCCTGAAGATGGCGTGAGCGCAATTCATTACGCCGTAAAAATGATTAATTTCATCCTCGATAAAAGTGAGCAGTTAAAGAAAAATGCCCCGGCAAACTCTGCCTTTAATCCACCCTATACTAGTTTCAATATCGGCACTATCCGAGGTGGCTCCTCCCGAAACACAATCGCCAGACATTGCCAATTTGATTGGGAAATCCGCCCTATTCCTGAAGAGGATGAAGCGCAAATCATGCAGGAGATAGAAGACTACTGCCAACAGGTTCTTATCCCACAAATGCGCGAATTTTCTGCTCAAGCAGCTATTTTCACTGACAACAAGGCTTTTGTTCCCGGGTTGTCAATTAACCCGGAATCTGAAATCATCAAAACAATCAAGAATATTAGCGACAATGATTCATATGATGTAGTTTCATTTGGTACTGACGCAGGTTATTTTCAGAACATTGGGATTGACAGCGTTGTTTATGGGCCCGGTAGCCTGGCTCAGGCACATAAGCCTGACGAATACATTGAAATCTCTGAATTAAAAAAATGTCTTGCGTTTTTAAGTGATCTTGGCAGGCATTTATCTTGACATGACGTTCGCTTCAAAAGTCACCGCTCACGAACTTGATTTTGATAATCAGGATCGCGATTTAAAAATCGGCCTGGTTTGTTTGTCCACGGATTTAACCGTGGAAAATGATTTTTACTTAATGCGGCCGAACAATCACATCGGCTTTTTCGTCAATCGGGTTGAATTTATTAATCCGACTACACGAGAAAATCTAGTAGCCATGCAACCTAAGCTGACCGATGCTGCAAGATTAATACTACCGGATATGGAACTTGATGCAATTGTTTACGCTTGCACTTCTGCATCGGCTGTTATCGGCGATGACGTGGTTCGCACATCTGTTGCTAAAGGAAAACCCGGCGTCCCTGTCATCACACCGACTACGGCTACCATTGAAGGTTTTAATAGACTTGGAATAGATAAAATCACATTAGTCGCTCCCTATATAAAACAAGTCAGTGAAATACTCGCCCAATATTTTTGCGATCAGGGGCTTAATATTCACAATATGGACTATCTAGACATTGAAGATGATCGGGATATTGGCCGACTAAGTCCGGATTCGATTATTAAAGCCGCCAAGCAAGCGGCTAACTCTATTACTCAAGGTGTATTCCTGGCTTGCACAGCGTTGCCAGTTGTTCCAATCATAGCTCAGCTTGAGGATGAGCTAGGTGTTCCGGTGATAACCAGCAATCAAGCCATGCTTTGGCAGGCCCTACGCGAAACCGGTTATAAAGAGAAAATCTCAGGATTTGGAAAACTGCTGCAATTAAATTAAGGAACCTCAGTTTGTTCAAGCAAATTTCATGTCATTAATCCAAGCTTAGCAGTTAAAATAGCTTTACTTGTTTTTAATATTGGCCATGACAGAAGAAAAGAAAAAATTTAATTTTCGAGTTCAACACTGGATTCTGATTGCCGCTGTTATCGTGGCATTTTTAGGGGTCTTCTTATTAATCAAACCTTATGTCAACTCGATCATCTTGGCCTTTATATTGTCTTTGTTATGTCTGCCCTTTCATCAAAAAATTGAACAGCGTTTAGGTAACAAACCTAACACGGCGGGCCATCCTCTCTTGTATTTTACTGACGGTGATTATCCTCATTCCATTCGGATTTATTGTTGCTGCAATTATCGATCAGGCCAGTGCCTTTTCCAAAGCGGCATATGAATGGGTTAATCTTGGCAAAGCGAAGAACCTGCTTGAGCATCCATACATACAAAAAGTTATCGCCTGCGATAAATAGCATCTACCCTTTTGAAGACATAAACACGGAAATGATTTTAAAACAAGCCGGCGGTGCGTTTTCCAAGCTCGGCAGCGGCGCTTTAAACGTTAGTGCCAAATTGGTCGGCAATGTCACCCAAGTCGTCACTACATTTGTTTTAATGTTATTCGTGTTGTTTTTTTTATTGCGTGATCATGAATTTCTAGTTGAGAAAATGCGCCATGTTATTCCATTATCGCGCAGCCAGGAAGATAAACTGTTAAACGAAATTGAAAATGTCGCCAAATCGGCCATGCTCGGATCATTTATTACCGCGCTGGTGCAGGGTATTGCAGGGCGGTTTTGCCATGTGGCTGGTTGGTTTTCCCGGTTTATTCTGGGGCATGATGATGGGCTTTTGCTCATTCATCCCCATGGTGGGTACCGCGTTAATATGGCTTCCTGCAGCTATCTATTTGTTACTTACTAATGAATGGCAGTGGGGAATTTTTCTAATTGCCTGGGGGGTAATTGTTATTGGCTCGATCGATAACTTTGTCCGCCCATTAGTCATGCAAGGCAATTCCGGCATGAATACACTACTGATTTTTTTCTCTCTGATTGGCGGTCTACAGGTTTTTGGTTTACTCGGGCTTATTTATGGACCACTGATATTCGGTCTGGCTTTAGCACTATTTAGTCTTTATGAAATTGAATTTGAAGATTTTTTAAAGCGCCAGGATGATCGTTAAACGCCCACTAATTTTAAACCGCTTTTCAGTGTTCCATTAACTACCCCCATCGTCATGCCGATCCTGAATCAAGTTCAGGATGACGGATTCGGCATCCATTGGCATTTCCAATTTATCAATCCTTTCAGTCAGTACCATCTTGTTCAAGATAAAAGTTGCAACGGGCTTCTCCAAGAGATTAACACCCACTGAATCCACTGAGTAATAAGAAAAGATGCTGGATCACCCAAAGGGCACTTCGTCCGGACAAATACTTCGTATTTTCCGGAATGACGTTGGGGGCTTTTCTGATTCATGTCTTACTTCTGGCATTTTGCTGTTTTCTCTTGGTTTACAGGGTTTTATACTTCATCACATGTTTTTAATGGGACATGTGAACCGCTTTATTTTCTTAACAAATGCCTGGGACCTGGTCCCTCGGCGGCAGCTTTATCATTTTCATTATAAATTGAACAAACTTTGAATGATAAACAACCACAACCAATGCAACTATCCAAGTTATCTCTTAATGATTGAAGATGTTGAATACGCTGATCTAATTTTTGTTGCCATTTTTTTGACAGCTTTTTCCAATCGTTTTTTGTTGGTGTTCGCTTATCCGGGAGACTATTAAAAGCATCAACGATTTCTTCAAGTGACAATCCAAGCTTTTGAGCGAAGCGAATAACGGATACACGACGGATGGTTGAACGGTCGAATCTCCGCTGATTCGAATTATTTCGAATCGATGTTATTAAACCTTTTGTTTCATAGAAACGTAATGCTGATGTTGCCACACCAGACCTACTGGCGACCTCTCCGATAGTTAGAAATTTATTCATAATCTAATTCAACGTAAAATGATTTCTAAGTATAACTTGACTTAAAGTTAACTTTAGCTTGTAAACTCAAGCCCTAGTTAAGTGGAGTATTGAGTGTTCTACAACTCATCAACAGCAATCTTGCTTGGCATAGCCTGGGGTTTGTCAGTTATCCTGATAAAATTTGCGGCTAAAACCGGCATTGATTTCTTTCAGATCATTTTTGTTTGCACCATTGGTGTTGCGATTGTTTTATATCTTTATCTTAGAACTCAAAGTAGACGATTCACTTTATAGCTCGCGGTTTTTGACCTTTGGTTTCATTTGTGCAATTACCGCGTATTTAATTCCAGAGTATTTCAGCTTACTTGTCTTGAAACACATTTCTGCAGGACTTTTGTCTATCGTCTTGACTACGGCACCGATCTTCACTTACTCCTTTGCATTACTATTCAAAGAAGACAAATATAACTCTCGCAAAGCACTAGGTTTAGTACTGGGATTTGGGGCTGTTCTAATATTACTTTTATCCCGCAATCAATTTTCTATCGAACAAATTAATACCTGGCTATTACTGTCTTTTTTTGGTTTCAATTTCTTATGCAGTTTATGATGTATATGCCTCAACACGCTGGCCAGTGAATTATGATGCTATCGATGTAGCATTCGGCGAGTCGGTGTTTGTAGGTATTTTATCGCTACCGTTTGCATTGCTAAGCTTCGTGACCAGCAACCATTGGAGGGTTGGGAAAGTGGTTATTGGATTATTGTTTTGCTGATCGTATTGTGGAGTTTTGAGCGGATTCTTTTCTTCAGCGCCATTCGCAAAGGTGGTGCTGTCTATGCTGCCCAGGCAGCATATATTTCTCCCCGGCAAGTATCTTGCTTGGCATGTTTTTTTTCGATGAACCCTTGCAAATAGTTTTATGGGTTTGTTTGGCTATTATTTTAGTCGCCATCACTCTTATTTCTTCTGTTCCTAAAACGAAATTAAACGACCCATATGCTGAAAGCCGTTAGACAGACCCTGATGATAAACAAAATAACATTGGAAGATATAGCAGCGGCTCGGGCACGTTTGCCGAACTATATCCGAATGACTCCCCTTAGTAAATCTACTCAGCTGTCAAAGCTTGTTAATAGTCCAGTGTATTTGAAAAATGGAACATCAGCAAATCACAAACAGCTTCAAGATTCGTGGTGCAACAAATGCGATGTTGCAATTAACCGAGACACAAAAAGCGGCCGGCGTGGTCTGTGTCTCATCCGGGAATCACGGCCGTGGTATCGCTTTGGCCGCAAAACGAATTGGAGTTGCTGCCAAAGTTTTCATGTCCCCTTTCGTGCCTGACATTAAAGTAAACGGAATACGTGATTTAGGCGCTGAAGTCATTATTGCCGGAAACAACGCCGATGATGCCGAAGCAGTCGCGATAGAACATATTGAACGCACCGGAATCCACCTATCTGCCCCCTTTTGACCACAAAGACATAATCTGTGGACAAGGTACATTAGGGCTGGAGGTTATCAATCAACTATCCGATGTAGAAAATGTGGTGGTTCCCCTATCTGGAGGTGGCTTGATCTCAGGTGTGGCGATTGCTATAAAAGCTTTTTCGACCTCAATGTAAAATTATAGGAATAAGCATGGATCGCGGCCCCGCAATGATAAATAGTCTAGAGGCAGGAAAGATTGTTGGTGTGGACGAAGAACCAACGTTTGCTGATTCTCTGGCCGGTGGAATTAATTCAGACAACCATTATACTTTTGATATTGTTAGTCAATTAGTCGATGAAACAACGGTAGTCAGTGAAGCAGAAATTGCCGTAGCAATCAGGCACGCTTATACACATGAACGACAAATTATTGAAGGTGGAGCTTCCGTCGGCTTGGCTGCCATTTTAGTCAAACAGACTAAACTTAAGTGGATCAACGGTTATTGTATTAAGCGGTGGTAATATTAACATGAACATTCACAAAGCTATTGTGAATGGTGCCAATGATCTATCAGAAATCGAGCAATAGGAACTGCTGTGCACTATATAAACGCAACTACAGCCCAAAATCTATTTACCTATCCCGAGCTGGCTGAAAAGCTTTTGGATGCACATAAAACACCTACTGAAGTAATCGAAGATCTATTAATCGAGTCCGATCATGAAAATCTGAAAAATCATTTTTTTCTGCGTGCCGCCTGGCAAAAGGGGCATTATTTGGGCTCTAAGAATATTACTATCTTCCCGCAAAATCGTGATCCTGACGCGCCGCCCTCATTCAGGCGCTTTACACTTTATTTGATGGCAAGTCAGGCTCTCCTTTATGCTGTATTGATGGCACCGCCCTGACCTTTATTAAAACGGCAACGGATTCCGCGCTGGCTACGCATTTACTGGCCAGAGACGATGTGAAAACAATGCTAATGATTGGTGCTGGCGGCATGGCACCCCATTTGATCGAAGCACATTGTGCACTCAGGCCGACTATTAATGAAGTTTTTATTTGGAATCGAACAGCACAACGCTGTCATTCAGCGATAGAAAAACTTGCCGAGAAAAATATTGCTGTTACACAAACTCATGACCTGGAGGCGGCGATGCAGCAAGCAGATTTAATTAGCAGTGCAGTAACGACTCCTTCTCCATACATAAAAGGCGAGCTATTAAAACCAGGCACACATGTAGATTTAATTGGTGCATTTACTGAGGATTTACGCGAAGCTGATAATGAAACAATACGTCGTCGGTAACGTCTTTGTTGATTCAAGACGAATGACCGTCGGTATCGTTGGTGAGATTGTCCGACCCATCAAAGAAGGTGTTATGACCGAGCAAGATATCAAAGCCGATTTTTACGATGCGGCAACCAGTGATAGGTTTTCCAGATTCAATGACGAAGAAAATTACAGTTTTTAAAAATGGCGGCGGTGGACATTTAGACTTAATGGTTGCACACATTCTTTATAACGAATTTATTCAGCAGGTAAATACATGAGTAACGACAGTAACACCTGGGGCGAACAAACTAAAGCAATACATGCGGGTGAGTATATTGACCCCACAACCAGAGCGTCTTCTCCAAATCTGGTAATGTCGTCAACATTTTGTCCGGACCAGGTAGCCGGTTTTTCTGCACGCAACCGATCAGATTACGAAGGTTATGTTTACGCACGGGTTTCAAATCCAACCATCGATCAACTGTCTCAAAAATTAGCGGTCATGGAAAACGCTGAATCAGCGCTATGTTATGCCTCGGGGATTGGCAGCCTCCCATGCTTTGCTAGCCGGGCGCTTAAATCAAGGTGATCATCTAGTTATTTCTGATACTAATTATGTTGGCACCGCTGAACTGGTTAGAGACAGCTTACCTCGGTGGGGCATTGAAGTCACCCCGGTGGATACCTCTGATTTAAATCTGGTTGAAGAATCGATTAAATCCAACACCAAAATGGTTTGGCTGGAAACCCCCGCTAACCCAATTATGCGTTTAAGTGACATTGAGACTATTTCAACCCTGGCGCATGAAAAAGGCGTGCGTGATGTTACGGTAGATTCAACTTTTGCTACCCCCGCAGCGACAAAGCCGTTAGAACTGGGCGCAGATTTTGTCGTTCATTCTTTAACGAAGTACATCGGTGGTCACGGCGATGCGATGGGTGGTGCCGTGATTGGGCGAAAGGATGATTTGGCAACTCTCAATCTTGAGGCAACAGTACATTATGGCGGAGTGCTGTCACCTTTTAACGCCTGGTTGATTATGCGTGGTGCGGCGACTTTTCCCCTGAGGATGAGCGCTCATCAAGCAACTGCATTACAAGTAGCAAAATTCTTAGAGAACCATAGAAATGTTAAAACTGTTTACTATCCGGGTTTACCCTCTCACCCACAACATGATTTAGCTAAAAAGCAAATGCAGAATTATTCGGCAATGCTAAGTTTTCAAACTGATGAAGACGGCGAAAAAATTGCTTCACGAATGATAGAGAAATTTAACATCATTCATTATGCGGTTTCATTGGGGCATCATCGTTCTCTTATCTATTGGATTCCTACCCAAATGCTAATGAATTCGACTTATCGATTAAATCCAGACGCTGAAAAACGCTATCGAGACTTCGCCGGAAATGGTTTATTTCGCTTTTCGGTTGGAATTGAAGATGCTAGTGACTTATGTGCTGAATTAGATGATGTGTTGTGATTTATCGAGTTAAGGCAAATTCTTAGCTAACTTTATAAATATTATATATATTTTTGAATTTAAAGTTTTTTTACAATCCTTAGCAAACATGTATAATTAAGCTGTTAGAACTAAAAATGCTGGTTGAGAGAGCCAAGGGTATATCAGTATTGCATTTAGTAAGGTAACAAGACTAATAATTGTTTTTCAGGTAGGTAAGTATGGATTTAAAATCATTCAATAGAGTTAGTTCCACTTTTTTTGTCGTGGTCTTTTCGATCATCCTTGCTGGCTGCATGGCTTTTAGTAACAAGCAGTTAGCGGCGCAATTTGAAGGAATGGATGTAAATATATCTGAAGATGAACGAGGTCTAATTATCACACTCCCGACCGTGTATTTCGACTTTGACAGCAGTAATTTAAAGGCATCGTCAAGAGATAAAATTGCACAGATTGCGAGCGTATTAAATCATAAACGTGCAAAAAACCGGAATATCGAAATTGAAGGACACAGCGATAATATCGGCGACCCCAACTACAACTTGACACTTTCAGCTGAACGTGCCGAGGTCGTTCTAAAGGAACTTGCCTTCAGTAATATTGATGAGACTCGCATGGCTTCGACAGGGAAAGGAGAAACCTCACCTGTTGCTGACAATAGTACATCCGAAGGACGCAGAACTAATCGACGCGTAGAGATTATTGTTTTAAACCCCTAACTGACAGCATTGTTAATTAGTCAGTTGTTTTAACAATGAAGAAGTATTAGCGATGTTTATTAAAATAAAAGCGCAATCAAGTGATCTTGAAAAGCAATATATTAAAGAGAGAGATATATTCAAAAAAAAGCGTAAAGGTCCGAAACTTTTCCTATCCGCTTTACTGGTAGCCGCAATCGGCGGTTATTTTTATTACCTTAATTCAGGCAAACCCCTGCAAAGCAACTCTACTTCTATCACCAGTTCTGAACAAAAAGCTGCTATTGCAGTGGAGAATGTTCAATCACAAAGTGACATCGATGCGGATAATCAGTCTCCACTAATCAATCAAGCGGTTGCTAGTGAAGAATCTAAACAAGCGGAAGAAACCGTTGAGGCTGCAGAACAAATAAGTAACACTGATACTCCTGTGGAATCAGAGACAACACCATTAGAAACCACTAATGATCAAGAACAATTAGCGGTTGAAAATTTGAAAAATGACACGCAGACAGCGGATACATCAACCCTGGAGAAAGCAACCGTTTCTGATGACGAAGATAATTCGACACAAGAAACTCAAATCCTGACATTAGAAGAAGATTCTTCGGTGGAAGTTGACGGCGATGAATCTGTCGAAGCTGTCACCGAACAATCACTTGTTGATATAGCCGAACCCGAAAACGAGCAAGAAATAAGTCAGGCTGATATTGATGAAATTGAGGCAGAAGAATCGCTTGCTGAAAATGATGGAGTAGTTCAAACAACGGATCAATTAACCGATAATGACAACATTGACTCTGAGCAAATGGACATCGAATTGGCGGCGAGTGATACGCCAGTGCCTAATGAGGAGCTTCCTAGTGAAGAACTTGAGGAGAAAATCGAATCAGATGGAGATACAGAACTAAACGCACAGACAAATGCTTCGGCATCAGAAATGTTGTCAGATTTGTCAAATGGTGAACAAACGATGTCAACCGAATCAGCAGCAACAGTTGTCGATGATGAAAGCGTCGCTACTATTGAAGTGGAAAATACTGATAATCAAGACATCGAAAAAATTAATTTAAACTCCGATCAAGCACAAACCCTTGTCAACTCTGAGCAAACTATTGCGCAAGGCTCTGGATCAAAGAAACAATCGTCAGTAGAAATCACCGAAAAGTCGCTGACTGCAACAGATGATACTGAAAAAAATGTATTCGCCCAGGATGAGGCTGAACAAGGTACTATTAAGACCATTTCTAAGATAATTTCGAATGTGTTTAATAGAAATGATGATGGGAAAGAGCTTGTTGCAGATGTAATAGAAATTGATTTTTCCAAAGCTACCGATCCCGAACAAGGCCAAGAAAAAGTAGCCGTTATCAGTGTTGCAGATTCACCGGAAGAACAACCCTATCAAGGTGAGTCTATTGAAGAACTTGCTAACACTGATGATGAGAGCACGCAGGTCACTATTTTCGAAGTGAGTGAATCAGAAGTCAGAGAAATTGTCGAACAAGAAAAACAAAATGTCGCCGTTGTTTCCAATTCCGAAAATGAGCAGTCAATTTTCGAGGGTGTCGACAGTGTTTCATCTGCTGATATTCCAGAGGTCAGTAAAATCAAACAAACAGAACAAGCCATAATGGATGAAGCTGAGCTCAATAACAATGATAATGTCGATGATGATACTAATAGCTCAAATGAGATTGTAGCGGTAGAGACAATACAGGTTGCCAAAATTGAGACTCAGCCAGTCGGTACTAACAAGGTACTTTCCGCCGATGACGAATCTAAAACTACCGAGACAACCAAAAATAGTGCAATCAAGGTTAACTCAAATAATTCCACCATTACGATTAAAGAGCTTTATGATCAATTAATGACTGATCTTGATCAGAAAAATTCTGACACGGCAAACACCACTGCAAATAATAACAATGGTGAAAAAATCACTATCAAAGATTTATATGACCAAATCAGTCAATCGAATGATAATACCGATGAGATAATTAACAATGAAACACTAAGCGCGACTGAAACTAAGCAGGCTGAAATCGTTTCAGTCGAATCGGCAGATCAAGCTGAGACTAAAGTAGAAGTTGCGATTGACCCGGATAAGAGTCTGGCGATGGCAGACCAAATTGACTCTGATATTCGTCTAAACAGCGTTGAAGAAGCAGTTATCATAGCCGAAACTTCGACTCATTCACAAGCTCAAGATAAAGTTGCAAAAGCATCGATAAATAGTAACACTTCCAACCAAAAGGTGGACAGCAAAGGCAGTACGCCTCTTATGATTGCTGCATTGAATTCTGATCTACAATCTGTCCGAGAACTGGTTGCACAAGGCGCCGAAATTAACAAACGCAACGATTGGGGTTGGACTGCGCTACTAAATGCAACAATCAAGGGCAACAAACCTTTGGTTGACTATTTACTCAAAAATGGCGCCAGCCCTCATTTGGCAGATAATGATGGACGTTCCCCACTCATGGCTGCTGTTTTAAATAACCATCCTGAAATTGTGAAAACCTTGCTTAATCATAAGGCAGACGTAAATAAAGCTAACAGAGACGGCTGGACTGCTCTAAGTTTTGCAGCTTGGAAAGGAAATACTAAAGCGGTCAAATATCTGCTGGATGCTAATGCCTTCAAGGGACATCGTACATCTGAAGGTCTAACCCCTTTGCAACTCGCCGAGCAAGGTGGTCATACTGAAATTGTTAGGCTTTTAAGCTTGTAGACTTTTTTTACTATAAAATAATACTCCCCATTCTCATTTTCTTCTATCGCTAGTCTATTATTATCGTTTACTATCAAGTAAATGATTAAAAAACGCAGATTCATCCATATTCATGGACGCCAAAATTGGTGTATCAGGATCACAAGGCAACTTTTGTTGAATTGTGGGAGTCTCATTGACAGCATAATTTGTTGTGGATTTGAAGATCAAAGTTTAGTGGGCTTAAATACCACCTATATTGACAATTCCAAAAAACGATCAGAAATCGAAAACCACCTCGGCAGCGAATACTCTGCTCTAATATTTAATTGTTTTAATGGTTTTAATCCGGATTTATTTTGTGCTCTAACCGGGTTAATCAAATCGCCTGGAATTATCATATTAATTACCCCGGATATTCAGCAGTGGTCTGTCTTCGCTGATCCTGAATATTCGAAATTATGCTCCCACCCCCATACACCAGAAAATGTCAAAGGAAGATTTGTTACTTATCTAGTAGAAAAGCTGACGGAAAAATCGAAATCTCGTTTTTTTTCTATAATCGGTCAGAATGATCAATCTGAGTCGAATTTTAATTCAATAAAAACAGACATATACAGTCTTTTTATTGAAAACACTTTAGCTTCTAATAAAAAAATAAAGCCTAGCTTGGAACAAAAAACCATTGCCACAGCTATTGAAAATCTTGCTACTGCAAAGGCAGATGGAATCATCATAATCTATGGCCATCGTGGTCGTGGTAAATCAACTACTATTGGCAAAGCCTTATGTAATCTAGCCCTGTTGTCGCAAATTTCGCAGCTACAAGTAAGTGTTGTTTCGCAAAATAAAAAAAATGTTGGGCCAATTTACAAACAGTTGAGTGAGTTAAACCACAACTATTCGTTTAATTTTTTTCCTCCTGATGAGTTTCTGCGAAACAACATTACTGCCGGTATTTTAGTGATTGACGAAGCCGCGACCATACCCTTAGCAGTTTTAAAAAAATTAATTATATCTACTGGCAAGATAGTTATTTCATCAACAACTGATGGCTATGAAGGTACGGGTATGGGTTTGTCGACAAAGTTCCAATCATTTTTATCACGGTCACGCCGATCTATTAAACAGTTTGAGCTGATCACTCCATATCGCTGGGCAAATAACGACCCCGTTGAGAGCTTTATTTTTGAAACTTTTTTAATGCACAGTGCTGCACAAAACAATGACACAAAGTTATTAAGCCTTGTACCGAATCTAAATAATATCAGCATCCAAAAAGTTGATCGGGATTTGTTATCTAAGAATACGAAAAAAGTTTTTCAGTTATTTCAACTATTGTCGCAAGCCCACTATCGGACAACACCTAGCGATTTACGCTATATATTGGACGCACCTAGTGTGGAATTATGGACTGCCGATCATGATGGCGAAATTTCTGCGGTACTAATGCTTAGCAATGAAGGAGCGATAAATAGCACTTATGAGGGTGATATTTGGTTAGGTCGACGGCGTCTGAGCGGACATTTAATTCCACAAACACTATCCACTCACAGCGGCTTCAAGAAAGCTATTCGTTTTGCCTATAAACGGATAGTCAGGATAGCTGTGATTCAAAAACACCAAAGACATGGTATTGCAAGCAAACTACTAGATCGAGTTTACCATTCAACCTTAAAAGAAAATCAGGAATTGGATTTCTTAGGTGTGAGTTATGGTTTCGAATCTGGCCTTTATCAGTTTTGGCAAACAATGGGGTTTAACGCCGTCCGTATTGGCCATCGTGAAAATGCGCGCAGCGGCTTAAAATCAATGATCATGCTAAAACCAATATCAAAAAAAGCTAAAATATTCAGCGCTAAATTGGAAAACCACTTCAAACAGGATTATTTATTTAAGTCCAAACGAAGCAGACCTGCTGCTACATCTACAAACCTGTCTTTAAATACAGATGACATAGAACGCTCAGTTAAAAGCGATGATCAAGATAAACTCGATGTTTATTCATTCGCTTATGGGAATCGTCAGCTTTCAAACTGCCAACGGGCTTTGCATGCATTTGCAATTCGTTGCCTGAACACAGATTTAACTAGAAGCCGAATCAATCAAAAACAAATAAGCCTGATTACGTTCAAAGTTTTGCAAGACATGGACTGGGAACAGTGTGGCACATTATTAGGCCTTAATGGCAAACAACAAATACTAAAACAACTCAGATCTGTCTACGCTTTACTCTATAGTGTAGTTTGGGGGAATAAGTCATAAAAATTACGGCTTGTAGCATCGACGATATCTTCAAACAACTGTTGACGAATTGCAGCTAATTTCTCAGCGACATGAAGCACATAGGCGGGTTGGTTTGCTTTACCGCGATAAGGTACTGGTGCCAAGTAAGGCGAATCGGTTTCTATCAGAATGCTGTCAAGTGGAACTTCTCTGGCGACTGCTTGCAACTCTTTGGCGCTGTTGAAAGTAACGATTCCGGAAAACGAAATCTTGAAATCCATTTTCAATGCTCTTTCTGCTTGCTCCCGATTGCCAGTGAAACAATGCATGATGCCACGACATTTTTTAGCATTATTCTGCTCTAACAAGTCCAGCGTATCATCCATACTATCGCGTGTATGAATAATTAACGGTTTGTCTAATTTAATTGCAGCCTGGATATGGTTAATAAAGCGCTGCTTTTGCCATTCAACATCACCTTTAACGTGAAAATAATCAAGTCCGGTTTCACCCACTGCGATCAAATTATCATCCACACAGTAATCAAGCAAATAATCAACTGACTGAACTATACCGCGATCATGGGTGGGGTGAATTGCCGCCGCCGCAAGGATCGAATTTTCCTGTTCTGATAACTGAATAACCTCGTCACGATCAGTTTCGTCAATTGAAATACAGAGCATTTGTTTAACATTATTCTCATGCGCCCGCTTGATTCGCTCAGCCAATGCGGCTTTGTCCTGACCAAAATGCACATGGCAATGTGAATCAATTAAGTAATTAAACTTACGCATTCTCAATAGCGGTGCTGGTTATTGTCAGAATTAAATCTTCAAGCATTAACGATTCATCAGCCACACCATCATAACGCTGATTGACTGTTAGAAAGTAATCATAAACGTCGAATAATTTCACCACCGATAACTGCTCTGAAATATTAAGCAGTTTGCTTCCATAATCCCCTGATCGGGTTTTAGATGCCGACGATTTGATTTTGATTAGATCACTAAACAATTGACATAACCAATTTAAAATAAAGTCGGTTTGCTTAAGCTTTATCCATTTACGGGCAATACTGATAACATTTGCTTCTGTTTCACCGGCTGATACAAGCTGTTCCACATCATTAATTAAAACATCAACTATTTGTTGTTGGTTATTTTGTAAATATTGCTGCGCAAGCAATGGACGGTCTGATGCAAGTGTTAAAGCATTTTCGATACCATCATTTTCAGAATAAATTTGCTGCAACCATTGTCTGGATGCATCAGTATCAGGAATTGGAAAATTCAGTCTTACACATCGACTCCTGATGGTGGCTGGTAATTTTGAAATATCGTGGCTAATAAGAATAATCAGCGTCTGTGCCGGCGGCTCTTCAAGAAATTTTAGCAAAGCATTAGCAGAATTTTTATTAAGATCCTCTGCCGGATAAATAACTGCTAGCTTATAGCCACCTAAAGCTGATGATTCACTCATGTTTGAAATTAATAATCGAATACTCTCAACACTGATTTGCCTAGATAATCGCTTTTTCTCAAGCGCTTCGGCATCAAGGTAGCGTAATGCAGAATTTTTTAGACCACAATCAAGTTGGTAATAAGAAAAAGCACTAGTCAAAACATGAAAATCCGGATGAGTGCCGGCCTGAACAAGGTTTGTAGTTTGTTGAGTTGAAATTCTTTCAAGCAACGCACGACAAGCTTTCGCAGCCAAATGACTTTTTCCTATCGCCTGCGGGCCATTAATCAATAAAGCGTGAGTATTGTTAAAAGCCTCTACTACCTCGTTTATAAAGGTGTCACTCACCCAGGGCAGATTTGAGCTACATTTAGCCATATTTACTCTGAGCAATCAATAGCTTGAGCTGTGCGACAATAGCCTGCTGAACTTGTTGTAAACTTTGAGTCGCATCAATACATTTGACACGTTCTGACTCCTGCTTACAAAGATTTTGATAATACTCGCGAACTCGCAATTTGAATTGATCTTGCTGTTGTTCAAAGCGATCTCCATCGTTCATTGCACCTCTTGACTTTGCGATATCAAGCGGAATATCCAAGACCAGTGTTAAATCAGGTTTAAATTCTTTTTGCACCAACAGTTCGAGCGTTTTTATATCTTGACTACAAACGCCTCTACCGGCACCTTGATAGGCATACGTTGCATCTGTAAAGCGATCACTCACCACCCAAATTCCTGCTGCCAATTTCGGATAAATGACTTGTTGCAGATGTTGTGACCGCGCGGCAAACATTAGCAACAACTCAGTCAAATTACTGCATTGAATTTCTGTCTGGTAAAGTAATGTTTCGCGCAGTATTTCACCTAATTCAGTTCCTCCCGGTTCCCGTGTTGTATGAACCTCAAGGTTTTGTGTCTGCAAATACTTCTTTATGAATTCGAGGTTAGTCGATTTTCCGGCACCATCCTGGCCTTCGATCGTAATGAATTTACCGTTCACGAATCAACCTTTGCCCTTATTCTTGAGCTGATATTCATTAACAGCACGCAAATGTTCCTGATATGTCTTAGAAAATTGATGGCTACCGTCACCCTTGGAAACAAAATACAAGCTTTCCGTTTTCTCGGGATTCACAGCAGCTTTTAAAGAGGCCAGGCCCGGCATGGCAATTGGAGTTGGCGGCAGCCCGGCATGTTGATAAGTATTATAAATATTCTCTTTAGAATCCAAATGCTTGCGCGTCAAGTTGCCATCAAATGTATAGCCCAATCCATAAATAATAGTCGGGTCAGTTTGTAATAGCATGTTTTTATTCAATCGATTCGTGAATACCCCGCCAATCGCTGGCCTTTCTTCCGCCTTTCCAGTTTCCTTCTCGATAATTGAAGCCAGTATCAGTGCCTGATATTTATTTTCAAGCGGTGTATCGCTGTCACGCCCTTGCCAAACTTCATTCAGCGTAGCCTGCATTCTTTCATAAGCCTGTTTTAAAACGTCCAAATCAGTATCAGTGGCTCGGAAAACATATGTATCAGGAAAAAACTGTCCTTCCGGATGAACATCGGCCGCCCCAATTTCCTGCATAACTTTTTCATCTGTCCAGTTAGTGGTAATTAATTTTAAATCTTCTGTTGCCGCAATTTTTTCTCTAAATTGCCTGAAAGTCAGGCCTTCAACCAAACTTACTTTATAGGTGATAACATCTCCACTGATGAATTTATCCAATACTTGTCTGGCATTCATTCCATTCTCAAGGCGATAATCACCAGGTTTGATTTGGGTTGCAGTGCCTTCATATCTTCCCAACAAGGCTAAACTGTAGGTGTCAGGCATAAATCCCTTTTCATGAAATTGACGTGAAATTTTTCTTAAGGAATCTCCGGGCTCAATGGTAAAAACATCATCATTGAAACTTAGTTCTTTATTCCATGTCTCATTGATGTACCAATAACCAACGGCAGCAACAATAACCACCAAAATCATCAGGCTTGAAAGTAATTTAATTATAAAGCGAAACACTTACTGTTTAATTCTTTGAAATTAGTTTAGTCAAACTTACGAAAAACCAGGGTTCCATTTGTACCACCAAAACCAAAGGAATTGCTCAAAGCTACATTTATTTTCGCCTCCCTCGCTGTATTAGCAACATAATCAAGATCACATTCGGGATCTTGATTATTTAGGTTAATCGTTGGTGGAATTGTTCCTTCAGATATGGCCTTGCAACAATAAATCGCCTCAATTCCACCGGCAGCGCCCAGTAAATGCCCAGTCATCGATTTTGTTGAACTCACGGCTAATTTGCCCGCTTGTGAGCCAAAACTGAGTTTTATCGCATTAGTTTCAGCAATATCACCCTGCGGTGTTGAGGTACCGTGCGCATTAATATAGTCGACCTGACCAGCATCAATACCGGCATTCGCTAAAGCATTATTCATACAGCGTGATGCGCCCTCTCCCGAAGCTAATGGCGCAGTTATATGGTGTGCATCTGCGCTCATTCCAAAACCCGCCATTTCCGCGTAAATTTTTGCGCCACGCTTTTTAGCCCGCTCAAGTTCTTCTAAAACAACAATCCCGGCCCCTTCACCCATGACAAAACCATCCCTGGCCATATCCCACGGACATGATGCGGCCGCCGGGTCATCATTACGACGTGTCAGGGCTCTGGCATTACCAAAACCGGCAATGGCCGTAGGTGTAATACCAGCTTCCGCGCCACCAGCAATCATCACGTCTGCATCGCCGTATTCGATTAATCGAGCCGCATCACCAATTGAATGTGTGGCTGTCGTACACGCAGTAACCATTGATAAATTCGGTCCTTGCAGGTTATACATAATTGATAAATTGCCGGAAATCATGTTGATAATGCTCATCGGCACATAGAAAGGTGAGACTCGCTTGGGGCCCTTTTTGTGATGTTCCAGTGTCGTGTTTTCTATTGTTTCAACACCGCCTATCCCGGAACCGATGTGCACTCCAATCCGCTCGGAGTTTTCCTGGTCAAAATCCAGGCCTGAATCGTTAATTGCTTCTATCGATGCGGCAATACCCAATTGAATAAATCGATCCATACGACGAGCATCTTTGGCCGATAAGAAATCTTCAAGCACAAAATCATCAACTTGACCAGCTACCTGACATGGATAAGCACTGGCATCAAAACGATCGATGTGGGTGATTCCACTGATACCATTGACGATGTTTTGCCAATTTTTAGCCAGGCCAGTACCAAGCGGGGAAATAATACCTAGTCCCGTAACGACAACTTTTCTCATAGTTATCTGGCCACCCTCTTACAAGGGAAAGTAATGGTTAGAAATGACATTGCCGGCACACGGCCGGCAATGCTCAAGAGAAACGGTAAATTAGCTGTTTGCGTTAATATATTCGACAGCTTGCTTAACAGTAGTAATTTTTTCTGCTTCTTCATCAGGAATTTCAGTACCAAATTCCTCTTCCAAAGCCATAACCAGCTCCACTGTGTCAAGTGAATCTGCGCCCAGATCATCAACGAATGACGAATCTGTTCCGACTTGATCTTCACCAACGCCTAATTGCTCTACAACAATCTTCTTAACGCGTTCTTCTACTGTACTCATGATTTCGATAACCTCTATGGTTGGTTCTACAATTCTTGCTTCCAGCTATGCCGAAAACCCTTAGCTAATGGAGTTATAACAACATCCCAATTTTGCCCGAATGATACCATTTTATCTATCAATTCGAAACTAGTTCATGAACATCCCGCCATTCACATGAATAGTTGTACCGGTAATATAATCCGCATCTTGGGAAGCTAAGAACGCCACCGCTGCAGCTATGTCATCGGGATTTCCTAGTCTTTTCATCGGAATAGTAGACAAAATTGCATCCTTTGCTTTTTCGTCCAATTCGCTGGTCATATCAGTATCAATAAAACCCGGGGCAACCGCATTAACGGTAATATTGCGTGAAGCAATTTCCTGGGCCAATGATTTCGTCAGACCGATGATTCCGGCTTTTGCCGCTGAATAATTAACCTGTCCGGCATTTCCTGTAACCCCAACGACAGAAGTGATATTAATAATCCGGCCTTTTCTGGCCTTGGTCATGGCCCTGATGCAAGCCTTGCACATTTTATAGACCGAGGTCAAATTAGTATCAATAATTTCCTGCCATTGCTCGCTTTTCATTAACAGAAATAAATTATCGCGGGTAATACCTGCATTATTAACCAGTATGCTAACCGCTGCATAGTTTGCTATAATGTTGTCAATTAAGCCGGCAATATCTTCATCACTATTAACATCGAGTTTTAAACCATTACCGATAATTTGATTTTCAGTTAAATATTGGCTAATCGATTCTGCACCGCCTTCACTTGTGGCGGTACCGATCACGGTTGCACCGGCTTGACCTAAACGCAGTGCTATAGCCTTTCCGATGCCACGACTTGCGCCAGTTACTAATGCTACTTCTCCTTCTAAATTCATCTAACATCCCTACATTAATAATTAATCAATGTTCCGCCCCAGGCAAAACCACCACCAAAACCTTCCAAAATCAGCTTGTGACCTCGTTTTATCCTACCATCGCGGACGCCTGCATCCAATGCCAACGGAATCGATGCAGCCGAAGTGTTACCATGCGTATCGACAGTAACAATCACTTTTTCCATGGAAAGGTTTAGTTTTTTCGCCATCGCACTAATAATCCGGATATTAGCCTGATGAGGAACCATCCAGTCGATATCATCATACTCGAGATTGTTTTGTTCGATAAGTTCATCGATACTTTCTCCGAGTTTCTTGACCGCGACCTTAAACACTTCACTGCCCTGCATAGTTGTATAGGCTTCACCCTGAACTACTTTTTGGTAATTATTGGAAACACCAACCGGCACGCAAAGTAAATCAGCATAACGCCCATCTGCATGCAAAATAGATGAAACTATTCCAGGAGTTTCACTACGCTCAAGAATGACAGCACCGGCTCCGTCACCAAACAAAATACAGGTATTTCTATCTTTCCAATCAATGATTCTGGAAAATGTTTCTGCACCAATCACCAATGCGCGAGTTGCCGAGCCAGTTTTAATGAATTTATCGGCCACATCAATTGCATAAATAAACCCGGCGCAAACGGCTTGCACATCGAATGCCGGACAGCCACGAATTCCGAGCCGCTCTTGAACCAGGCACGCTGTGCTTGGAAAAACCAGGTCTGGGGTTGTAGTGGCCACGACAATCAGATCAATACTGTCGGCATCTATGCTTGCCGTCTTAATTGCACTTTGTGCAGATTCCAAGGCAAGATCAGAAGTCATTTGACCCTCGGCCGCAATACGACGCTCGCGAATCCCGGTTCTAGCATAAATCCATTCGTCAGAGGTTTCGACCGTTTTCTCAAGGTCGAAATTCGTCATAATGTGTTCTGGTAAATAGCTGCCTGTACTGAGGATTCGAGAATGATACATACTCATTCTTTTTCACCCAACCAATAGGTCAGCTCTTCACTGATTCGTTGCGGTAAATTTTCATTCGCTTCTATATAAGCCTCGTTAATGGCGTGGGCAAAAGCCAAACGGTCTGCACCACCATGACTTTTAACTACAGTACCATTTAAGCCTATAAAAGTAGCGCCATTGTAACGGCGGTGATCGACGCGTCTTTTCATTGCTCTGACCACAGGCCAAGCCACCACTGCGGATATTTTGCGCAACAAAGTTCTTTTAAATTCTTCACGCATAATCTGGCTAATCAATTGGGCCAGTCCTTCACTGGTTTTAAGCGCCACATTGCCGACAAATCCATCACAAACAATGACGTCTATCTCACCTGTATAAATCGAATCTCCTTCTACAAAGCCTTTATAGTTCAAGTTACTTTGTTTCATCAACTCTGCGGTTTGTTTAATCACTTCATTACCCTTGATATCCTCGACACCAATATTGAGCAGAGCAACTGTTGGCTCGGCAATATTCTCAACTGTTTTTACTAAAATTGATCCCATTACCGCAAACTGCAATAACAATTCAGGTGGGCTATCCACATTAGCGCCAAGGTCAAGCATGTGAATATGACCACGCTGGGATGGCAAACTGGTAATAATAGCTGGGCGATCAATTCCGGGTAGAGTTTTTAACACAAACCTTGATGTTGCCATCAACGCTCCTGTATTTCCTGCACTAACACAGGCCTGTGCCCGGCCCTCCTTAACCAGATTAATCGCTACCCGCATAGAAGAATCTTTTTTCTTTTTTAAGGCCAGTGCTGGCGACTCATCCATTTCAACGACTTCAGTAGAATGTTGAATTTCCAATCTTGATTGAAGAGGAGAACTGAGCTGACCTAATTCTTTTTTGATCGTCACCTCATCACCAACCAGTATCATCCTAACATCAGGGTGGCGCGATAAAAAATGCCTAGACGCAGAAACAGTGACTTCTGCACCATGATCTCCACTCATCACATCAATAGCGATTGTTGTGCTACTCATTGTTTTATTTTAGGCCACAGGCCAGTTATTTAGAAATGCTATGTGTAACTATTTTGTTGAGCAGGAAAAACTAGTCTTCGTCCTCATCATCAAGATCGAAATCCAAACCCTCGTCCTTAGTGATCAAAACTTTGCGGCCACGGTAATAGCCATCCGCAGTCACATGGTGTCTGCGATGAAGCTCACCTGAAACCGGATCAGTCGATAATGTCGTTGACTTGAGCGCATCGTGTGCGCGGCGCATATCCCGCTTTGATGATGATTTTTTGTTTTGCTGTACAGCCATTTGGTACAAACCTCAATGATGTTTTAAATCTGGCGGCGGATTTTACCACAAGCTTTCACTCTGATGCGGTGTGGATAATTCAAAAAATTGCCTCAAAATGCTGATTTTTAATTAAAATTCGTCCTCAAACAGAAACCTGACGGAAGTTTTCATTGAAATTAGTCCTCGCCTCATCGTCGCCGTATAGAAAACAATTATTGGAACGTTTGCAAATTCCATTTGAAACGGCCTCTCCTGATATAGATGAAAGCAAAAAACCGACTGAATCACCACGTGATTATGTGAAACGCTTATCAATTGAAAAAGCAAAAACTCTCATGTACACATACCCCAACGCACTAATTATTGGTTCTGACCAAATTGCTCTTACTGCTAATAATGAAATCCAAGGTAAACCACTAACCCATGACAATGCAGTCGCTCAGTTAAAGCAAGCAAGTGGCAATGAAGTCGATCTAATTACCGGTCTAGCATTGTTCAATAGTAAAACAGAAAAAGTGCAGTTTGATTTAGTTGAGTACAAGATCGGTTATCGAAAATTAACAGAGCAACAGATCGAAAACTACCTTTCTGCCGAACAACCTTATCATTGTGCTGGCGCCTTGAAATCTGAAGGCCTAGGTTCCAGCTTGTTGACTTATTTACGCGGCGATGACCCAACTGCAATCATTGGCCTGCCATTAATTAAACTTACCGATATGTTACAGGAAGAAGGTATCGAACTACCTTAACATACTCATTGCAGGTTAGGAATTGAATCACTCAGGGTGAGTTTTAATCGCTCCGCAATTGCCACTCCTAAACTGCGGGTAAAACGTTCAAACATATCTGGTTTTAAAGTGTAATCCACAATTTCTTCTTCACCGATATCATCCCGTGCAACCGCCCAATGTGTTTTGAATCCATCTGTGAGTCCCATTTCGTAGGCCTGATCACCGTTGTAGAATAAACCTGAAAATATGTCTTCTGTTTCTTTTAGACGTGAACCACGGGATTTTCGAACTACATCAATAAATTGCTTATGCACTCCTTCAATCACTGTTTTAGCATGTTCTAATTCTTCTTCCTTAATTGGCGAAAATGGATCCAGAGAACCTTTATACTTACCTGCTGTAAGCAAACGGCGCTCAATTCCTGCTTTGTGCATTAAATCGACAAATCCGAAACCATTCATTAACACGCCAATCGAACCAACAATACTAGATGGATTCGCATAAATCTTGTCAGCCGCTACTGCCGCATAATAGCCACCCGATGCGCCAACATCGCTGATCACTGCAACGATGGGTTTGTCGTGTTCAACCTTTAGTCGTTGGATTTCCTGATACAGCATATCGGCCTGAACCGGGCTGCCGCCAGGGCTATTTACTGCCAAAATAACACCTTTTGCATTATCAGACTTAAAAGCACTGGTTAAACCGGCCAAAACATTTTCTGCCGATGCATCATAGCCGTCGGCGATAATGCCTTCCAGCCTAACAAGAGCGGTATGCTCACCTGCTATTTGCTTGTGTTGCCCGGTAAAAATAACGCCGATCAAACCCGCTATGATCAACCAGCCAATTAATTTTAAAGCGAAACCCCAGCGTCTTTTACGCTTTAATTCGACGATGAGTTCTTTAAGGCTGGCCTCAATCGTGCCTGACGATAGACTGAGCTTATCCCTGGTAGCTGATGATTCGGATGCTTTTTCCTCTGTAAGGTCGTTGGAAAGCTCCGGTGTCTCGACTTCTTCAGTAGATGGTGAGCGAGTTAGTTCAGGTTCGTTTTTCCAAGGCATAAGTTATGCGCGTTTAACTGTTAAGTACTATTTGGAGTTTAACAAAAGAATATCAAGGTTAGCTTAACAGCCAATGTATTAATTCTGGAAAATCTGAAAAAATTTTAACGGGTTTATATTTTATTAACTTCGCTTTGCCGTGCATGCCGTAATTAACAGCAATAGATTCCATCCCGGCATTGTTTGCCATTTGCAGATCATAACTGGTATCACCGATCATGACCGTGTTTTCAGTGGCTTGCCCGGTAAATTCGAGAATATCATAAAGCATTTGTGGATTGGGTTTTCCATACGACTCATCGGCACAACGAGTGGTGACAAACAAACGCTCTAGATCATGTTCATGTAATAGAGGTGCCAAACCACGCCTGCCTTTACCGGTTGCAACTGCCAACATCTTGCCGCTCTTATCCAGCCGCGCTAAACCTTCCATGACCCCATCGAAAAATGGCATTTCATGTGCATCTGGGTGATAGAAATGGTATCGATAGCGATCGATAAATTCTTGGGATAATTTTTCGGGAATTCGACCAAATAATTTAACTAAACAATCAGCAAGATTTAGACCTATTACATTACGCGCTAATTCTTTTGTTGGGACAACAAGATCAACATCTCTGGCGGCATTTCGCAAACTGTTGACAATCCTGGCTGATGAATCCATCAAGGTTCCATCCCAATCAAAAATAATTAACTCATATTTCATTTTCTAATGTTGACAGAATAGTCTTTAGCTGATCGGGAAGTGGAGCAAAAAACTGTAGCTTTTGACAAGTAATAGGATGCCTAAAATGCAACTTAGAAGCATGCAGAAAAATACGGTTCAAACCATAATTTTTGCGCATTCGCCGGTTAAATTCAAAATCACCATATTTTTTATCGCCAACGACAGGATGCCCTAAATGGCTGGCGTGGACACGGATTTGATGCATGCGTCCCGTGCAGATTTTGACTTTCATCAAACTGGTTTCGTTAAACACTTTTGAAGGAAAAAATTCAGTTTGTGCTGACTTACCGTCATCATCAACCTGATTGGTTTTAATGTTATCCAGGCCAACAGCTAAACTTAGCCCCAGGTCAATTTTCTTCTTGCCTCCCGACCATCGCCCTTTGAGCAGAGTCAAATAGGTTTTTGTCAACCGATTATCGTGGCCACGTAATAATTTTTGCAATCTGAGCAATATTTCTCTTGATTTGGCAATCATTAGACATCCTGAGGTATCTTTATCGAGACGATGTGCTAGTTCAATAAAAGGCGTATGCTGTTTAGCAGCTTTCAAGGTCTCGATTACACCAAAGTCATTACCACTTCCCGCATGTACGGACCACCCGGCTGACTTATTTAAAATCATCAGATATTCATCCTCAAACAGCACCGATTCAAGCAGATTTGACTGTGCCGACTGTGACGGTGCAGTCGCTATTTGCCGGCTAACCCGGATGGGTGGAATTCGGACTTGATCACCTAGTTCCAGGCGCTGTTGAACCTTGCAACGTTTTTTATTGATTCTGACCTCACCTTTGCGAACGATACGATAAACATGGCTCTTTGGAACCCCTTTCAATTTCTTCAATAAGAAATTATCCAGCCGCTGACCTACATGGTCTGCATCAATTTTTATGTTGTAAGCTGATTCAGCCATATTTATCTTGCAAGCTTGTAAACGATTAAGTTAGTGATCAATTAAATGATGACAGAGTATGAATTGATTGCTATATTCAATAAATTGTATAGGATTTTAGTCGTGGTGCATTAGAAAAAGTCAGCACCTTAAGGCCAGCCGAGAAAAATAATTGGAAGCCACATTATTAAATTTATGAATTCTATACAGAACTAAAGAAAGTTTTTTATCTTGACTGATAAAATCAGTTGAAATTATGACAGTGTCATCGACCTATTCAAGATTAATGTTGAATACAAAAAAAGCGAGTCGAGATGCTAACAGCCCGACAGGTTAAACGTTTCTCACCTGTCTATAGTGGCAAAAGAATTTATTGCAGGAACGTACACATTATTACTGCGTATTGACGAAGTAGCGAAGGGAAAAGACGGTATATGTACCGATTGATAAAGAATCAGAGTACTCATTTTCTAACATCAATTCATAGATTGATGCATATCTGCTTTACTAACATCTCTAGTAAGGCCTTCAATTCTGATCATCAGTCGCTATTCTCCTACGCATTCAAAGGAATTTTTGATGAAACGAATGCTTTTCAATGCAACTCACCAGGAAGAGTTGCGCGTGGCCATTGTCGATGGCCAGGAGTTGCTTGATCTTGATATTGAAGCAACGGTAAATAACCAACGCAAAGGAAACATCTACAAAGGTCGTGTAACCCGGGTTGAGCCCAGCCTTGAGGCCGCTTTTGTTGACTATGGAGCTGAACGCCAGGGGTTTTTACCCCTCAAGGAAATCTCCAAGGTACATTTTCGTAACTATGATTCCTCCAAGCCTATATCCACTGTTCAAATCAAGGATGTCATCGATGTTGGCCAGGAATTAATCGTTCAAGTTGAAAAGGATGAACGCGGCAATAAAGGTGCGGCATTAAGCACTTTTGTTTCGCTTGCCGGACGATTCCTGGTATTAATGCCGGACAATCCCAAAGGAGGTGGCATTTCACGGCGAATAAGCGGTGAAGAGCGCCAGGAATTACGCAGCCTGTTATCAGACCTTGAAGTTCCAGAGGGACATGCCCTTATTGCACGAACTGCCGGAATAGGACGCTCTCAGGAAGAACTGGATTGGGACCTGGACTTTCTCAAAAAAATCTGGGTGGCAATCTCCAATGTCGCTGCTGAACGTTCTGCACCTTTTTTGATTTACCAGGAAAATAATCTGGTTGTTCGCGCTCTGCGCGACTATTTGCGGCCTGATATTGCCGAAATCATCATCGACGACCAGGAAATATTCGAACGCGCACAGCGTTTTATGCAGATGATCATGCCTCATAACACCGGTAAACTAAAGCACTATACGGACACCATTCCGCTGTTTTCTCGTTATCAGATCGAGCATCAGATCGAAACAGCTTTTTCACGTCACGTAACACTTCAATCCGGCGCCCAGCTTGTTCTGGATCACACCGAGGCGGTCACAACCATCGATGTTAATTCAGCCAAAGCAACCAGCGGCAGTGATATTGAGGAAACGGCATTGAAAACCAATCTTGAAGCCGTTGATGAAATCGCCAAACAATTCCGCATTCGTGATATTGGTGGCCTGGTAGTCATCGATTTAATCGATATGCTTAAACCCTCGAATCAAAGAACGGTTGAACGGCGCTTACTTGAGGCCTTAAAAGTTGACAGAGCCCGGGTCCAGGTCGGCCGCATTTCACGATTTGGTCTGTTGGAAATGTCGCGTCAGCGCCTGCGCTCGGCAATCGGAGAAGCGAATTACATCAAGTGCCCACGTTGTGAAGGTAACGGCATGATTCGTAGCGTGCCCTCTTCTGCGTTAAGCATTTTACGAATCATTGAGGAAGAAGCACTAAAAGAAAATACTGAGTCCGTTCACGCACATCTGCCACTGGAAACAGCGACCTATCTGCTTAATGAAAAACGCCATGAAGTCAGCTTAATTGAAAAACGCCTGGCGACAAGAATTGTTTTAATCCCCAGTACTTCATTGCAGTCGCCGAACTATAAAATTCAACGACTACGTGCTGAAGAAATCAGTAAAAACAAGCTGGACAAGCCCAGCTACCGATTAAAACCAGAAGACAATAACAACGATGAGAATGGTTACGTCGGCTATCAACAGCATGCACAACAGCTTTCGCAATCTAGAACTGAGGCTTCCGTGTCACTGAATGATATTACCCATGCTCCACCTCCACTTACGTCTGCAGCCAAAACGAACAAATCAGGGTTATTGGGTAAAATTAAATCACTATTTGGCAGCACGGAAGTTGCTGCAGCCGCAGAGACACAAGCGAAAAAGAAACCTGCTAAAAGGCAAACTAAGAAGAAGCCACAATCCCAGTCACGGGCAAAATCCACCAGCTCATCAACCTCTGGGCGTTCAAATTCGGGCAATCGCAATCAACGCTCTTCTAACCGACGCGGCCCAACAGGACGAAAACCAAATCGGCAGCCTCGCAAAAAGCAGAATACCAGTGGACAGCAACACCGCAGTGGCCCTAAAAAACAAGCTGGACAACGAAAAACAAAAAAGACTAACAATCCGGTTCAAGTCAACACGGATTAGAACTAAGCAAGTACAGAATCTATTGTTCAAATACAGCAATAGATTCTATATGAGCTGTATGCGGGAACATATTGACAATGCCTGCTTGTCTTAACTTATAACCGCCGTGGTGAACCAATAATTCGGCGTCACGTGCTAACGTAGCCGGATTACAGGATACATAAACTATTTTTGCTGGTTTTAGTTTAGTTAATTTCTGGCAAATCAACACTGCTCCAGAACGTGCTGGATCAAGTAAAACCTTACTAAATTTCCTATTTAACCAGGTAAAATCTGCACCCTCGTCTGATAGATCTTTTAAATCAAAGTCAATATTACTTAAGTTATTAGCCTCTGCATTTCGCCTCGCCTTTTCAACCAAATGTCGATCCCCTTCTACACCTAAAACATAGTCACATTGCTGCACAATGGGCAAACTAAAATTCCCAAGCCCACAATACAAATCAAGTATTTTATCGCTTGAGCTTATATCCAGTAATTCAATTGTCTTATTGATTAACAACTGATTTGCCTGTGCATTCACTTGAATAAAATCAGTTGGTGCGAAATAAAATTTAAGCCCAAACTTCTCCAATTCATAAAATAATTCTTCGGGTTGCTGAGGATATAAAGGTCGAATTGAATCTAAACCCTTGGGTTGCAAGTAAGACTGAATTTGATTGACCTTAGAAAATTCTAACAATAAACTTTGATCGGCATCTGTCAGTGGTTCTAAATGACGAAAAACCAAACTGATTTGATTGTCACCCTGGGCAACTTCAATTTGTGGTAATTTTTGCTTTACACTGAGTTTATTAACTAATTGTGTTAAATCAGGTAACAAATCAGAAATTGGTTTTGTTAGGGTCAAACATTTATCAAGTGCAGTAATAAAACTGTTATTTTTTTCCCGAAAACCAACTAATGCGCCGCCTTTTTTTTCGACATATCGAATTCCAAGTCTGGCCTTGCGACGATAATGTAACCATTCACCACTCAATGGCGGCATCACATTTTCAGGTGCAACTTTGCCAATTCGCTCAAACGCATCAAGTAAAGCCCTCTGCTTTGCTTCCAGTTGCCTGTCTTGCTGATAGTGCCGCATCGAACAGCCGCCACAAACCCCGAAATACTCACAATCAGATTCAACTCGCCCACTATCATTTGCGGCTTCAATAATTTTCCTTAATTTTGCATGACCGTGTTTTCGGCGATTTCGCTTTACTTCGAACTCAACGTTTTCTCCCGGTAAACCGCCATTGACAAAATAAACCTTGCCATCAACCCGTGTCACACCTTCTCCCTCCAATGTTAAAGATTCAATTGTTCCTGATAATAATGAACTCATTGAATTTAACCAGCCTGCCAGGCCATCAAAAATTCCTTAAAATGGTCTTGATCTGATTGATTGAGAAAATTTTTAACTATTTCACATTCACTTTCGTATTCCTGCTCATCGAGATGACCGGCAATCTTTTGCCAACGCAGATAGACAAGATAGGTATTTAAAACATCGGTTTCGCAGTAGTCTCGGATCTCCTCAACTTTTCCATCTTGATAATAATCCCAAACACTGGCACCACTCATACCCATTTTTCCCGGAAAACCTAATACAGTCGCAATAACATCCAACGACGTCACTGCTCGCGCCTGGTATGCCGCAAGCACATCCATTAAATCGGTATGCCGAGAATGAAAACGGCTAAGATAATTATTCCACTTGAAATCTCGGTCATCCTCACCTGTTTCCCAATAGCGCGGGGCATCAACACAATGCATTAGCGCTCGATAATGTAAAACGGGCAGATCAAAACCACTGCCGTTCCAACTAACCAGCGTTGGTGTAAATTTTTCCACTCCGTCAAAGAAGCGGGTAATAATTTCTTTTTCGTCCGCCTCAATATTACCTAACGACCAGACATTAAACTGATCTTTAGTTCGAAGAACTGCTGAAATGGCTACAATTTGATGTAAAGGTAAAGCTAGAAATTCATGCCCGGTTTTTTCACGTCTTTTAGTAAACATGATTTCCGTCACATCAGCATCAGAAATCTCATCGCTTATGTCATATAATCGCCGACCCGATGCAATATCAGGTATTGTTTCAATATCAAAAACCAGGCAATTCATTGGCTATTTAGCTTAAAGTAAATAGCAGATTCTATCACTTATGTCTTAGTACTTGATCTATAAGATTAAAGCCTAGTATGTAAGCCACACTCTCTTCCCTCGAATGATTTTGTTGGATCAAAATAGTTATTTTCAACTGGTAAGTCGTGTGTTTGAATATAATTATCAATATCCTGTTCGGACCAATACAACAAAGGGGCAACCTTCAGGAGGTTGCTTGAATGTTTTGTCAAGACACCCAATGTTCGTCTATATTCTGTTTCCTCAGCCCTGATTCCACTAAACCAAATATCCGGTCTTAATTCTTTAAGTGCACGACTGAATGGCTCAAGTTTGACAGTTTCTGTAAATTCTTCATGGGCTACAGTCTCGATTTCAGGAATTCCTTTCATTTTTACATTTAGAAAAGCACTGGTTGATTTTGGTGTATAGATTTTCATATTCAGGTGCAAACGATCAATTAATTCCAGTGCAAATTGATAAGTCGGGTTGGTGTTGTAACCTGAGTCAACCCAAATTACCGGAATATCGGGTTTTGATTGCGTTACCATATGTAATAACACTGCGGAATTTGGGCCAAAACTTGTACTCACAACCGGATTTTGGGCTGTCTGAAGCACCCATGCTACTATTTGCTCTGACGAACGATCAGCCAACAAGCGACTCATTTGAGCAATGACTCCAAATTTCTGAATCAAGTCTTTTAGTTCCTTGTTTCTTATAAAGTACATTTTTATAACCCAATCAAAACCATTAATCAATAAAAAAATAAATAATGGTTAAATAATAAGTATGCTATTGGTCGCTTAAATAAAAGGATTTTTAAGCAATCATTCGGATTGACATTCTTTATTGTTCTTTTTATAGTACAATAATTAATAATTTGATACAAAATATTGTTCTTTTTAAAAAACCGAGTGTAATTATGATTAAAAAAGTAATACTGGCAAACGATTTGCTCAACGGCGATGTGATTTTCTTAAGCCGTGACTTAACAACCTGGACTAAATTTCTAGATGAGGCCTGGACATCAGGATCCGAACAGCTAGTAGAGCAGATGCTTGAGTCGGCACAACAATCTCATTTGATCATTGGAGCGGAGGCGGTTGAAGTTGAGCAAGATCAAGACGGTTTAAATCTTACTGTGTTTCGTGAGCATTTGCGCAGCCTGGGGCCAAGCGTACGCACTGATTTGGGCAAACAAGCCCTACACCGACAAGCTGCCTGAACAAACTTAACCTTCTTTACATAGCGCCGCCATGTATCGCTATGACGAATTTGATGCCGAATTTGTAAACCAGCGTGTCGCTCAGTTTCGTGATCAGGTTAAAAGACGAATCGAGGGCGACCTGACTGAGGATGAATTTAAACCACTGCGATTAATGAATGGGCTGTACCTGCAATTGCATGCCTACATGTTGCGCGTTGCAATCCCTTATGGAACTCTATCAGCCGAACAAATGTACAAGTTGGCTGACATCGCGGATAAATTCGATAAGGGTTATGGTCATTTTACCACCAGGCAAAATATTCAATTTAACTGGCCTAAATTGAAGGATGTACCTGACATCCTGGACGAGTTGGCCTCTATCGAGATGCATGCAATACAAACGAGCGGCAACTGTATTCGCAATGTGACTACTGATCAATGGGCCGGTGTTGCTGCCGATGAAATAGAAGATCCCCGACCTGTCTGCGAACTAATTCGTCAATGGTCAACCTTAAACCCTGAGTTTGCTTATTTACCACGGAAATTCAAAATCGCGGTAACCGGCAGCCCCAATGATCGTGCTGTCGTCAAGGCACATGATATTGGAATCATAACTCGAGAAAATGAGGCCGGTGAAATTGGCTATAAAGTACTAATCGGTGGCGGCTTAGGACGCACACCTTTTATCGGCAAATGCATAAAAGATTTTGTCTCCAAAGACCGACTATTAACTTATCTTGAAGCAATAATGCGGGTTTATAACCTACAGGGTCGTCGTGACAATAAATATAAGGCCAGGATTAAAATACTTACCCATGAGACCGGTGTAGAAAAACTCAGCGAGATGGTTGAACAAGAATTTAAGAAAATAGACAAGGCTCATGGTGAACTTGAATTATCCGAATTAAACAGAATTACAAGCTATTTCAAAGCCCCCGCGTATTCAAACGAAATTGACAACCCCGAAGCCTTGCTAAGCGCATTACAATCCAATGAGGCCTTCTCCTTCTGGTACAACACCAATGTGGCCGAACATCAACAAACTGGCTATTGTATTGTTAATATCTCACTTAAACCCATTGCTGGAATTCCCGGTGATGCAACTTCTACTCAAATGAGAAAAGTGGCACAACTTGCCAATGACTATAGCCTTGGCGAAATTCGAGTTACCCATGAGCAGAACCTGGTTTTACCTTATGTGAAACAGACCGATCTTTTCAATGTGTGGCAACAACTTGAGCAAGATGATTTAGGCACATCAAATTTAGGACTAATTACCGACATTATCGCCTGCCCCGGCCTGGATTATTGTGCTTTGGCAACGGCTCGCTCGATTCCGGTCGCACAGGAAATCAGCAAAATATTTGCTGACCGAAAACGTCAACAAGATATCGGCAAGCTGCAAATCAATATCTCCGGCTGCATCAATGCTTGCGGGCATCATCATGTAGGCAATATTGGCATTTTGGGCTTGGACAAAAAAGGCCAAGAATATTACCAAATCACCCTTGGCGGTAACGCTGATCAGGATGCGGCAATAGGAAAAATTACCGGCCCCGGGTTTTCTAAAGATGAAATTTCTGGCGCGATAGAAACTGTTATTGATACCTATTTAGAAAACCGCGAACAAGGAGAAAATTTCATCCATACTCATTCTCGTATAGGTGATACACCATTTAAAGAGGCCTTGTATGGCTCTCATTAAAGATCATCAATTTGTCGAAGATCACTGGGTTTATTATGAACCTGACATCGAACCCTGCGAGCAAACAAAAGGTGTAATATTTAATTTGCAAAACTTTACCGCCTGCTCGCATAATATTCCTGAAACGCTAAACTTAGGAGTTAAACTCGCAAATCACGACCCAACGGCTTTAATTCGAGACTATGTCAGTCAATTAAAACTCGTAATCTTGGAGTTTCCCACTTTTGCCGATGGACGTGCTTACTCGCAAGCACAATCGCTACGTAATCATTTAGGTTTCGATGGCGAAATAAGGGCAACTGGCAATGTGCTCATCGACCAGTATGCATTCATGCTTCAATGTGGCTTCACCAGTTTTGAAGTTCCAAAAACAATAAATCTAGAGCAATGGAAAGCGGCCGCACGATTCATACCAACAACCTACAGCAAAACACAGGCAAAAAATTATTCCCACATCTGGAAACTGCGTAAAGTTTTGGTCAATTAAATTTTAGCCTAAAAATTAAAAGTTTTGATAAAGTTTTTAAGTCCTGAGTGCAAGTTGTAATTACTCTGTAAACTAATGATATTTTCAGTCTTGGTATTAGACATAATACGAGCAATGCTACTAAAAGCAGAATTATCTTGTGTTAACAGGAAGGCACATTTGGAAAGCAAAGATAATTCAATCATTGCATCTTTAGTACTCCGGAGACGATCCGGGCATGCAGTATTCAAATGAATGCTTTGACCTGCTTCCCCCATCCACTTCTCTCGAGTAATAACATTATCATATTTTTTTCGAAATGATTTAATTAGATCTGTATTATCTGTTGCTAGAAATATATTCGTGATGTCGTTTTCTCTTCGAATTTCTTCAATTTTCTGAAAGTATTGTCTTAAATAAATTTTACCTTTTTGCTTAATTGATTCTTCGGTTAAACGCATATGCACAGCAATTGTAGAATCCGGATTCGGCACCACTCCAGAGGCGCTATCCTCAAGCTCTCGTACGACACTGAAATTATTTTTAAATATCCAACGAAATACACTCTCTCTATCACCAACATTTAACATAGTTGGCAAATAAGATTTGATTGAATTGTATTGATCAAATTCCCACATAAATAAAAAAGACTCTTGATAATCTAAATCGGAAAGATCAAATGAGTATTGTTTCACCATTTTCATGCGATTCCATTCCTTATGTCCATCTTCCTTATAAATTTCATCTAAAGACCTTTCGGTTCTATATCGCCAAGCTTTTGGTATTACATCTAATTGATCTGCGATAATTGGAAACTTTTTAGACACTCGAATCTGACCCATAGAATCAAACAACGAATAAAAGGGGTTATATCCTTTTGGTGCTAGCAATCCATCTGACCAATCAACATGAAGCAGTCTATTAGTCAAATAACAGTACAATGAGGCAACTAGAACACTCCATAATCTATCACCCAAACCTCCTCCACCGGATCCTTTTACTATTACATACTTATCTTGACTCATATTAGAGTGCATCTCTCATAAACTTTAATACTAAAATCCTCATATATTGCTGACTATTCATTTGCTCTATTCGCAAAGTTTTTCTCCACGACAAAACCTATACTTCCTGAACGAAATAAAAAATCTAATTCAATATCTTTTTGTGACCAGCGTAATTTTCTTGGCGCTAAAAGTGGCAATGATTTATGTAATTTATCTACAAATTTCAATAAGATAAGAATCACTTTAGGGTATTTTCCCATCGTTGATAATGCAGACAAAGTATCACGAGTCGCCCATAGTTTTTTAACTCTGAGACTATTTGTAGCATTGATTAATGATAATAACCCCCAAGGCGTGAGATGAAAAAAAGAGTCGTGAAAAGGTTCACCTTGAGAAACTGTACCAATATACTTCCCTCCAGGTTTAAGCACCCTCTCAATTTCTGCTACTGCTTGCATTGGATTATACATATGTTCAAGTACGGCATATGAAAGAACACATTCAAATGAGCTAGATTGAAATGGAATAAAATGCGCATCAGCCAATAAATCGGCAGCATCACTAGAATAATCTATGCCGACATAGTTGTGTCCAAGAGATTTAACTGGTTCATATTGATCCCGGGGTCCACAGCCAAGATCAAGTATGTTTGAATTATTCGGAACTTGGCGCATTATTTCCGACATTAATTCGGTTGAATCCCTCATAGCCAAGGGCCCTTTGTATATCATTTCTGGAGCTGCCGTGTCTATTTTTCTAAGGCGGCTAATAATTTCAGAATCGAGATTTAATACTGACTGAGACTTGGGAATCACAATATTAAATCGTTCGCCAGGTCTAAAATCATTATCAACAGCTTGAAAATTACATTTTCTACATAACCAATCAGATGAATTGATAGTTAACAGACCTTTACATAAAGGGCAAGCTAGTAATTGCTCATACCACTGGGACTTAAGTTTTTTCATATTTCAATAATAATAATATAGACCATTTAGTGTTAATCGACTAATCGAAATTCGCAGTCAAACAATTACTGCATCTGCTATTATTGAGTTAAAATGCCGAACCTTAAACAGCTCATTGAATTCGAGCAAATAAATCTTATATATAAAAAAGATTCCAACAGGATTAAATTATGCCAGACGTTGAAAACGAAATTATGATGGATGCTAACGATCTCTACCGTGACGAAACAATCACAGATAGGCGGGTTGGTAATATAAGGGTATTGACGCCCATAACCAGTGATGGCCAACCTGACACCAGTCGAGACACGCAATATATCGGTTCTGCTCAAATCATGACCCCCGCTGGTGCACTGCCAATCTCTTTTGATTTGGCAGCGGATAACTTAAAAGACGCAGTTAATAATTTTACCGATGCCTCCAAACAAGCCTTAGAAGAGACAGCAAAAGAATTAAAAGAATTGCAACGTCAAGCCGCCTCATCAATTGTTACCCCTGGCTCTGATCCGACAGGAATGATTAGTGGCCTGGCTAACAGTGGAAGCGGTAAAATTCAAATGCCATAGTGATTTGACTATCTCTTCTGGTCAGATGCTGATGGGCGGGTACGGCTTACCTTTACTGACCAGTAATTTAGCCATACGAGGATACGCCCACTCAAATAAAATTTTTTCGTATTGATCCGCCTCAATGCGGCAGTAATCGTATAAACCTGCTTTTTGTCGTTGCAACATCGCTTCGTAAAGTATTAAAGCTGCTGCTACAGAAACATTTAACGATTCCACCATTCCCAGCATAGGAATTCGGATAGTTTGATCGGCCATTGTAATCGCAGACGAAGTTAATCCTTCAAGTTCTTGCCCCATTAACAGCGCTGTGGGCCGGGTAAAATCCACTTTTCGATAATCTTGTGCTTTTTGGTCGACATGTACAGCAATAATCTGGTGGCCGGTCAGCTTTAAATGACCGACCGCTTGCTCTAGTGTTGGATGCAAATTCAATTTCACCCATTTACTACTACCACTGGCTGCTTTTTGCCGCATTCTGATATTCTCATGCGCTGAGATAGCGTGCGTTTCCAAAACACCAACTGCATCACAAGAACGTATAATTGCAGCCAAATTATGCGCTTTATGGACATTTTCCATTAAAACAGTCAAATCAGGCTGGCGCTTATCAAGCACCTGCCTTAGCCGTTTATATCTTTGTGGAATCATCGCAATATATTAGCTTTATTTGGACAAAATTCATGATGCAACAAGTGAAAATTTTTTTAAGCAAAAATCCAAGCTTATTTTGGTTGAGCATAGGATTAGTCTTAGTCATGCTGCTAGTTATTGCTTACATTCATTTCAGGCATCGTTATTTTTACGAAAAAAATCATATCTAGCCAGTCGCTCTGAGCAAAAATTATTTAAAAATTTATTATTGCTATAGTCATTTCCCTAAATAAAACCGCATGGTTTTATCATGAGTCACCTCAAACATCGTAGTCCTAAGAATTTTTAAAAGTAAAATTAACTTAACTCCCGTGCTGCTAATCATTGCTCGTCCCTCTAGCTCCCCTGCCCCCTGGAAGGGGGATGGGAAATTATTCGCAGTGAAACCAGTCAGTTTTGCACACCTATCATTTACCGGGAAGTTGTGTACACTGTTAATAAACATTCTTCATAATGCCTGTTTCACTTCCCGGTTAATCGTGTTCATACTAGCCTGCACTACTATACCCCTTGTCATTTCCAGTGGGGAGGATAGGAGGGTGGTTAACATTTATTTTGAAGCCTTCCAATTTCAGTGCAGGTCGGATTACTTAAGAGAATTACTATATTACCCAGGGATTATCAAATACATTGCCAGGTCCCTTTGATTGCTTTATTGAAACCCACAGACCTGCGATCGGCGAGAATGGTCTGGACTAAATGGATGGACTATGTAATTAACCTGAGTTCGGAGAAATAGTTGAATAAAAACAAACACCTGTAAGATAAATGAGATAAATTACCTCATGAATTGAATTACCCTACAGGTGCGAGTATGAATTTAGTCGAATTATTCTGCGATGTCGATGACTTTTGCCAATGTTTTCTACCCGTTTGGCATCAACAACTGATTGAATCCAACCCACGTAAACGCCAGTATCCTACACGATTGTCAGACAGCGAGATCATGACCATCGTGATTCACTTTCATCAAAGTGGTTATCGGAATTTCAAAGTCTATTACTTGCATTATGTTTGTAAGTCCTTGACAGATGTGTTTCCAGGGCAGCTCAGTTACACCCGATTCGTTGAACGCATGAGTACGATCACGGTGCCGTTATGTGCCTACCTGACGCAACGCCATGGTCAGCCTACCGGAATCACCTTTATTGATTCGACCTGCTTATGTGTTTGTCATAATCTGCGTATTCCCCGTCATCTGGTGTTCAAGGACATTGCGCGTCGAGGACGAACCTCCACCGGTTGGTTTTATGGTTTTAAATTACATCTTCTGATCAATCACTTAGGGGAAATCCTGGCCGTTAAACTCACTGCAGGAAATACTGATGACCGAGTCCCTGTGCCTGAGTTGGTTAAGGAGCTGACCGGCATGTTGTATGGCGATAAGGGCTATTTATCTAAACGGCTCACCGCCAAACTGCAACAACAGAATCTCCGATAAGAATATGAAACCTCAATTGATGAGCTTATTTGATCGATTAATGTTGCGCAAACGCTTCATCATTGAAACCATTTTTGATCAATTGAAGAACATTTCACAGATTGAACACACACGCCATCGCAGTGTTAAAAATTTCATCGTCAATCTGATCGCTGGATTGATTGCTTACTCTCATCAACCGCTTAAACCCGCCATTAAACTTTCTACCCAGGAACAAATGGCTCTGGCTACAATAAGCTAATCTGTTTCTCCGAACTCAGGTTAATTACTGACGAGAGCACAAAAATTGTCCCGGTGATTGAACTCGATGATAAATCTCACCAAAAAGAAGATCGAAAGACAAAAGATTGTCGTCAACAAAGTATTAAAAAGGAAAGCACACTTTGCTCAGGTTTACCACTGAGCAGGCCCAAGATATAAGCCTGCTCAGGAAAAAACAGCAATCAGCAATTGATCAAAATTTAGCCGAGTAAGTTTTAACACTCTCCTGTCAGAATGCATTGCTCAAGCAATTGATTTAACCGGCTACCTTCAGTCTTTACAGTCGGTGCGGGCGCTGCCTTAGAACATGTATCACGCTCCCAAAGACCAACTTCTTGATCAAGGTCAACCTGGTTCCATTTAGGATGGCCGTTCGCTTTTAATTCATCTAGATTATTACGTATTGCTGTTCCAAGCTGTTGCAATTGAAAACAACGTTTTCGGTAATAGGAGTTTACATCCTTAGAGAAATCAAATCCCACTAACATTGCTTTAACTGCAATTGTGGGAACTGTTGTGTCTAACCAATTATAATCCTCAGAATTTAATTCTGCGCTGACGTATTCCTCCAGCATTTTAGGATCTTCTAATGGAACCATATGCACTGAATCTGCTAATTCAGCGAATTCCTCTTTGGCAAATACGGTTTCTAAATTCTTAAATAACTTCACAGGTTTACCGGCGACATAAAACATCGCATCCGCTTCACCCAGCAATACAGCTTTGGCACCATCAACTGGGCCCATTTGAATGCGTTCAGCCGGACTAATTTTCATCATGTTAAGCAAATTAGTTGTCGTCAGCCAGTTACCACTACCGGCGGTTCCAACAATTACTCGTTTATCATTAAGATCTTCTATGCTTTTAATGTCAGTATTGGCATAGAGATGAACTTCTTCGTTATAAAACGGAAAAATTAATCTTAATCGACTTGCGGTTTTTTTCATCTGTGGATCAGTTGAGCGCGAAAGAAAACCCAAGACATCCGATTGGACAATACCCACACCTGCATTTTCACGGCTATTCATCCGCTCAATATTGGCAAGTGAACCCTGTGATTCCTTAATTAGTAATTCCAGTCCTTCCTTTTTCGCCATTTCCGCCATATCCTGGCCAAACTTGATGTAAGTGCCAGTCACAGACCCTGTTACCACACCCATCGCTTCTTCCGTTTGTGCTTGAGAATTGACTGAACCTAGTAATGCTCCCGCAAGCAAAACTTTCCATACACATGCAAATTTATTCATTAGTAATGCCCCTTAATATAAAGTGATTTCGAACTAAATTACATAAAGCATTGTTTTAAATAACTTTAGCCCCTCCGGATATTTTATAACTACCCTGATGGGTAATCCCGATATTATTATTTGTAATTATTCTATAGCAAAGTAACGAAAATACAATAAAAACACAATAATAAATTGTGACTTATTGTCAATTTCTCAATGAGTTAGCGTATTGTTGAAAAGTAGTTTCATCAATTATCTCGACACCTAGTTTTTCAGCTTTCTCGGCTTTTGATCCAGGGTTGTCACCAACGATAACAAAATCAGTTTTCTTTGAAACACTCGAAGTTACTTTCCCACCAAGTCGACTAATAGCGGCCTTAGCTTCTTCCCTCGGTATGCTTAGCGTGCCGGTTAAGACTACAGTTTTATCTTTAAATGCACTATCCGTTGGCACTTCACTTTTTTCGACTTCAGCAGGCCATCGCACGCCCTGTGATAACAATTCCTTAATAACCGATTGATTGTGATCTTCATGAAAAAAATTGACTATGCTGCAAGCCACAATCGGACCGATGTCTTCGATCGATTGCAGCTCTTCCATATCAGCACTTTGCAAAGACTCAAGATTGATAAAATGATTAGCCAATACTTCAGCGGTTGTTTTACCCACATGATTTATTCCTAAAGAATAGAGAAATCTAGCAAATGTAGTTGTTTTACTTTTTTCTATTGCATCAACAAGATTTTGTGCTGACTTTTCCGCCATCCGCTCAAGTGAGGCGATGGTAGATTTGTCTAAGTTATAAATATCAGCAACGGTTTTAATTATTTTTGCATCGACAAGCTGCTCCACCAATTTACTGCCGAGTCCCTCAATATCCATCGCCTTACGTGAGGCAAAATGTTTAATGCTTTCCTTTAGTTGAGCCGGACAATATAAACCTCCGCTACAGCGGGCAATAATCTCGCTGTCTTCATAAACAATTTCAGAATCACAAACTGGACAAAGCTTCGGAAAAACATAGGCTTTCGAATTCTTTGGACGCCTTGATTTAATAACCTTGACTACTTCCGGAATCACATCACCTGCTCGCCGAATTATTACTGCATCACCCACTCTAACATCAAGCCTTTTAATCTCAGCTTGATTATGCAATGTTGCATTCGAAACAGTCACACCACCAACAAACACCGGCTCAAGCCTGGCCACTGGAGTTATTGCCCCTGTGCGTCCCACTTGTACTTCGATTGAATTAACCTTGGTTGTCTCCTCTTGTGCCGGAAACTTATGCGCCAATGCCCAACGTGGTGCACGAGCAACAAAGCCGAGACTTTGCTGATAATCTAGCCGATTGACCTTATAAACAATTCCATCTATGTCATAGGCTAATGACTCACGCAGCTTTTCCAGTTTTCTATGTGCTTTTATGCAACCTTCAGCATCTTTTATTTTACTGATATTTGGATTTACCCTTAATCCCGAACGCTTAATAAAGCTCAATTTCTCAAAATGAGTTTTAAATTGATTACTCACCCCCTCAAATTGGTCGAGGGAATAAAAATATATTTCCAAAGGTCGTGTTGCTGTTATAGCAGGATCGAGTTGCCTCAAACTACCTGCGGCAGCATTTCTGGGATTGACATAACGTTTACCAGTCTCTAATTCGTCTTGTTGACGGTTTAACTGAGCAAAACCTTGGTGGGTCATTATCACCTCACCACGAACTTCGATTCGTGTATTTAAGAAATCACCTTTGAGTTTCAATGGCACAGTCTTAATGGTTTTAACATTACCGGTAATATTTTCTCCGCTAGCCCCATCCCCTCGAGTTGCTGCCTGGATCAGTTTACCGTTTTCGTAGATCAAACTCACTGCCAATCCATCTAGCTTAGGTTCAGCCACAAACTCTATAGCTTGGTCAGTATGTAGTCGGTCTTTGATCCGCTTTACAAAAGCTTGCACGTCCTGGTGCGTAAATCCGTTTGACAGTGAAAGCATGGGAATATCATGCTTGACCTCGGCGAGGCCACCTTCTGGCTTAGAGCCGACGCGTTGAGTAGGCGAGTCATCAGTAATAAATTGGGGATATTTATCTTCTAAAAACTGCAGCTTGAAAAATAAATGATCGTATTCGGCGTCAGTGACCGTGGGATCATCCAGTACATGATAGCGATAATTATGATCAAGTAGCTGCTCACGCAGTTGATTTATTTCTTCTGAAATTTTGTCATCATTTGAATCCGGCATAGAATTATTTATGCGAATAGTTTATTAGCAAGTTCACTGCCACTTTCTACACCGGCCGCATTTAACTTTTCCTTGTGAGCCGTGATCTGGCTGCAAATAGAGATATAATTTTCTTCATTGAGTAATTCACGCTGGTTGGTAGTCAACACACCATTGAGTTGGTCGGCAATGTGTTTACAACTTGTGCACATCTCTCGAAACCCGGAAACCGGATCCTCAAGTAAAGCGGGAACCATGAATGCACACAAACCCATGGTTGAGAATTTATCCAATATATCAAGGTCAAAGCTGCCTGGTTTGTACATGTTCGCCAAACTATAGACTTTATTACCGAGATTGGTTTCCGAGGAAGAAACAAAGTGGAAGAAGTCAAATTCTCCATGCTCCAGACCTGCAGAAGTCACCGCATTTTTTAAAGCCTCACCGGAAAACGAATCATCAGGTTGGGCTAAAATATATAGAATGATTATTGAATCATGCTCTTTAATAAATTCATTAATCTTATTGCAGGCTTCGATAGCCTTATCATCAGTGAGTGCAAATTTAAATTCACAACCAAATTGAGTGGCGAGCTTCTCGACGAATTGCTGGTAAGCCGCAAGAATTTTTTCATCAACCACTCCTTTTTTATCTTTTAGCTGAAGAACTATCTTAAGATGCCTAATTTTGTTTCTACCTTTAACCGACTCGAGCACTACAAAAGCGTCGCGATCTTTAAGTTTAGCTTTCACTTCAACATCACGACCAACGTCATTAGCTATTAGTGCAACTGTTTTGCTCACTTGCTTGGCTTTGATATTCACATTCGGTAAAACAGCCACATACTCAGTAATAAGCTCATCTTGCTGATATTCCGGTAGTAGCTGCTCGGCTAACTGCTGATCGACTTTTCTTTTGTCCAACAGCTCTTCAAGCGAAGCGGTCAATTCCGGCGAGCTTTCATCATCTTCTAATGCAGATTCTGTTGGAGTCAATACTGACTCAACTTCTTGAGGTATGTCCGAAATAACGTTTTCGGTAAAAAAAGGTGTGTTAACGTCTTGCTCTAACTCAGCATCTGAATCAATTTCATCTGCGATTTCACTCGGTCGTTTTTTTATATTCGAACGCTGATATTTTTGATGGCAAATTAGGCCAATTACACCAATAATAATCAGGCTTACTAATAGTAATGCCAGCCTTAGAGTCATCCCTGCTCAGCTAACTCCAGTGCTTTGTCAACATCTACCGCAACCAGGCGCGACACGCCGGGTTCTTGCATTGTCACTCCAATCAAGACATTGGCAAATTCCATGGTGATTTTATTATGGGTAATAAACAATAGCTGTGTATGTTCGGCCATTTGCACTAAAGTTCGACAGTAACGTTCTACATTAGCATCATCTAACGGTGCGTCAACCTCATCGAGGATACAAAATGGTGACGGATTGAGTTGAAATAGTGAGAACATCAATGCAACAGCCGTTAGTGCCTTTTCACCGCCTGACAGCAAATGAATGGTACTGTTTCGCTTACCGGGTGGTCTGGCCATCACAGTTACACCGGTGGAAAGTAAATCATCGTCAGTTAATTCAAGCGATGCCGAACCACCTCCGAATAATTTGGGAAAGTATTCCTTAAAACCAATGTTAAGTTTATCGAAAGTCTCTTTGAATCGCTGTTTGGTTTCACGATCAATTTTATGCATTACTTCCTCAAGTGTGCGTAGTGCTTTGCTCAAATCATCGTGTTGCTTATCTAAATAAACTTTCCGTTCCTGCTGCTCTTCATATTCTTCGATTGCCAGTAAATTAACCGTGCCGAGACGATTGAGTTTTTCTTCCAGTTGATTGAGATCATTCTGGTAGTCCTCAAAACTTGCCTCATCAGGCATCTCCTTAATAAGCGTTTCAATATTGACTTCTAATTCACTCAACTGCTCTTTGACTGCAGCTTGTTTGACGACAATCTCCTGTTTATCCAGCCTGGAGGATTCTAACTGGCTACGCATTTGCATCGCCTGCTGCTCATTGGTTTGTCGCCGTCGATCCTGTTCACTAATTTTTGCATCGAATTCACCAACATGGTTTCTAGCTTGCTGAAGTTGTTGCTCGACTAGCCCTTGGGAAGTCAAGAGCACCTGTAACTTCTCATTTGCCTGTGTTTGCAGATCTTGAGGTTGATCAAACCTTGCTTGCAATTCTTGCTCACGGTTGACTAATAAATCGAGTTGCTCCTGAGTTCTGGACAAGGTTTCCTGAATTGACTCAAGTGCCGTTGACATTTTTTCCAGGCGAATATTATCATTATCGAGCAAATCCCTGACTTGTTCGACTTCGGCTCTAGCCGCATTCAATTCGTTTCTCAGATTGTTACGCTTTTCTTCAAAGCCTTCTCGACTTTGCTCGTTTGAAGTAACACTATCCTCGGTTTGCTTTAGAGAAGACAATGAAGTTTCTATGGATTGGGCGATAGCTTGTAAATCATTTTCAACTTGAAGCGATTCTTGCTGAGATTGGTCTTTCTTGTCTTTAAGTTCACGTAATTTTTCTTCTTGTTGGCCAAGTTGCTTATGCAACTCTGTCCGCTTTGTATTTAATTCAGTTAACTCTTGACTATATACTGTTCTGGATGATTCAAGTTGGTTTAACTCTGAACGAATAGTTGCACGTTGGGTTTCCTGCTGCGAAATCTTTGCACGCAGCGTATCGACTTGGGAACTCAATTGCGCAATCATAGAATCACGTTCAATTAATCCAGATTCAACGTCCTGGCGTTTGGCAATAGTAATCCAGTTACGCCCGATGCGCGTCCCATCAGCAGTAATAAAATACTGATCATGGCTGAGGCTTGCCCGATTTTGTATCGCATGGTTAATAGATTCTGTAATCAACACGTTATCGAGAAGGTTTTCAAGATCAATATCAGACTTGATTTTGCTTAATAATTTATTTGGATCTGATGTTTGAGGGTTGCTTTGTAGTGATGGTATATTTTCAATAAAGTTTAATTCCACGTGTTCCATAGGCTCAACATCTTCAGTATGAGACCTAATTGCTGAAATACACACAGCAGCAGTTTGTTTTCCTAACGCTGTATCAACGGCTTTTTCCCAGCCAGTTTCGACCTGCAGCAAATCTGACAACCTTGGGTTTTGAGCTAAATCCTTGGAAATCAGCCAATTATTGAATTGCTCATCGTTTTGACCAAGAGCCGCTTTTTGTAATTCTTTTAGCGATTCAAGCTTGCCGCCGAGTTCCAGTGATAGATCAGCATCAATCTTGAGAGAGTCATCTATTTTTTTAATATTATCTCTTAGATTATTGATTTTGCTAGTTATTTCTTCAATTTTGGCTTCGATATCCACACACAGCCTGTCTTGTTCAGCCGCAGATTGAAGTAACTCTAAAGGTGCAATCCGGTTAATTTGTTCCTCAACTTTTTGTGTTTGCTCCTTAAGCTTGACCTGCCTGTCTGATAATTCTTGTTGACGTGATCGAAGATGATCGATATTGGCCTTTAAAACTTCCCTGTCCTGCACAAACTGATTAGATTGACTTTGAAACAGCTCCCATTCCTGTTGCAACTGTTGCAATGCTTGTTCTTTACTGCTTAACTGATTTTGTAATCTGGCATGATCGTCGCGCAAGCGTTGCACTTGCGGAGACAATCGCTCATGGCCTTGCTCAAGTTGATTGCACTGCAGTTTGTCCTGGTCAAGACGCTGCTGGGTTTGGGCAATTTCTTTCTCGACACGATTAAGTTCATCTTGCTGGCTTTGCCGTGTTTCTCTATCGTGTTCAATTTTTTGTTCAATCGCCGTGATATCCGCCCCTATGCTGTAAAACTTCGCCTGTGTTTGATTAAGGGACTCCTGTGCCTGCGATAACTCCTGTCTGAGGCTTTCGATCTTGCTTTCTGACTCGCGTTGCTGTGCAACGTAAGATTCCAGTTCCTTTTCTTTACGACTGACCTCTACATCAAAATTCGCCAATCGGTCATGGTATTGCTGCCATTTAAGCACCAATGTTTGGGCTTTAAGTCGACGCTGTTCATTTTTAAGCTCTTTATAGCGCTTAGCCTGCTTTGACTGCCGATCCAGGCGCCTTAACTGCGTTTCAAGCTCACTGGAAATATCCTCGACACGATCAAGATTTTCCCGAGTACGGCGAATACGACTCTCGGTTTCACGCCTTTTTTCCTTATATTTGGAAATACCGGCGGCTTCCTCCACAAAAGTACGCAAGTCTTCAGGTCTGGCTTCGACAATACGGCTAACCATACCCTGCTCGATAATTGAATATGAGCGTGGTCCAAGACCGGTTCCCAGAAAAATTTCAGTAATATCTTTGCGCCGACAACGAACGTTATTTAAATAATAATCCGATTGCCCGTCTCGACTTAAAGAGCGTTTGACCGAGATCTCAGCGTATTGACTGTAAGCACCTGGCGCCTTGCCCGCTGAATTATCAAACAATAACTCAACAGTTGCCTTACCGACTGGCTGTCTGGAACTCGAACCGTTGAAAATAACATCAGACATGCTATCGCCGCGAAGCGTTTTGGCTGACGATTCACCCATCACCCAACGCACAGCGTCGATAACATTCGATTTGCCACAACCATTAGGGCCGACTATGCCAATGATGTTGGCAGGAAGCTTGAATGTTGTGGGGTCTACAAATGACTTAAAGCCGGAAAAGTGGATTGATTTTAGCTGCATCCGTTTTCGAGTTATTGGCCAGTCATATTAAGTTATCGGGATTATAAATCATTAATTTATAGGGTCTATATGTTTTAACTGTTTCGACGCCTTTTTATAGCTGACTTGAGAAGAAATTTAAACCCGCCAATCCAAAACAATTGGGCCAGTTTTGAATTATTTTATTGCGTAAAACCGATTAATTTGATATACAGTCGCGTTCGATAAATATTAGCCGATTTAGCTGGACCTGAATTCGGCAAGAATACCGCTTCAACCACGGAGTTTAATATGGCAACCAGAGCAAGAGCCAAAAAAAAGGATGATCTAATCTTCGGCATCAAGCCTTACAAGGCAACAAAACGAGAAAAATACATGAATCCGAAGCAGGTTGAACATTTCCGTTCAATCCTAAACGCCTGGCGCGACAGTTTAATCAATGAGTTAAATCGTACCGTTCATCACATTCAAGATGAGACTGAAAACCATGCCGACCCTAATGACAGAGCCTCGCAAGAAACTGATTTCACACTGGAATTGCGAAGCCGGGACCGTGAGCGTAAATTACTTAAAAAAATAGATGGTTCACTAGCGTTATTAGACAAACATGACTATGGTTATTGTGAAAGCTGCGGGGAAGAAATCGGATTGCAACGTCTGGAGGCTCGTCCAACGGCCGATTTATGCATAGATTGCAAATCACTTGCTGAAATAAGAGAGAAAAAAATACAAACATAATCAATTAATTAAGAAATATATCTTATGTACTTACTTAAGATTATCAACGCACAGATTGCCCGACCTGATGGAACCATCTCAGCCGGTGATCTGGCTATAGATAATCTAGGCATAATTGAAAAAATTGAAACACAAATCGATGGACCGGCCAGAAAAACGTTAGATGCGGATGGTTTATTACTACTTCCCGGCGTAATCGATCCACAAGTCCATTTTCGAGACCCAGGCGCCACTCATAAAGAGGACCTGGCATCAGGCTCACAATCGGCCGTGTGTGGTGGCGTCACCAGTTTCTTGGAAATGCCAAATACCAACCCGACTACAACCACCCATGAAGCACTTGCCGATAAGCTCGCTGTTGCTGCCAGAAAATGCGTGGCTAATTATGGTTTTTTTATCGGTGCGACAGACGACAATTTAGATGTAATTAATGCCGCCGATCCGGTTTGCGGCATTAAAATTTTTATGGGCTCCAGCACCGGTGATCTACTGATCAATAAAGCCGAAATACTGGATAAGATTTTTGCTAATGGAAGTCGGCTCATCGCCGTCCATGCCGAAGATGAGCAACGTATCAAACAGCGATTTGAGCACTACTCCAAGCAATATCCAGATGGCTTACCGGTGGAAATGCATTCCATTATTCGTGATGACGAATGCGCCTTGATTGCTACTGAGATGGCGCTGGAATTATCAGAAAAATATCAGCGCCGTTTTCACATTTTGCATTTATCGACGGCAAAAGAGGTGCACCGATTACGGCAACGTAAGCCTGAATACGTTACGGCCGAGGCCATTCCCAATCATTTATTCTTAAACACGGATTTATATTCAACCTGGGGAACGCGAGTTCAAATGAATCCACCTATTCGCAGCCAGGATAATTGCGATGAAGTGTGGCAGGGATTAAAAGACGGCATCATTGATTTTATTGCAACAGATCACGCACCTCACTTGTTGCAAGAGAAAATACAGGATTATCCTAACTCGCCATCGGGCATACCTGGTGTGGCGACTTCCTTGCCTTTGATGTTGACGCAAATGAAAGCAGGTCGATGTACGTTAGAGGAGATTCAGCGCTGGATGAGCCATGGTGTAGCCAAGGCCTACGGTATCCCGCGAAAAGGCAAAATTGAGGAGGGATGGGATGCGGATTTGGTATTAGTCGATATAAATAATGCTAAATCTGTAGACCCGGATACTCTTTATTCTAAGACTGGTTGGTCACCCTATGAAGGACAAGAATTGATCGGCTGGCCGCAATATACAATTGTCAACGGTAATATTGTTTTCGAAAAAGGAATAGTTAAAGAAGGCGTATTTGGCAAGCCTTTAACATTCAAACACCCTGAATAAACAACCATGGCACAAGCCAAGCCATTTATTCCCGCTTTCTGGCTAAAAAACCCTCATTTACAAACTTTCTGGCCTTATTTATTTCGCTTTAAACCGAAACCCAGTTATCAACGGCAACGGGTGGAATTACCTGATGATGATTTTATTGATCTCGACTGGCTAAAGCTTTGTGAACAAACAGTACCTAAAGCCACGGTTCTTTTAATACACGGCTTGCAGGGTTGCTCACAGTCTCATTATATTCGTGGCTTGGCAACAGCATTGCATAACGCTCATTATCAAGTCGCTGCAATCAACCTTCGTGGTCGCAGTGGAGAAATGAACCGCCGCCCTGTTTTTTATAATGCCGGCTATAGTCCTGATATTGACTTTTTAGTCAGAGAAATCAAGCAAAGAGATCCGGAAATTGCAATTAATGCCATTGCTGTGTCACTGGGTGGGAGCATGCTGTTAAACTGGCTTGCTTCAACGGATGATGCCGATCAGCTAGTGAATTGTGCAGCGGTAGTTTCAGTTCCGTTTTTATTGGCCAGTTGTGCTAAAAAGATGGAGCAAGGTTTCTCCAGGATTTATCAGCATTATTTAATCTCCAGCCTCAAAGCCTCAGCCAAATCTAAACTGAAGCAAATGGACTTGCCGAATATTCTGTCAAATTGGGAAAGCAGCAAAACGTTTTTTGAGTTTGATGACACGGTGACATCACGGCTTCATGGATTCAAAGATGTGAATGATTATTATGAAAAAGCCAGCAGCAAATACAAATTAACTAATATCAAAACTCCTTTGTTAATTATCCAATCGTCGGACGACCCCTTCATGTCCGATGATGTCATTCCCAACGATCAGCAAATTAACAAAAATACGATACTGGAAGTTTATAAAAAAGGTGGACATGTGGGCTTTGTTGCTGCTCAAGGATTGAAGCCCTACTATTGGCTTGAGCAACGGATTATCGAGTTCTTTGAGAAAAAGCTTTAAGTGGAAATATTAAATTTATCATTACCATTATTCGGTTTGATTTTTATTGGCTACATTTCAGCCAGGGTCAGCTCGCTAACTGAAAACGCTCTTGGCTGGATGAACTTTTTCATTATTTATGTCGCCTTGCCGGCGTTGTTTTTTCAATTGATCAGAAAAGCACCTTTAGAGCAGTTAACTAACTATAAATTTGTTATTGCAACGACTGGCGCCACCCTAAGTATCTTTTTCTTGGCCTATTTTATGGGTCGATATTTATTAAAACGCAAAAAGTCGATAGCAACAATCCAAGCGGTAGCGGCCAGCTATGCAAATATAGGTTATATGGGCCCGGCAATAACATTATCCGCACTCGGCCAGGAGGCATTAGTCCCAACTGCAATTATTTTTTGTTTCGATAATGCATTTTTATTTACCATAGTTCCGTTAATGATGGCGTTTTCATCCAGCAAAAAGTCGGATTCCTTAGTATTAATCACCATGCAGGCGTTGAAACAAGTGATTACCCACCCTTTTATTCTGGCGACCATGTTAGGAGTTTGTGCTGCCGCCATAAACCTGAATTTGCCGGTTGCCATCGAGACGATACTCAACATGCTAAGTAATACCGCAGCGCCTGCAGCGCTGTTCACGATGGGTATAGTTATAGCCCATCGCAAAGCGATGATAAGCGGCATTGGGATTCCGTTGTTAATTCTATTCAAACTGATCCTGCACCCGTTATGTGTTTATTTCTTTCTCACCTGGCTCGGGCCTTTTGAGCAGACATGGGTTTACACCGCCGTGCTCATGGCATGCCTACCTCCCGCATTGAACATTTATGTCATGGCAAGCGACTACAAAGTCTATGTTAGAGAGGTATCATCTATCGTGCTGATAGGTACAGTTTTAGCCGTGGGCAGTGTCACTTATGTGCTTTATTTAATTAAAACGCAACTAATATGAATCTGCTGCACTCAGCGAACAGTTTTTAATTTATCTATAAAATTCAGCTTTGTCATCAGCAATTGCCAGACTTGCATTCGCCCCACCCTGAAACCCGCCGCACTCATCAGCAAATAGTACTCCCACATACGATAAAACGTCTGATCATATTTATCTTTAAGGTTCGACCAATTATGAACAAAATTCTTATACCAGGCCATTAAAGTCAGATCGTAATCTGGGCCAAAACTATGCAAATCATGAATTGATAAAACATTCTCACTGGCCTTGGTTAATTGTCTCAGTGAAGGAATCATTGAATTGGGAAAAATATACTTCTCTATCCACAGATCGGTATGTATTTCAGAGTGATTATTTCCTATCGTATGCAACAAAAATAAACCCCTGGGTTTTAAACATCGTTCAACGATACTCATAAAACTTCTGTAGTTTTTATAACCAACATGTTCAATCATGCCAACCGACGAGATTGCATCAAACTGCTGATTATCAAGATTTCTATAGTCTTGAACTTTTATTTCAATTGGAAAATCCTGACAACATTCTTCTGCCAATTTTGCTTGTTGCTTAGAAACGGTAATGCCAACCGCTTTCACCCCAAAGTTCTGCACCGCAAATTTGACCAAACTTCCCCAACCGCAACCTATATCTAACAGTTTCATTCCTGGCTTTAAACGCAACTTGCGGCAGATTAAATCAAGCTTTTTTCCCTGCGCTTGATCTAAAGTCTGTGCCTGATCCCAATAACCACAACTGTAAACCATATTTGAATCAAGCATTAGTTCATATAATTGATTATCGATATCATAATGTTTGCGGCCAACAGTAAATGCTCTTCGATTGCTCTGACGGTTAAATAATTTTGATTTCAAAAATAACCAACGCGCCGGCCAAAAACTTTTAATCTTACTTTCGATATCGGATGAAAACAGGCGTTCAAAAAATAGATCTAGTTTTTCAGCTGTCCACAAACCTTGCATATAGGTTTCACCTAAACCCAGGCTGCCTGACTTCATGACCGATGAATAAAAAGAATCATTAAAAACCCGGAGATCCCATGGCTGAGAACCATTTATTGTAATTCCAGCGTCCTCAGCCAAACTTTTAATGAATGTTTTAGCTGTAGCACTCATCTTTGCAGCTGATAAAATCCGATTCGTCGAATTATATTAAATTAATTCTATTTTCTTATCAATGATTTAGGTCAATAATAGACTCACAGATTAGCGACAAAATACCACGGGCAAGCACGCGGCATTTTGTTACTTATGCGAGCGTTAATAAAACTATGTAGTGGTAACAACAATTTGATATTTCGGTTAAGAATTTGACAACCAATTTGAAATAGCAGCACAACCTGCTAGAAATGTACGATCGTAGGGATCATCAACAGCTAAACTCTGTGAAGCCTGGCGCACGATTACAACCCGGACAACCGGATCACAATAGATCCATTGCCCATGAATACCAATTGCACAAAACGCATTATTTTCATTGCCAGTTAGATACCAATAATTTCGATATCTACCTTGAGGAAATAACTCGCTGAACGTACCTTTTTTCCAAACCTCAGAATTACCACTGATTAAAGTATTATTCAACCAAGCCTGAGGTACGATCTGACGATTGTTTACTTGGCCTTGATTTAGAATCAATAATGCGAACCTAGCCATATCGCTAATTGTCATGCACAAACCACCAGCGGCACGAGGCGCACCGAACCGGTCTACAGTCATATATGCATCATACTGAGCGCCCATGGGCTGCCATATATACTCAGATACCAATGTTGCCCATGATTTCTGAGTAACTCTCTCAAGAATCCAGCCCATGAAATCAGTATTAGGAGAAACATAGTGAAAACATGCTCCGTGTGGTTTTCCGTTCGATTTCAACGTTAGCAAGTACTGGCGTAAATCTGTTTGAGTCTCTCCTTCAATTTGTGGATCCCAGCAAGTAGCCCGGCGGTAACGCGCCACATCCCCTGCCATGTCCTCATAATCTTCATTAAATTGAATGCCAACAGTCATATCCAGAATATGTTGAAGTGTGCAGTCACCCCAGGCTGCCTGTTTAGCCTCAGGAATATAATCAATAGCGGCTGTTTTTGGGTCTATATACCCTTTTTCAACCAAAATACCTGCCAATATTCCCGTGACAGATTTAGTAACTGAAAAAACCACATGAGGGTCATGTGCCTGCTGCCCATTAAAGTATTGCTCAGCGATTATTCGATTATCTTTAATCACCATAAAAGCATCGGTGTTGCCCGCTTTTAATAACTGCTCAACCGTCCAGTTATTATTGTCAGCACCCACAAACGAGAGTTGATTAACAGGTTTTTCATCCGAAACAAGGACCGCACCTTTTGTGTGATCCGGGTCGGACAGGATAGCTGCAGTCGGTATCAATTCTCGAACGTGGTGAAACGCCCAACTGCAATATGGCGCTGTACGCCAATTTGATAAATCGACCTGATTTTCCGCTTTGGCAGGAAAACCAGTCATGAGGGTGGAAATTTGATTCATAACTTGCACACTATTTAGATTATCAGTGTAACAATCTCAAATCGAACACTTAAAGATAACATCAAGGCCATGACCTTATTTATCGAGAAGTAGTGTAAATGAATTAGCCCTTTCCTCGCCATGGAATAGTGCGATGAATAATCCAGCGCATCACTAGGTCAAAGCATAAACCCAGCACACCCAAGATAATAATCGTGGTCCAAATAATTTCATAATCAGATTGTTTGCGGGCAACATTTTCGACAAATCCAATACCGGTCGTTCCTGCTAACATTTCAGCCGCTACCAGTGTGCCCCAACAAACGCCGATTGCGATTCGTATGCCGGTGAGTATTTCAGGCAGTGAATTGGGCAATATAACCTGGGTCAGAATTTGCCGGTTGGTTGCGCCGAGTGAGTGGGCAGCATGGATTTTGGATAGCTGGGTTCCAGTTGCACCAGTACGTGCTGATATAACCATAATAGCAAAAGCCACCATAAACAAAAGGAATATCTTACCGTCGTCCTGGATGCCAAAGATTGTCAGCACCAGGGGTGCCCAGGCAAGAGGCGGTATGGGACGATACAATTCTATCAATGGATCGAAGTAACCCTTGGCAAAACGAGACAGCCCCATGAATAAACCAAGCGGGACACCAAGCACTATGCCCAGAAAAAGCCCAGCTAGCACCCGCATAATCGAATCCCAGATATGCCCTGTCGGAACAGGCAATGCAAAAGAGTTAAAATTTCCGGTAACAAAATTATAAACTTTGCCTTTGATATTAGTTGTAATTTCCCCTTGAGCGTTGTGACGTGGATATTCTCCCGATACTAAATCAGCTATCCAGTCGGGCACGACAAAATCAATCATCTCCGATATTGGTTTCATTTTGTACCAGAGTAGCGGAAAACCCTTATAACCAATATCAGGGTGCGCCATTCGCGCAAAAGTTCGCACTGTATCGGACGGCTTAGGCAACCAGCGCCCTGATCCTTGTTCCGAACAGGCATTATTACCGGCGAGAATATCGCCACCCGGCATGGCAAACTTGTCTATAAATTTTAGCGAGCCTTGGACTTGTTTTTGATTATTGTCTAATTTAATTAGCGCTTGTTCTACTACATCACTTACTGTCGGTGGAAAAATCTGGCCATTGTCAATGCGTTTGAAAATTTTATCGATTTGTTTGAGTAACTCCTGACGTTTTTCCACTTCTGCCGAATCACCACTGGAATCTATAGTAAAACCCTTGTAGCGTGCCTCTAATGCTTCTAGCATGGCGGTGATCTGCTGCCCATTATTCCTAATTTTCTGAAAATCAGCTGCGATAGCTTCCATCACCTCGCTGGCAGCATCAAATTTACGACCCCGGTTGGTAATAGGCAGCGGTGGCAATTCAACACTGGAGCGACCCCAACCGGGTTGGGCCAAAGCTTGCTGTTGAACAGCCTGATCTACTGGACCTGGGTAATCGGGTTTAATGATCTCATCGGCAAGAGCCTGGATACGGCTGGCAATATTATTAAAATCCTGCGCGATGGATGGATCAATAAACTCCGGATTAGCCTGCGCTGCCAATACCGCATTCATGTCGGTGATGATCGCCGCAACTTCCTGTCTGTCCGCATCATTGAACGGTGTGTCGGCTAATTCTTTTTCTAGCAATCTAATCTGCGCATAATCTCTCTGTAACAGTTCAGTCCCGCTAAGCAGACGCTGATCCAATGGAAAATAAGAACGGATTGGATTAGCCGCCCGATGAAGCTTGGCGACCTGGCACAATTCATTTCCAGCTTTGGGAAAAAAGGATCTGGCCGCATCCCAGGAAAAATAAAACCACAACACCAAGATTGACGCTACCCCGGCTACCACCCAATGCCAACCACCTAAGGCCCGGCTTGGGTTACCAAATACCGCATCAGATTTTTCCGTGCGAATTAACTTGCGCCCATAGAAAATCGACCAGATAATTGATGCGATTAAGGCAATAAACAGAATTCCTACAATCATTCGCTTCTTCCCGTGTGACTTCTAACGCTGTTCTATATTTAAGCCGCTTCAGTTTTACCCATGATCTCTTCTTCCATATTCCAGATCATGGTCAAGATTTCTTCTTTAGCGTGATTAAAATCATCTCCGTTTTTAATATCACGGGCATCTTCCGTCAAACCGCGCTCGGCAAAACTCAATCTATACTCCTTGTGCAATCTGCCGGGCCGAGGTGCCATTACAAACAAACGCTCACCCAATAACAACGCTTCTTCCACTGAATGGGTGATGATCATGATTGTTTTACCCGTCTCTTTCCAGATTTTCAGCACCAACCCTTGCATCTTTTCTCTGGTAAGCGCGTCCAGAGCCCCAAGCGGTTCATCCATTAATATTAAATCTGGATCGTTGATTAAACAGCGTGCCAAAGCGACCCGCTGTTGCATTCCACCAGAAAGCTGATACGTTGGGGGGTTGCCAAAACCTTGCAGGCCGACAATATCCAGCCATTCTTCGACTTTACTAGCGGTTTCAACCGGGTCGGCATTTTTCATGCGCAAACCAAAATTTACATTCTCCGCAACAGTCAACCATTCAAACAATGCGCCTTGCTGAAACACCATGCCACGTTCAAGGCCCGGCCCCTTAATCTCATGGCCATCTAAAGTAATGCTACCCCCGGTTGGATGTAAAAAACCGGCAATGATATTCAACAAAGTTGTTTTACCGCATCCTGAAGGCCCAAGAACAGATAACAGCTCGCCTTTCTTTAACGTAAAACTGACATCCTTGAGGGCGTGGACAATGCTTCCATCAGGCGTGGACGAAATCCATGCTTAAATTATCAGCAACTAAATCACTCATTAATTAATACCATCCGTACTTTTAATAGTACCAATAAAAAAGCAGGCCATTAGTTTAATTAATGGCCTGCCTCACTTCAATTTTAAACGACTAAAATAGATTTTAACCGATAATGGTTACTCTAGAAACGATGTGTCAATGGCAACCGAATAATCATCCAGTGCTGGATTCTCATCAGTTGCAAAGGCATTCCCGACAACCGCAATGGCCTCACTGGCCAGACCGCCTTCATTAAAATATTCATTTAACTGTTGTTCGGCCGTTGGGAAAACAAAGTCAGCCATTTGTGCTTGAGTCGCTTCAACGCTAAGCCCGGCATCTTGCGCAATCACATCAATTTTTGATTGATCCTCGGCAAAGGCAGCATTGGCTTCATGTGTCACTTGCAGAAAAGTACGCACGGCTTCGGGGTTCTCCTGGGCAAATTTCTCTGTAACTGAAACCACATCAAAACTGATGATACCGGCCGCTTCCTTTTCTTCATTGGTCATCAAAGCAGTACCCGCTTCATACATCTTTGCCATGGAATCAGCACCAAAACCACAGGCCATTGATACCGCACCATCAGCTAACGACACAGCCGCATCAGCAGGCACTTGATCCACCACATTAATTTTGCTGACGTCAACATCCAACGCACGCATCATCATACGGAAGCTGTAGTCCGCCATCGTTGCCAAAGGAACAGCAACTGATTTGCCTTCCAACTCTGTTGCATTGCTTTTATCAATGCCTTCACCATTGCGAACTACACAGTCATTGGCAGGATACTGAACGGCAATCGCGACCAGTTTAATCGGTGCATTCGCGTTCACTGCGTTAATAAATGGAGCCAAGCCTTGGCTATAGGAAATATCAATATCGCCGGCCAGCATGGCTTCAGTCATTTGCGTACCCGCATCAAAATTAGTCCAGTTGACAGTTTCACCCATAGCGTCATCATAGGCTTTTTCAACTTTTGCTACTTGGTTAGGCGTTGCCCATTCCAGGAAGAATGCAACATTTACGTCTGCTCTTGCTGTACTAGCCAAGCCTGTGGCCATACCTGCTGCCACAGCAAAATTAAGCAATTGTTTTTTAAATTTCATTTTAACTCCTAATCTGTTTGTAAAAAGTTCGATGTTTAAACTTGTGGCCAAGTTTTACAACGGCGAACACTATAGCAAATACAGTTTAATTTAACCAATCCAAAATAACAGTGAGTTTGGGGCCAATGGTAAATGATTCTTGTTTGTCGCCAACCCTATTCATAAAAAAACGGCTTGAGCGATATTCACTATCAAGCAGCGATCATATTCATAGATCAAACAGTTTTTTCAGTCGTGAATTCAGTCTGTTCATATCCTTATCAGAAAGGTAGCCTATCCGGCCAAGTATCAACTCGGAGTCCAGAGTGGCAATTTTGTCGTAAATCAATACGGAGTCCACCTTAAGACCGTTTTTCTTGTTTGCTCTTATGCGAATTTTAAATGCACCTGAGTCGTTACGTTCACGACTGCTGAGAAAAGCCACAATGATATCAGGATGATTGTTACCGGCCGCCAGCACTACAGCCGGTCGAAGTTTAGTACCGCTCCGATCGGTAAACGGGAAAGGAATCAGTACAATACTGCCTTTGACCATCATTTATCGATCAGATCATCCAGTGTATAAAGCTCAGGCTCTTCAGCCAGAAAATCAAACGAACGCGAGTAGGTGCTAATATTGGTGATATCGCTGAAGGTATTATTGTATTCCAGCGGGTAACGCATCATCAGCACTTCCGGGCGCCCCCGGCGCCCGATGGCGACCATTGTACCTGTCTCGCGGATATGTGTAACCAGATTACTAATGTGTTTGCGAGTTTCTGTTGTTGACAATATTTTCATCATTTTAATTGTACAAAATGTACAATTAAAATGTCAACTTGAAGATTTACTCAACTACCGGACACGAACTAGGGTAGATCAAATTTATCTAAGCAAAACTTATTTTTGATTAACTCTATTAGGCGTTGGCATATAAGCGTTTGTGTTGTTCAAGTTCGGCCTCGTCGTACTGCTTTGTTGTTATTGAATGCCAGGATGGGTTTAAAAGAAATCCACCATTGCAAATACATCCTTTCGGTTGTTTATCGGGCACTATAAGAGCCTGCTTTCTTGGAATTAGGTTCTTAGACTTTTATCACCATTTTACCTACTGAGGTGCTTTTAAGTTAGAAGGTATCGGGCAAATTGAGAATCTGCCTTCTTGGACTTGGGTTCCCGGAAATCTTTAAAAGCAATCGACTATTGCCTAAATACCCTTCGGTTGTTTATCGGGTACTTTGATAATCTGCTTTCTTGGAATTGATTTCCCAGATATCTCTCAACGAAGTTGACTACTGAAAATCCTATACCAACGCTAAACGAAGGTGGTGCCGATGGCCGGACTCGAACCGGCACGAGCTAGGCTCACTGCCCCCTCAAGACAGCGTGTCTACCAGTTCCACCACATCGGCAAAAAAGAATAATTATTCAGGTACAGCTGGAACATCAGGCTCTGTTTCATCACCCTCAACCGCTGGTATTTCGGCTTCCTCTTCGGTTTCTGTCGCTGCAGAACTCTCACTTTCGGCTTCACTCGTTTGCGTCGCTTGAATGACGCTGTCAGAAGATTGTCGACCCTGGTTAGCATAAATATAGGCCAGAGCAAGAGCGGATAAGAAAAAGATGGTTGCGGTAATCGAGGTGGCTCGACTTAAGAAATCTGCCGATCCACGCGCACCAAACAAAGTGTTTGATCCTCCACCAAAGGCTGAGCCCATGTCACCACTTTTGTTTTGTAATAAAACCAGGATTGATATAACAATCGCTGATATGAATAGTACTACTAATAATATATTTATAGTCATGAGACTTGTTCCGCTGCTTGAATTATTGCCAAGAAATCACTTGATTTAAGTGCCGCCCCACCTATAAGCCCACCATCAATATCCGTTTGCCCTAAAAGAGTTGCTGCGTTATCAGGCTTCATACTACCACCATAAAGTATCTGGGTCTTTTCAGCGATTTGTTCATTCTCTTTAGCCAGTAAAGATCGAATAAAAGCATGTACTGCCTGTGCCTGCTCAGGGCTGGCTGTGACACCCGTGCCGATTGCCCATACCGGCTCATATGCAATCACCGTTTTATCAAAAGCATCAATATCTAATTTCGTTAATGCGGCGACGACTTGTTGCTCTATTACAGATTCGGTTTCTCCGGACTCTCTCTGTTCGAGGGTTTCACCTACGCAAACAATTGGAATCAAACCATTATCCAGGGCTTTTTGCGCTTTGTCGGCGACAAGTTGATTTGATTCAGTGTGATATTGTCGTCGTTCTGAATGGCCCACTATCGCATACTTACAGCCTGCGTCAATCAACATAGCAGAAGAAATTTCACCGGTGAATGCGCCATCATCGTTAAGGCTAATGTCTTGTGAACCGACTCTAATTAAATCATTATCGCCTACAATGTTAGCAACTTCACTTATGTGTATATAAGCCGGGCATAACAAGACATCGGTGTTTTCAAGCGCTTGAATTCCATGCTGAATTTCATTCGCCAATGCTTTGACACTAGCCGAATTGCCATTCATTTTCCAGTTGCCGGCAACAAGTTTTCTACGATTCGACATAATTATCTAATTGTAATAAAAAGACGGCAAATGTTACTCACAGCGAGACTGAAAAGCAACGTCCATCTGTTGTTATATATGTGATTTTGCTGTTTTTTCTACGGTTTGGGCTAAAGATTGGCTAACTTGAATCGTCATATCAGAATCCTCCGCCTCGACCATTACCCGAATCAAGGGCTCTGTTCCTGAAGCGCGCAATACCACCCGGCCCTTGTCGCCCAAATAATCTTCTGCTTTATCGACTGCTGACTTTATTTCAGACGATTCTAACGGATCAAATTTCGCTCCATCATCCAACCTAACGTTAATCATGCTTTGAGGATACAATGGCAGGCGTTCAACTAGTTCTGATAGGGAGCGATCTTGGCTTACCATCACCCGCAGAACTTCCAAAGCACCAATGATGCCATCTCCTGTTGTGTTTTTATCTAAACAAATAATATGCCCGGATGTCTCCCCTCCGACCAACCAACCACGCTCGTGTAAGCCGGCAAGGACATAGCGATCACCAACTTTGCTGCGGGCGAATTCAATTTTATTTTCTTTTAGGGCGTGCTCCAGGGAAAGATTGGTCATCACAGTACCCATTACGCCGCCTCTTAATTCATCGTTAGCATGACGATGCAAAGCGATTAGGTACAACATTTGATCACCATTAACTTCGTTGCCCTTATTGTCGACTAATAATAATCGGTCGCCATCACCATCAAGGGCTATACCTAAATCAGCGTTTTGTTCTAACACAGTCGTTTTTAATAAAGAGAGGTCGGTTGAACCGCAACCCTCATTAATATTAAAACCGTTTGGTTCAATGCCAATAGCATAAACATCGGCTCCAAGTTCTTCAAAAACACTTGGAGCAACGTTATAACCCGCCCCATTTGCACAATCGATAACCAGTTTTAGGCCTTGCAATGAACGCTGTTGTGGAAAGGTACTTTTACAATACTCAATGTAACGGCCTTGCGCATCTTCAAACCTGACGGCTTTACCCAAATTTTCTGACTCAGCAGTGAGCAATGGTTGCGTCATCTTTTCTTCAATAGCTAATTCAATTTTATCATCCAGCTTAAACCCATCAGGTGAAAAGAATTTGATTCCATTATCATAAAAAGGATTATGAGATGCACTAATCACAATTCCAGCAGCGGCTCTCGAAGTACGCGTCAAATAAGCAATTCCGGGAGTTGGCAACGGGCCTATTAAACTAATATCGACACCGGCAGCAGACAGGCCCGCCTCCAGTGCCGATTCAAGCAAGTAACCGGAAACGCGTGTATCTTTGCCAATAATAACTTTTGCTCTACCTTCAACACTTTGTGATAAAACACTGCCCGCCGCCCAACCTAATTTGACCACTTGCTCCGGTGTAACCGGATCAACACCAACACGACTGCGAATACCGTCTGTTCCAAAAAATTTCTTGTTCATAAGTTTAGAATCTTAGTTTAACGCTTCTATCATTCTTATCGCATCATGTGTTTCTTTAACATCATGTGCACGAATAATCCTCGCTCCTTTTTGCACGGCCTTGATTGCTAAAGCCAGGCTCGGGGCAACACGCTGATCAACTGGTAAACCTAATAAATGCCCGATCATGGATTTACGTGACAGACCTACCAGTACTGGATAGTCGGAGTTGCATAAATGATCAAGGTGATTAAGCAAACTGATATTATGTTCGACTTTTTTTCCGAATCCGAATCCAGGATCAATGATAATCTGTGCATGATCTATTCCATTTTGTTCACACTCGTTGGCTTTGGTGATTAAAAACTCTTTGACTTCTTCAACAACATCACCATAACTTGGTGAATGTTGCATTGTACGGGGGTCACCCTGCATGTGCATGATACAAACCGGGACTTTGGATTTTGCCGCTGCCAGCATGGATTCCTCTGACTTAAGCCCACAAACATCATTAATAATTCCCGCTCCGGCTTTTACCGCTTCAGTCATCACCTGGGGCTTCGATGTATCGACTGATATAACGCAATCAAATTCATTACTTATTCGTTCAATAACCGGAATTACACGATCAAGCTCATTTGAAATTGAAATTTCTTCAGCGCCGGGCCGGGTGGATTCACCACCGACATCGATAATTTCAGCGCCTGACCGCAGCATGAATTCAGCCTGCTTGCATGCGTCATCTAACTCAACAAACTGCCCACCGTCGGAAAATGAATCCGGTGTAACGTTGAGTACGCCCATAATAACAGTGCGAGATAAATCTAAGGTTTTACCCGCACAGTCTAGATTCATAGAGAAAAACGGCGAATAAAATTATTGTGCTTCACCGCTCGCTGGCTTATCGACTCGAGGTGAAGGCTTTTTCTTATCTTTACCCTTCTTGTCTTTATCTTTTTTGTCAGAAGTTTGCTCAGAAACATCTTCAGTTTCAGCCGAGTTATCAACACCTGTATCAGCAGTGGAATCATCTGAATCTTCATCCCAATCTTCTGGTGGTTGTGGTTCTACGCCTTTCATAATATCGTTGATTTGATCAGCGTTGATTGTTTCCCACTCCATTAAAGCCTTGGTCATGCGCTCCATTTTATTGCGATTTTCTTCGATGATATTTTTCGCTCTGGCATATTGCTCATTAATAATACGAGTCACTTCACCATCGACTTTTTCGGCTGTTGAGGGGCTTAAGTTTTTATGAGTACTAACGTCGCGCCCTAGAAAAACCTCAGATTCATTTTCACCATAAACACGCGGTCCAAGTGCGTCGCTCATGCCCCAGCGTGAGACCATTTTTTGTGCCAGATCTGTTGCCCTTTCAAAATCATTTGAAGCGCCGGTGGTCATTTGCCCCATGAATAATTCTTCGGCGATTCGACCTCCCATTAAAATAGCTATTTGCGTTAGCAAATATTCGCGGTTATGGCTATAACGATCTTCTTCGGGTAACTGCATGGTGACCCCCAAAGCGCGTCCTCTGGGAATAATCGTTACTTTGTGGACTGGATCAGCATTATCCAAAGATTTGGCAACAACCGCATGCCCCGACTCGTGATAAGCCGTATTAAGACGTTCTTCTTCAGGCATCACTACAGAACGACGCTCTGCGCCCATGATTACCTTATCCTTCGCGTTCTCAAAATCTTCCATGGAAACAATTTTCTTGCCAGCACGTGCCGCTAACAAAGCGGCTTCGTTCACTAAATTTGCCAAATCAGCGCCAGAAAATCCGGGTGTCCCCCTGGCAATAACCGACGCCTTCACATCATCTTGAATTGGCACTTTACGCATGTGTACTTTAAGAATTAATTCACGCCCACGAATGTCCGGCAAAGGCACATTAACCTGTCGATCAAATCGACCCGGACGTAGTAATGCCGGGTCAAGCACGTCCGGACGGTTAGTTGCGGCAATAACAATTACACCTTCATTACCTTCAAACCCATCCATTTCAACCAATAGTTGGTTTAAAGTTTGTTCGCGTTCATCATGACCACCCCCCAATCCGGCACCGCGATGCCGGCCAACCGCATCAATCTCATCAATAAAAATGATACATGGTGCATGTTTTTTTGCTTGTTCAAACATGTCTCGTACACGTGATGCACCGACACCAACAAACATTTCAACAAAATCTGAGCCTGAGATAGTAAAAAATGGAACCTTGGCTTCACCAGCGATTGCTTTAGCTAATAGGGTTTTACCAGTGCCCGGACTACCCGTCATTAAAACTCCTTTTGGAATATGGCCGCCAAGCTTTTGAAATTTTGAAGGATCTTTTAAAAAGTCAACGATTTCACCTACTTCTTCTTTGGCCTCTTCAATGCCTGCCACATCAGCAAAAGTAACTTTATTTTTATCTTCAGTCAGCATTCTGGCTTTGCTTTTACCAAAACTTAGTGCTCCACCACGGCCACCACCTTGCATTTGGCGCATAAAGAAAATCCATACACCAATCAATAGCAATAACGGAAACCAACTGATAAATATCTGCATTAATAATGAAGTTTCTTCTTCTGCTTCGGCTTCGATCTTGACATTGTTTTTGAGCAAATCCGAAACCAATTCTGGATCGCCCGGAGAATAAGTCACAAAACGCTCACCTGTTCTAAGCTGGCCCTGGATCGTACGATCATCAATTTTGACTTTATCCACTTGGCCGGAATGAACTTGCTGGACAAAAGTTGAGTAATCAACGCGGTTGCCGGAAGCCGGCCCATCGAGGCTGAAATTATTGAACACCGCCATTAATACCATGGCAATGACCACCCACATAATCAGGTTTTTGGTTAGATTATTCAAATTGCTACTCGCTAAATGTTTGCAGTGTTATCTAAATATATAGGGTCAGATTAATGATTTTCCTATGATTAGACCCCGAATACAACGTTATAGTTGCAATTAGCTGGACTTATAATTCCGCGCTAACAGATAAAATTCACGTGACTGTTTGCGAGATGCCTCAGGTTTCATGCTAATTATCTTTTGAAACAACGAGTTAAGTGCTTTTCTTAATTCAGCCAGCATTTGACCTTCAAAGACTTTTATCACCAAATTGCCGCCCGGACGAAGAAATATATCCAACGAATCAATAATGCTATGCAGTAATTCCTCCATATTGGCCTGATCGGTGATTCGGATTCCAGTCAAATCAGGTGACATGTCAGACAAAACTAAATCAGCAGGTTTATTACCCAAAAGATTGATGATTTGGTTTTGGACAGCTTGGTCGCAAAAATCTCCTTGGATGATTTTGATGTTTTCGATAGGGTTTATAGGTAATAAGTCAACGGCTATTACAAGTCCGTTAGAGCCCGTTACTTGTGAACTCAGTTGACTCCAGCTTCCTGGTGCTGCACCCAGATCGAGAACTCGCATTCCTGGCTTGATCAGCTTATGTTTTTTATTAATCTCCTCCAATTTAAATGCGGCACGTGCACGGTAACCAGCCTGATTGGCTTGCTTTACATAGGCATCGCTGACATGGCGCTGTGCCCACTGCTTAGATTTTTTACGTTTTTGTGTTTGTCGGGACATTTAATTCAACATTCCTTCTTGTCATCCTGAGGAGCACAGTGACGAAGGATCTTTAACGTTGATCGAAAAGATTCCTCGCTTTGCTTCGGAATGACGTCCGAGTACTTTTTGGATTATCTAAGCTAGCCGTTATAATCCAGCAACATTTAAATTTAACGCCATTATGTCATTAACGGGCAAACAAAAGAACTATTTACGTGGGCTAGCACATCACAAACCAGTCGTAGTTTCAATTGGTAATGCGGGGTTAACCGAGTCAGTCATCAAGGAAATTTCCAGCTCACTTGAAGCACATGAGTTACTTAAAATAAAACTACCAAGTTTGAATAGCGCTGATAAAAAACTTTTAATCAATGAAATCTGCGGGCAGACCGGATCTGAGTTTGTACAATTGATTGGGCGAGTTGGGGTTATATATAAGGAAAGTGATAAACCGAAGATTGAGTTACCGTCGTAGCAAAGATGTTGCCTTTGCTTATGGATTCAATTAAGGATAGTCAGGTTAGTTATTTCCCGTGCTTACCTGCCCCGTGCTCGTCACGGGGTCTTCTTGAATCGACTCGTACTATCTCAAACAGATCCCGGCACAGGGACTGGACTAGATATAACTAACCTTCAATATTTCGTAAAGTTTTTCACCGCCTGGAGCTTGCACGGTAACTTCTTCGCCTTCTTCTTTGCCTATCAAAGCGCGAGCGATGGGAGAACCCAATGATATTTGGCCCTGTTGCAGATCGGCTTCCTGATCACCGACAATTTGATAAGAAACTTCAGTTTCAGTTTCTTCCTCAAACAATTCAACTGTCGAACCGAATACAACTCGGCCCTGTGCGTCCAGTGTGGATGGATCAATAATTTCAGCACTAGGAAGCAATGATTCTAGCTCTCTTATACGGCCTTCTATAAAACCCTGCTGTTCTTTGGCAGCGCTATATTCAGCATTTTCAGATAAGTCGCCATGTGCACGTGCTTCGGCTATTGCCTCGATAATCTGCGGTCGATCTTCCGATTTTAATTTTTTTAATTCTGCGCGAAGTTTTTCCGCGCCTGTTGTCGTCAGTAAAATTCTATTCATTTTTATCTCAATGTTGACTAGGCTTTGTGTAGCTCTTGTAAGCAATTTACCTGTGTTTCATTGCTCATTTTATGGGCTTCACAAGCCGCCTTTGCGCCAGCCATTGTCGTATAGTATGTCATCTTATGGTCAAGCGCTTCACGCCTAATAGTATACGAGTCAGCCAGGCTTTGCTTTCCCGATGTTGTGTTAACTATCAAATTTACTTCATTATTCTTGATTAAATCAACTACGTGAGGGCGTCCATCGGCCACTTTATTGACAGATTTGGCCGCAATTCCTGCTTGTATCAGAGCATCGGCAGTACCTGGAGTGGCATATAATTCAAAGCCATTGTCGGATAAATAACGACTGACCTCAATCGCTTCAGGTTTATCCTGATCACGAACACTAATCAGTGCTTTACCTGTTAGTGGCACACCCCAACCAGCAGCCAAAACGGCTTTACCAAAAGCCTCCCCAAAACTTTGTCCGATCCCCATCACTTCACCGGTACTTTTCATTTCCGGACCCAATACAGTATCCACGCCCGGAAATTTAATAAACGGAAAAACTGCTTCTTTGACACTGAAGTAAGAAGGAACAATCTCTTGGGTTTGGTTCTGTTGCTGTAACGATTGCCCCACCATACACAATGCGCCAATTTTTGCTAATGGCCTTGAAGTGGCTTTGGATACAAATGGCGCCGTTCGCGAGGCCCGTGGATTCACTTCGAGGACATATATATCATCACCTTTGATCGCAAACTGGATATTCATTAACCCACGTACTCCAATGGCCTGTGCCAGTTTTTCGGTTTGGCGACGCAGTTCATCCTGCAATTCTTGGGATAAACTATATGGCGGCAATGAACAGGCGGAATCACCCGAATGGACTCCGGCTTCTTCAATGTGCTGCATGATTCCACCTATTAACACCGTTTCACCATCACACAGTGCATCAACATCCACCTCAATGGCATCATTGAGGAAACGATCTAATAAAACCGGGGATTCATTGGAAACATTAATCGCGCGATTCATGTAATCAGTCAAAGCTTCACTGTTATGAACAATTTCCATTGCTCGACCACCCAATACATAAGACGGTCGAACCACCAATGGGTAACCGATTTCATCAGCCAGCTTTATCGCCTCTCGCGCATTAGTGGCAGTGCGATTAGGTGGCTGTAATAAACCCAGATCGTTTAATAATTTTTGAAAAAACTCACGATCTTCTGCCTGATGAATGGATTCTGGTGACGTGCCGACAATCGGCGCTCCTTCAGCTTCAAGTGGTCGGGCAAGTTTTAATGGTGTTTGGCCTCCATATTGAACAATAATACCGTTTGGATTTTCCTTATGAACTATTTCCAGCACATCTTCCAGTGTCAATGGCTCGAAGTAAAGTCGATCAGAGGTATCATAATCGGTTGAAACTGTTTCCGGATTACAGTTAACCATGATGGTTTGATAATCATTTTCTTTAAGCGCCAGGGACGCGTGAACACAACAGTAATCGAATTCAATACCCTGACCTATTCGATTTGGCCCACCACCTAAAACAATAATTTTATCAACATCAGTCGGCTGCGACTCACACTCATCCTCATAAGTCGAATACATATATGCTGTGGGCGTGGCAAATTCGGCTGCACAGGAATCGACTCGCTTGTAAACAGGTCTGATATTATTTTTATGCCTGAAATCGCGAATTTGTTTTTCTGTGGCGTTTAATAACTCAGCCAAGCGAGCATCTGCAAAACCTTTGCGTTTTAGTTCATAAAGTAATTTAGAAGATAAGCTTTCTAAGTCACTGTTTTTGAGAGAATTTTCTTCTTCAATTAAATCGTTAATTTCAGCCAAAAACCAGGGGTCGATTCCAGTTATCGCATAAATTTGATCAATTGACATGTCTGACCGTAGCGCATCAGCAAGATACCAAAGCCGCGTGGCACCAGGAATTTTAAGTCGTCGCCTCAGCTCTGATTTGGATTCTGCATCCGTGACCTGCATTTGCGATTCAAAGCCATAACTGCCAATCTCAAGGCTGCGAATCGCTTTTTGTAGTGATTCCTGAAAAGTGCGTCCAATCGCCATGACTTCGCCAACTGATTTCATTTGACTGGTCAACGTCGCATCAGCGTTGGGGAACTTTTCAAAATCAAAGCGGGGAATCTTAGTTACTACATAGTCAATGGACGGTTCGAATGATGCTGGGGTTGCACCACCAGTAATGTCGTTGCTGAGCTCATCCAGTGTATAACCAACCGCCAGTTTAGCTGCTACCTTAGCGATCGGAAAACCCGTCGCCTTCGACGCCAAAGCGGATGAGCGCGAAACTCGCGGATTCATTTCAATCACAATCATACGCCCATCTTCAGGATTAATTGCGAATTGAACGTTAGACCCCCCTGTATCAACACCAATTTCGCGCAACACAGCTATGCTGGCATTACGCATAAGTTGGTACTCTTTATCAGTTAATGTCTGAGCTGGCGCTACAGTAATCGAATCACCAGTATGCACCCCCATGGCATCGAAATTTTCAATCGAGCAGACAATAATGCAATTGTCTTTGTGATCCCGTACCACCTCCATTTCAAATTCTTTCCAGCCGATAATGGATTCTTCGATCAATAGCTCGTTGGTGGGCGATGCATCGAGTCCTCGCTCACAGATAGTCGTGAACTCACTTCTGTTATAAGCCACACCACCGCCGGTTCCTCCTAGGGTAAACGAGGGCCGGATAATCACCGGATAGCCGAGTTTTTTCTGTATCTCGTAGGCTTGCTCCATCGAATGCGCAACTTCCCCTCTGGCTATTTCGAGCCCAATATTTCGCATCGCAACCTGAAACTTTTCTCGGTCCTCGGCTTTATCTATAGCCTGCTTATCGGCGCCGATCATTTCAACGTTGAATTTTTCAAGCACACCATTAAAGGCTAAATCCAGAGCGCAGTTCAGCCCGGTTTGTCCCCCCATGGTCGGCAAAATAGCATCAGGGCGCTCTTTTTCAATTATTTTGGCAACCGTTTTCCATTCAATCGGTTCGATGTAGGTTGCATCGGCAAAACCGGGATCAGTCATGATCGTTGCCGGGTTAGAGTTAACCAGAATTACTCTGTAACCCTCTGACTTAAGTGCTTTGCATGCCTGCACACCTGAATAATCAAATTCGCAGGCCTGACCGATTATGATCGGTCCTGCACCGATGATCATGATACTGTTTATATCTTCACGTTTAGGCATTATTAACTTTTCTTGTTATCCAGCATCATTTGACTGAATCGCTCAAATAGGTATTGAATGTCCTGTGGACCTGGACTGGCCTCCGGGTGGCCTTGGAATGAAAAAGCCGGTTTATCAGTTCGCTCTAATCCTTGATTCGTACCATCAAAAAGCGAGCAATGAGTTACCCGCAAATAATCTGGGAGATCGTCCTCACTGACCGCAAAACCATGATTCTGACTGGTAATTACAACCTGGCCGCTTTTTAAATCTTTGACCGGATGATTGGCACCATGATGTCCAAATTTCATTTTCATGGTTTTAGCTCCCGACGCTAGAGCTAATAATTGATGCCCCAAACAGATTCCAAAAATGGGAATGTCAGCATCCAGTAATTCTTTTATCGCCTGTATCGCATAATCACAGGGCTGCGGATCACCCGGGCCATTGGAAAGAAAGACACCATCATAATTGTTTTGTAAAATCACCCTAGCCGGAGTCTGAGCCGGATAAACGGTGATATCACAGCCCTGTTCGACCAATAACCGCAGAATATTGTGCTTTATCCCAAAGTCATAAGCTGCTATATTAAATTGAGGCTTTTCGTCTGGAGTTTGATAGCCTTTTTCTAAATTCCAACAACCTTCAGACCAACTATAATTATCTTTTGTTGATACTTGCTTGGCTAAATCAAGGCCTTTCATACCCGGAAATTCGCGTGCCAGCTTCAAAGCTTGCTCTTCATTGACAGCTTCACCCGCCATTAAACAACCTGATTGTGCCCCCTGTTCCCGAATCAAGCGCGTTAACTTACGAGTGTCGATCTCAGAAATGCCGGGAATATTATGCCGCTTCAAGTAACCGGATAAATTGAGTTGATTACGCCAACTGCTGGCCTGATGAGGGACATTTCGGACAATCAGCCCGCAGGCAAATATTTGACTCGATTCAACGTCTTCTGAATTAGTGCCGGTATTGCCAATATGCGGGTAAGTCAGCGTTACAAACTGCTTGGCATAAGAAGGATCGGTAAGAATCTCCTGATAACCGGTAATGGAAGTATTGAAAACCACCTCACCAACAGTTGTTGTATTTGCACCAAATGATTTGCCTTTGAATATAGTCCCGTCGGCTAATGCAAGTATCGCCTGCTGGCTCAATTAGGTCTCCATCTGGTCAGTGGCGTTGGTATACAAAAAAGGAGAAGCCCAATGGCTTCTCCGATGAATTTTTTCGTTTTCAGCGACTTCATGCTGAGGGGTGATTCTAGTGTTAAATGCTGTGCGATTCAACCTAGTCCAAGCACATTTTCCATATTATATAAACCTGCTGTTGATTGCCCTACCAACCACCTGGCAGCACGCAGTGCTCCGCTTGCATAAATATTGCGATTAGCCGCTTTATGAGTGATTTCTATGCGTTCACCATCCAGTGCAAACATGGCCGTATGTTCACCGACAATATCGCCGGCGCGAATTACAGAAAAACCGATTTGCTCAGGTTTACGCTCCCCTGTATGACCATGGCGAGCAAAAACGCCATCGTACTGAAGATCACGACCCAGCTCCGTGGCAATTAACTCACCCATGGCTATGGCGGTTCCCGACGGCGCGTCAACTTTATGCTTGTGATGGGCTTCAATGATTTCCACATCTGCATCTTCACCCAGGGCTTGTGCGGCCATTTGCATCAATTTAAACGATAAATTAACACCAACACTCATATTCGGCGCCCGCATTATCTTGATTTGTTTGCCCGCCTCATCTAACTGCTGTAACTGGTCCGGAGTAAAGCCGGTTGTTCCAATAACTATTGCCTTATTATTATCTAAACAATACCGAAGGTAATTCATGGTGGCTTCCGGGCGAGTGAAATCAATCAATACATCAAAATTATTGTCAAGCTGTGCACTAACTTCTATACCACAGGCATCCTGACCTGGTATTGTTGCTGCATCTTTACCTAACACTTCACTTTGCGGGTGGTCAATTGCAGCTGTTAATGTCAAGTCCTCTTGATTTAAAACCGAGTTAATAAGAGTCATTCCCATCTTTCCAGATGCACCGCTGATTGCTACATTGATCATGTGTTATTCTCCAGAATTTATAACAGATTATAAATCGTCGAATGAATTTTGAAGCACAAATTAATAAAATCGAATCAATCGACCTCAATCATGCCAAAGCAATTCAAACAAATTTAGCCAATCAAGTCCGTTTAGTTGACGATTTTGGAGAAATAAGCACTATTGCCGGACTGGACGTTGGGTTTAAAAACAATAATCAAATGGCATTGGGTGCCATTGCTGTTTTAAGTTATCCGGATTTTAATTTACTGGAAACACAGACCAGTCAACGAAAAGTCATTTTTCCATATGTGCCGGGATATTTATCCTTTCGTGAAGTCCCGGTTTTGCTAGAAGCCTATAGTAAATTGATGATAAAACCTGATTTACTAATTTGTGATGGCCAGGGTATTGCACACCCGCGAAAATTCGGTTTGGCTTGTCATTTGGGAACAGTAATCGATATACCGGCAATCGGAGCAGCTAAATCCAGATTATTTGGCAAATATACAGAGCCAAAGCCTTCAAAAGGTTCACAATCTCAGTTAATTGCTGATGGTAAAAGAATCGGTACCGTTTTACGCACTCGGCAAAACACCAAACCACTTTTTGTTTCCCCAGGTCATCGAATTTCGTTCGAAACAGCTAGTGAGTGGGTTTTAAAATGTTGCCCAAAATTTCGAATCCCCGAAACCACCCGCCATGCTCACAAAATCGTCTCAGGATAGTCAATAGAATATGAAGTAATTGTTTACATTTCAATCATTTAAATTCGTGAATAAATATTTATAATGTTTAATCGAACTTAATTTATATACTCCTATGTCGCAAAAAATTGTAATTTGGGCTTGTGTCGGTCTTACGGTTGCCGTTTTAGCGGTTTTCGGCGGGATTAAGTTTCAGGACCGATTACTAAAAAATGAATTAACTGAAAACATCAAAAGCGTCCAGCAAAACTTAAATGCATACTGGGCAAACATTGATATTGAAGATAATAATGTTCTAATCACCGGCCAAACCGTTGATAATGAAAACCACAAATTGTTGATTAGTCAACTCACCAAAGTTCAAGGTGTCAACACAGTGACCAGCAAGGTCAAAATTTCTCGGCCATTGACCATGGAACAATGCCAACAAAAAGTAGATTCGCTATTAGCTGAAAATGAGGTGCAATTTGCTAAACAAAATTCACAAATTGATTCAGCAAGCCATGAATTATTGCGGCAGATAGCGAACTCCCTGTGGCTTTGTCCTGATGCCAGATTACTGATTGTCGCTCACACAAGTAACGAAAATAATGTTGACGAAAACATTCAAGTCAGCGAATCACGTTCATCAGCTTTGCTCAACTATTTCAATAATAATTTAGGGTTTAACAACCGTTCTATTGCCGCAGTTGGCATGGGTGCGGCGTTCCCAATCGCTCAAAACAACAGCGATGAAAATCGGTCACTCAACGAACGTATCGAAATTAAAATTCGCTAGCATTACTCTACAAACCTCTATTAATTCGTAGCGAAAAGCCGAATTTCGGTTAAAATTTAGCGCTCTTATGAGCGTTTATCAATCAATCAAACGTTGGTGGCACCAACTGGGTTCACCGGTATATTTTTATCATTTTGCCGGTCGTCATCTCAAATGGACGGGGCTGCTGGCACTCGTATGCTATGCGACCGGTTTGATTTGGGGG
>CBDCFC010000017.1:0-5455 GCA_965215945.1 Arenicellales bacterium | reverse complement strand
TGCCGACCATGAATACACTAAGCCCAGGGCAAAGTATTTTTATGAAAACCGCTCACAATTTATCTATCCGCATCAGGATTTTCAGGCGGGACGACCTGTACGTAAACGACCCGTTTATGATTTGCAACAAAAAACGGGTGCTGTATTCGCGGAATATTGCGGTTGGGAAGACCCGGTCTATTTCGCCCGAGATAAATCTGAATTGAAACCCGAATATTCGTTTGAAAGGGGAAGTTGGTTTGATGTGGTCAGGCAAGAAGTGTTGAGCGTGCATAATGCGGTTGGTCTATTTGACTTTTCAACATTTGCTAAATACCTAGTTGAAGGTGAGACTGCGTTTGGCTGGCTCAATTATCTTTGTGCAGGACGAATACCAACAATAATTGGGCAAATCAGACTCTGTCCAATGCTAAATCACAATGGAAAATTAATTGGTGATTTAACTGTTACTAAACTAAGGGATGATAAATTTTTGCTCATCAGTTCAGGTGGCATGCAACACATTCATCTGGGCTGGTTTAAACAGAATCTTACTGATAGCAGGGTTTCAGTTCACAACATATCGGATGATTTTTGTGGATTGCATATTGCCGGCCCCAAGGCTGCTGACTTGCTTGCAAATATAATTGATAATTCTAATTTGCTTGATGATTTCCCGTTTATGACCTCAAAACTCCTTCGAATAGGTAATTGCGAGGTGATAGCGCTGCGACTTTCATTCACTGGTGAGTCGGGTTTCGAGCTTTATATGCCTGAGCAATATCAATTGCCTGTTTATCAAGCGCTGCATGATGGCGGTGAGCTTGGATTAAAACAAGCTGGTTCGCATGCATTGATGTCCATGCGTCTGGAAAAAAGTTTCCCCAGCTGGGGTTTGGAGTTATCTTCGGATTATCAGCCCACCCAATGCGGTTTGGCCCGGTTTATTGACATGGATAAACAAACTTTCATTGGGCGGGATGCAATTGATTCATTCAGTGATTCACCAGTAACCGAGCAGTTGATTACGTTTGAAATTGATGCACAGGACAGAGAGGCGTTTGGTGACGAACCGGTTTTTTCAAATGGTGAATTAGCGGGATACATTACTTCCGGTGGCTATGGCTACCGTGTTGATAAAAACCTGGCTTTAGGTTATCTGGGCACTGAATATCTGGATACAGAGGTGTTTGAAATTGAAATGGTCGGGGAATGCTTCACTGCCAAAATGCTGCCCCTCTCGCCGTTTGATCCTGATAACACCAGGATGAAAGTTTTAACATGACAAGCCGCCGGCGACAGACAAAACGTAGAGAAAAAGATGTATTGAAACAACTTCCCTATCAGGAGTTGTCGATAAATTTTGATCCGGTGCGATTGCTGGATGAAGAACAGATTGAAAAAATACATAACGCTTCGCTCAGCATTTTAGAAACCACAGGCATGCGCATTGACGATGCCAAGACAAGGGGGATTTTCAAACAGGCTGGTGCCGAAGTTGATCAAACAGAAAACGTGGTGAAATTTGATGATCGTGATCTGATTATGGAAAGTATTTCCACTGTACCGTCCAAATTCACCTTGCACGGTCGGGATAAGAACAAGCAATTAACCATTGGTGGCAATCATATCGTTTTCAGCTCAGTCGGTGGCCCGCCTTTTGCCAGCGATTTGGATGCAGGTCGCCGTGCCGGATGCTATGAGGATATGTGTAACTTTCTCAAGCTGGTTCAGTCGCTGAACATTATTCATATGGAGGGTGGCTGCCCGATTGAGCCCACCGATTTACCCGTTGAAACACGGCATTTGGATATTTATCTGGCAAGTTGCCTTTATCTGGACAAACCCTGGCAATCACAAATGATAGGCGCTGAACGCGTGTCCGATGCGATTGAAATGGCATGTATTGCCTCACAGATCAGCCGTGAAGAACTGGCCTGCAAGCCGCAATTTTTGTCAGTAACGAATACGAATACGCCGCTGGTTCTGGATGAGCCGCTGGCGCAGGGAATAATTGAATTAGCCAAAGCCGGGCAGGCTGTTTGCGTGACGCCATTTACTTTAAGTGGAGCGATGACACCCGTCACTCTGGCTTCGGCTCTGGCGATGCAAAATGCGGAAAGTCTGGTTGGTTTAGCATTGACGCAACTGGTTAACCCGGGAGTGCCGGCCTGTTATGGGTCGTTCACTTCAAATGTGGATATGAAATCGGGTTCACCGGCATTTGGCACGCCTGAATATGTCCAGGCCGCAAACATCAGCGGCCAATTAGCACGTCGCTATAATGTTCCCTGGCGCTCGAGTAATGCTAATGCCTCTTGTGCTGTCGATTCGCAGTCTGCTTATGAATCGCAAATGTCGATCTGGGGTGCGGTGCTGGGGCATGCAAATTTACTAAATCATGCAGCAGGCTGGCTTGAGGGAGGTTTGGTCGCATCTTTTGAGAAGCTGATCGTCGATGCGGAAATGTTGCAAATGATTGCGGCTTATTTACAGCCGTTTGATGTTTCAAAAAAGGCTTTAGGTCTTGATACGGTTGACGAAGTAGGACCAGGCGGCCATTTCTTTGGTACCGAGCACACGCTAGAACGATTTGAAACAGCATTTTACTCACCATTAGTATCTAATTGGCAGAACTTTGAGAACTGGCGTGATGCCGGCAGTGTTGATACGGCTGGTCGGGCAAATGCATTATGGAAGAAGTTGTTAGCGGACTATAAACGACCCGCAATGGATGAAGTGGTTGAGGAAGAATTAACTGCTTACGTGGTTAAGCGCAAAGAACAAATAGCAAAGAAAAGATATAGTTATTCCCCTGAATTTTAGTACAGCTACATCATTATACCGCCCACATCGTCATACCGGCGAAGGCCGGTATCCAGACAATCTTTATCAATGACGGATTGCGGACACAGGCTGCGTTGCCTGTCAAAGTTATGTTGTGTATTTGTCCGCGATATCCAACGCACGATCAATAATATCAATACCATGCTTTAAATCTTCATGTGAAATATTCAACGGTGGTGTTACCCGAATCACATTGGAAAAAGTTGATAAATACAAACCTTCCTGCATAGCGAATTTGGTTACCTCAGTCATCGCTTTGGCCGCTTCACCTTTAGCATTGAATGGCACTAAAGGCTCGCGGCTTTCACGATTCTTAACCAGTTCAATACCGATAAAAAGCCCACGGCCACGCACCTCACCAATACTGGGGTGTTTATCTGCAAGCCCGTTCAGCAGACCCATGGCGATCTCTCCAGTTTCGGCAGCACGTTCAACAATGTTTTCTTGCTTGTAAGCTTTAATTGAAGCAACGCCAGAAGCACAGGCCAGTGGATGGCCGGCATAAGTTAAACCGCCTGGGAATAGGTTGGTTTTCAGCCAGTCGCTGATCGGCTCCGAGACTGTCATGGCACCCAGTGGTACATAACCGGAATTGATGCCTTTAGCCGAAGTTAAAATATCCGGCACTACGTCCCAGTGTTCACAGGCGAACATTTTGCCTGTGCGGCCGAATCCTGCCATGACTTCATCACAAATTAACAAAATCCCATATTTATTACATACTTCACGAATGGATTGTAAGTACCCGTCCGGCGGAACAATAATGCCGTTGGTGCCGACAATAGTTTCAAGAATTACTGCAGCAACCGTATTGGGACTCTCATACATGAGAATTTCTTCAAGATGTGGGGCACCTTGGCAAACCGGGCAATTGTTAGGATCTCTATGGCCAGTTGGAGTGCGATAAGTATAAGGATCCAGCATACGCACCACGCCCTGATTGACAGTGCCGTTTAGCCAGGTGCGCGGATCACCTGTTAATCCTAAAGCCGCTGCCGTTGCACCATGATAGGAACGATAGCGAGCGATGATTTTGTGCCGACCTGTATAGTGTCTGGCCAGGCGGATTGCATTTTCATTTGCTGCGGCACCGCCAGTGGTGAAGAAAGTACGGGTCAGGTTTCCAGGCGTAATGTCTTTCATTAGAGCAGCCAATTTACTGCGAGCCTCATTGGCCATGGGCGGGCCGATGTAGCAAAGTTTATCGGCTTGCTCTTTAATGGCTTCGACAATGGCAGGGTGTTGGTAACCCAGATTTAGATTGACCAGTTGTGATTGGAAATCCAGATAACGCTTTCCTGTGTTGTCCCAAAACCAACTGCCTTCAGCGCCAGTAATCACTGGTGGTGTCAAATTTTGTATCGACCAACTGGTAACATAATGCTCCATGTGGTGATAACGAATAGCTTCGTCGTCTAAATGACTGGTTGAATCATTTGCAGTAGCGAGTTCCATAATGGTTATCTCATATTAGGTTATTCAGCATTGTTTAATCAAATACGGCGGTTGGGTCACCAAGTAAATTTTCATCCGGGACAACACCAAGCCCGATGCAATTATCGGGAATTTGTGAACTGCCCGAGATATTTCTAGAGCCCTGATCGGGAGCAACATCAGGAATAATCATCTCCTGGCATAGCCATGTGCCAATTCGCATTTCAGCCGGAATTGATTGGGCAAAATGCTGAGCGGCAGTATCTGCCATAACACCCCCGCCAGTGTCCATGACTAATAATTTAATTCCGGCGTTAATGGCAATATCACGAATGCGCCTAGCGCGGGTCAGTCCACCGACACGGCTAATTTTAATATTCAAGATCTCGCCGATACGGTCATTAATCACCCGTTGGGCATCATCCAGCGTAATCAGATTTTCATCAATTGAAATGGCGTGTGAGGTCAATTGACGAACGGTTAAACATTGATCCAATGTTTCACAAGGCTGTTCGAAAATAACAGGTAAGTCAGTAACTTGATTCATAACCGCAATAGCTTCAGCCGGCAACCAGGCTCGATTAAGATCGTAAAAGATTATTTCATCAGGTTCACGGTTAGCTTCCAAATGGCGAATACGTTCGATGTCCATGCTGGCATCAGCACCTATTTTTGCCGAATGAACAAAGTAATCTTTGGCTCTGAACTCCTTAACTAAATCCAGCATTTCCTCAGATGTGCCAGTCGAAACGCTGGAAGCAATAGGAGTAGGTTCAGGATAGTGGCCGCCTAAAAGATCAGCAATTGGCAGCTTAGCCGATTGACCCAGAATATCCCAACAGGCAATGTCAAAAGCCGCCTTGGCATACAAGTGGCCCGGCAGGGTTAAATCCATGGTGCGATTGATTTGGTCAATTTTACGAGGGTCAGCACCCAGTAATGCCGTCGCAATTAATTCTGCTGCTACACGAACACCGCCACCATGAGCAGGAAGATAAGTATGACCCCAAGGGCAGCTTTCGGCCCAGCCGGTAATCCCGGTATCGGTTTCGATTTTTACAAAGGTGGAATCCAGTTGTTCAAACTTTAACCGGCCGCCGGACAGCCAGTAAGGTTTGATTAACGGCTGAGTCTGCTGAAAAACCGAGATTTTAGTGATTTTCAATTCTTTATTCCACCGCCTCACGCATCCATT
>CBDCFC010000016.1:0-25194 GCA_965215945.1 Arenicellales bacterium | reverse complement strand
GTGCAAATTCTGCCACTTGAATATTTTGATTAACTAACCACTTGTTTTCTTCACCTGCCAGCCATAATGGATTGGAATGGTTAAGGTGGATGAGCCAGGTTTTAAATTGTTGGTCTTTTATGAATTCGACAGTTTTTGTGACTGTCGGATGTGGGATTTCATTTATGTTGCGTCCCGGCAATTCGTCATTACTAAAAAAAGTACCGTCCAGTAGTGCATAATCATCTTCCCTAAGATAATTACTCAAATCAAGCCCGTCCCAGGAATCAATATCAGGGCAATAGAATAATTTCTTAGTTGGGCCGATAATCAAAAGGGCCACTGTATCGCTGAATTCTGAGCGATGTTTAACTGCAATAGGATTGATTTGGATATTATCTGAAAGAGCCAGACTGGTATTGGGGATAATTTCTATGAATTGAATATTTTCAAGAGCCACTAACTGCGACCAGGGTGCATTATTAGCCAAAAACCGGCTCATTTTTTGCGTCGCATAAACGATGGTTGTTTTTGTATTCATCGCCTCTTTGCCCAAATACATCAAGCCTGTGTAATGACCGATATGGGCATGTGTCAAAAGTATCCCGCTAAAGTGATAGTTTGGATACTGACGCCTTAGCCAATCATATTGTTGTGGAAACTTTGGTGTCGCGTCAATCATCCAATATTTTCTTGTTTGATCGTCCACTATGGCAAGACTCACGGGCCAACCCTGTTCCGAATTAATGGTTTGGCAGTTCTTGCAGTCACAATCTATTAGCGGTACGCCGGCATCCTGCGCCAAGCCCAACAAAATAACTCTCACTAAAGGTAAATTATTCATTTGTGTCTGATTTTGAACTGTGCTCAGTATAAAATCGGGAGAAGCAGTTTTTAGTTTTAGAAATGTCTGACATCGCACAACGTTACCAGATCATTCTGGATAAAATCAAACAAGCTGAACTTAAATATCAGCGCAAACCAGGTTCGGTAAATTTGATTGCCGTGAGCAAAACTAAACCGGCTGAAATGATTCGTCAAATGGCTTCGCTTGGTCAAAGGGCTTTTGCGGAAAATTATTTACAAGAGGCGATGGGAAAGCACGCTGAACTAAATGACCTTGATGTACAGTGGCATTTTATTGGTCACATCCAAAGTAATAAAACTAAAGATATTGCTAACTATTTTGATTGGGCACATAGTGTGGACAGATTAAAAATAGCCAAACGTCTTAGTGATCAGCGCCCTTCAGAGTTGCCTGCATTAAATATTTGCCTGCAAGTTAACTTAGAGGCCGAGCAGACTAAATCGGGTATCTCCGCCAAAGAGGTTGCAGATTTGGCCAGTGCTATTGTTGGCTTGCCAAATATAACGCTGCGGGGATTAATGGCTATCCCCAGCCCTAATAATCCGTTTGAAAAACAGCGGGAATTATTTAAACAATTACGTTTATTACTGGATAATCTGAATGAACTAGGTATGGAACTTGATACTCTCTCCATGGGAATGACGGACGACATGGAGGCGGCAATTGCCGAAGGTGCCACACATATTCGTATCGGAACGGCATTGTTCGGCGCCAGAAAGTACTCCTAAGTAGAACAAAAACCTTATAATCACGTTTCAACTACTCATTAACATCTAAATGACACAGATTAAGCTCGGCTTCATTGGTGGTGGCAATATGGCACGCAGCATTATCGGCGGGTTAGCCGATGACAATGCGTATCAAATGTATGTTGCTGATCCGGATGCTAATAAATTAACAAAGTTGGAATCTGAATTTGGAATTCGACTTTGTGAATCTAACGAACAATTAATGGGCCAATGCGATGTCGTGGTTATTGCCACCAAACCGCAAGTGATGCAGCAAGTTATCAAACCTTTAAGTAAGATTTACACGTTACGGAAACCTTTAATCGTTTCAATTGCGGCAGGAATCACTTCCCGACAAATTTTGAAATGGCTAGGCGCACCTTCCGCTGCCTGTGTTCGAGTTATGCCAAATACACCGGCACTGGTGCAATCAGGCGCCTCAGGGTTATTTGCAACCAACGCAAGTAAAGAGCAAAAAGACATTGCCGAAAGCATTATGAAAGCCGTTGGTATTACTGTCTGGCTGGATAACGAAGCTTTGATTGATACTGTAACCGCCGTATCAGCTAGCGGCCCGGCCTATTTTTTCTATTTAATGGAATCGATCTATAGTTCGGCACTCAAAAATGGGCTCGAGGAAGCTGTCGCACGCAAGCTTACGCTGCAAACCGCTTTGGGTGCTGCTAAACTGGCGGCCAATAGCGATTTAGAATTTGCAACGCTACGTCAACAGGTTACCTCGCCGGGCGGAACAACCGAAGCCGCTTTAAATGTGTTAAAACAAAATGATTTTAAAAATTTGCTTGATCAAGCAATAACTCGAGCCACTCAACGATCAAAAGAATTAGCACAGGAATAAAACAGAATGGAAAATGCTTATATCAGTAATGCCGGTATTTATTTGATTGATACGTTGTTCAGTCTTTATATCGGCGCTGTAGTGCTGCGTTTTTTATTTCAGGCGATGGATGTTGATTATCATAATCCGATTACCCAGTTCTTGGTCAAAATTACCTCACCTGTTTTAAAACCCTTACGGGCGATTTTTCCAAGTACTGGCAACATTGATTTAGCCTCTCTGGCATTAGCCTTAGTGCTGACTTTTGCGAAATTTTTCTTAAGACTCACCATGGCCGGACAAAGTGCCAATTTTGCGGGTTTGGCTGTTTTATCGTTAGCGGATGTACTTGGTGTCATGCTGACAATTTTATTCTGGGCATTATTAATTCGGGTTATTTTGAGCTGGGTCAATCCGGACCCGCATCAGCCAGTTGTTAAAGTGCTTTATCAATTCACCGAACCGTTAATGGCTCCGGCAAGGCGTTTAATCCCCGCTATCGGTGGACTGGATTTATCCCCAATCGCCGTTTTTATTTTAATACAACTGACATTTATGCTGGTTCATAAACCGCTGATGGATTTTGCCTATAGATTGATGTGAGTTCTCAGCGCTGAAACCTCACGTTTCGGGCTAGTCAGTGTTATTCAAGCTCAATTTCAAAGTCTGATATTTTTTCATTGCAGACTCAGCCGCTTTTTTAAACCAATACTTGGCTTTGTATACGTCTTTCTCAACCCCGACACCATCACGATAAAGCTTGGCGAGATTATATTGCGCTTCAGGTATTTCAGCGTTTGAAGCTTTAAGCCACCATTTTGCTGCTGCAGGAAAATCTTCCTGACGGGCCATAATCGCCCCTAGTTTAAACATGGCCGGCGCGTAGTTTTGTTCAGCCGCTTTGAGATAAAGTTTTTGGGCTTTTGATTCATCAGCCTGTATACCCAAACCCCTATCAAATAACATGGCCAGGTTGTAGTTTATTTCAGCTGAATTCTTGTTTTTCTTAAGTTCGCTTTGCCAAAGTTCCAGTGCTTTCTCATAATTACCCGCATTAAATTCCTCTTGCCCTGAATCGGCAAAAAGGCTACTACAAAAAACACTAAACAAGAAGATCAAGACTGCAACACTATACAATCTCTTTAATTCCGTTACCCCTGTAAATCTACATCGCACTACACAAGCATTCATCTAACATCAACAACTCACACAGGACTTGTTCGTTATCTTAGCATGCTAATAGACTTACAATGGCTGCCACTGAATCGTGAAACACAAATTTACATTTCTATAACTCACCGAGCATACGCGCAATTATTTCTTTGAGAAATTTCGCTGATACCATGCCGGTGATGCCATTGACATCTCTCGTAGGATTAAATTCAACAATATCTGCCCCTACCAATTGACCTTTAAACTGATAAATAAGATTTATGACTTCACGAGTTGTCATTCCACCGGGTTCATAATGGGAAACGCCAGGCGCAAAGCCAGGATCAAGGCAGTCAATATCCAAAGATAAATAGACCGGTCCATCAAATTCAAGATCAGATGGAATCCCATTTTTCAGTTCGTAAATTTCTACGCCATACTTATCAGCCTGTTCTCGTTGGTGAGCCGTGATTGTTCTTATACCAACCTGCACCAGTCTTTTGGCAAGACCTTTTTCCATGATTCGTGCAAACGGACTGGCATGTGAATGGCGATTTCCATCCAGTGAATCATATAAGTCAGGATGGGCATCGAGATGTAAGATGTTTAAATCTGTATAGACTTCAGAGTAGGCTTTCATAATCGGAAATATAATCGAATGATCTCCCCCAAGGCTAATCACTTTGCTTTTTTGATTCAAAATTTTTGCTACATGAGCCTGAATCTCTTTAAAAGCAGTATGAGAATCATCGATTTTTAAATCACCTAAATCAGCCCATTGATCGGACTCACCAATGTCAATGGCATTTTCAGCCGTTAGATTTGATGAATACGAATTAAGTGCTTCACGAATTAGATTCGGAGCCTGAGCAGCACCAAACATAAATGATGAATTATCATCAAATGGAATACCGACAACTGATATGGCGGTTGTCTGAAAAGATTCTGAGTTCACTAAGACAAAGCCCCTAATATATTATTGCAATTTTTGATCCGCTGTAACCGGGGACAGCGGTACGTTTAAATGTGCCGTCGCAGTAAAAAATGCCACATTTTCTGTAGTATGCCGCCTTTCACTGTCAGCAATCTGATCTTCATCAACTGCGATTTTTAGCTGTGTTTGCGAAAGTGCACTAAAACCATCTAAAACTGGCCAAGATCCATCTCCACCATCCATGCCCGATTGCGTCAAGATTGCAAATTCAGGCGACGCAGAAATATTGATCGCTATGTCATTATTTTTATGACCCAGGTGCCTGACAATATCTCCAGTTAGCATTACTTGATAATCGACTGAATCTAGCTGTGATTGCCCAGATTCAAAAACCATGTGTCCAATAGTTTCATGCTGCCTTAGTGTCTGTGTATCACTACCGATATGTTTGCCTGTTCTTATTGCTGAAGAGCTTACAGGAGCCGTCCGCTTAACGCCTCTACTCCAAAACACCGACCACTTTTCGTCATTGTGGCTCATAACCTGGCCGAATAATATTGGATTGAAAAAATCATGTGAAAATGCCTGCTTATCGTTAAGCCAAGATCGTTTTTTGGCAGTCCGCGTGCTCGTATACAACTTAGCTTCAAATAACTTTCCGTCTGCTAACTGCCAAACACCTTCTTCAGCGGCCATACAATAAACGGTTTCCGCAAAAACCGGATCTAAATCACCTGGATTCTGTAATTTAATATCAAAACTCTGAGTGCCTACATTCTGCATTCGAACGATGATAGGCGACACATTGTTAACATAATGTGGGGTACAAACAGCGACCATCGAATCATACGTATTTTGCAGATTGACATTCACCCAATCGGCCCCAACATTGTTGACCGTCAGAGTTTCAAGATGTGGTGTTGGTCTGGGGAATTCGTATAAATAACCCGTCGTTGGGATATTTGAAGCTGATTTTAGCCCCGCACCAATTACCGCAGCACCGTTACCCAGTGCAACATCACGGCCATAATTCAACTGTGAGAAACTATAAGCGCTTTCAGGCAATAACCTACCCTCTGGAACCCATTGGCTGTTAATTCGCTGGAACGCATAAACAGAGCCTGAGTTAATTGCTTTAACTCCATCGCTGGGTGCACCAGCAATAAGACGATTCTGATAAACATCCATGCTGATACCAAAACCAACATTATCTCTCTCTATATCTGGTGGCGTAATTCTCTGTCCTAGCTCCCAACCATTTACAGTTAAATCATAAGTAAATACTGAACCTACTTTTACACCCAGTTCATTTGAAGCATGCGGTGCGCTTATTACCAGCACCTCATCATTCAATGCAACGCGATAGCCAAATAACTCAACGCCAGTTTCTGGTGGAACAATAGTCTGTTGAAGCAACCAAACACCGTTCATCAGGCTGTATGAATGTACTCTCCCAGACGTTCTGGACGTAACCGGATTGTCATCCGGGTGATACAAAGAACTGACAACAACAGTCGAATCTTGCACATCGACAGCGGCTCCAAATCTTACATATTGATTTAAGCTTGTATCGGGTTGAAGTAATTTGCTTTGTTGCGTCCATTGACCTGCTTCATGCTTAAAAATATACGCTGACCCTCTTCTCAACTCAGCACCAGGACTAAATGATACGGCGATTTCCGGTGCACCTATTACGATCAAATCATTATCGATTGCCACAGCCTGACCAAATAAGTCATTTTGAGTATCTGAACCTGTTGGAATTAACTTTTGTGTTTCCAGCCACTGGCCAGATTGATACTCGAATACATATGCTGCTCCCGCCTCGCTGGCAACGCTGTCATTATTACCTGAGCCTACAACAATTCTATTGTCAGAAATAGCCACATCATGACCAAATCGATTCCCTGAAACTGCATCGGAAGCCGTTAAGGTAGCCTCCAATATCCAGTTTCCACCTGCTTGTCGTCTAAAAACATAGACCGATCCGCCATATGCAGCATTAACAGCTTCACCTGGAGCCGATACCACTGCAACATCACCATCAATGTCTACCGCATAACCCATCTCATCTAATGCAAACGGACTATCCAGTATGTTTTCAGTAATACCTAATGTTTGTAACCTTGTCCGTATAGCTACCGGCACGTCGAAGTTAGCACCGGATTGAGATAAATCACTGACTGTAATATGTCCTTTGCTTAGACCAAAATCAAACTCTGATTCTAAATCCAGTGTAACTGTGGTTTGCTGATCCGCTATCACTGTACCTGTTGACTGATTCGGAGCAATCCAATTAACGTCTTGATCTAAACTCCAGGTACGAGCACTATCCGATAGTGATGACAAGTTAATTGTCTGTGAAATTTGAATCGGTTCATTCAACTCATATGGGCGCTCTGTCTGAATATAAATTTTTCTTGGCGATGCTGTCATGCCGTTATAGGCAAGCGCACCATCAGCATCAACGATTCCTCCTGTCGCTGATTTTCCAGTCCATGGAATCGCAAATCGCGTTGTTACAATACTCGGTTTACTTGAGCGGACGATACGATCAATCAAATTCTGTGAAGAATCATTTGGGTATAACGACTTAACCAGCGCTGCCACTCCTGAAGTATATGCAGTGGACATCGATGTCCCCGTACACTTGCTATACCCGTCAGCATCTGTATCCTGGCAAACGCTGGCTCCATTAACGAGTGCAGTAGAAATAATTTTTTCACCAGGAGCTGAAATATCAACAATTGACTCACCGGTATTGGAATCGACAATGAACTGATTAACTGTTCCGTGCATACCGACTACGAGTATGTTTGGTTGTTGATAACTAGCCGGATAATAAGGAAATATCTCTAAGTCCTGAACGTCATTGCCCGCCGATGCAACAAAAAGAATATCTTTATCCGCTAATGCGCCAATAGCATCACTTAACGACTGGCTAAAAGTTCTGCCCCCCCAACTATTATTGGTAATTTTTATATTAACCCCCCGATCATGCATAGCAATGACATAATTAATGGCATCAATTGCGTCTGAAATACTGCCAAAACCGTTTTCATCTAAATATTTGACCGCCATTATGCGGGTATTCCAGCTGACACCCGCTACACCGATGCCATTATTAGTTACAGCACCTATAATGCCTGCGAGATGGGTACCATGACCTCTATCATCCATGGGGTCACCGTCGTCATTGTGCGTATCGATGCCATAGTAATCGTCAACAAAGCCATTTAAGTCGTTATCAATACCGTCACCTGGAATCTCATTGTCATTAGTCCACATGTTTGCGGCTAAATCAGGATGAGTATAATCAACCCCGCCATCAATTATGGCGACAACCACATTAGAGTCACCTGTAGTCATATCCCAGGCCAAAGGCGCATCGATATCAGGATCTGTTTCATGAGTAGAATTCAATCCCCATTGCTGTGAGAACAGAGGATCATTTGGTATCGCCGTTTCATGCATTAAATAATCGGGTTCGACGTATTCGTAATCACCAGTTTGATTAAGAGCATCTATTGCCTGCTCAATGGTCATTGTTTGATTGATTATTTTCAATGTCACCAAGTTAAAATCAAGCATCTCAGTGTGACATTTCTTCTTCCACTTCTTTCTCCACCTTTTTTTCCATTTTTTCTTATTCTTACATTGCTTAAAGCGTTTGCTTTTTTTCACTTTCATGCCATGCGGCACTGTATAGCTAGAATTAATAGGTCTGACTATAATCTGGTCAGCTACTTGCTTTCCTCTATCATTGTCATCAGCATAAACATCTAGCAGTGAACTCGAACCAGAATCAACGGATATTATTATTTGTGTAATAGAAAATACGGCACAGATGGTTAGCGCAAACCATATTTGGAGTAAAAAACGCATCACAGGTCTAATCATTAGATAAACTCCTCAAAAACTAATGTGTGTAGATTTAAATTGTTATGTAGTTTTATCTACGCTACGATTCACTTAAATACCCCGAGTCTTCTAGATTACCCCGATAATTTGATAAAAGACAATTAAACAATTGTTAAATTATTCTGAAAAAATAACTAATTTTTACCTATATTACAAGCTAAATGTTCAAGGATCTGTTTTTATCTTCTTTGAAAGATAGAGAATCAAACCGATTGCAGGCAATCCCAAGGCAGCAGCATAGATAAAAAATGAAGCGAAACCAAAATTATCTACGATTAGGCCTGAAAAACCAGAAATAGTCTTGCCCGGTAAAGTCATTAATGAACTAAAAAGAGCATATTGTGTTGCCGTATAAGCTGTATTGGTCAAGCTTGATAAATAAGCTATAAATGCCGTAGTCGCGATTCCTGCGCTAAACGAATCCGTGCAAACGACTAATGCAAACTTGATCATGGTCGGATCAACGACGGCTAACCAGGAAAAGAAAAGATTGGTTATCATTACCAGTAAAGCTCCTATCAACAAAGGTTTGTATAAGCCTTGTCTGGCGACCAAAATTCCTCCGATAAATGCGCCCAAGATAGTAAACAACGGACCAAATACACCCGAAATTGTACCTATTTCATTTAAAGAAAAACCCAAGTCTTGATAAAAAGGTTTGGCCATAATCCCCATCACCAAATCACTGACTCTAAAAAGGCTGATAAATAACAATATTGCGATCGCTAAAAGCCCGTTTCGTTTAAAGAAATCCATGAAAGGAGAAACTACAGAATACATTATCCAAGCCATTGCTTGGTTCAATCGAGGTGGTAGTTTGCTGTGATTTTTAGAGTGGGCCAGAATATCTGCTTGCCTTGCAGTAATCGCTTCTGTCGATTTTTCAGGCTCTCTGATTACGATTGTAGTGACAATACCGATGAACATCAACGCCGCCATACACAAATAGGCCTGGGAAAAACCACTTATACTTGCTATAAACAAAACACCGGCATCAGCCACAATCAAGGCTATTCGATAACCCAATATATACATCGCAGCCATTGCGGCCTGAAGCTGGCCCGGTGCGGAATCGATTCGATATGCATCAATGGTGATATCCTGGGTGGCCGATGAAAAAGCCACAACCAAACCAAAAATGGCAATCCAAAATAGTCCCGTGTCGGTCCTGGGATCAGAAAATGCCATTAACGATAAGCCAGCTACTATCCCCAACTGAGCTAGCAACATCCAGCTGCGTCTTCTGCCCATTGATTTTGTTAATACGGGTAGATTTAAATTATCGACAATCGGTGCCCAAAAGACTTTAATCGAGTAGGTAATGCCAATCCAACTAAAAAAAACCGATTGCTGTTTTACTCACTCCATTATCATTTAACCAAATCGATAAGGTGGAAAAAACAAGTAAAAAAGGCAAGCCGGCGGAAAATCCCAGAAAAAAAAGCGTTAATACCCGGGGATGTTTGTAAAGTTTTATCAGTTCGGTGATGGATTTCCCTGAACTCACCTCAGATGTCATAGGTCATAACTAATGGCGCATGATCAGAAAATCGTTCATCTTTATAAACAAAAGCAGAACGAACTTTGTCTTTAAGACCCGGCGTGATGATCTGATAGTCAATCCGCCACCCGGTATTATTTGCCCAGGCCTGCCCGCGATTTGACCACCAGGTGTATTGCTCTTCACGTTGATCAACAACACGGAACGCATCGACATAACCCGCCTCATCAAACACCCAGTCCATCCACGCTCGCTCTTCTGGCAGAAAACCTGAATTTTTTTGATTGGAACGCCAATTTTTTATGTCGATCTTCTTGTGCGCAATATTCCAGTCACCGCAAATAATAAATTCACGTCGTTGACGACGCATTTTTTTTAAGACCGGTTCAAGTCTCGCCATCACATCATATTTGAAATCCTGACGCACATCCCCACTCGTGCCTGAAGGTAAATACAGTGAAATGATACTCAGCTTGCCAAAATCAGCCTGAATCCAACGACCTTCTGAATCGACATCAGCCCAATCTAATCCTTTTGTAATCTTGTCAGGTTTTTCACGCGCGTATATTGCAACACCGCTATAGCCTTTTTTCTCGGCGTCATGGAAATAGTTATGGTAATCCTTGGGATGAAATAACTCGTCCTCGAGCTGCCATTGTTGCGCCTTGGTTTCTTGAAAACATAATACATCCGGCTTAGTCTTAGCTATCCATTGAAACATGCCTTTACGGGCAGCCGCGCGAATGCCATTTAAGTTAAGCGATACGATTTTCAAAACCAGTTCCTATATAATCGAAGCGCTATAATAAACCATTGAGACATAAAACTCATGCTCCCATATCAGCAACAATTCATTCGCTTTGCCCTTGACAATGATGTGCTTAAATTTGGTGAGTTTAAGTTAAAATCAGGCCGTCTTAGCCCTTATTTTTTTAATGCCGGATTGTTTGATAATGGTGCCAGTTTAGCCAAATTGGCGGGATTCTATGCGCAAACATTAATCGAGAAGGACGAAGAGGACTTTATGCTGTATGGTCCGGCCTATAAGGGTATTCCCCTGGCAGCAGCCACAGCCATGGCCTTTTCAATTAACCATCAAATAAACATTCCTTATGCTTTTAATCGCAAGGAAATCAAAGATCATGGTGAAGGCGGTCGATTAGTCGGTGCACCGGTAACCGGCCGGGTGATTATTGTTGATGATGTCATTACTGCAGGTATTTCAATTAGAGAATCAATAGAGATTATCCAAGCAAACAACGCAGAAGTAGCCGCTGTTTTAATCGGCTTAGATCGACAGGAAAAAACACTGGATAGTGAACGTTCAGCGACTCAACAGATCAGACAAACCTATAGTATTCCTGTTTACGCTGTTGCCAATATGGACTTGCTGATAGAATACTTGAGCACTGATAACAAGTATAAAAAATACCTATCACAAATGAATCAATATAGAGAAAAATACGGGGTTAAACCATAGTGCGCATTTTTCTTATAACAATACTATTACTAAGCTTAGTTCGCACCCATCACGCTATTGCGTCACAAGTTCAATCATATAAAGCAGCAAAAAACGCTTTGACACAATCAAATTTTAGTCAATATCAAAATCATGTAAAAAAACTGCAGGATTACGCGTTAAAGCCTATTGTTGAATCCGAGTATTTATTAAAACGCTTCGACGAAGTAAGTCCAAAAAATATAGAAAATTTTTTGCAAAGTAATTCTGATGTTTATAGCAGCAATATCCTACGTACCAAATATCTGAATCAGTTATTACGCCGGAATAATGTTAATAAATTCCAGCAATTTTATAAAAAAGATACTAACGACATTGACCTGGAGTGTCATTTCATTAACAACACAATTAATTCTAAAAACATCGATCCTGAAAGAGATAAACGTATTGAACAGCTTTGGTTAACGGCCAGTTCCAGACCTGATAGCTGTTCAGGTGTATTTAAAATCTGGAATAAAGCTGGAAAACTAACCAACAAACGGATATGGGATCGTATTGAAATTGCGATAGATCGTAGTCGCTACCAACTAGCCAGTTTTTTAGCAAAAAATTATCTAAGTAAAAAGCAACAGGCAATTGCTGATCTATGGATTGAAGTCAGACGTAATCCCGCTAAAAAGCTCAGTTCAACTCGTTTTTCCAGCACCGAATTTGCAGGCAAAATCATTGCTAACGGCCTCGAAGAGATAGCCCGAGAAAACCCCTCTAAGGCCGTGCAAATATGGGGGCGGCTAAAATCGTCTAACAAATCTTTAAACAAATTTGACCCGGAAGTTTTTGCCGGTATCGGCTTTCGGGCAGCGATCAATCATCAGCCCAACGCCGTGAGCTATTTGCGTAAAGCCTCTTTTGCAGATGAAAATGTCCGCCATTGGGCAGTTCGCGCGGCTTTGCGTGAGGGTAAATGGCAGGATGTCATCGACTTTTACAACCGTTTAAATGATGAGGAACAATCATCTGTAGACTGGCGCTACTGGTATGCCCGAGCATTAGAAAACACGGGCAAAAAAGTTGAGGCTGAAAAGATCTACACAGAAATCTCCAATCAACGTGATTATTACAGCTTTCTAGCCGCCGACAAAGTCGGAACAGATTACAAAATGAATAAGCGCCCTATCACCGCTGCAACCGGGCAACTCGCAAATACCCGTGCATTCCAAGCCGCCAAAGAGCTTTATTTTGTTGAAGATGCGACACAAATGCGTCGTCAATGGCAGTGGGCAATCCGGGATTTAGAAAACGCCGATTTGCAGGCCGCTGCAAAAATTGCATCCGACTGGAATTTTCATGATCGCGCTATTATTACAGCAGGAAAAGCGAAATATTTCGATGATGTTGACCTGCGGTTTCCGGTAATCCATAAAAGCACAGTCCTAAATGCCGCTAAAGTTAATAAATTACCCGAATCGTATGTTTATGGCATCATGCGCCAGGAAAGTGCGTTTATTGAAAACGTCAAATCATCGGCCGGTGCTGTGGGTTTAATGCAGATTATGCCGGCTACTGGAAAGTTAATTTGGAAAAAGCAAAATAAAAAAAATTATCATTCATCTCGTTTGCTCAATCCCAACGAAAATATCTCTGCAGGTTCGTTTTATTTACGTGACATGCTTAATACGTTTAACGGCAACTACGCGATGGCAACCGCAGCTTATAATGCCGGTCCAAGCCGACCTAAAAAATGGAGGTCAAACCGCAGCCTTGAGGCGGATATCTGGATAGAAAATATTCCATTTAAAGAAACACGACGCTACGTCAAGAACGTGATGGAGTATAAAGCCATATATGATCATCAACTTGGTAATAAAAATCAACGCATCAGTCAGTTGATGCCTAAAGTAAATGCAGGATAATCCCAAATCAGAAAGCACTATCTGGATTGCTGGCGGTCATGGATTTGTCGGTCATGAAATCGCTTATAAACTAATCACGCTTGATCACCCGGTAGTTCTATTAAGCCGCTCGAAAACAATACATACGGATTTCAACATCAGTCAAACAGATTATTCTATTGATGATCTAACAGAGAAATTTAACACTGATGACATTGTCATTAATCTAATTGGTATTCTTAATGAAAAGGGATTCAGTGGCAAAGGATTTACCAAGGCACACGTTGAAACTACCGAATCGATTGTAACCGCTTGTAACAATTCAGGAATTAACCGCTATTTACACATGAGTGCGCTACATGCCTCAGCTCGAGGGCCAAGTCACTATCTAATCAGCAAGGCACAGGCGGAAAAAGTTGTTGAGGAGTCTGGACTAGATTTCACAATATTCAGGCCATCAGTCATTTTCGGTGCTCTAGACAGCTTTACTAATCGCTTTGCACAATTACTTAAGCTATCACCTTTTGTGTTTCCATTGGCCTGTCCGAGATCACGCTTTCAGCCGATTCATGTTAGCGATGTCGCCGAATGTTTTGCGCAATCAATTTCGAAAGCAGAAACCATCAAAAAAGAATATGACCTGTGTGGCCCCGATATTTTTACATTACAGGAAATTGTTGAATTGATTGCAAAGGCAATGGGGAAACGACGCAAGATAGTTCCACTCAATCAAACTTTATCGAAATTACAGGCTCAAGCTTTGCAGTTTGCACCCGGCAAACCGTTCACCATGGACAATTATAAATCCCTACAAATCGACAGTATTTGTACTAAACAACAACCCTTGCCTTTTGAATTAGCAAACACAAAACTCAATGATGCAATCAAAACGTATCTTTAAAAAAGATATTACCGTCATTCTGGAATCGCGAAGCGATATCCAGAATCTCCTTGAGCAGACTGCGCCTCGAATAAAGCCCAAACAGCGATGAGGAGATCCTGAATTGAATTCAGGAAGACGGCATGACGGTAAGGTATAGCGATGAGTTACAAACTAGCCAGATATTGATCGCGCTGCGTTTTTTTTAATTTGGCCAGTTTTTTTACAGCTGCAAAAAACGTTGGGAAATTCCGCTCGGATTTCTCAAATAATTTTTCAAAATCAGCCACTTTGTCGTAATAAGCCCCTACGGCCACGAGATGTGCATTGTTTAAATCCTGCACAAACCATTTATCCCAAGGACTTATAAACTGAAAATCTTGCTTTACATGCTGATAGTCCTGTTTCAATTCAGCAAAAATTTTTAGCTTTATTTGACGTTTTTTCTGATTATCGACTTTACTTTCATAAAGTTGATTGAGTTCATTTTTGTAGCGCTTAATTAAACTCAAAACCTCTTTTTCAAGCGCTTGATTCTGTCTATATTTCAATAATTCATCGGCTTGGTTTTTTTGTTTAAGCCAAATTTCGACACCTTTATTTTCAACCATGGTTGCAAAAGACTCATTGAAAACCGTGTCATTTTTTACGTAAACAATTTGATGACTAAGCTCATGAAAAATCAAACTGGCCAGATTCGTTGGTGAATAGTTTACAAATGTGTTGAGGATGGGGTCATCGAACCAACCCAAAGTTGAATAGGCTTTAACACCACCTACAGATACATCATAGCCTTTAGATTTAATTTTAGCTGCAAAATCAATTGCCGGTTGTTTAGAAAAATAACCACGATAAGCCTGACAACCTATTATCGGATAACACCATAAGTAAGGTTGCAACGAAAATTCAGGTGCGGCAAAAATATTCCAGACCACATAAGGGCGCTTAATGTCGGCGTATTTAGTATAACTTCTATTCTGCGGCAAGCTCAATACATCTGAAGCAAACTGCCGGATTTCTTTGACTTGTAGCAATTTTTGTTTTAATTCAGCCGGTGTAGTCGATTTTTTCAGCCATGCATCAATCGGCTGAGAACGATGCATAACCTGCAACTGGCCTTTTATCGACTGGCCGTAATAAGCAATTGATTGACAACCTGCCATGGTCAAGAAGCCAATCAAAACAACTACTGATAAAATACTTCGCATATGGCTTTATACCTGAAAAATTATAAAACGTGACTGAAAATTTAAATTGTTATCTGGTCGGCGGCGCGGTTCGTGACGAATTACTCGGCCTGAAACCAACCGAGCGTGATTGGGTAGTCATTGGCGCTACCGCAGAAAAAATGAAATCGCTCGGATACCATCAAGTAGGCAAAGAATTTCCTGTATTTCTGCACCCTGAAACCAAAGAAGAATATGCCCTGGCCCGAAGGGAACGCAAAACTGCTCCGGGCCATAGGGGATTTGAATTTCATACCAATACCGATGTCAGTCTTGAGGAGGATCTTGGTCGCCGGGATCTAACCATTAATTCAATGGCTAAAAGTAAAAATCGCAAGATCATTGATCCGTTTGACGGACAACAGGATTTAAAGAATCGGATTCTTCGCCATACCTCGGCAGCGTTCATCGAAGATTCGTTACGGGTTTTAAGAGTCGCAAGATTTAAAGCGCAGTTGTGTAAATTCAATTTTTCGATTCATGAATCGACCATGAAACTCCTGAAAGAGTTAGTTAACAGCGGCGAAGTCGCTGCACTTAGCGCTGATCGAATTTGGCAAGAAACCGAAAAAGCTCTGCTGACACCCAAGCCCTCAGTTTATTTTGAAACACTACGCCAATGTGGTGCGCTGAAAATCATATTCCCGCAGATTGATGATTTATTTGGTGTTCCCCAACGACCTGATTATCATCCTGAAATTGACAGCGGCATCCACACTATGATGGTAGTTGATCGAGCCGCTGAACTTAGTAACGATTTAGCAGTTCGCTTTGCGGCGCTTACCCATGACCTAGGCAAGGCAGTGACACCAAAATCTCAATGGCCAAGCCATATTGGCCATGAAAAAAGGGGCTTAAAGCCTTTAAAAAAAATAACTGACAAGTATCCAATATCCAATAAAATCAGAAAAGTCGCTGAACTTTGTTGCGAGCATCATTTACTCATGCATCGGTTTTTTGAATTACGGCCAGAAACAATACTTAAATTAATTGAAAAACTGGATGGATTCAGACGACCCGAACACATCGAGCAATTCGCCCTGCTTTGTCAGGCTGACAGCCAGGGCAGAGGTAATTGGCATGACAAACCTTATCCCCAGGCAAATTTATTGAGAAAAATCTTTAACAAAACAATTGCCATTTCTGCAAAAGATACTGATTTATCAATGTTAAATAGCCCCGAAATGGGCAAAGCGATCAAAAATCTTCGAATTCAAAAAATTTCTGATTTAATGAAAAACTATATAGCACAATCCAATCATGAATCCAGCTAAAACGGCATTAATCACCGGTGGTGCAAAACGTATCGGTGCTGCATTAGTCGAAGCCTTACACCAGCAAGGCATGAATATCATTTTTCAATATCACAGCTCAAATAATCAGGCACAAAATTTATTAAATCGACTTAATAGGAAACGTAAAAATTCTGTCATTGGAGTTTGCGCAGATTTACAGTCATTTAATACGTATCAAACACTTGCCGAGGCTGTGGAGACTCAATTTGGACAGTTGGATGTACTCATTAATAATGCAGCCGGCTTTTTTCCTACACCAATAGATCAAGCGAAAGAAGTCGATTGGGATAAATTAATGACGGTTAATGCTAAAGCCCCTTTTTTTCTAGTACAAAACTGCCATGCATTACTTCGGAAAAATCAGGGTTGTATTATAAATATCACCGATGTCTATGCTGACAAACCAGTAATTGATTATTCGATCTATTGTGCCAGCAAGGCTGCACTGACCAGCCTTACCTTATCGATGGCACAATCATATGCTCCCGAAATTCGCGTCAATGCCATTGCTCCTGGTGCCATTTTGGCGCCAGAAAATGACCCGCAAACTGCAATGCAATCTGTGATTGATAAAACTCCCCTGAAAAGATTAGGCGGAACCGACGCGGTTGTTGAGACAGCTTTGTTTTTAATCAACAATGCGTCATTTATTACCGGTCAAGTGCTTAATGTTGACGGCGGTCGAACATCAATTGCACCTTAGCCGTTTTTAGCTTTTACAATCAATGAATAACCAGGCATAAAAAACAATAAGTTATCCAGTTTTGATAATAACCACACGAACGGATAAATCAGGCTAAACAGTTTGAACTTTTTTTGATTTTTTGACATATCCGCTGCTGTAACAACTGTTCCCTTGCCAGATTCACCATCGCCCTTTTGAATTTTTTCAAACAAGTAACTGATTAGTGCATCATACAATTCAACAAAAAATTTAGAATAAGTTTTACTATCTAAAATAGAAAATTTTCCATCTGCTAACTGGGCAATACTTTGCAGTGTATACCCCGGTCTGACATGTCCATGTTTTTCATCGCTAAGCCCCATTGCAAGTCTTAGTTTTCTGACCCAGGCATTAGGCCGAAAATGTGGAACATTAATAATCAACTCAGCTTCTGGTTTCATAATACGAGCTAGTTCTTCGACAAACTCTTTGTCGCTATGAATGTGTTCAAGAAAATCGATAATCACTACCAGATCAAAAGTGTTATCGGCAAACTCGGTCTTGCCTCCATCTAGTTGCAGTACATTCGATCCAACCATTTGACGAATGGATGACACGACATGTTCATCTAAATCGGCACTAAACCAAACACCGCCTTTTTGTCTTAACAGATAACTCAAGACACCGTTATCCGCACCGATATCTAAACAGGTTTTATTACTTAAATCAGGAAGAAACTGCTCGATTGCAGCAAATTTAGCTTTTTTAAGAATCGATTTATCGTAAAGCTTAAGCAGCATTTGCTGCGACTCATTGAGGCCATACGCATCCATTGCCGAAATAGATTCATTCATTGATTGGGACGTTCTCGATATTGTTTAATATTATAGATTCTAATCTCTCTGTCACGCTGCCCTTTAATAACTTTTTCAGGCTCTACCCACAACGTCCTCTGCAAATGTCCTAGATACTCAGGATCAGGTTTAATCTCCAGCGCCAGATATTCGTAATTAATCCATTCACCCCGATAAAACTGATTAATTAAATCACGCCTTTCAGAGACAACCCTTAAGTTTTCCAGCGGTATGTCACTATAAAACCCGATCAATTGATTATCTGTGTATAGGCGACTTTCTTTTGGAACATTTTCATCTAGCCATTCCCCTGCTTGCTTTAAATGATGTTTTTTACTATAGCTGGTCAAACCTTCATAGGCATTGACCATCAAAAGTAAAATAACTATCGCATAACCCCAGGTTGATTTAATACTATTTCGAGGTTTCGATTTCCAACGATCATAAATCGCATTCAGCGCAAACGGCACCACAGCCAACATTGTGACGGCTAACGCCAATGGATACCGATCTGTCAGGAAAAACTTGGTTAGGGTAAAAACCGCCAGAATAATTAAATTAAACAGAATAAAAAGCTTCCAGGGCCTAACAGCATGAGATTCGGGAAATATAAGCTTTCTTGAATAGCCATACCAGGTTAAATAGGCGTATGGAATGCTTAATATGATTAACACCTGGGCAAAAATAATGCCAAATACCGTCCAGATATAAACTAATCTCCCTGTCGTATCCGAAGAGGTATCAATAATATGATCTTTAAGTATTTCAATTTTTTTATCCAAAAATTGACCCGCCTGCCCCCAGCCTGATTGAATATTTTCTAAGGAAAAATGTAAATTCCCGGTATTAATATTTGGCACATGTAACCACCAGCCAAATAAAGTAATCAAAATAACTATCGTCACTATAACCAAAAGGTAGAATAAAACTCGATTCATCGATTCAGCGTTTTCACGAGAATTCAAATAAATTATCGGCATAGCAATTAGAAAAACAGCCCCCTCGATTCTAAACAAGGTAGCGATAATCATCGCCAACATACTAGACAACAAATAAATTCTAGAACGAATATGTAACGCTCGAATCAAGCAGTAAAGGGAAACCAGGTAAAATGCGATATAGCCATGATCACGAATAATATAGGTTCGTAGTTCATTAAGACCCGGGAAAAATACAATGACAACAGCGGCAATAATTATGGTTACTTCATTAGCGCCTAACTCACGAATGAAGTAAACAAATGCAACACAAGTTAATGCATTAAGCAAACCATTCAAAATATGAGCACTTAACTCTAAATCAAATCCACTTATTTGATGAATAAGGCTAATAAGAAACGGATACAACGGCCATTTATGAAAGGTCATTGCCTGATCGATTTGATTATTCGTAAAAGCTTCTGCAGCATGTAGATACAAAATACCGTCAATATTGATAATTGGATCAGCGAAGACCGACCAGCATGAAATTGCGGCGCAGGCGAAGAAAATAAAGAAATAAAGCCCAGCGCTAAGCTGGGCCTTGGGTGATTCGTCCATTCTTGTTGTGTTCAGCGATGACCTTTTTATCTTAAAACTTGAATTTTAATGTCGCCAGTATAGTATTTTCACTGGATGCATCACTGTTATGGTCAGGATTCTGCCTATGCAGAAAATAAGTCGTCATCTCAACATTGTTTTTAGGTCGAAATGTGTAATAAGCCTCAAAAGCCTGTTCACTAGCCGTTGGGTTAAGATTGATTCTTTCTTCATCAAAAAATAGTGGTTGACCAAAATCTTCACGGCCTTCCGGCACAATCAAATCTGCACTTCCTCGTTTTACTTTAAGCGGTCTGGAATATCCAACACCAATTTGATCTTCACTGCGAAAAATTCCTCGTCCGATTAAACCTAAACCATAGGCATTACTGCGGATACTGGAGAAATTTTGCAAATAGCTCTCTTCCCAATCATCAACTTCGGTATAGCCTTCAGTGTAATTACCGATTACCGAAAACTTTTCACTGAATTGATAACTTCCTGAAAAGCCCAATGAAACAGTGTTAGACTCATCGACACTTAATACCCCACCTGACGCACCACCGAATAAGCTACCCATTTCACGCATAGACCCCAATTGCAGGCCCACAGCAAGCTTTTCTTTCTTATAAGTACCCTCGATTACTGCGCTATCGCTTTCCAAACCGTATTTATCTGGTTCTTCATTTGATGATAAACCGAATGCAAAACCAAAATTATCATCCAATTTGTAACTTGCATGGCTGGCTATGCCTTGTTCAGTAAAACTTAGATAAGGATTTGTAAAAGTGTTCGTATATTCAAATCCAGGCATCGATTTGGTTTGATCCTGGAATAATGAAAAAGCACCGAATTCTGTGTTGATACTATCGTTTAAGCTGAACCTATAATTTGTTCCATCAGTTGATTGCCGATAAAAATTCAGCTTGGTTAATTCATCATTATAATCATCAAGCACGCTGGTTGGATCAAGGTGATTAATCATTTGGTCGATTTCATTGAAACCGCTGGTTAATGTCGCATAAGAACTGGAGTTGACCGTTTGATTTACTAAAAACGTGTCTGTCTTAAGCTCTGAATCTGAGAGTAATGTAAATAGGTTAGGTGCACTTTTTTTAGCGTTAATTCGCTTGGTCATGTCAAAAATATAACCGCGGTCATAAATGTCTGTGATAAACGTATTCTCAAGGCTATCATCATCTCTATTTCTTAAGATTCCCCAGGCTATCGCTCCCCCTACAACGACGGCCGCAGCGGCAATAGCACCTCCCCCGGAAGATGAACCACCGCCTGTATCTCTTGGTGCCAACGCTGCTCCTACATTAAGCAAACCATGACCGTAAATCGCATCAACACCTGGATCACCTTTGTCATCTGCCGATGTGAGGATGATTTCCGCTACTTGTTGTGCTGATAAATTTGGATTTTGCGCATAGATTTGAGCGGCAACAGCAGCGACTCTGGGGGCAGCAAAAGAAGTACCTTGAATACTTGAAAACTGGTTGAAGCCCGGAGCAATGATATAGACTTCAGCTGAATCGCCGGCCCTATTGGAATAGGCTGCTATATTACCTTCAGCATTAGACGCACCAACTACAATTGCTCTTCCACCTAAGTTCTTAGCGTGTGCACCATCACGATTAGGGTTAGGTTCTGATTCATTACCGGCACGCATTACCGCTAGCTTACCTGAATTGACCACATTAACCCATTCACTGAAACTGCCTGCTGGACCTGTTGATTTAAGCACCACGCGAACATCATCTCTGTCCGCTGCAGCCCTCAAACCCCGATTTGTAATATTAGTATCTCCGGCGAAGTTTGGCCCAACGATCTTGATAGGTAAAATCTGCACACCTCCATAGACGCTGGACATAACGCGTGCTACTACTGTGCCATGCAAGCTAGCTGTTTGATCCTCAGGATCATCATCATTATTAAAAACATCAAAACCACCAGGAATAATATTTGGCGTTCCAGGTGCAACACCAGCATCTAGTGAAGCAACTACTTGAGCATAAGAAGGTGTCGCAGCCAGACTAAGTAGTAATGAAATTAGGATGGGGCGGGTAATTTTTTGCAGTGACATTAAAATGGTACCTTATTTGTGAGATCTATCTGTCCGATTTTGAAAGGCGGTTAAAACAGCCTGATTATAATATAAATTTCAATCTGAAATATTAAGCACAATCCAAGCTTTAATAAAGGGTATTATTTAACAATTTTCAACGCGATTTGACGTATTTACATCTGTTGCGTGGAATTTATTTATCCGCCGTTTACTGTAGTCGAGTGTTGACTCATTCAGCGCTGAATCAGCGGCTAAAAAACTTCTTCTTACTACAAAGTCATCCAACAATTCGACCTGACCACAGCGCAATTCGTATTCCAGTTGAGCTTTAATGTGGTTTTCCGACCCGGGAATTAACTCGGCTAATTCATTATTTTGCTTGCATAATTCAGCGATTTGATCAATCTTATCTCCATAAGCTACCACTAGCTGCTTAATGGTTTCTCCTGAAAACAGTTCATGATATTTGTTTAGTGATTCGAGCAAAAACGTATCTATATCATCAATGGTTTCAGCACCAATCAATGGTGACACTGAAGAGACGCTTGGATTAAGATTCTTGCCCGTATTTTCAGCAAGTTGATCTATTGTCCGTTCTGCCGTTGCTCTGCAAGTTGTGTATTTTGAAGGAATAACCACCAATAAATTCCTATCAGCATCAGGTCTGTGAATTAGATCCTCTTCCATAAGATTGTTTTCAGGATTTGAAGTTTCACCCTTGACGGGTAATAAACCGGCATGAACAGCCATGACATCTCCAGCCATGAAGCTCGCCCCGGGGTAAGTTCGATTGATATCAGCCAGGCAAAAATCAAGCTGTTGTTTGTTTGGTGCTTTATCAGATTCGGTTTTTGAACCCGAATCAAAATACCACGTACCAAATAACGTTGAATCTCGCCAGGGCGCAGCAAATAACAATCGATTAGAGCTTCGGGAACTTTTCTGTGCAAACCCACTTTGTAGGCCAATAGCCATATCTGAATAACGATTTTTCACAACCAAATTAACCGCCAAACAAAATTTTGGGTAGTCGCCACCAACTTGCCCGGACAAGTTCTCTACAGTTTCAGATGCCGTGCAAAAAATAATGCTATCTGAGGTAACTTCTTTTTTTTGCGTGCTGATTTGGCACACTAGTGTCAATTGAAATTGTTGATCTTGCTTGGTTGAGAAGGAGACCGCCTTTAGATAATTATATGCATCAGCACCAGCGGCTTGCGCTGTCTTAACAAATGCCAGTCCAAGTCTTTCTGCATGTTGTACCTGAGCGTCATGCCACAATCCAGCACCAGTTACATTTTCTGAATTTAACAATTCAGTATGCCGCGACAGTTCATCAATAGATAAGCACTGTGATTTGGGTAGTTTTTGATCTGGACATGCAAATTTTTTAATTAAGTTATATAAACTAAACCCTGTGGTCACTGCTAATCTAGAGCGTTTCAACTTTCTCTCGGTTGGCAATAAACAAGGTAGAGGATGAACCAGATGGGGTGCAATTCTGAGCAAAGTCTCTTGTTCTTTTGCAGAACGCCAGGTTCTGCTCAAATTTAAAGTTTGCAAATAACGGATGCCTCCGTGAATTGTTTTCAGGGAATTAGCCGAAGTTTGTGAACAATAATCCTGCGTTTCAACTACCAATGTATTCAGACCCCTGCTCTGTGCCTCCCACAGCATTGCACAACCTTGAATTCCCCCTCCAATGACAACCAAATCATAATGAGGCTTTAATTTTAAATCGCGCACGTCAACCTTTTTTCAGTTGGTCTGAAATCGAATCATAAATCAGATTCACTCTCTTCGTGAATGCCTGCAAACTATGCTCCCTTTCAATAAACTCTTTGGCTTTCTCTGATTTCGATTCTGCCAAATCAGGGTTTGAGACCAGTTCTCGCATTACGGTGGAAAAACACGTTGCATTTGCCTCAGTGAGAAAAGTGATATCGTCAGTCATGACTTGAGTGTGAGTTGGCAAAGCCGTAGCCAGAACTGGAATGCCTGAGGCGAGGTAAGAATAGATCTTCATCGGTGTATTAATGCCCTTGGTTCTGGGCGAAAGTAAAAAGTCTGCTTGTTGCATGTAGGCATTCATATCTTGAATTGGCCGCGGCCCTAAAAAATTAATAAATTCATTTAGACCAAGCTCGTTCACTGTACTCTTATAATGATCGATATCCTGCTGCTTACCACCTATTATCAGCAAACAAACATCTTGATTTTGTTTTGTATACTCAACTAATCCATCGATCAACAAATCGATTCCTTGATAACTCTCAAGATTACCAATATACAAACCGATTTTTTGCTCATTGTTTGCATAACTGTTCAGATTATCAATCGAATTCCCAGAAGCTTCATTCGCAATCAATGAAATGTCTTTCAGCAAGTAAACATTGTCTTTTCTATATTGCTGCGCATAGTCAGCAATAGCCTGACACACTGCCACTACAGCCTGTGAATATTTGATTGTTTTTTGACTCGAAAAATCGAACCAACGGCACAATTGGTTTGAATTTATGACTTTTTTCGAGCAGTTGTTCAGTGATAACCGAATCCATGTCATAAACATATGGCACCTTGCTAAAAGGCTTGCAGAACATGGCCAGGGTTGCCGATTCTTCAACCGCATGGATCAAGTCATAACGGTCTTTCCTGAGCCGGTTGATCATCGAGAAAAAACAATATTAAATCGCAGTAGAGTTTTTTAAGTGAAAATCCCGGAGAAATGCCCTTGATTTTCAACAACGGATTTATCCTGTGTACTGACACATTCGGATATTCTCTATTTTCACCTTCATGGAAGGTCAGAATATCAACCTGATCACCTCGGTCACTGAGCACCTTGACCAGCAAATCAACTGCTATCGGCGTACCTCTTTCCTGATAAAACGGATGCGGAGCCAGTAATAGTATTTTCATTAATTCAATACTTATCAGAAATGGGCGGCTTTTCAGGGATGTCGGTGTTCATTATTCCGGGTATGGACATCAGGTTTTTGCCTATTAATAACACGCCACAGAGAATAAAAACCGGCTTCTGCCAGCCGAAACTATAGCGACTCAAAGCAAATAAAATGCATACACTGCCGAGAATAATCAACAATATCGCCGCCAGGGTAAGTTTTTGATTAATAAACTCAAGTTTAATCTGGCTAGTCCCCGGGTCCACCTTAACAGCCATAAACGTATAATTGGCTTTTAAAATTTCTGACTCACTATCATTTATTGTGGCGGTCCAATATTGATGGTGATTTGTCGGGATAAAGACTAATGTAGCCTCATCCGTTTGCACATCAAATTCCAGCTTGCTGGTATAAACCTTAAGATTGGAGACTTGACAATTTTCAGTTAAGGTTTCATTGGGTAGCACTGATTCGCTCAAGACGACGGGCCGATCCAGGGTTTTAGCCAGTTT
>CBDCFC010000015.1:0-65179 GCA_965215945.1 Arenicellales bacterium | reverse complement strand
CACAAAGGCGAATTTATTTTGGCCTGTGAAGGAAACCCCGGACTGGAACAGGAAAATACTGGTGGAATGTCCTGCATCATCGCCGGCAAGCCTTACACTGAACAATTGCGCCATGCGGCCAAACATGCCAAGGCCATTATCTCATGGGGCTCATGCGCGTCCTGGGGATGCGTACAGGCTGCAAGACCGAATCCAACCGGTGCCACTCCAATACATAAAGTGCCTGATATCGGCAACGCCCCGATCATCAAGGTGCCCGGATGCCCGCCAATTGCTGAGGTAATGACTGCCGTGGTCACTTTTATTCTTACCTTTGAAAAACTGCCGGAGTTGGACAGGCAGGGGAGACCGAAAATGTTTTACAGTCAACGTATTCACGATAAGTGTTACCGGCGGCCTCATTTTGACGCCGGGCAGTTTGTTGAAAAGTGGGACGATGAGGCTGCCCGCAAAGGTTATTGCCTTTACAAAATGGGCTGCAAAGGTCCAACCACTTATAACGCGTGTTCGACAATACGCTGGAATGGCGGGCTGTCATTCCCGATTCAGGCCGGACATCCCTGTATTGGTTGTTCTGAGGACGGGTTTTGGGATAAAGGCAGTTTTTATAACCGCCTGACTGATATTCACCAATTTGGGGTTGAATCCAATGCCGATAAAGTAGGTATGACCGCTGCCGGTATCGTCGGTGGCGCGCAGTCGCAGCTCATGCTGCAATATCGGCATTAAAACGAAGTCAATACAAGAATAAAGGTGCGCAACAATGAGTGTCAAACAAACTCCAAACGGCTATACCCTGGATACGACAGGCCAACGTGTTGTTGTAGATCCCGTTACCCGAATAGAGGGACACATGCGGGCCGAAGTGAATATTGATGAAAACAACATTATTACCAACGCGGTCTCCAGCGGAACAATCTGGCGCGGGCTGGAAGTCATTCTCAAAGGCCGCGACCCGCGTGATGCATGGGCATTTGTGCAACGTATTTGCGGTGTTTGCACAGGCACTCATGCGTTGACATCGGTACGCACGGTGGAAAATGCGCTGGGAATTAATATTCCTGAAAATGCCAACTCGATTCGAAACATTATGCAACTGTCGTTGCAGGTACATGATCATTTGGTGCATTTCTATCATCTGCACGCTTTGGACTGGGTCAACCCTGTCAATGCCTTAAAGGCCGATCCACGAGCGACATCTTTATTACAACAGAAAACGTCACCGCATCACCCGAACTCATCACCAGGATATTTTCGTGATGTGCAAAACCGCTTGAAAAAATTTGTTGAATCGGGCCAGTTAGGGCCGTTTCGCAATGGTTACTGGACCAACCCGGCCTACCTGCTGCCACCGGAAGCCGACCTGATGGCGGTTACACATTACCTGGAAGCCCTGGATTTTCAGAAGGAAATCATGAAAACGCGCACCATTTTTGGGGGCAAGGATACACATCCTAACTGGACAGTCGGCGGTGTGCCCTGCCCAATCAACATGGATGGTGAGGGCAGTGTTGGTGCTTTGAATATGGTAAATCTGAATCAAGTGCATCAGATTCTTAAAGACGCAAAAACTTTTATCAATAATGTTTACATTCCCGACATTCTGGCAGTCGGGCAATTTTACAAAGGCTGGTTATATGGCGGCGGGCTGTCGGGACAAAGCGTGCTTGCCTATGGTGACATTCCGGACCGGGCAAACGATTTTTCACCTGAAAACTTGCTAATGCCCCAGGGTGCCATCATCAATGGCGATTTGTCCAAAGTTCACGAAATTGATCTTACCGATCCGGAACAGATTCAGGAGTTTGTTCCCCATTCCTGGTATGAATATCCTGACGGTGTCAAAGGATTGCATCCCTGGGATGGTGTTACCAATCCTGCTTTTGATGTCAGTACTGCCAAGGGCAGCAGCCAGGATATTGAACAACTTGATGAAAACGCGAGTTATTCCTGGATTAAGGCACCTCGCTGGCGCGGTCATGCCATGGAAGTAGGTCCTCTGGCCCGCTACGTAGTCGGTTATGCACAAGGCCATGAGTATTTTACTGATCAGATAAAAAGGACACTGAGCGCCCTGGACGTGCCGGTCACCGCCCTGTTCTCCACGCTTGGTCGTACTGCTGCGCGTGCGTTGGAATGTCAATGGGCGGCGGATATGCAACTGTATTTCTTTGATAAGTTGATGACTAATATTAAGAACGGTGACTCCAGCACACACAGCGGTGAAATGTGGGATCCGGCCGATTGGCCGGCAGAAGCAAAGGGTGTTGGTTTTACCGAGGCACCGCGCGGTGCATTGGCACATTGGATTCGCATTAAAGACACCAAGATCGATAATTATCAGTGCGTGGTTCCGACAACCTGGAATGGTTCGCCTAGGGATGAGGCCGGTAATATTGGCGCCTTTGAAGCGTCGATGATGAATACCAAAGTCGAAGTGCCGGAAGAGCCGGTGGAAATTCTGCGTAATCTTCACAGCTTCGATCCCTGTCTGGCCTGTTCGACTCATGTGATGAGCGAAGAGGGTGAAACGCTCACTAAAGTGTCGACCGCACCGATCGGTTCTTAGCGGAGAGACAAATATGAATCAAGTAACAAGTGAACACCCTGATGCACTTCCACAGCATTATGAGCCTGCGGTATACGTTTATGAAGCTCCGTTGCGCCTATGGCACTGGGTAAATGCTCTATCGATTGTAGTTTTGTGTATAACGGGTTATTTTATTGGCTCTCCTTTGCCGACAATGCCGGGCGAAGCCAGTGACAATTTCCTGATGGGCTATATACGATTTGCACATTTTTCTGCGGCATATATTTTTGTCATTGGTTTTGTTTTTCGCATCTACTGGGCCTTTGTCGGCAATGAACATGCGCGGCAGGTATTTTTACCGCCAGTTTTCAGCGCTGCATGGTGGGGAGGTGTCTGGCATGAAATCCGCTGGTATATGTTTTTGGCCAAAGAACCGCGTAAATACACAGGCCATAATCCCCTGGCGGTGTTGTTTATGCATGTGATGGTGGTTTGGGGTACGATCTTTATGATTGTCACCGGATTGGCACTGTATGGTGAAGGTGCAGGATATGGTAGCTGGCAATACCAGTGGTTCAGTGCCTGGGTGATTCCCCTGTTTGGGCAGAGTCAGGACGTGCATACCTGGCATCATATGGTGATGTGGGTGTTAATTAGTTTTGTAATTCTGCATATTTATGTTGCAGTTCGTGAGGACATTATGTCCCGTCAAACGTTGATCAGTACTATGATCAGCGGCTGGCGATACTTTCGGGATGATCGGCAAGTGGATGATGGGCATTGATTAGGAGTGTTTTAGTTGACTGAAGATATGAGTTTTAGTCATCGGTACAGTAATCTGAATTTGATCCGGCTAATGTCAATCAATGGTGGCTGAGGGCCATATGAACTATATTATTGCTCCTTCAATTCTGTCTGCCGATTTTGCCAAATTAGGCGAAGATGTTGCCACTGTACTGGATGCAGGTGCTGACTGGGTGCATTTTGATGTCATGGATAACCATTACGTGCCGAATTTGAGTTTTGGTCCGCTGGTTTGCCAGGCGCTGAGAGATTACGGTATAAAAGCACCTATTGATGTCCATTTAATGATCGAGCCGGTAGATAGAATTGTGCCGGAATTCGCACAGGCCGGTGCTTCATTAATCAGTTTTCACCCTGAAGCTTCCAAGCATGTGGATCGGACAATACAATTGATTAAAGAACAAGGACTAGACAGTGGTCTGGTACTCAATCCGGCAACCCCGTTGAGTGTGCTTGATCATGTTATTGATCAGTTGGATCTGATTTTGTTGATGTCTGTAAACCCCGGTTACGGCGGGCAGTCGTTTATCCCTTATGTGGTTGACAAAATTTCGGCTGTGAGAACTTTGATTGATGCGACTGGAAAAAATATCCGCCTTGAAGTCGATGGCGGTGTAAAGGTCAATAATATCGGTCAGCTTGCAGCAGCCGGCGCGGATACCTTCGTAGCAGGCTCGGCCATCTTTAACGAGCCGGATTACGCCGAAGTCATCAATAATATGCGTGAGCAAATCGCTCAGGCAATCTCGGCTTGAAATAATAAACTTCATGGACAACTATATTTGGCCCAGTTCTTTTTCCATCATCGAATGACCTTCGTCCACCACAAACTGTCGGAACGCTTTTACCGCCGGCGATAATATTTTTTGTCGGTTATTCGCTATATGCCAGATTCGGGTGATAGGGGTATTTTCGGCTGAGAGAATGCTTAAACTGTTAGTCTTGCTTTCAAGTTTAATAGACTGCACTGACAAAATGGAGATGCCCAGCCCGGCAATCACTCCTTGCTTTACCGTCTCGTTACTGCCCAGAGTAAGCATATGTTTTGGTGTGAAATTAAGGTTTTTAAAATATTCTTCCATTACCGTGCGAGTGCCCGAGCCTGATTCACGCATTAAAAATGTATCATCGGATAAGTCGGTGATTTTTATAACGTCTTTATTAGCCAACGAATGACTGGCAGGAGCTACCAGCACATGTGGATTAGGCGCAATTGCAATTGCCTCGGCACCAATATCTTCGGGAATACGACCCATAATCACCAAGTCAATCTCATTTTCTTTAAGATGAGCCAACAGTATCTTGCGGTTACTCACAGTTAGCTGAATTTCAATGTCAGGCCATTGTTTAGAAAATTCGGCAATGAGTTTTGAGCCGAAGTAAGTAGCTGTAGTAACCAGGCCAACTCTTACTTGACCGGTTGACAAGCCTTTCAAAGAATAAATGGTTTGTTCAGCGTTGTTAATTTCATCCAATAATCTTAAAGCGTGATATTTGAATTTCTTGCCGGCCTCGGTTAATGATATGTTGCGTCCGTCACGCTCAAAAACAGGTGTCTGCAGGGTATCTTCAAGTTTTTTGATTTGCATGGAAACTGCGGGTTGGGTTAAGTGCAATTCCTCCGCAGTACGGGCAAAATTCAAATTTGTTGCCGCCAGAGAAAAAATCTCCAACTGCCGGAGTGTAAGTCGTCGAAGTAATAGCATGGTGTAAAGTAATTAGTTTTATACATAAGTAAATGCTGATTAATAAATAAGAATAACTAAGTTTTATTTAATAATCAAATCTGTCACATTATTGCCGGAAAGTTTATGTCATCCGTCAACATCCCCAAGAGGTAACTATCATGGATCAATCAAATCGTTATGCGGACTTATCACTTGAAGAAGAAGAGCTGATTTGTGGTGGTAAGCATATTTTGGTCGCCTATAAAATGAAACCCAAGCAGGGATACGGTTATCTCGAAGCGGCCGCCCACTTTGCGGCAGAATCCTCAACCGGTACTAATGTCGAAGTATCCACCACTGACGATTTTACCCGGGGCGTTGATGCCCTGGTTTACCTGATTGATGAAACCACGGAAGAAATGCGCATCGCTTATCCAATGGAATTATTTGACCGAAATATTACCGACGGTCGCATGATGTTGGTGTCGTTTTTGACTTTAGTGATTGGTAATAATCAGGGCATGGGAGATATTGAATACGCAAAAATATACGACTTTTTCATGCCTCCAAGGGCAATTCAGCTCTTTGATGGTCCGGCAAAAGATATTTCGGATCTATGGCGAATTCTGGGGCGCCCCCTTGAAAACGGCGGATATATTGCAGGTACAATTATCAAGCCCAAACTGGGTCTGCGGCCAGAACCATTTGCCAAAGCTGCGTACCAGTTTTGGCTGGGTGGTGATTTTATTAAGAACGATGAACCGCAGGGTAATCAGACTTTTGCACCTATGAAAGAGGTGATACCGCTGGTCGCAGATGCCATGCGTCGAGCCATGGATGACACCGGAGAAGCTAAACTGTTTTCAGCCAATATTACCGCCGACGACCATCACGAGATGTGCGCCAGAGCTGACTATATTCTGGAAATATTTGGCTCCGACGCAGACAAAGTCGCATTTTTGGTCGACGGTTATGTAGGTGGGCCCGGCATGGTGACTACTGCACGTCGCCAATATCCAAATCAGTATTTACATTACCACCGAGCCGGTCACGGGGCGGTGACATCACCTCAGTCGAAACGCGGCTACGATGCTTATGTGCTGGCTAAAATGGCGCGCCTGCAAGGAGCTAGCGGTATCCATGTGGGTACTATGGGTTTTGGCAAAATGGAGGGGGAAAACGATGATCGTGCGATAGCCTATATCATCGAACGCGACAGCTATACCGGACCTACTTACCATCAGGAATGGTTCGGCATGAAGCCTACCACGCCAATTATATCAGGGGGTATGAATGCGCTGCGTCTACCGGCCTTCTTCGAAAACCTGGGCCATGGAAATGTGATTAACACCGCCGGAGGGGGGTCTTATGGGCATATCGATAGTCCTGCCGCAGGTGCAGCCTCTTTGCGTCAGGCTTATGAGTGTTGGAAAGCCGGCGCCGACCCGATCGAATGGGCCAAGGAACATCATGAATTTGCTCGCGCATTTGAGTCGTTTCCAACTGATGCCGATAATCTGTATCCTGGTTGGCGCGACAAGTTCGGTGTGCATAAGTGACGCGACAGAACGGTCTTATAGATGTTAACAAAAATTCAACAAAAGCCGTTTTATCAGGCACGTTGTGATGAAATTGAACGTTATCAAGCTGCGTATGATTCACACTTGCCGGTAATGATTAAGGGGCCGACAGGCTGCGGAAAGACACGATTTATTGAATACATGGCGTTTTGTTTAAAGCGCCCCCTGGTGAATGTGTCCTGCAACGAAGATATGACTGCCAGTGATCTGGTGGGACGTTATCTGCTCAATAGCCAGGGCTCGCTGTGGTGTGACGGGCCGTTAACGATTGCCGCGCGGCAAGGGGCAATATGTTATCTGGATGAAGTGGTTGAAGCCCGCCAGGATACCATGGTGATTATTCATGCACTAACCGATCATCGCCGTATGCTGCCACTCGATAAAAAGGGCGAGCAGGTTCAAGCGCATCCTGATTTTCAACTCGTCGTATCCTATAACCCGGGATATCAATCGGGTTTAAAGGATTTAAAGCCATCAACCCGCCACCGGTTTGTCGCCATGGATTTTGATTATCCTGATGAAAAGACCGAAATTGAAGTGCTCAACAAGGAAACCGGAATCGATCATGCGCTGGCAATGCAGCTTGTTCAAATCGCTATTGCCGGCAGGCGTTTAAAAGGCCACGGGCTGACAGAAGGTATTTCAACTCGCCTTTTGGTGTATACAGCGCAGTTGATACAACAGGGCCTGAGTGTCGACGCAGCATGTGAAATGGCCATTATTTCGCCGTGCAGCGACGACCCTGATGTTCAGGCGGCCATGGTCAACACTGTTAATGCCGTTATCGCCTGAGCGACTGCCAGCGGGGCTCGATAAACATGGCCTGGCGTATTGGAAATTGCTTGACAGCCGCTTTAGCGATACTTGTGAGCATTTCCCACAAATCTACAAAAATGCGATCAAATCATTAAATTCCAGGCAGCTGGATGACTGGATAGAATACGGTAACCGGTTGGGCAAACTGGGCTTGGGCAGTAGTGCGCAAATTGAATTTTTACGCAGCTGGCCACAGGTGGTGGAATTGATTGGCGACAAGGTGCTGGATGCCTTAAAGCAGACGGTTGAAACGATCTGGAAGACCCCAAACAAGCCCGCCATCGCCAAACTGATGCAGAAGCTGCCAGGTATTGCAGGCGCGTTAGTGGATCAAAGTCAGCGGCAGAAACGATTTAAGCGCTGGCTGAACAATCTTGAGGAATTGGCCGCCCAGACCAGTTTGTCCGTACACGGCCATCATCCGACTCACGCCAGCCATGCCTTGATTCCATTTATTGAGTACAGCCATTTGGTTCTGAATGTTCTGGATCCCGGCGGAGTTGACCAATGGCTTGATTACGGCATGCAGCTACACAGGACGCGCCCTGATCACCTGGCCGAGTACTGTGCGTTAAAATCACCCGAAAGTATTGCACTGCTGGCTAAGGTTCGCCCCGGATGCACTCTGGAAAAATGCAGGCCGGTACTCGCCATGCTGACCAAGGCATTGACTGACCAGGATCCTGATTTTATTGCCATTCCGACTCATGACCTGGATCGGCACAACTCGCATCTGGCAAAACCTTATATGGAGGGTGACGAATTACGTTTGCCAGATATTTATGCTGAGAAAAACAGTATCAGCCCTGTTCAGCGTTATTTAATGGCCGTATTACACATGCTGGGCCATAAAGCTTACTCGCAGCCACTGATTGCGGATAATTTAAGCCCGTTACAACGCCTGGCAGTCGAGACGCTGGAAGACGCACGTATTGATTACTTGCTGGTGCGGCGCTGGCCTGGCATGTTGAAGGTCTTGGTGGCATTACATCCGCTTCCTGACGCGCAGGCATTGGAGAATTGCACCGACCAATCGTTGGTGCGATTGCGCCTGGCTGTATTATCGCGGGCCATTCTTGATGCTGATTTTCATTCACAGGACGCTGCGATCACGAAGACTGCACAAGCGTTTAGGACCGTCATGGACAATGCCCAGGGAAGTACGGCCGACATGCAGCAACTGGCCTTTGAATTTGTTGCGGTTACACGCAGCCAGCAGGATCAACTGGCCACGGTATGGTTTAACGATACCCGGGTCGACTATCATGATGATAATCGCCATTTATGGCTGTTTATTGAGGCGGGGGATGAGGAAGAGCTTTTTGAGCAACAACAAACAAGTCACGTGCAGCAACACGATACATTGCCACCCTGCATCTACGATGAGTGGGATTATCAAACACAAACTTACCGTCCTCAATGGGTGTCGTTGTTTGAACATCTGCAACCAGGCGCCAATTCTGGCGCGATAAACAGCATGCTTGAGCAAAACCGAGATTTGTTGAACGCATTGGCCAGGGTTCTGGAAAAATTTCGCCCACATGATCGTCAGCGTCTGCGCTTTCAGGAAGACGGTGATGAGATCGATATGGATATTGCGGTACAAAGCTGGATCAATTTGCAAATCGGCATTACACCTGATGCGCGAATTGATCAAAGTATTCAGCATAGGGAACGGCAATTGGCAATTTACATATTGCTTGATTTATCCCAATCACTAAATCAGAGCGTTAATGCGACTCAGACCAGGCTACAGCTTTGTCAACAAGCGGTTGCCGTGTTAGCCTGGGTAATGAATCAGCTCGGTGATCGTTTTGCCATAGGAGGCTTTTGCTCAAATACACGCCACAATGTTAATTTTCAGCATATTAAAGGATACGGCGAACAGTTTAACGATCAAATAAAAGCCCGTCTCGCGAGTCTGGAACCTGCCTACTCCACTCGCATGGGTGTGGCGCTGCGTCATGCAAGCGGGATTCTGAGAAAACAGTCAGCGAATCAAAAACTATTGTTGTTATTGACGGATGGGGAACCGGCGGACGTTGATGTGGCCGATGAGGATTATTTAATTGAGGATTCCAGGCAAGCCGTTCATGAAGCCAGGCAACTGGGTATTCTGCCTTATTGCATTAGCACCGATATCCACGCAGATGACTATGCCCGGCGAATATTTTCTCACCGGGTCGCCGTGATTGATCATGTTGAAAAGCTGCCACAGAAAACTGACCAACATTTTTTTACAGCTGACTCGCTAAGCCAATTTCCAGTTTATTGTCCCAGCTCTTTACCTGTTTTTTGCTTAGCCTCAAGTTTTCGAATTTTTCTAAGTTATCACTGTTAGATTTTAGTAATACATAAGCTAAAAGTTATGTATTTTCTAGTAGGTTTTAGTTATTAAATTAACCGTCATCCACTATTCTAACTACGACAAGCAGTTAATCGAAACAACTAGATGACAAGAGTAATGATGAGTATGAAATGCTGCAGGCAAATAATAAGGAGCATTTGCTAATGCAACAACTGATAACGTTTTCAAGCTTTTTGAACAGACAGTTATCCAACCGGCCGGATGCCGAGGCAATAATTGAAATTCTGACTGATATCGAACAGGCGATCAAAGAAATTTCAGCAATAGTTGCAAAAGGAGCTTTAAGTGAATGCTCAGGTTGTGCTGACAGCAAAAATTCACAGGGCGAGAAGCAAACGAAGCTGGATATTTTCGCTAATCACGTGATACTTGATCAATGTGGTGCTAACAAACATTTGTTTGGCATGGTCAGCGAAGAAATCGAGCAACCGTACAAACTCGCCGATGAGCATCCAGAGGGAAACTACATTCTATTTTTTGATCCTCTGGATGGCTCTTCAAACATTGATGTCAATGTATCTGTAGGAACGATTTTCTCGTTATTCAAGTATTCCAAAAAAACGACTCACGGCAAGTTGCTTGCTAACCATGATTTTTTGCTCCGGGGTTGTGACCAGATTGCAGCCGGTTATGCTATCTACGGTCCAAGCACCATGCTGATATTAACCGTTGGCAACGGTACACATGGATTTACACTGGGTCCAGAAACGGATGAATTCATTTCCACTCATCTCAATCTCGTCATCCCTGAAGATACCAGTGAGTTTGCAATTAATGCCTCCAACGAGCGATTTTGGGAACCTGCGGTGAATCAATATATCAACGAATGCAAACAAGGCAGTACAGGCCCACGAGGGCGGGATTTCAATATGCGCTGGATTGCTTCGATGGTGGCAGAGATTCATCGTATTCTGATGCGCGGCGGCATTTTTATGTATCCGGCCGACTCCAGAACACCTGGTATTAAAGGACGTTTGCGGTTGATGTATGAAGCTAATCCCATGGCAATGCTAATCGAAAATGCGGGCGGTGCGGCCAGCACCGGTTATGAATCCATTCTGAAAATAAAACCAGATGATGTGCATGAACGAGTGCCGGTCATTCTGGGTTCAAAGAATGAGGTGGAACGAATCACAAATTATCATAACAACAGTTATGTGAGTGACGATATGCGGTATCAATCACCTCTATTTTCTGAGCGAGGATTATTCGGTGGTAAATAATTTTGATTTCGATTCAGTAAGAAAAAGGAAAGTGTCATGTCAAACAAACATCCTATCATTGCGGTAACCGGTTCGTCAGGTGCCGGGACGACAACCGTTCTGAACAGCTTTAAGCATATTTTCCGACGCGAAAAGATAACTGCCCAGATAGTAGAAGGTGATTCGTTTCATCGCCATGACCGTATGGCTATGCGAAGTGCCGGGGCCGACGCGGAAAAACAAGGGAATATGCGTTTTAGTCATTTTGGTCCGGACGCGAATATTCTGGATGAACTGGAGAATTTATTTGAGGGTTATGGTGAAAGCGGTAGCGGGAAAGTACGAAAGTATTTGCATGATGAAGAAGAAGCTGCTCCCTATGAACAAGAACCAGGAACATTTACACCCTGGGAAGAAATTCCTGAGGGTACGGATGTATTGTTTTACGAGGGATTACACGGCGGTTATGCTGACGATAATATTAATGTCGCTAAACATGTTGATTTATTGATCGGTGTAGTGCCGATCATCAACCTGGAATGGATACAGAAACTGCATCGTGACCAGAATGATCGTGGCTATTCGCAAGATGCTGTCACCGATACAATTTTGCGCCGCATGCCAGATTATGTTGATTACATTTGTCCACAGTTTTCTCGTACCCACATTAATTTTCAACGTGTCCCGACAGTGGATACTTCAAATCCGTTTATTGCTAGGGATATTCCTTCGGCTGACGAAAGTATGGCGGTTATTCGTTTCGCCGACCCTAAGGGTATTGATTTTAGCTATTTATTATCAATGTTACATGACTCATGGATGAGCCGCCCCAATTCAATTGTTGTTCCGGGCGGAAAAATGGGCCTGGCCATGCAGTTTATATTCACTCCCCTAATTTTGAAGCTAATTGATGATAAACGCCACAGCTGACAAACTACAATTTAAGGCCGTGCTGTTTGATCTCGACGGTACGTTAGTGCAAAGTGCCGGTGAAATTGTTACTGCAGTGAACGATACCCTGGAAAATCATCACTACGCACCCATTGCGGCACAACAAATCACTAATTGGATCGGTAAGGGAACGGCCTGGTTAATGTTACAGGCAATTTCGTTTGCTGCTGATGAGGAAATCGATAAATACGATGAACGTTTCAAAAAAGTTTATCCGGAGTTTATCGAACGTTATGCCAAACTGGCTGGCACCCGGAGTCAATTGTTTCCAGGTGTTGTTAATACGTTAAAAACACTTAAATCCAAGGGAATTAAAACTGGTGTTGTCACTAATAAACCTCGCGAGCTATCGGTCAAGATCTTGGACGGTACACGGGGTTTTTTATATCACATTGATATTCTGGTCGCCGGTGGAGACACCCAAAAAGCAAAGCCTGATCCTCAACCTCTGTTTTACGCGTTGGAGCAGATGGAGCTGTGCCGGCGAGACGTTCTTTTTGTGGGAGATTCCGAACATGATATACAAGCTGCCCGTAGTGCAAAGATGACTGTCTGGGCAATGAGTTACGGCTACAACCACGGCCGAAATGTGGCCGACAGCCATCCAGATATGCTATTGGACAAAATTAGTGAGGTGGCTGAGAGGCTGGAAGTTAATACACACTGTCAAGTTACACATTCAGGAGAAATGCGATGGCATTGATTTCTTTAAGGCAATTGCTGGATCACGCCGCTGAAAATGACTACGGCGTGCCTGCTTTTAATGTCAATAATTTGGAACAGGTTCAGGCCATTATGCAGGCGGCGGAGAAATGCCAGAGCCCGGTAATTCTCCAGGCTTCTGCAGGTGCCCGTTCTTATGCTGGCGAACCATACCTACGTCATTTATTATTGGCCGCAATAGAAGTACACCCTGATATTCCAGTAGTCATCCACCAGGATCACGGCACCAGTCTGGCCGTTTGCCAGCAGAGTATGCGCTCGGGGTTTTCCAGCGTGATGATGGACGGTTCGTTAGAGGAGGACGGTAAAACTCCTGCAAGTTATGAATATAATGTTGATATCACCCGCAAGGTCAGTGAGATTGCCCATGCTATCGGAGTTTCTGTTGAAGGCGAGCTGGGTGTCCTGGGTTCACTGGAAACTGGTGAGGCTGGTGAGGAAGATGGCGTTGGCGCACAAGGTAAGCTCACTCACGAGCAGCTCTTAACCGATCCGGACCAGGCCAAGGAGTTTGTTGAATTGACACAATGTGATGCACTGGCTATAGCCATTGGAACCAGTCATGGCGCGTATAAATTCAGCCGCCAGCCCACCGGTGACATTCTGGCGATTGAGCGAATCGAGCAAATCCACGCCAAAATACCCGATACACATCTGGTGATGCACGGATCATCTTCTGTACCACAACAATGGCTGGCGGTAATTCGTGAACATGGCGGTGAGTTGAAAGAAACCTATGGTGTGCCGGTCGAGGAAATACAGCGGGGAATCAAAAGCGGCGTACGTAAAGTCAACATTGATACTGATATTCGCCTTGCCATGACGGGCGCAATGCGCCGTCATTATGCGACCAAAACCAGCGATTTTGATCCACGCAAAGCATTGAACGAAGCCCGTCATGCGGCCGGAGAGCTATGTGAACATCGTTTTAATGCCTTTGGCTGTTCCGGTTATGCGCAAAAAATCAAGCCACTGGCCCTGGAGAAAATGGCCGATCGTTATGCGCATTGAAATTACAAGTCACTGAGAATGAAAGTTAAGGCCATTTTTTGGGATGTGGATGGTACTTTGGCAGAAACAGAACGGGATGGTCATCGGATCGCTTTTAACCGGGCATTTTATGAATGTGGCCTCAATTGGAAATGGGGCAGTGAAACCTACGGTCAGTTGCTGACAATCACCGGCGGTAAGGAACGTATATGCGAATACGCCAGACAAATCGGTGAAACACAACCGCAAACCGTACGCTTGAATGAAATACATAAGGCCAAAAATCGTTATTATGCAGAAATAGTCCGTTCAGGAAAAATTTCTCTGCGTCCCAATGTGCATGAGTGGATTAATGCCATTACTAGTTGTGGTGTTGTACAGGGCATTGTTACGACAACTTCGATGGCTAATCTTGATGTGCTGATGCATTCGACACTGGGTAATAACTGGCGGCAATATTTCTCCGTTATTGTTTGCGGGGATGATGTAAGTAAGAAAAAAACCGCATCCTCAGGCTTACCTTCAGGCTCTAAGCGAAACAGGCATCAACACCAGTCACGCTCTGGCAATCGAAGATTCCCCCAATGGGTTGGCTGCTGCCTTGAATGCAGGAATAAAATGCCTGGTTAGTAAAAGTGAATATTTCAAGCAAGCCAATTTTGATGGTGCAATTGAAATTGTGGAGCAACTACCACCACTGCAAACAGTAAAACACTTATTCGAACAGGCAGACTTACCAACAGCCATATAGTTAATTCAGAAAAAGGATTCTTATGACACAGATTAAAAATACTTCGGCAGAACAAATGGCAAATGCGATTCGTTTTTTATCCATGGATGCAGTTCAGCAGGCCAATTCCGGTCATCCCGGAGCCCCGATGGGTATGGCTGAAATCGCAGTTGCCTTATGGGATCGTCACTTAAAGCATAACCCCAATGACCCGAACTGGTGTGACCGTGATCGCTTTGTCTTATCCAATGGTCATGGTTCAATGCTGATCTACTCACTGTTGTATTTGACAGGCTATGATCTTTCGATTGAAGAGTTAAAAAATTTTCGCCAGCTTCATTCAAAAACTGCCGGGCATCCGGAATATGGCATTACTCCCGGAGTTGAAACCACCACCGGTCCATTGGGACAGGGCATTTCTAATGCTGTAGGTATGGCACTGGCAGAAGATTTACTCGCCCGTGAATTTAATACTGAAGAACACAAGATTGTCGATCATTATACCTATGTGTTCTTGGGTGACGGATGCTTGATGGAAGGCATCAGCCATGAAGCTTGTTCATTCGCCGGAACGTTTCAATTGAACAAGCTGATTGCGTTATGGGACGATAACGGTATATCCATTGACGGCGATGTGGAACATTGGTGCGCCGATGATACACCGGCACGATTTGAAGCCTATGGCTGGAATGTAATACGTGATGTCAACGGTCATGACATCGATGCAGTAGATATGGCCATCGTTCAAGCTAAAAGCTCTGACAAACCCACGTTGATATGTTGCAAAACCACAATCGGCAAGGGTAGTCCCAATAAGCAAGGGGGTCATGATGTTCACGGTGCGCCATTGGGAGAGCAAGAAATTGTCGCGACCCGCAAAGCATTGAATTGGCCGCATGAGCCATTTGTCATTCCGCAAGAGGTTTTATCGGTTTGGGATGCAACTGACAGAGGTAGTGCGGTACAAAATCAATGGCAACAGACATTTGATGCTTATGCTGAAGTCAATCCGAAAAAATCCTCAGAGTTTACCCGCCGCATGAACAACGGATTACCCGCAGATCTGGATGAAGTAGTGCATGAATACATTGCCCAATGCAATAAAAATGCACAAACAGTGGCTTCACGCAAAGCAAGCCAGATGGCGATCAGTGCGCTGGCTCCGGTTTTGCCCGAATTTCTCGGTGGTTCGGCTGATTTAACCGGCTCCAATAATACTAACTGGCCGGATTGTACGCTATTGCGGGCCGGAAACTGGGGAAACCATATTAGCTATGGTGTACGTGAGTTCGGTATGAGCGCCATTATGAATGGTGTTGCCTTGCATGGCGGTTATTTACCATTCGGCGGCACTTTTTTAACTTTTTCGGATTATTCACGCAATGCATTGCGAATGGCGGCTTTAATGGGTATTCGTTCGATCTTTGTGTTTACCCATGACTCAATTGGTTTGGGTGAGGATGGTCCGACACATCAATCCGTAGAGCATATTTCCAGCTTGCGTATTATGCCCAATATGGATGTCTGGCGTCCGGCCGATACGGTTGAAACAGGCGTTGCATGGGGGGCTGCGGTGGCACGGTTGCAAGGCCCTACATCTTTAATATTCAGCCGTCAGAATCTTGAGCACCAAATCAGGGACGGCCAGAGCTTGACTGAGATACAAAAGGGCGGTTATGTATTGCATGAATGTGTAGATGCCAGAGCCACTTTAATCGCAACCGGTTCTGAAGTGCAATTGGCGGTCAAAACAGCAAAGGCAATGCAGACAGCAGGGACACCGGTGCGTGTGGTATCCATGCCATGCACACAAGTATTTGATCGTCAGGATGATAATTATAAGAATCAGGTTCTCGGTGATGTTCCGCGTGTAGCAATTGAAACAGGAATCACCGACTACTGGTACAAATATGGTTGCAAGGCGGTGGTGGGAATCGATACTTATGGTGAATCTGCACCGGCAACCGAATTATTTGAACATTTTGGTTTTACTACCGATAAGATAAGTGAAGTCGTCAACAACGTGATTTAAGGATGTTGACCTAACCCGACAATGAAATATCCGGGTTGAACGTCTCTAAAGTTCGATTTTCTAGATTATTTATTTGCATTTGCTTAAGTGGCGGGATTAAGACTTGATAAGTCGTATATTGAATACATAATTTATTTGATTATTTTATAGATGTATTAATATCGCAAATTAGTGAATCATCAGATCGGAGAATTGCGTTATGAGCTATACCTTGTATAAACCTAGGCAATTCAGGTTGCAGCGAAGCGAATTAGCAGTACCTGGATCAAATCCAGCCATGATTGAAAAAGCGATCACATCGAATGTGGATTATGTTTTTCTTGATCTTGAAGACGCAGTTTCCCCTGACGAGAAGTTGATTGCCCGAGAAAACATTATTCAAGCTTTAAATGACCTGGATTGGAAAAGCTCGGGTAAAACAATTTCAATTCGCATCAATGGTTTGGATACGCATTACATGTATCGAGATGTAGTGGATATTGTTGAACAAGCAGGTCAGCACCTGGATACGATTCTAGTGCCGAAAGTTGGTGTGCCCGCTGATTTGTATATGGTCGAGGTAATGATTTCTCAAATCGAAGTTGCCAAAGACTTACCACATCAAATTGGAATTGAAGCGTTGATTGAAACTGCATTGGGCATGGCTAATGTTGAAGCTATCGCGTCATCAGGTGGTCGCTTGGAAGCTTTACATTTTGGTGTGGCTGATTATGCGGCCAGTAATCGTGCTCGCACTGTTAATATTGGTGGTTTAAATCCAGATTATCCCGGTGATCAATGGCACTTTGCGATTTCAAGAATGGTAGTGGCTTGCCGTGCTTATGGTTTACGAGCTATTGATGGGCCCTTTGGTGATTTCAATGATCCAACGGGGTATACCGAAGCCGCCAAACGTTCGGCAGCCTTAGGCATAGAAGGCAAATGGGCCATCCATCCCAGCCAAATTGATCTCGCCAATGGAGCTTTCAGTCCCTCTGAGGCAGAACTCACCAAAGCGACTCGCATGCTTGAAGCTCTGCAAGAAGCAGCTGCCCAAGGCAAGGGTGCAGCACAGCTTGACGGTCGGATGATCGACGCGGCATCGGCCAGAATGGCGCAAAACGTGGTTGAAATGGGTGAGGCAATTGCTTCACGATCCCGGTAGCTTTTTTCATTGGGGAGTCAGTTATGGATATTCATGAATACCAGGCCAAAGAAATTTTAGCTAAATACGGCGTGCCCATTCCGCGTGGCGGTATTGCCTACAGTCCCGAACAAGCGGGCTATCGGGCGTTTGAACTAGGCGGTGACACCTGGGTGGTGAAAGCGCAAATTCATTCGGGCGCCCGTGGCAAAGCCGGTGGTGTGCGTGTTTGCAAAAGTGATGAACAAATCAGAGAAGCTGCGGCGGACATGTTAGGTTCCAGCATGGTCACTCATCAAACAGGACCGCGTGGAAAGTTGGTGCAGCGTTTGTACATAGAAGAAGGTATGGATATTGCTCAGGAGATTTATCTCGGTTTTGTGCTTGATCGAAAATCAGAGCGTATCATGATTGTTGCCTCAGCACAGGGTGGTATGGAAATCGAGGAACTTTCTGAAAAACATCCTGAGTCGCTAGTGAAAATGTCGGTTGATGCGGCAACGGGGATGAAACCGTTTCATGCACGAAAAATTACCTATCAATTGGGCATGGGTGATCACCTGCGCATCATGTCAGAGCTTCTTTTGGGTTGTTATGAGGCCTTTATCGATCAGGACGCTGAAATGGTCGAAATTAATCCTTTGATTTTGACTAAAGACCAGCAGTTATATGCCCTGGATGCAAAAATGTCGTTTGATGATAACGCTTTATTCCGCCGCCCCGAAATATCCGAATTGCGTGATAAATCCCAGGAGGACCAACGTGAAAGCTACGCGGCTGATCGCGGCCTTAATTACGTTGGCTTGGATGGTGATATTGGCTGCATTATAAATGGAGCAGGTTTGGCTATGGCCACCATGGATATGATCAAGCTTGCAGGCGGAGAGCCGGCTAACTTTCTGGATATTGGTGGTGGTGCTTCACCGGACCGGGTGCGCATGGCATTTCAGACCGTCCTGAAAGATACTAATGTCAAAGTGGTATTAATTAATATTTTCGCGGGTATTAATCGTTGCGACTGGATTGCTGAAGGTATTATCCAGGCCTTTGAAAAACTGAATTTGACTGTCCCGGTTATTGTCCGTCTTGCCGGAACAAACCTGGAGCAAGGTAAAGAAATTTTAGCTAAAAGTGGATTATCAATAACCGTGGCCGATACCTTGGCCGATGCAGCCAATAAAGTCGTACAAGCAACCCGCTGATAACTTTTACTCCAGGAATAAAGATCATGGCAATTTTAATTGATGAAAATTCAAAGGTTCTGGTGCAAGGGATCACCGGGCGTATAGGAACATTTCATACCGAGGAAATGCAGGACTATGGTACTAATGTTGTTGCCGGTGTAACACCAGGAAAAGGTGAGACTCAGCAATGCAATGTGCCGGTTTTTAACACCGTAGATGAGGCAGTAAAACAAACGGGTGCTGACACCAGCATTATTTTCGTACCACCACCTTTTGCGGCTGACGCCATTATGGAAGCCGCTGAAGCGGGCATTAGATACTGTGTTTGTATTACAGATGGTATTCCAGCCCAGGACATGATGCGTGCAAAGCGATTTATGCGCCGCTTTAAAGCCCAGAACCGAATGATGCTGACGGGTCCAAATTGTGCAGGTACAATCAGCCCCGGAAAAGCCATGATGGGCATTATGCCGGGGCATATTTATTTGCCAGGGCGGGTCGGTGTGGTAACCCGCTCCGGCACGCTCGGTTATGAAGCGGCCGAGCAAATGAAAGCCGAAGGTATTGGTGTCTCAACCAGTGTCGGTATTGGTGGTGATCCCATAAATGGGAGTTCATTCAAGGATGTTTTGGAACATTTTGAGAACGATGCGGATACTGACGCTGTTTTAATGATCGGTGAAATAGGAGGTCCACAGGAAGCTGAGGCTGCCGAATACATTTGTAGTGCAATGAGCAAACCGGTAGCTGCTTATGTGGCGGGATTGTCCGCCCCAAAAGGGCGTAAGATGGGTCATGCCGGGGCGATTGTTTCGGCCTTTGGCGAATCAGCTTCAGAGAAATCTGAAATTTTGCGTTCAGCTGGCGCACAAATTGCCCCGAATCCATCATCGTTTGGCTTAACAGTAGCTGGTTTATTGAAAGATATTTAAGTTTAAAAAGGTTCAGTAACTACATGAATATTCAGTCATTTTATCCTCCCAAGCGTACATTGATGGGGCCGGGGCCTTCAGATGTTTATCCAAGTGTATTGCAGGCGTTATCGAGGCCAACGCTGGGTCATCTGGATCCACTATTCATCGGCATGATGGATGAGGTGAAAACATTGCTGCAATACGCCTTCCAAACATCCAATTCAATGACCAGTGCGATTTCCGCCCCCGGCTCGGCGGGGATGGAAGCGTGTTTTACTAATCTGGTGGAGCGCGATGATAAAGTAATCGTTTGCAGTAATGGTGTTTTTGGCGGACGTATGCAGGAAAACGTCGAACGGTGTGGTGGTGAAGCCATAATGGTTTATGACGATTGGGGTAAACCGGTTGACCCGCAAAAAGCCGAAGATGCTCTACAGCAAAATCCGGACGCAAGAATTATGGCCTTTGTTCATGCTGAGACGTCAACGGGTGCATTGTCTGATGCCAAAACATTGTGTGAGTTGGCGCAAAAATATGATTGCTTGACAATTGTAGACGCAGTGACGTCGTTAGCGGGCGTGCCGCTTTATGTGGATGACTGGGGCATCGATGCGATTTATTCGGGCAGCCAAAAATGCCTGTCCTGTGTGCCGGGTTTATCTCCAGTTTCGTTTGGCGAAAAGGCAGTCGAAAAAATTACCGGCCGTGGTCTGAAAGTCCAAAGCTGGTTTTTGGATCAAACTCTCATTATGAGTTATTGGTCGGGTACGGCTAAACGAAGCTACCATCACACTGCGCCGGTCAACGCGCTTTATGCCTTACATGAGTCATTAGTGTTATTACAAAATGAAACTCTGGAAACAACCTGGCAACGTCATCAAGAATGTCACGAGTTGTTATGTGCCGGGTTGGAAGCAATGGGTATCGAATATGTTGTCGAAAAACCTTACCGTTTACCTCAGTTGAATTCGGTACATGTTCCACAAGGTGTTGATGATGCACAAATTCGAAGTCGATTATTAAACGAATACAATCTGGAGATTGGTGGTGGCCTTGGTGCCTTAGCAGGTAAAGCTTGGCGTATCGGACTCATGGGTGCGGCGGCAAGTAAATCTAATGTTGCTTTTTGTTTGGAGGCGTTAGGCGAAGTCCTGAATAGTTAATAGATTTGAGTTTCACTCAGACTCAAAAAAATGATCAAACACTGGCCCAGTACTTAGCTGGTTGGGCCAGCAACCTGGAATATGCACAAATTCCCCAACCGGTAATAAACATCTGTAAAAAAGCGTTGCTTGATGTTGTTGCTGTGGGTATTGCAGGTCAAAGCAGCCGAGTTTCGCAACAGGCACAAATATTAGCGAATCGTTTTTTTTCTCAAGCAGATCAGCCCCAGGCTTTGTTGTTCAACGGTGAAGTAACCTCAGCAAAAAAGGCAGCTTATTGCAATGCTGTATCCGCCCATGCACTTGATATGGACGATACTTGCTTTGCCGGCATTGTTCATGCTTCGGTGCTTATTGGTCCTGCAATCTTAGCTTTTGCACAGGCCAATCAGAATTCCGGTGAGCAAGTGCTGACTACTTTCGCAGTTGGATCAGAAATTACTTATTCATTAGGGCAGGCCGTTGGTTCATCATTATACGACAATGATTGCTGGCCGACAGGCTTGCTCGGCGTGATCGGTACGGCCGCGGCAATAGCCAAACTTAATGGCGCAGATCAACAAGTAATTGCCAGAGCAATTGCATTTGCCGCCTTAAGTGCCGCGCCATTTCGTTGCATGCAAGGCACTGATTCAAAACCTCTGCTTGTGGGTGAAACAGTCAAACGTGCCATTGATGCGGTAGAAATTGCGCAAACGGATGTTGGTATTCCATTGAATGTGTTTGAAATGCCCGAATCACCGCTTAAGGTGACAGTTGGCGACTGCTTTGATTGTAAACAAATCATGCAACTTGGACAACAATGGCGATTAATCGACCCAGGATTAGTAATCAAATTATTTCCGCTTTGTTCCTGCGCCCAACCAGCAGTGGAAACATTGATTAATATCATTAAAGAGAATAATTTAAACGATCAAAATATCGAATCAATTTCGGTTTTAACCACCAGCATGGTGAAAAAAACGTTGCGTTTCGATTTGCCTGTAGACGAAAATCAGGCTATGTTCAGCTTGATTTACCCATTGGCGTGTGTATTGATTGATAACACGGTCAAGCCGAAGCATATTAGCCTGGCTTCAATTGCACGTGATGATTTAAAGTCGGCCATGAAGAAAATCACCTATGCTGTGGATGACATTTCGTTTAATTTAAACGAATCCCCGGAAGCCGCGATTGTCACTGTCAAAACTCATCAGGGTGAAGAATTTACCAGCAAAAAGCTATATCCAACCGGTGATCCACGATCTGGGGCAACAAAATCTCAATTCAGAGCTAAAATACAGACATGTCTAGATGGCAAAATTGATGTCGACAAATTCATCAACGCGTTCGACAATATGGTTCACACTAAAAATATTAATCAATTAACTGACCACTTCAAAGGATAATTAAAGAGGAAATCAAATGTTTGATCGAATTTCGTTAATTGTTGGTTCAGAGCATCGTGACGCAAGTGTGACGGGCCAAAGTGAGAATATCATTAATCCGGCTACCGAAGAAATTCTGGGTCAGGTGCCACATGCTCGTGAATCAGACCTTGATGATGTGGTTATCGCGGCCCAGGCTGGTCTGGAGGTCTGGCGTAATTCGACATTAAAACAACGTCACGACGTTTTACTTACTGCGGCGGATATTATTGAACAGCACCACAGTGAATATTCAAAAATAATGACTCAAGAGCAGGGTAAACCTTTAATTGAGGCTGAAGGGGAATGGGCTCGCGTAGTTGAAACATTACGCTGGAACGGTGAAGCGGTAATGAAATTAAAATCGACGACTTATCCACCGCGCTCTGAAGAGTTGGTGCAATATAGTCAGCCCGAACCGGTTGGTATTTGTTTGGCATTAACGGCCTGGAATTTCCCGGCGATTTTGCCGGTGCGAAAACTGGCTCCGGCATTAGCTGCTGGTTGCAGTGTGATTTTAAAAGCGGCAGAAGAAACGCCGGCTAGTGCGCAGTTATTGGTGGAAGCACTGATTGAAGCTGGACTATCGCATGGTGTGGTAAACCTTGTTTTTGGCGATCCGGCCTTTATTTCTTCTAATCTGATTGGACGCCCGGAAATTCGTAAAGTCACTTTCACAGGTTCTGTACCGATCGGCAAATTACTGGCTAACCAGGCCAGTGACGGATTAAAGCGTTGTACATTTGAGCTCGGTGGCCATGCGCCGGCAATTGTGTTTGATGATGCCGATGTTGAGACAGCGGCGAAAACGTTAGCCGGGTTCAAATTTCGCAACGCCGGGCAGGTTTGTATCGCACCCAGTCGTTTTTTTATTCATGAAGCAGTTTATGATGAATTTCAGAAAGTGTTTATTGAGCAGGCTAAAAAAGCTGTTATTGGTAACGGTATGGATTCCGGTGTCACCATGGGGCCGATGGCGAATCCGCGTCGTATCAAAGCGATGCATTATTTATTAGACGATGCACTGGCCAAAGGTGCAAATGTAGCCTATATCGCCCCGAAATTGCCCGAGAATGGCTATTATGTGAGCCCAACGGTGATCGAAGACGTTAGCGATGATGCACGGATTATGCACGAAGAACCGTTTGGGCCGATTGCTCCGTTAGTTAAATTTTCAGATCAAAATGATGTGGTCAAAAAAGCAAATGCACTGTCTTATGGTTTGGCCTGTTATGTTTTTACAGGCTCAGGTGAACGTGCCAAACAATTAATTGCTGAGCTTGAAGCGGGTTCAGTGGCGGTAAACACAGTCAGCCCCGCGCAGCCTGAAACGCCTTTTGGCGGTGTCAAAGAGAGCGGTTATGGTTATGAAGGTGGTCTGGAAGGTATTGATGCATTTCTGATTAAAAAGCTGGTTAGTGTTCCGATGAATTTTTTGGAAAATGATTAATAGTAAGCGACAAGCACGTCATTTTGTAATCAACAACCAACCGTCATTCCGGAATTGCGAAGCAATATCCGGAATCTCCTTTAAAGTACCGTTGTCGGTAAAATAAATCATGTCCTTCGACATCAACTTTAGAACCTTAAACGTCTTTGTCCTGGTTGCTGAAGCACGTTCCATGGCCGTTGCGGCAAAAAAACTTAAAGCCAGTCCCTCAACCGTTTCACAGCATATTTCCAATCTGGAAAAAAATCTAAACACACAACTTATTGATCGTTCTGCGCGACCAATAACCTTGACAACGGCAGGGCGCTGGTTTTTGCCTCATGCGCATAAAATTCTCGATGCGGTTAGTGCAGTGCGTACTGAAATGATGGATTTGCAACTCGCATCTTTGCCGAGTTTAAAGTTCGCTATCATGGATGGCCTTGATATTTTGTTGACCCCTGATTTAATGGTTGCTCTGGGGAATAAATTCCCCGGATGCCAGTTGACTGCCTGGACAGGTGGTTCAGAAGAACATTTCCAGGCGCTGATTAAACGTGATGTGGATTTGATTGTTACTGCAGATCGCTATTTACATCATGAAATATTGGAGCGCCATCCCGTTATCAGTGAGCCCTTAATCGTTGTCACCGCCAATAATGCAATCAAAAAAAATAAAGATTTAAAACAGCAACTTAGTGCAATGCCATTAATTCGCTACAGCTACCGTTTGCAAATTGGGCGAATGATTGAAACTCATTTAAACCGTATTCGCTGGAATTTGGCATATCAAAACGAATTTGATTCCTCGCGTTCAATATTTGCCACCATCGCTAAATACGGTGGTTGGGCATTAACCACGCCAATTTGCTTGTTTAACACCCCACACTTCAGAAATCAGTTGGATATATATCCGACGCCCTTTCCGACTGTGAACCGTACTATCTCGCTTTGGGCCAGGCGTGATGAGTTGGCTGGTTTGCCTTCCGACCTGGGTGGCCTATGCCGTAATCTGGTGCAAAAATCCTGCCGCAACGAGTTGATTGACCTTATCCCCTGGATCAAAGACGACTTCAAAGTTTTAAGCAGCGATTACCAGACTAATGTAGTGACTTGAAATTGCTTGTTACATCATTTTCATGCTGCGTGTGGGATGACTTCTTTGTTTAGACGTGTATGCAAGTTCATCTCAATTTTCTTTAGGTCATAACGAGATTGAAGGTTCAGCCAAAATTGTGCCTCCATTCCAAAATATCGGCCCAAACGGAGCGCAGTATCTGCAGTAATAGATCGTTTACCTTTTACGATTTCGCCAATCCGATGTTGTGGAACGCTAATATCTTTGGCGATTCGATACTGAGTGATATTCATGGGAAGCAAAAATTCTTCGAGGAGAATTTCACCGGGATGAATTGGTTCAAAATCTCTTTTAGTCATAGCTCACCTTTAATGATAATCAGTAATTTCAGTATTGTAAGCATCTCCGTTTTTCCATTCGAAACATAGCCGCCATTGATCATTTATTCGTATACTGTATTGTTTTGATCGTTTCCCTTTAAGCTTTTCCAGTCTGTTTGATGGTGGAATTTTTAAAGACTTTAATTCGCTTGCCGCGTGTAACATATCAAGTTTTCTCGCCGAAATCCGTTGAATATCATTCGGCAATTTTCGAGAAAACTTGCCGTTAAACAACTTTTCAGTTTCGCGACACTTAAAAGACTTAATCACTTATGAATACTAACGAGGAGCGTTAGTATTGTCAAGCGTCCTTAATATCTTCGATTGTGCTGTCTTATAGCCACTTTCACACATAGTGAAACAATCTCGTTAATCTTAAAGTGTCTGGATTGCTTCGCTCCGCTCGCAATGACTCATGCGCTCTGTTTCATGATTTACGAAAATGACTATATTATGGGTTAGGCGTGATGGGTTGGCTGGTTTGCCTTCCGACCTGGGTAGCTAATGTCGCAATCTAAGATAAATCACTACTATCCCATTAAAATTATATGATGAGGTATAAACCCTACAAACCAAGATATAAGCAGCAAAATGCCAGACACAGACATGAGCCAGAAAAGCTTTCAACGTCATTCCGGAAATCCCGAAGGGATTATCCGGACGAAGTGCCCTTTGGGTGATCCAGTCTACTCAAGCCTTTCTGGATGCCGGATAATGCTAGCGCATTTCCGGCATGACGGTAAAGGTAGTTAACGGGGCAGCAGTGAAGATAAATACAATTTTTAATACCAATGTACTATGTTTGTAACAATACTTTGCGACGTTTGTAGCAGCGCCTTACAGCGGATATCCAATAGCTTTTATCGGCAAATAAACTATGATGTCTGCTCTGGCAACATGTGTGCCAGATGAAAGTAAAGTTTGTATTTTTTATGCAAACTTACTTCGCATACCCCTACGTATAAGCCGCTCCAAGTTATTTGGAGCGGCTTTTCTTTGGAGTTTTTGTAGTTTCCTATTTTTTATAAACGATTTGGTTGAATTTGCTACCAATATTTTCCCAGTAAAGGTACAATCGTGATTCAGGGTATAGTTTTTAAGGCTAGAGCGGTTTCTTCCTGCACAGAGTAGTCTTAAGCATCTTAAGTATTTGAAATATTTATAGTTTTGTGAATATGGTAGTGTTTTTATTATCGTTCGCGTAAGCGACAGAATACCACGGGCTTGTGCCGGGACCACTTTAAAAGTGTATATATCCCGGCCTTGCCCGTGGATGAATGAGTGTATATAGATTGAACATCGCTCCACTATAAAGCGCGATGTTCATCGGATCAGCCCAAAGGGCTGTTGCGGTAAGCACCCCGGGTTTACCCGGGGGAATCTATTAGAACTATATTTTAAATATTACTCGAGTGTTTTAACTGCGAACCTTTAAGAAAAATGAATAATCTGAATCTTGATATTAGCAAAGTCTCCATATTGTTGTTGCTGTGTTATCTCATCTATGACACGGTGATTGATTATCAACATGAAGAGCATACAAATTTCTTGCATTTTGAAAGTCAACTGATCATGTCTGTCCTAATTTTCATTATTTATGGATGGATGATCTTAAAAGGTGCAAAAGAAAAACAACGGCTTTTAAGTACAGAGAAAAAGCTCGAAGATGTCAAAACAGAATTAGCCGTTCGGCTTGAGAGGCAATTCAATGCCTGGCTGTTAACTAAAAGCGAGAAAGGAATAGCCTGGTTAATTATTAAAGGTTTTTCTTTTGCTGAAATCGCTGTGTTGCGCGATGTCAAAGAGAATACTGTAAGGCAGCAAGCTGCGTCGATTTATGCTAAATCCAATGTTTCTAATAGGTCTGAGTTCACCGCATCATTTCTTGAGGATTTAATCAGTGATCCTAATGGCCACGCTGAAAAAGCGGATACAACGGTTAAAAATTAAGCGGTTATTTTCTGACGGCTAATATCCCCGCAATCACTATCAGCATGATCCCGGTGATCGTTTTTAGGGTTAGCGTTTCATGGAAAAGAAAAAATCCCCATAATGCAGCAAAACCGACATAAGCAAAATCGAAGGTGGCAATGGTAGCAGGAACACCGTTTTGATAAGCGAATGCGGCCCCTAAACTGCCGATTAGTATTGCAATCGCTAATAAGCCGATAACGCTCCATTCTGTAGCCCCCATTGATGACCACGAACCGAGCAGAAATTTCTGCTCTGAGACTACTGATGGAGAAGAGTTCAAGACCATGACAAAAATTGTCCCTATGATGCCGATAACTATCATGGTGAAATTTAACCATAATGATAAAACAGGTACGCTCTCCAAACGGCATTTTGATCGAGTCAAAATCATTGCCAGGGCATAAAGAATAGCTGAACAAATCGGTAATAAAGCGTAACGATTGAAGTCTTCAGCTCGGGGCTCAAGTATCAATATAACACCAATAAAACCAAGCAAAATGGCGAGCCAACCTAGCCAACCGATTTCATCTGAGAGTAACAGGGCGGCGAATAAAGTGATGAACAATGGCAATGTGTAAAAGGCGGCAGCGGCAATTGATAACTCAACATGTGGCAGGGAAATGTAGTAGATAACCCACATCAAAGTCAGCAGTAAACTCCTCAGAACTGTCCAGACTAATTCTTTGGGCCAGATTAGCAGATTTGAATAACGGAGTTTTATAAAAATGAGCAAAACCGGAACCACAACCACGGAACGCAGCACAAAAATTTGCCATAACACCAGATTGGTGCTGAATTGCTTGATCAATGCATCGCCAAGTGCTAAGGCAAAAACACTGAAAATAATAACGATGACAGCTTGTTGGCTTCTTGGCAGCAATGTATTGAGACAGTTATATCCGGCTGTTATTGTTGACTCGATTTGTCCGGTCTGGGCCGGGCTGTAGCGATAATCCCATTCGATTCGAGCTCACTAATTTCATTTTCATCGTAGCTTAAGCCTAACTCAGCCATTGCTCCTGTGTGGTAGTTTTCGAAGCTAAATCAGCAGTAGCGATGAGTTGGCTAACAATTTTTTGGCCTTGTTTAGATTTTAAATCGATGCTGATTGATCGCTTTTTGGCGTTTTGGCTGGTAAAAAAAGCCCCAAGATCTTTTTCACCATCTGGAAATTCATCAGTCTTCGCCCTTAATATGTCTGGATTTGTCGGTGCTTTAACTCTTATCACATCGGCTCCCATCACCCCCAATTGATAAGTACAAAAAGGCCCGGCAATAACGTGGCTTAGATCAATAACGCGAATATTCGAAAAGGGCTGCACAGCAATTCAATACCCGTTAATAATTCAAAATATAGTAATTGATAATCTGGGTTTGTGCAGAAAGTTTTTTGTGTTTTGTTCTCCCCGCGCTTACGTACGATTTTGTTTCCGCAATAAAAACCGGTATTTAGTGTCTCTTTCGGGGAAGGTTGAAACCCCTCGCCTTTAGGCGAAGCAAAGATTCGTGTAACATGAGCGGATGCGACATTATCGCTACGGTGCGCACACGAAATTTGATTTAAAAGTACATCTGGTCTGGATTCCGAAATATCGAAAGCGGGTATTAACCGGTGAAGTGGCCGTTCGTGTGCGCGATATTATTCGCCAGATTGCATTTGAACATGAATTACAAATCATCAGTGGCAAGGTCGCATCCGACCATGTTCACGTGTTTTTATCCTATCGATCTACCCAGAAGGTCAGTCAAATAGTGCAATGGTTGAAGGGAACAAGTTCGAGAGTATTGCTGCAGGAATTCACGCACTTACGCAGACAATTCTGGGGTAAGCATTTTTGGGCTAGAGGCTATTTGGCCGTAAGTTCAGGAAATTTAACGGATGAAATGATACAAGAGTATATAGATGGTCAGGAAGGTGAACAGATCGCCGATGACAGTCGATTTCCAATCGACAATACTTAAACCCCTCGACTTACAGTCGAGGGTCGTTTAGTAAAATGTGACGAATTGTTACAATCTCCATGATTATACTTAATGAAGAGCTATTAGGTTATAATTCATGCTTGATCACTTAAAAACATGAGGGTTGCTGATGAAACGTAATGAAGAAAAAGACAAACAATCTAAAGAGGCTGTTGATGTTAATTCCGAGCAATTGACTGATCCGCAGCGCCGTGAGGCAATGGCGAAATTAGGGAAATACACATCGCCGGTCATGATAACGCTGTTGGCAGGTGATAGTGCCTGGGCGCAAACATCAGGTGGTGGTAGTGGCAGTGGCAGTAAGTCTGACCGCTTTATTAAAGAAAACGTTAACTCGATTGATTCGCGTGATATCTTAAATAAAGTTGCGCAATTGCCAATCACTGAGTGGAACTATACTGAAGATAATGACGAAGTTCGTCATATTGGTCCTATGGCGCAGGATTTCATGGCCTATTTTGGGGTCGGTGACAGCGATAAACATATCAATGTGGTCGATATGAACGGCGTTAATCTCGCTGCTATACAAGGCTTGCATCAATTGCTGGATGAAAAAAATAAACGCATCAATGCTCTTGAAGATAAGATAGAGAAACTCAGTGAGCTGGTGATGAAAAGCACTGAACAGTATCAGTGAAATAATTCTCAGCTAGTTAAAAATAACCCCGTTGTGCATTTAGATTTAAATATCTATTTAACTATATATTATTACTCTGTCATTGTGGAAAATGCGTAGCATTTATCCGCAATCCAACGGCTTTTCCATGAAAACTGATGCATCACAGACCAATAACTTTTCTCAAGCGTACGCTATAACGGGCTTGTGCCGGGACAGTCAGGTTTTTACAATCCCGGCCCTGTCGAATAAGCAATACTACTATTGCCCGCTTTAACTTTCATGTTGAACAAAGTTGATGCAGACTGAAAGAATTGATGAGTTAGAAATGCCGATAGATTCCGTGTCAAGCCTGTGCTGAACTCGATTCAGTGCACGGAATGACAATGGTCATATACTGGGTCATTTACAAAAGTCAACCTTTCAAATGCACAACGGGTTAAAAATAAAATTCACATTTATGCGAGCGCTTCAGTCGCTCGCTATTGATAATTTAACAACTAATAATCAATTTTGTTGATGCAGCTTTATGTTTGCCAGAGCAAATTATAGCCAGGAGGTGAAACTAATTTGTCAGAGTCTGTCAACGGGCATGCTTGATGACGATGCACTGACCGAGTTAAAGAAGAGGCTGATTCATCCGAAACTGGACTGGAAAAAATGTTTTGATTTTGCTTCTCAGCACTGGTTGTTGGCGCAGTGGTTTGCATCCTTGGCAAACAGTAATTTGTTACCTTTAATTCCTGAAAAGCCGCGCGCTGAGCTGGAGATTGCACATCAACTGACTGTTAATCGGAATAAGCGGTTGAAATCGCAGTTAATTGATGTTGTCAGTGCTTTAAACCAAGATAATATTCAACCCCTGCTGCTTAAAGGCGCAAGTTATTTTATTGATCCCTTTGATTCAAGGCTAGAAGCTCGCATGACCAGTGATTTGGATATTCTTGTTAGAGAGTCAGAAATAGAAAAAGCGGTACAAGCGCTAAAATCCGATGGTTATGTATTTATGGATTTTCATCCGAACGGAATTTATTATCATCTTGATCCGTTGATCAAAGAGGGCGAGCCGGCAAGAGTTGAACTGCATCGGCATCCCCTCAGCGAAGCTGGATGTGAAGTGTTAAATTCCGAGCTAATCTGGAGTCAGGCAATCAAACACAATGATTTAGGTCTTGAGTATTTTTTGTTGCCGGAAAATTTGCGTGTGGTTCACTTGGTTGCTCATGCTCAAATTCATGACCGCGACTATGCAAACAATCGTATCGACTTACGTCAGCTGTATGATTTTGTCTTAATGCATAATTCTTGGCGGAATCAACTTGATCATCAATTTATAAAGTCTCTTTTTTCTAAGGCAAATGCCACAAACTATTGGGAGAATTATTGTCTGTATGCAAAAATTTTATTTCCTTCGTTCCCAGTCTTTGAAGTAAAGACAACCTTGGGATCACGTCTGTTTGCATATGAAATAATTTCTTTGATGCAATATCATCGTTCCAAGGAGTTGTTTTTTCATTGGGCTCAGCGATTATTGCGTTTACCGCGTCGCCTGTTATCCCCATCCTGGTACAAATTAAAGTTTCACACATGGCTGACTGGGACATAAAGCAAGAACAGTCTGTTGCATGCAAAGTGCCTTGCGTCAAAATTGATGATCAATATTTGTTATCGAACCGGAACAACAAATCATTGTTGTTATTGAATAATACCGGCACCTTAATTTGGGATCTTTACCGACAGGGGCGTTCGATTTCAGATATTACTTGCCATATTCGAGAACAATTTGATATTGCCCAAAAACAGGCTATTGTTGATATAGAACAGTTTTTACAGCAATGTCGAATCCAGAGTCTTTTTCAGCCGATATCAGATAAACAAAATGCAAAAACTTGGGGTGAAAAAATCAGATCTGACGGGGTTGATGTATTCAAGGCAAGGGAGGGCGAAATTACTGGTAGTTATCAAATCGCTGATAAACGATTTGATATTATCTACTCTAAACAAGCCATGGTCGATATGGTTCATCCGCTATTCTCTCACCTTGAGTGTCAATCCCGGTCGCCACAACTATCGTTTCGTTTGACGAAACTGAACAGCCACTACTCTATTGAATTAGATGACTCTGATAGTCTGGCAACCAGAGTGGCTAGCATGGATGAATTAATCGAATCAATTCAATTGAAGGTTACGGATCTTTGCTATCGTGGAGGAGACTGGCTGACTGTATTACATGCATCCGCGGTTAAGGGTGTGGATGATTCCGCTATTGTTTTTGTTGCCCCGAAAGGATCTGGGAAATCAACTTTAACCGCATTGCTGCAGAAATACGGGTTTGTTTATTTAAGCGATGACGTCGTTCCTATTACGGACGATGGCGATTTGTGCCCGATACCCTTATGTCAACGTCTGAAAGGCCATAGCTGGAAATTGATTGAAGATCAGGTTCAGGGGAGACTCTCTGGAACATACGCACGATCCCAAGGTGAGGAGGTTAGGTATTTGCAACCTGTGACAGGAAATCAACAGCACTGGTGGCAGAAATGGAAAGTAGATGCCTTGGTATACCCGCGTTATCAAAAGTCTGTAACTGCGAGTGAAATCAAACAACTGTCTTTGTTTGAGCAAGTAGAAAGATTATGTGCTTCCGATTCAGTTTTTGGTGGTTATATAGATCAATCACGTTTGCAGGTTTTGGTTGACTGGCTCCAGGCCACCCCCGGATTTGAGCTAAATTACTCGCGGATTGATGACCAACTGGTTGATTTAATCAGAGAACGCATATCATAAATATGCTGGACGGCTAAATCTTTTTTACTTTATTTTTTTTAAACCAGTCAGTATTTTGCTGGGGCGTCGTTTCTAGGCCCTGGTTGTAACTAATAAATAACTGTTCTGAAGCTGAAATATCGCGAATAGCGATAAACTGAATTGTATTGGTATTTTCATCGGCTTCATAGCGCAGGTTGGGCGTATCACTGTGGTTGTACAAACTTCCATAACCTAGAGCTAGTGCGTGTCTGATACGTGATTTTGTTAACCTGGACCAGTCAAAAATTCGATGTTGAAGTTCTGTCGGCAGCAGTTCAAACGAGTCATCCGACAACACTACAGGGCAGGTTTCTACGATCTCGTTTATCGAGAATGCTCTGGCGGCAAACACGCCTCTGCCTAGAGCTGTTCCTGTATCAGTTATATATACATCTGGGGGTTTAATTTGACTTTCCATTTGCCAGTAACTTTTATCTATTGGGAATATAAATTTATCGAGTCTGCAAAAAAATCGTTTGCCAAATACTCTTGCTGTGATTGTAAATCAGAATAAATAAGATAGCGATTGCAGAACCTCGTCCTTACCCGGGGTTGTTATAGCAATATATTGAACTTCTTTCGAATTTTTTTGTCAATTTGCGAATCAATGTATTGTGGATAATGCGAGTCTAAAATATTTTTTGCTTTTTCTCTGGCAACAACCCAGATGTCTTTGGCACCTTGTTCGGCCCAGCTAACAGGAGGATCGCGGTCGGCCAGATTAGGGTAAAAATAATCACGCTGCATGGCTTCCATGGTATGCATGCCACCGAGAAAATGTCCCGGGCCAGTCACAGCTTCCTTGATTGCTTCGAAACCCAGCGTCTCATCATTCACTTCGACAGCGCGTATCGTACGATAGATATGCGACAGCATTTCATCATCAAGTACAAAGGCCTCAAATGAAGCACCGAGTAGGCTAGCCATCATGCCGGATGATTCATAAATTAAATTTGATCCGGCTAAACCAGCAGCTAGGGCAGCAATGGCTTTTTCGGCGCCCATTTGTGCGTCAACGGCTTTGGCATCCGCCATGGAAGAGGCAACTCCAGTGGGCAAGCCCAGCCAATTGCCGATTTGTCCTGATGCTGCATTCATCATGGATATTTCGCCGCCGCCGCCACAAAATGAGCCGGTTCGAAGATCAATTACAAAGGGCCAGTTGGAAAAAATCATTGGGTAGCCAGCTTTGAATAAATTCACCATAATCAATGCGGCTAAGGTTTCCGCTGTTGTTTGTGCCAACATACCGGCTAAGGTGGCTGGAGCGGTAGCGCCGGATTGCGCTGCGATAATTGCATTAATAGGAATATTGTGTTGAATGCTGGCAAGTGTTACATCAACGGCATCTTCACCATATTTGAGTGGCGAGATAATCGGGCTGATGTGAGATTTACAAAAAGGCCGCTGTGAAAATTTACCTTCGCCACCAGCAAGCATATCAAACATTTCTACCACTGGATGCACATGATCGCCAATAAAGAAACTAGTGCCTACGGGTTTCCTTGTGCCCTTAAGCAACGCATAGGCAGTATTTATATCAAGATCACGATTATCCGGGACATCGGTTGCCACGCAACAACGTGTAAACCAGCTGACGTTTGTTAAAGTGTCTGCTAATCGAGTGAAATCATATAAATCTTGTAGTGTAGAAGGGCGATATAAACCTGACTCTAAGTCCAGAGTCTGGACAGCGGCACCCCCGGTACCGAAATAAACTTTATCACCGCCTACTTCAAAATCATATTTTGGATCACGGCCGTAAAACATGAATGATTTAGCGGCACAATCTATTATGTCTTCAATAAATGATTGCGAAAACGACAATCTGTCTAAGGCATTAATGCTGGCCCCTTTATCCAAAGCCTTTTCCATCAAAACATCCGGCACATCGGCCATACCAATTTCATCAAGAATTTTTAAAGCCGTCTGATAAATTCGCTCAATTTCTGAATCAGTTAAGGGCTTATACTGACCTCCAATCTGACCAGGCGGGCAGGGGTTGATTTGCTCAGCTTCGTCACTACGAGCCGCTTTGCGAGCGGCGCGGCCGCCGCCACGGCGGAGTCTTGAGGTTTCGGAGGTCAAATTGTTTTTCTAGCAGTTAAAGGATTCGTCATTCTGGACTTGATCCAGAATCTCGTTGAGGAGATCCCGGGTCGTGGTCCGGGATGACATAAATAAAATACATTGGACATATATTTTAAACCGTTCGACCACTATCAACGGGTAACATTACCCCTGTCAATCGACTTGATGCATTCTCATCAGCCAAAAAGACAGCCGTTTCACCCATATCTTCAGGGCGGATAAGTTTGCCAAGCGGCAATACCGAACGGAAATTTTCTCGACCTTCATCGGTTTCAGTGCCACCCATAAACTCCGCTAGCATGGGTGTATCACCTGGCCCGGGACAAAGTGCATTGACACGAATACCTTCAGGTGCAAGCTCAAGTGCCAGGCCTTTTGCCAGATTTAAAACAGCTCCTTTGGTTGCACCATAAACAACCAAATTAGGACGAGGGCGCAGGGCGATGCCTGAAGCGGTGATGATTATGTTGCCGGATTTCTGTGCTTTGAAAGTCGGCAAAACTGCTTTACAGTTATAAAACACTCCTTTTACATTGACATCAAACTGGCGGTCATAATCCTCCTCACTGGTGTCTTCAATAGGGCAAGGGCGCTGGCCAAGTCCTGCATTGGCAACAAGGATGTCGAGGCCACCGAATTGCTCTTTGCATGTTTCTACCATGGCATGGTTATCAGCAAGATTGGTGACGTCAACTTGCATCGATGATGCAGTACCGCCGTTTGCATTAATCGCTTCGGCTTTTTCATTTGCGGCGTCAGCATTAATATCGACGATTAATACTTTTGCCCCTTCACGAGCAAAACTATCCACAATGCCGCTACCAAAGCCTGATGCACCACCGGTAACAACTGCGGTTTTGTTTTCAAGTCGCCCCATAATGATCTCCTGTCTAAGTGTTTTGCTGGTTTGAGTCTAGCACTGAGTGGGTGGTCTAGCAGCATCTTTGAGTTTCTCGAAAACTAGCTGCATTTTTTTGAATTTCATTTTTGCAGATATCTGGAATCTATTTGCTCTGCAGCGATGCACAGCAATTCAAATAAAACTGTAGCGCCAATAAGTGCGGTACCACCTGATGGATCAAACGGAGGTGAAACTTCAACCATATCAGCACCGATAATATTTTTGCCACGTAGTAGCCGGATCATCTTTTGAGCATCATAACTGGTGAAACCACCAATCTCTGGTGTGCCAGTGCCTGGTGCAAAGACCGGATCGAGGCAATCAATGTCAAAGGTGATATAGGTGGAATCGTTGTCGATTATTTCGTTTGCTTTGTCTAGAACATGTTCCAATCCAAGCTCAAAGCAATCATCAATGCTGAACATGGTAACGCCTTGTCGTTGTTGCCAGACAAAATCGTTTTTGTCATACAGGCCACCACGGATACCTATTTGGACATAGCGCTTGGGATCGAGAATACCTTCCTCAATGGCCCGCTTAAACGGTGTGCCATGAGTAAATTTGTTGTCACCAAAATAGCTGTCCCAGGTGTCTGTATGTGCGTCAAATTGGACAAGTCCCAGAGGGCCATGCCGTTTGGCGAGTGCTCTTAAAATTGGTAGAGTAGTTAAATGATCACCGCCACATGACAGAGGCGTAATTCCTTCAGCGACAACTTTATCGTAGTAATTTTCAATACCTGCCAATGCATCACTAAGATTTATTGGATTAACAACTGAATCACCCAAATCCACACACTCAGCGAGCTCATAAGGACACACATCTAAAACAGGGTGATAACGGCGCATTAATGCCGACATTTCCCGTACTTGTCTTGGTCCATGTCGAGCACCAGGTCGATTTGTTGTGCCACTATCCCAGGGTACACCAATAAAACCAATATCAATATTTTCGGCATTTTCAATCAGAACGTGTGGCAATCGCATGAAAGTTGCAATATCTGCAAACCGCGGAATTTTGTCCGATGGTAAAGGCTGGTATTTAATTTCTTTGCTCATATTCCCTGTTGAGTGTCGATCTGCGACTAATATATCAATAAATAATGTTGTTAATCCATGATTAAGTATTACATGGCACAATGTCGAAAATCTTTAAGGAACGGATTATGTTATTCAAACCAGTTCAACCAATCGCACGAGTAGCAGTTTTAGTTTTAATGTTTATGATGGGGATGTCTTTTGCCATGGCTGATGATCAGAGTCGATATATAACTGTAACCGGTAAAGGTGAGGTTTCAGCGCAGCCTGATACTGCCTGGATATCAAGCGGTGTCAATACGAAGGCAAAAACTGCCGCAGAAGCGTTAGATGAAAATAATAAAATAATGGAACAGGTTATCGAAGTTTTTCTTGATGCCGACATTGATAAGAAGAATATTCAAACCTCTGGGTTCAATGTTCATCCGGTCTACGATTATTCCAAGGCCTCAGGTGCGCCAAAACTGGTTGGCTATCAAGTGTCTAACAATGTGTCTGTCAAAGTGACCGATCTAGAAAAGCTGGGTGAATTATTGGATGACATAGTTGAGTCTGGGAGTAACCAAGTATCTGGAATCCATTTTGGTTTTGATGATGACGAAGCTTTGTTAGATCAAGCTCGCAAAAATGCGATCGCAAATGCAAAAAAGAAAGCCGAGTTATATGCCGAGGCTGCCGATGTGGATGTGGGTGATGTGGTCAGCATTAACGAAACAGGCACACGGATTCCCCAACCTGTTTATCATCGAGCGGAAATGGCCCAGGCTAAAATGATGGATGCCGGTTCAGTTCCAGTAATGAGCGGTGAACAGGAGATATCAGCTTCAGTGACTGTGGTTTTTCAGTTGGAAAATTGATTTCATTCACTAGAGAATCACAAAGAGAATAATTGTTATTGATAATGCAGATATCAATGTCTCAAAAGTGATAATTGACGCCATAAACTCAGCGTCACCACCGAGTTTTCGGGACAAAATATAGGCCGCTGAAGCCGTTGGGATGCTGGCGAAAATGATTAATAGATTTCGTACTATTCCATCGTCAATTAAAATTAGACTCAGTAATGCCATTAGAAGGGGTGATGCTATTAATTTAATCGCTGAAGAATAAATTAATGGCATAGTGATTGCTGTTAAAGATTTGATTCTAAGGCCGGCCCCGACTGCAAGGATGGCTATAGGCAAGGCTGCTCGACCGAATACCGACAACGTGTCACTAACAAAGACTGGTATGTGAACTCGGCTAAGATTCAATACAATTCCGATCACAGATGCGAGTACCAAGGGATTTTTAAACAGATTTATCAAAATTTTTACCACAGATATTTTGCCGTCTGCGCTAAATGCAATGATCGTAATGATATTGACTATGGTGATGAATAATCCGATTAATAACGCTGACATTGCGAACATTTCAGGACCGAATAACTTGTCTGCTAAGGCCAGTGCAATAAATGTGTTGTAGCGAATCGAGCCTTGCAGAAATGATGTCCAGGAAGCATGGGATTGCGATAAAAATCGTTTATCAATAAACCATGTGATCAAGGTCAGCAAAAGAAAGTAAATCAATACGACTGATATTAAAGGTGTTATATCAAATTGCGAAAAATCTGCATTAACCAACCGATATAATATTAATGCTGGAAATAAAACAAAATACGTGAGCGACTCAGCAGCTTGCCAGAATTCTTCATCCAAAAAACCTCTTTTTCTGAATACATAGCCTGCAACGACTAACGCCATAATCGGGAACAACGATTCAAGGATATAGGTGCCAATTTGCATGGATAGAGTTTATACGAATACATCCGCTATAATGCAGTTGTTATTAATCCAAAAATAAAAAATGGAACAATTACTCAGTGGCCTCAGGGCACTTGCTGAACATACAAGGTTACGTTTATTAGCGATCTTGTTTCGTAATGAACTAACCGTAAGCGAGATTACTTATATTCTTGATCAAAGCCAGCCACGCGTGTCACGGCATTTGAAATTAATGTGCGATGCTGGAATTCTTGATCGTATACAAGAAGGTGCCTGGGTTTTTTACCGCGTTACAGATAGAGAGCCAGGCCGACAACTTTCGCACTCACTGATTGCCATGTTGGATGAAGATGATCCGGTTTTAGATCGAGATGCAGGCAGGTTGCAAAAGGTAAGACAAGAACACAGAGAGAAAGCGGAATCTTATTTCCATGAGAATGCTAAGCAATGGGACAAACTGCGTAGTCTTTATGTGTCTGAGCAAAAAGTTGAGCAGGCAATGCTAAAGGCAGTTGCCGATATGCATATCAAAGATTTTCTCGATATGGGCACAGGAACGGGAAGAATGCTGGAGGTGTTCGGCGGTGTCATCACTCGAGGCATGGGCATTGATATAAACCGAGATATGCTGGCCATTGCCCGAGCCAAGTTAGAGGAAAAACAGCTGGCACATTGCCAGGTTCGGCATGGTGATATTTATAATGTTTCCTTGCCTTCGGCAGCGATTGACTTAATTACTGTGCACCACGTGCTGCACTTTCTTAATGATCCAGTGATGGTGATTAACGAAGCTTCTCGTTTGCTTAAACCGTCCGGTCGTTTGCTTGTTGTAGATTTTGCTCCACATGATATGGAAGTATTGCGTGAAGAACACGCGCATCGCCGCTTGGGTTTCACCGAGCAAGAGGTGACACAATGGTGTGAAAATGCCGGCCTATCTATCACACACACGGAGCAGCTTGAAGCTACTTCAAAATCTAATGCCCCGTTAACAGTAACATTATGGGTGGCAAGAAAATAAAACGTAATTTTGTCGTTGCCCATCAAGTTGAAGCTAGGCCGATAATTGAATTTTATCGTCTGACTAAAGACATTACACATCGTGCATTTAATGTATATGAAAACGATCATGTTAAGCTTATTGTTAGTGGTGAAGGAAAAGTGCTGTGCGCCGCAGCAACAGCCTACTGTTATAGTTTGCAAAGTTGTCCTGAGGTGCCGGCCATGTGGACAAATGTTGGGATTGTTGGACATGCTGTCCATCAAGTCGGCAGTTTATGGCGAATAAATAAAGTTACCGACTTAACTACTTCAAATATTATATTTCCAATGAATATTTTGCGTTCTTCAAGCATTTATGGTGAGTCACTAATAAGTGTTGATGTGCCTGAAACGGGCTATTCAGGAAATTCACTTTATGACATGGAGGCCAGCGCGTTTTTTCTAACGGCATCTCGCTTTGCAAGCTTGGAGTATATAAACAGCTTCAAGGTTGTATCAGATAATAAGAACCAACCACTAGGTAAATTCAGTCTTAACATGGCTGCTCAGCTGATTGAGAAGCGAATTGAAGTTATTGATGACTATTTACAAGAACTTGAAAATATTTTAAAAAATAACTTTAATAATATAATGCAGGCCATTGATATTAAAAATAAATTGTTTCACAAATATAAATTTACTCACACACAACAGTTGAAATGTGATGAGTTATTAAAGTCACTCGCTGTTCACGGAATCCATTGCACAGAAGAATTATTTCAATATTCCAATAGTAAGCAAGTTCTGGATTCGCTAAATCATAGACTTAAAAAAATAGAACTAGTGGTTTAGTTTGGTTACTACCGTTTACATAGAAAATGAGGTTGCTTCGCATCCACGTACAGCCACAATTATGAACCGCTTTCCCAAAGCGGAGAAAATTTTGTGCGACCGCTATACCGAAGTATTCAATCCAAAATCGCAAAATTTTCGTCTGCAAAAACAGAATCCCGCATTAATTCTTGCCAAAAAATATAAAGGTCATGTTATGTCGGCTCCGCCTGAATATGGAGTAGGAGGGGACGAAAATTATTACTTTTCTCACATGCTCAACTGTGTCTATGATTGCCGTTATTGTTTTTTGCAAGGCATGTACAATTCAGCCAATTATGTTGTTTTTGTTAATTATGAAGATTTTACTAACGAAATAGTTTTGCATTCTAAAAAGGAAGATGATTTGTGTAAGTGGTTTTTTTCTGGTTACGATTGTGACAGTCTGGCTTTTGAGCCTGTTACTAGATTTATGGATCACTGCCTGGATGTGTTCGAAAAGATTCCTCAGTCTTTTTTAGAAATAAGAACCAAGAGCACACAAATTCGGTCTTTATTATCGCGTCAGGCTTTAGCAAATGTAGTTGTGGCTTTTAGTTTTACTCCCGATGATTTTTCCAATCGCTTCGAGCATGGTGTACCGAATGTTGAAAAACGGATTCAGGCAATGAAGCAATTAGAAAAGAATGGCTGGAAACTAGGGCTCAGGTTTGATCCGATGCTGAGCTATGTTGACTACCAACAAAGTTACCAAACTTTGTTTGAAAGTATATTCGAGCAGATAGATGTCTCATCAATCCATTCTGTCAGCATGGGCGGCTTTCGAATGCCTAAGAATTTTTTTAAAAAAATCAAAAAACTATATCCTCAAGAGCCGCTTTATAATTTATCAATGGAAAACGTTAATGGAATGAAATGTTTGTCTGCCTGTGCTGAACAAGAAATGCTTGAGTTTTGTAAAAAGCAGATTCTGGCTTGGTTACCTAAGAGCAAACTCTATTACTGTTCAATATGAAACGAGTTTTGGTAACAGGTGTAAGCCGAGGTATTGGCCGTGCGATTGCTGATAAATTGTTGGCAGAAAACTTTGCAGTTACCGGAACTTCACGCAAACCCAATACGATAAATATAAGGCATACTCATTTTAATGCTATTCATCTTGACTTAAAGCGGGTTGGTCAGGACCCAGATTCACTATCAAATTTTGTTAAAGATTGTGGAACTATTGACTCAATCGTATTAAATGCCGGACAGGGGCGGTTTGGGAGTTTAGAAGAATTCTCGGCAGATCAGGTTACTGAACAGATTCAAGTTAATCTTATTGCTCAAATTCACTTGATCAGGGCTTTTATCAAGTCATTTAAGTCACGTGGTTGCGGCGATATTATTTTTATTGGTTCTGAGTCAGCATTGACCGGCGGTAAAATGGGGTCGGTTTATTGTGCGGCAAAGTTCGGTTTAAGGGGGTTTTCACAGGCCCTAAGGCAGGAATGTACGACAAGCAATATCCGGGTTGGTTTGATTAATCCGGGTATGGTCGCAAGTTCATTTTTTGATGATCTTTCTTTCCAGCCAGGAGCTGATCCAGAAAATAGTATTTTACCTGAGCAAGTAGCCGATGCAGTGCTACTAATACTAACTAGTGCCGGCACCGTTGTGTGGGACGAAATTAACCTTTCACCGCTTAAAAAAGTTGTTGTGAAAAAGCCAAAATAACTTAAATAAACCTTTCGAAACTATTGAATACTTAAGGGAAAATGACTAGAATAGCCACTCGCTGTTGCGGGGTGGAGCAGTCTGGCAGCTCGTCGGGCTCATAACCCGAAGGTCGTAGGTTCAAATCCTACCCCCGCTACCAACAAACGGCGAAGAAACTACGGCCCCGCAGCAGCGGGGTTTTTAGTTGAAACGCCCGGGCGTAAAAATATAGGCGTGAAAAAATAACAAGATGTGATTGAATGTCAGTTGCATCGATAGAATGAGGAAAGTGGGCAAATGCCCACTTTTTTTGCTCTATAGAAATTAGTTGATAACGAATGGATTGAAAACAAATTGGTTTATAGCCATGGGTCTTGAACAAATTGTTGAGTCTGGCGCAAGTGCACTAGGCTATGAATTAGTCGCGGTGGAATATGTGCCACAACGAAAAAATTCATTATTGCGTGTTTATATCGATCATCCTGAAGGCATTACGCTTGAGGATTGCGAAAAGGTATCACGACAGATCAGTGCGTTGTTGGACGTTGAAGATCCGATTAAAGGACATTATATGTTAGAGGTTTCATCACCTGGAATAGACAGGCCGCTTGTGAAGCCTGAGCATTTTGAAAAGTTTTGTGGTGAGCGAGTTAAAGTAACGACTCATACTATGCATTTGGGGCGTAAACGATTTACCGGTCAATTAACGGAAGTTGATGGGGCTGGAATTGTTGTTGAAGTTGATGGTGAGGCTTATGATTTGCCATTTGATGATATTAATACTGCCAAGTTATCACCCGTTTGGGATAACTAGGTTTAGCGTCGGAGTTAGATAATGAACAGCAATGATATTTTATTAATGGCTGAGGTAGTGTCTAGGGAGAAATCTCTGGACAAGGAGATAATTTTTGAAGCCATTGAAGCTGCATTAGCGACAGCGACTCGTAAACGTCATCCAAAAAATATTGAGGTAAGAGTTGCTATTGAGCGTACCACAGGTGATCATGAAGCGTTTCGCCAATGGGAAATTATTGCTGATGATGAGGAAATGATTAATCCTGATGCGCAGATTTTTTTGACTGATGCGCGTAAGCATTCAGAAGATTTGAATGTCGGCGATTTGATTGAAGAGCCAATGGAATCAGTTGAGTTCGGTCGCATTGCCGCCCAAGCAGCCAAGCAAGTCATTATTCAAAAAGTTCGTGAAGCTGAAAGGAGCCAGGTCGTGGCTGAATTTCAACAACACTTGGGTGAACTTGTTTCCGGTACGGTAAAACGCATGGAGCGTGATGGTGCGATTGTTGATGTTAATGGTGTAGAAACATTATTGAAGCGCTCAGCCATGATTCCTCGTGAAGCATTGCGTAAAGGTGATCGTATTCGTGCCTTGGTTAGCGAAATTAATCCTGAGGCGCGTGGTATCCAGATTTTTCTCGATCGCATTAGTACGCGCTTTTTAGTTGAGTTATTTAAATTAGAAGTTCCCGAAGCCAACGAGGGTTTTCTGGAAATTAAAAGTGGTGCCCGTGATCCCGGTTCGCGTGCAAAAATTTCCGTTTACTCCGCCGATCCTAAAATCGACCCTATTGGTGCTTGTGTGGGTATTCGTGGTGCACGGGTGCAAAGCGTTTCTAATGAAATCGGCGGTGAGCGAGTTGATATTATTCAGTGGTCAGCAGATCCTGCCCAATTCGTGATCAACTCATTAGCGCCAGCCGAAGTTGAATCGATTGTTATCGACGAGGATACCCATTCAATAGATGTTATTGTTGATGAGGGTCAGCTTTCGCAGGCGATTGGTAAAGGTGGTCAAAATGTCAAACTGGCTACCGAACTTTGTGGCTGGGAAATTAATATTCTGACTAATGATCAGGCGGTTGAAAAAGCAGAAGGTGAAGAAGAAGAAGCGAGAGGCCGGCTAATGGAGCAGCTCGATATTGATGAAGAAGTAGCCGGTATTCTGGTGCAGGAAGGTTTTACTACTTTGGAGGAAGTTGCTTATGTGCCTAAACAAGAATTACTTGATATCGAGCAATTTGACGAAGATGTCGTTGATGAATTACGCAATCGAGCTGAAGATGTGTTGCTGATTCAGTCTGCGGCGGTTAGTGCTGCAGAAGCAGAAAAAGATTTAATGAATCTTGAAGGTATGGACGAGGAAACAGCCGAAAAAATGAAAGCCAACGGAATTGCAGATTCTGAAGAGCTCGCTGATTTTGCCACCGATGAATTGCTAGAAATTTTGCCCGAATTGGGCGAAGAAAAAGCAAGCGCATTAATTATGAAAGCCAGGGAACCCTGGTTTCAGTAAGGGCGCGTATTACAGGTATTAGCCATGACAGAAGTATTAATTAAAATATTTGCCAACCAGATCAAGTTGCCTGCGGATCAACTGCTTGTTCAGTTAGACGAGGCCGGGGTAAAAGGCAAGTCAGATGTTAATGACACCTTGAACGAAACGGAAATGCGCAAATTATTAACATATCTGCGCAAATCTAAATCAGAGAGTAAAGAATCGGCAGCGCCATTATCGACTCGCAGCAAGATAACGCTCAAATCACGCTCGACTAATAATCTGAAGCAAAAAACAAGAACCGGGACTTCAAAAACAATTCAAGTTGAGGTCAAGAAAAAGCGTACATTTGTTCGCAAGGTAGAAGAAGAGCAGCCAGTTGAAAAACAGGTTGTAGAGGATCAACCTGCTGCTGAAGAAACACCTGTGGAGAAAGCTAAACCGGTAGATCAAGTCAAGGAAATCGAGGCAGAAAAACAGCAAGCCGTAACCGAAGAGGAACAACCTGAAACTGATACTGAAGCGCAACAAGAAACTGATCCTGAGCCTGAAAAGGACAGCGTAAAATCGGATGGAGTAGAAACTACACCTGATCCGTTTAGTACAGAAGCGCTTGACATTGAGGTTCCAAAACCTACCGAACCGGTTGCGGAAGTTTCAGATAAAGACAGAGAGCTTGCATTAAGAGCAAAACGTCGAAAAGAACAGGAAGTCACAGCCGCGGATCGTCGTAAAAAGAAAAAAGCTAAACGTAAAGAATTGGCGGCAGCGAGCAAAGCCGATAAGAAGAAAAAAATCGAAACGGAAAATGTTCATACTTTTGAAATGCCTGTTGAACAAATTGTTCGTGAAGTCGCTATTCCTGAAGCGATTAGTGTTTCAGATTTAGCTCATGCGATGTCGGTTAAAGGCACAGATGTCGTTAAGGCATTAATGAATTTGGGCAGTATGGTGACAATCAATCAGGTTATTGATCAAGATACTGCCATGATAGTGGTGGAAGAAATGGGCCATAAGCCTATTGTTGCGGCGGCTGATGACCCTGAGGCGTTACTAACCGTTGAGGAAGAAATTGCTCAGCATGACGAAAAACCCAGACCACCAGTGGTAACCGTAATGGGCCATGTAGATCATGGTAAAACCTCTTTGCTCGATTACATTCGTGAATCTAAAATTGCTTCGGGGGAAGCTGGTGGAATCACTCAACATATTGGCGCGTATAGGGTTACCACAGATAAAGGTGAAATGACTTTCCTTGATACGCCGGGTCATGAAGCGTTTACTGCAATGCGCGCAAGAGGTGCCAAGGCAACCGATATTGTCATTCTTGTGGTGGCGGCTGATGACGGTGTCAAGCCACAAACGATTGAGGCGATTCGCCATGCCAAAGATGCCGATGTACCAGTTGTGGTGGCAATAAACAAAATGGACAAAGAAGAAGCTGATCCCGAACGAGTCATGCAGGAGCTTTCTCAACATGATTTGATTCCAGAAAGTTGGGGTGGAGATATTCAGATGATTCCAGTATCGGCAATGACAGGACAAAATATAGACCAATTGCTTGATGCCGTTTTATTGCAGGCAGAAATCCTCGAGCTGACGGCGCCGGAAGAAGGTAATGCGGCTGGATTGGTTGTGGAGGCAAGACTCGATAAAGGGCGGGGATCTGTGGCTACAATTCTGATCCAGAAGGGCACTCTCAATAAAGGCGATATACTTTTGGCCGGCCAGGAATCCGGTCGAGTTAGGGCAATGAGCAATGAGTATGGCGAGCAAATTAAATTTGCTGGCCCGTCAACACCGGTTGAAATACAGGGTTTATCAGGGGTGCCAACTGCCGGTGATGAAGTGTTAGTTGTTTCCGACGAACGCAAGGCGCGGGAAATTGCATTATTCCGTCAAGGTAAATTCAAGGAAATCAAGCTGGCAAGGCAGCAAGCTGCCAAGCTTGAAAATCTGTTTGATAATATGGGTAGTGAAGATGCAATTAGTTTAAATCTAATTGTCAAAGCGGATGTTCAAGGTTCAGTTGAAGCGTTGACTGAATCACTAGAAAAACTTTCGCGTGAAGACATTCAAGTCAATGTGATTCATGGCATGGTGGGTGGCATTAACGAATCAGATGTGAATCTTGCATTGGCATCTAACGCCATCATGATTGCCTTTAATGTCAGGGCGGATGCAACGGCAAGAAGGTTGATCGAAGCTGAAAGTGTCGATGTTCGTTACCATAGTATTATTTACGATGTGGTTGATGAGGTTAAAGCTGCAATGTCTGGTATGCTGGCACCCGTCACTAAAGAAAATATAATCGGTCTTGCCGAGGTTCGTGATGTTTTCCGCGCGCCCAAAATTGGTGCGATTGCTGGGTGCATGGTGCTGGAAGGCGCTGTCAGGCGCAACCGCGAAGTCAGAGTGTTACGTGATAACGTTGTTATCTTTGAGGGTAAGATTGACTCGCTTAGACGATTCAAGGAAGATGCGGCCGAGGTTAAAGCGGGGCTTGAATGCGGTATAGGTGTCAAAAATTATAATGACATTAAAACCGGTGATCAGTTGGAAATATTTGAACTGACAGAGGAGCAGCAGACTATCTAATCTTGCTCAGATAGCTGCTGTTCAAAAACTATTATGGAAATCGATAGAACTCGACGCGTAGGCGAGCTAATTCAACGCGAGCTAGCCCTGATTATTAATTCCGAACTTTCTGATCCACGAATAGGTTTGGTTACCTTGACCGATGTCAGATTGACTAAAGACTTAAAACAGGCAAAAGTTTTTGTTACGGAATTTTCCAATGATCTTGAACACAGGGAATTGATTAGCGCCCTAACCAGTGCGTCAGGTTATCTTAAACGATTACTTAGTCAACGACTGGATTTGCGCAGCACACCGAATTTACAATTTGTTTATGATGCTTCCATAGAAAATGGGCTAAAAATGAGCGACCTTATAGAGCAGGCACGAAGTAAAGATAATCAATAAATAGTTCAATGTCTAAAAACCGTCATAACGTATCAGGTTTACTGCTATTAGATAAACCCAGGGGCTTAACATCAAATCAGGCTTTGCAAGATGTTAAGTATTTACTCAAAGCTAAAAAGGCAGGACATACTGGCAGTCTTGATCCTCTGGCGACAGGTTTATTACCGTTGTGCTTCGGTGAGGCAACTAAATTATCCAGCTATTTGCTTGATTCTGATAAAACTTACTTGGCAACATTCAAATTAGGCGAAACAACTGATACTTATGACTCTGACGGTGAGGTTACTCAGATGCTCGCCGTCAATGTTTCCAAACAGAAACTTGTCGATGCAATGGAAAAATTTGTTGGTGTGATTCATCAAGTTCCACCGATGTATTCTGCCCTTAAGAAAGACGGTAAACCCTTATATGAACTCGCGCGAGAAGGTATAGAGATAAAGCGTGAGGCCAGAAAAATGGAATTACATCGATTTGAACTCATTGACTATACAGATGAACAAGCAGATGTTTTAATAAAATGCTCTAGTGGATTTTATGTTAGATCCTTGGCTTACGATTTAGGCGAAGAGCTTGGTTGTGGAGCGCACGTAAAGGCCTTACGACGAACAATGGTCGGGAATTTGTCTGTTAATGATGCGATTACCGTTGATCAATTGAAAAAAATGCCTGAGCCGGTTAAACGGCAAAATCTGCTTAAACCAGCCGATCAAGTTCTAAGTCATCTGGTAGCGCTTGAATTGAATAAAAATCAGGTCGAACGATTATTTAAGGGTCAACCAATCCCAAAGAACGGCTTGCCTGCCAATGGACTGGTTCGGTTATATCTTGATTCAACTGATCAATTTCTTGGGATAGGGTTAATCGTCCAGGGGCATTCAGTAAAACCTAAACGATTAATTAATCCGGCCAATCTTGATATAAAAGTCTGAAAATATCTCTTACAAGTTCTGAAATTGTTCTTTCAACTCTAAATAATCACTTTGAGTTTTAAGTAATTCAAGCATTGCCTGGGCGGAATTTGGCAAGGTCATGTTTTTATTGATAATGACACCGAGCCTGCGAGTTAAGCGCAATGATGGAAATGAAACGACTTTTAGTTCTTTGCCGGCAAGTATATGGGGTAGAACTGACCAGCCCAGTCCTGATGCAACCATCACCTTAATTGTTTCTAAGTAATTGGTCTCAAATGCGATTTTTAGTTTAAGGTTTTTCGATTTGAAATACTTATCAATGATACGGCGGGTAAATGTTTCTTCTCCTGGCAGAATTGCATTGTAGTTTTCAAGGTCCTCGGCATTGAGTGATTTTCTTTTAACCAAAGGATGATTATTAGCACAGACTAGCACGAGTTGGTCAAGCCACAATGGGTAAACCGAAATATGCTTTTCGTCCACTTTGCTTGGCAAAGTGGCAATGGCTAGTGATGTCTCTCCATGCAAGACATCATTATAGGCAATCTCTGAGTCAGTAAATCGCATATCGAGTTCAACATCAGGGTAATGCTTAACATAGGCTTTAAGAATCGGGGGTAGACGATGCAGTCCAATATGATGGCTGGTTGAGATTACTAATTTTCCGGATATCGTATCGGTAAGATTCGCGATATCGTGCCGAAGTTCTTTGCTCTCAGATAGAATCTTTTTTGCTCTTGCCAATGTCAATTCACCTGCGGCGGTGAGTTTGTTTGTTTTTCCAACTCTGTCGAATAATTTGCAATTAAGCTGGGATTCTAATAGCGAAATTCTTTTGCTTACTGCTGGTTGAGTAATATTAAGTTTTTCAGCACTTAATGAGAATGAGCCTGTTTCGGCTAAAGTGATGAACGTTTTTAATTGGTCGTAATCCATCTATTCCAAATTGGAATTAAAATAATAAAAATAATAAATTTGATTTATAAAACAAATAGGCTACTATTTCAAGTCAAGCTCAATTAAACCAGCACAATGGCAAAAACGCTTTACGATAAATTATGGGATGCTCATTTGGTGCATAGTTATGACGACGGCACCAGTTTGCTTTATATTGACCGTCAATTGGTCCACGAAGTAACGTCCCCACAGGCGTTTGAGGGGTTAAAACTCACCGGGCGCAAACCCTGGCGCATTAATGCCAACCTGGCAGTGGCGGATCATAACGTACCGACAACTGACAGGAGTCTCGGGATCTCTGATCCCATTTCAAAGTTACAAGTCACCACATTAACTGATAATTGTGAATCAGCGGGAATTACGTTGTTTGGTATGGATGATATTCGCCAGGGAATTGTGCATGTCATTGGGCTGGAACAGGGCTCAACTTTGCCCGGAATGACTATTGTCTGTGGTGACTCACATACATCCACACACGGTGCTTTGGGAGCTTTGGCGTTTGGTATTGGAACCTCTGATGTGGAACATGTTTTGGCGACTCAATGTATTTTGCAAAAAAAGGCGAAAAATATGCGCGTGACCGTTAATGGTCATATGCAAGCAGGGGTAACTGCTAAGGACGTGATTCTCGCTATTATTGGCAAAATCGGAACAGCCGGTGGCACAGGTTATACCATTGAATACGCCGGCGAAGTGATTGAGTCGTTGAGTATGGAAGGCCGGATGACGATTTGTAACATGTCGATTGAAGCAGGAGCCAGGGCCGGTTTAGTTGCTGTTGATGACAAAACAATCGCCTATGTCAAAGGTCGTCCCTATAGCCCTGAGGGTGAATTGTGGGATCAGGCCGTTAACTATTGGCAGGGTTTAAAAAGTGATAAAAATGCTGAGTTTGATATTGAAATTGAGCTGGACGGCAGCCAGATTAAACCTTTCATGAGTTGGGGCACCTCGCCGGAAATGGTGATGCCGGTTGATGCATCAGTTCCTGACCCTGAGCAGGAACAAGACCCGGTTAAACGCGAAGGTATGCAACGCGCCTTGGAATATATGGATTTAAGACCTGGTATGAAGGCCGAAGACATCCACCCGGATAAAATTTTTATTGGTTCATGTACCAACGCCCGCATTGAAGATTTACGAGCAGCAGCTGATGTCATCAAAGGTAAAAAACTGGCCGCCAACATCAAACTGGCCATGGTGGTGCCAGGATCTGGTTTGGTGAAACAACAGGCTGAACAAGAAGGTTTGGACGAAGTGTTTAAATCTGCTGGTTTCGAGTGGCGTGAACCAGGATGTTCCATGTGTCTAGGTATGAATGAAGATCAACTCGAATCAGGTGAACGTTGTGCGTCAACGTCTAACCGAAACTTCGAGGGTCGACAGGGGCGTGGTGGACGTACACATTTAGTTTCACCAGTCATGGCGGCAGCGGCGGCAGTAGCCGGTCACTTTGTTGATGTAAACAATTTAAACTGATTAAACATGCAAAAATTTACTACATTAAAAGGTTTGGTAGCGGCTTTGGATCAAGCTAATATCGATACTGATCAAATTATTCCCAAGCAATACTTGAAATCCATCAAGCGAACCGGATTTGGCCCCAATCTGTTTGACGACTGGCGTTATCTGGATAAAGGGGAGCCGGGAATGGATCATTCCAAGCGGCAATTAAACCCCGAGTTCGTGCTTAATCATGATCGCTATCAGGGCGCAAAAACTCTGTTGACCCGTGAAAACTTTGGTTGTGGTTCTTCCCGTGAACATGCGCCCTGGGCGTTGTTGGATTATGGATTTAGTTGTGTAATAGCGCCCAGCTTTGCCGATATCTTCTTAAATAACTGTTTTAAAAATGGAATTCTGCCTGTTGTTTTGCCACATCAGCAAATAGATGAGATGTTCGCCGAAGTTACTGAAAATGTGGGCTGTGAGTTTAATGTTGACTTGCCGAATCAATCGGTGACAACAGATGCGGGTAAGGTTTATCAATTTGAAATAAATCCGGGTAACAAGCATCGCTTACTGGAAGGTCTGGACGACATAGGTATAACGCTGCAGCAAGCTGAAAAAATTAAGACCTATGAAGAACAGCGCAGAAAAGTCACTCCTTGGGTGTTCAATTGATGAGCGCCAAAATTTTGTTATTACCTGGAGACGGTATTGGACCGGAAGTCATTGATGAGGCACAAAAGCTACTGGACGTGTTAAATCAAGATCATGGACTGGGTGCTGAAATTATTAGGCTGGATATTGGCGGTGCTGCTTACGATAAATGCGGTGATCCATTTCCTCAAGAGGTTTTGGAGCAGGCTAAATCCTCAGCGGGAATATTGCTGGGGGCTGTTGGTGGACCCAAGTGGGATGGCCTGGAAAGGAGTCTACGCCCGGAAACGGCATTGCTGAAATTGCGGGCTGAACTGGATTTGTATGCGAATCTGCGACCTGCAATCTTATATTCAGAATTGGCTACTGCATCGACCTTGAAAGCCGATGTTGTTGCTAATCTGGATATTGTGATTGTTCGCGAGTTAACAGGCGGTATTTATTTTGGCCATCCGCGTGGTATTGAGAATCGAGACGGGGAGCGGGTCGGTTTTAATACTCTGGTTTACAGCGAATCAGAGATCAGACGTATAGCCCACACTGCATTTAAAACAGCACAAGCAAGAAATAATAGTTTATGCTCGGTCGATAAGGCTAATGTCCTGGAAGTGTCTGAATTGTGGCGAGAAATTGTAGAAGAAGTCGCGGTCGAGTACCCGGATGTAAAACTTAGTCACATGTATGTCGACAATGCCGCCATGCAGTTGGTTCGAAACCCGAAACAGTTTGATGTAATTGTGACCGGCAATATGTTTGGGGATATTCTGTCTGATTGTGCAGCCATGTTGACCGGTTCAATCGGCATGTTACCCTCGGCATCGTTAAATCAGTCTGCACAAGGTTTGTACGAACCAGTGCACGGCTCAGCCCCCGATATTGCCGGACAGGCCAAAGCTAATCCGTTGGCAACAATTTTGTCTTTGGCAATGTTGTTGCGTTACTCACTGGGTCAGGGAGGGTTGGCGGATAAGATTGAAACAGCTGTGAAGAGAGTGCTTGCCCAAGGGTTGCGCACTCCTGATATTGCGACATCCGATGACTCCATATGTTCGACGGAGCAAATGGGCGATACTGTTATTCAGGCTTTGAATTAATAATTTAGTTAGTATTTAAAGGAATTTTATGTCAGATAAATTTAATGTAGCAGTGGTAGGCGCAACAGGCGCGGTTGGTGAAGCCATGCTGGATATTTTGCAAAAGCGCCAGTTTCCGATTGAGAATATTTATCCGCTATCCAGCGAACGTTCGGCGGGCACCAAAATCAACTTTAACGGCAAATCGGTGATCGTCGAGAATCTGGCTGAATTTGACTTTTCCAAAACACAGATTGGTTTGTTTTCTGCAGGTGCGTCGGTTTCAGCGGAGTATGCACCCAAGGCCGCCGCAACAGGTTGTGTCGTTATTGATAATACTTCTCAATTTCGTTATGACGATGACAAGCCGCTGGTTGTTCCTGAGGTGAATCCACATGCGATTAACGGGCATAACAATATTATTGCCAACCCGAACTGCTCTACTATTCAGATGTTAGTTGCGCTAAAACCAATTTATGATGCGGTTGGGATTGAACGCATTAATGTAGCGACCTATCAAGCGGTGTCCGGTGCGGGTAAAGAGGCCATTGAAGAATTGGCATCACAAACGGCTAATCTGTTGAACGCTAAACCGATCAAGCCTGAGGTTATGCCCAAGCAGATTGCATTTAATGCCTTGCCACAAATCGATGTGTTTTTAGATAACGGCTATACCAAGGAAGAAATGAAAATAGTGTGGGAGACACGCAAGATCATGGAAGATGACTCTATTCAAGTAAACCCTACTGCGGTGCGAGTGCCAGTGTTTTATGGGCATTCGGAAGCGGTGCATATTGAAACCAGGGAAAAAATAACCGCAGAACAGGCTACTAAAATTCTGAAAAAAGCGCCGGGGGTTACCGTTCTGGACACCCAAAAGCCTGGGGGTTACCCAACGGCTGTAACTGAAGCCGCACACAAGGATGATGTTTTTGTGGGTCGTATTCGCGAGGATATTTCTCATCCTCGTGGTTTGAATATGTGGGTGGTATCGGATAATGTGCGCAAAGGCGCAGCTTTAAACAGTGTGCAAATTGCCGAGTTGTTATAAGTCAGCATTATGAAAGCGATTGTACTTGAGGATTTTGGCGGTCCGGAGGTGATGGTTCTTGGTGAAGCACAAAAGCCTGAACCAGCCGCCAATCAAGTTTTAGTCAAAGTCCATGCAACATCCGTCAATAAACCTGATGTAATGCAGCGTATGGGTCAATATCCCGCCCCGAAAGGGGAATCAGAGATTCTGGGGCTGGAAATCGCGGGAGTGATTGAAAACATTGGCACCGAGGTATCGAAGTGGCAAGTGGGTGATAAGGTTTTTGCTCTAGTGGCAGGTGGTGGTTATGCTGAATATTGCACAGCCTATGAAGATCACATCATGCCTATCCCAGAAGCACTTGATTTCAATCAAGCTGCATGTATCTGTGAAACCTATATAACGGCGTATCTTAATGTGTTTTTATTGGGTCAATTGTCAGGCGAGCAATCGGTATTGCTGCACGGTGGTGGTGGTGGCGTCAATACAGCTGCGATTCAATTGTCTAAGCATCTCACGCCACAGGTAACGACATTTGTGACTTGCTCGTCCGGCAAGGTTGAGCGGGTGAAAGCACTCGGGGTCGACCACGTGATTGATTACCAACAACAATCATTTGCGGATGAGATAAAACAAATTTCAGATGGCAGGGGAGTTGATGTGATTCTTGATCATATAGGCGGGCCTTACCATCAGGACAATATGCGGTCACTGGCTCTAGGGGGCACTTTGATGCAGATTGGTGTATCAAAGGGTGTTAAGGCGGAAATTAATCTTGCACAAATGATGGTTAGACGGCAACGAATAATTGGCTCAGTTCTGCGTTCGCGGCCGATTGAAGAAAAAGCCAAAATCATTAAGCAATTTCAACAAACCGTTATGCCCTTGTTTGCCAATAAAACCATAGAACCACTGATTTTTGATGTCTTGCAATTATCTCAAGCAGCTGAAGCTCATCAAATAATGGAGTCCAGTCAGCATTTCGGCAAAATTGTGCTCGAGGTTTAATCGCTAGCGAGGGTTAAATTCCCCGTGGCTTGCCACGGGATAACATGCAAAGCAAAATAGATACCCCGCCGTTTACGGCGGGGAGTTTCATTATTCCTTCGTTTTTGCGATGATCGGCTTCGTAATCTGATTATCAAAATCGAATTTAAGCTGTAAAATGCGCGATTTACCTTTATATCGGGGGAAATCTGACTAAAATACCCGGCGTTTGCTGGGGGTTTTTCGTGCCCGGATATTAACAATAACTTTGATCGCAGAGAATTTAGTATGAGTGATATTGAAATTGCACGTGCTGCGCCTATTCAACCTATTGGTGAAATTGCCGCAAAACTGGATATTCCTAATGAATCGTTGATGCCTCATGGTCATACCAAGGCGAAGATCAGTCTGGAGTATATAGAATCATTAAAAGATAACCCCGATGGCAAATTAATTCTGGTTACTGCAATAACACCCACACCCGCCGGTGAAGGTAAAACCACAACATCGGTAGGGCTGACAGATGGGATGAATAAAATTGGCAAAAAAGCCATGGTTTGTTTGCGCGAACCATCGTTAGGTCCCTGCTTTGGCATGAAAGGTGGTGCTGCCGGTGGTGGTTACGCCCAGGTTATTCCCATGGAAGATATCAATCTGCATTTTACCGGTGACTTTCATGCGATTACCTCGGCGCACAGTTTATTGTCTGCGTTAATTGATAATCATATTTACTGGGGAAATGCGGCAGGTTTTGATACCCGGAGAGTGTCTTGGCGCCGTGTTGTTGATATGAACGACCGCTCACTACGTCAAATCACCAGTTCCTTAGGGGGTGTTGCCAACGGCTATCCGCGTGAAGATGGTTTTGATATTACGGTGGCCTCGGAAGTCATGGCAATCTTCTGTTTATCCAAGAATTTAGAAGACTTGCAAAACAGACTGAGTCTGATCGTTGTTGGCTACACGCGTGATCGTGAGCCCATACGCGCTGAAGCTGTTATGGCACCCGGGCCGATGACGGTATTGTTAAAAGATGCATTGGCGCCAAATTTAGTACAAACACTTGAACATAATCCCGCCTTTATTCACGGCGGTCCGTTTGCCAATATTGCCCATGGTTGCAATTCTGTGATTGCGACCAAAGCCGCATTGAAATTGGCCGACTATGTCGTGACTGAAGCGGGTTTTGGTGCAGATCTTGGTGCAGAAAAATTCTTCGACATTAAATGCCGCAGTGCAGGTTTAGCTCCAGATGCAGTTGTTCTGGTTGCCACCATAAGAGCATTAAAAATGCATGGCGGCGTAGGTAAAGACGCTTTGACCGAGGAAAACGTTGAAGCAGTTAAAAAGGGTTGCTCAAACCTGGTGCGACATGTTGAGAATATCAAGCAATACGGTGTCCCTGTGGTCGTCGCAATCAATCAATTCAGTGCCGATACTCAAGCAGAAATGGATGTAGTTGTAGAACAGACGGCCGAGCACGGCGTGAAAGCAATTGAGGCCAGTCATTGGGCAAATGGCGGCAACGGTACTACAGAATTAGCGCACGAGGTTGTTAAAGTTGCCGATAGCGGCATGAGTCAATTCGGTACTTTATATCCTGATGATATGGGTATTTGGGACAAAATAAAAGCGGTAGCAACCAAGTTATACCGCGCCGATGATATAACTGCCGATCAAAAAACGCGTAATTCCATCAAAGATCTGGAAGCAGCCGGATTTGGTAATCTTCCTGTTTGCATTGCTAAAACCCAATATAGTTTTTCAACTGATCCTAGTCTTAAGGGCGCGCCAACCGGCCATGTTGTGCCGATTCGTGAAGTCAGGTTATCAGCAGGTGCTGGATTTATCGTGGTTGTATGCGGCGATATCATGACCATGCCTGGATTGCCTAGAATTCCTGCGGCCAACCATATCAAAATCAATGATCAGGGGCAGGTGGAAGGCCTGTTCTAAAATACACTTGGAACTAAAAGTGAAAGCTCAATGAGCGGACGGTTATTATTACTTACCGCTTTTGTATTATTATTAATCGCATTGTTATATCCAAAATTTATGAATGGAAGCTCGGAAACAATAATTAAACAAACGAAATCCGATCCTGAGTTTGCAGTGATTTGGCTGCATGGGCTTGGCGCAGACGGTAATGATTTTGTTCCGGTTTTAGATGCGATGGATTTCAGTCAAGTGCCTGGAATTAAATTCATTTTCCCGCATGCACCGATGAGGCCGATCACCATTAACGGCGGTATGACTATGCGTGGCTGGTATGATATTGCTGAGATGGATTTATCCACGCGGCAAGATGCAGAAGGTATAAAACAATCAGCACAAATTGTAAGGCAATTAATTGAAGAGCAAATTCAGGCTGGCTTTGATCAACAGAAAATATTTTTGGCCGGGTTTTCACAAGGTGGCGCTATAGCATTATATTGCGGTTTAACTCTGAATTATGAGCTGGCAGGCGTAGTTGCGCTTTCGACTTATGTGCCAATTATTGATCAAGTCCAAATAAAGCAAAAACCTGCAATTTTCTATGCCCATGGAGATTATGATCCTATCATTCCGATTGCATTAGCCAAAATGTCCAGGCAATGGTTGCTTGATAATGAAATAGTTCCAGATTGGCATCAATATCCTATGCAACATCAAGTGGTCATGGAAGAAATTAGTGAGATTAATAAATGGCTGATTAATCGTATCAATTCTATTCTTGCTGGTTAGGGTTCTTGAAAATTTTCAGCACAGACTCATATATAATAGTCTTGATTAATATTGTTTAAACAATTTGAGAGGATAATATATGTCACTAAGAATCAATGATCAGGCGCCGGATTTTACCGCCATGACAACCGAAGGAGAAATCAATTTTCATGACTGGCTAGGTGATAGCTGGGGTGTACTTTTCTCCCATCCAAAAGACTTCACTCCCGTTTGTACGACTGAATTGGGTTGTGTCGCTAAACTGAAATCGGAGTTCGAAAAACGGAATTGCAAGGTGATTGGTTTAAGCGTTGATCCGGTCGATGACCATTCTGCCTGGGCCAGTGATATCGAGGAAACTCAGGGACAGGCGGTAAATTTCCCTATGATCGGTGACACAGACTTACATGTTTCAAAGCTCTATAACATGTTTCCAGCCGATGAAACAGGCACTGCTGAAGGCCGCACGGCTTTAACCAATGCGACTGTGCGTACCGTTTTTATCATCGGGCCAGACAAAAATATTAAGCTAATGATGGTTTACCCAATGACTACAGGTCGAAATTTCGATGAGATTTTGCGAGTTATCGACTCGATGCAGTTAACAGCGGGTTATAAAGTCGCAACACCGGCCAATTGGAAAGATGGTGAGGATGTGATCATCGTTCCAGCAGTGACCAATGAAGAAGCCAAGGATATGTTCCCACAAGGCTGGGATGAGCAGAAGCCCTATCTGCGTGTGACCAAGCAGCCGAATAAGGTTTAATTCTTTAAAGCCCGAACACTATTAAGGAGATACTGGTCTAAGTTTATGCTGAATACTGAATCAAATTCAGCACAGGCTTTGATTCAGTGCCAGTATGACGAAGACAATCGGTGAAATATCTCTTTCGTCATTCTGGAAGCTCGAAGAGCTGTCCAGAATCTCCTCATAACTTAGTCAGCCCTCAATCTTTCGGATCTCGTCAAGACATTGATCATGTAACTGCTGATTAGCACAAGCAAGAATCTGACCGGATGATTCTAAGGTCAGTTCACCTCCTTGCCAATCAGTGACTACACCTCCTGCATTTTTAATCACTGGAACCAGTGCCATGAAATCAAACGGTTTTAAATCAGCTTCTATAACCACATCTATAAAGCCGCTGGCAAGTAAGCCATAGTTATAGCAATCGCCACCAAATAACCTGAATTGTCCTAATTGACTTAGATAATTGAAGATAGTTAATTCCATCTCATTAAAAAAATCTAAACCGGTTGAACAAAAAATGGCTTGGCTTATGTCGGTTACTGATCGGGTTCTTACAGTATTTTCATTAAAAGTAGTTGGTTTATCCAGCATGGCAAACCAGCGTTCATTTAGCGCAGCCATGTTAATCAATCCAAGTATCGGCTTCTCATTTTTAAGTAACGAGATTAATATTCCAAAGTTTGGGCGACCTGTTACAAAACTTTTTGTACCATCAATGGGATCGATGACCCAGAGGAATTTAGAACCAGTTTCTAGTCGTTCAAATTCTTCTCCTAATATTCCATGGTTTGGAAACCTTCGACTTATTGCCTGCCTTAAAGTCAGTTCGATTTCTTTATCTGCGATGCTGACGGGAGAGTCATCCGCTTTGCTTTCAACAACTAACGGTTGACGAAAATATTTCAGTGCAATATTTTCGGCTTGGTCAGCCAAGTGATCAGCGAAGTTTTTGATGTCATTTGGTGACATTTCTAGATTCTCTAAACTCATATCCGGCATTATATCCATTTGCAAAATTAAATGATGCAGCAATAAAATCTAATTTATAATTCGCTTGACGTTCGATCGAGAAAAGCTTTAATGAATCAAACAGTAGGGTCAGCTAGTTCTCCAGCTGCAGAGTTTTTAGCTATGATGGCAAGCCACTATGATTCCGGTTTGATTTTATGCTGTGGTGACTCGCTTTACGATTATTGTTTGCAAATATCTAAAGCCATGTCCATGACGACCAAATTGGTTTTAAATGTTGAAACAGAACAAGGTTTGAAAAATAGCCAGCCGCTGACATCAAAAGATATAAGAATTGCCGTACATAAACAGGACTATCTATCATTTTTAGATGATATCTCACGTTACTTTTTTAATTTGATCCTGTTGGAAGACAACACAAATCTGGAAGCGATGATTCAAGGTTTATTGGATAAATTGATGCCCGGAGGCTTGATAGTCGTTTTGAATGGTAATACCGTTCTTCTTGAAAATTATTTACCTGAAGGTTGGCATATAGTTGAATCTAGGTGGCCAGATAACGCTGTTTTTATTCGAGCTAAATCACAAACTGCACAACCTACACAAAGAAAGGGTGGGAGACGCGCACGAATCATAGCAAACCGGATTGAATAGTTGCTGTGAGTGAATTAAATCGGGATATTAAAATTGAGGGCGACTACAAGTATTTGGGTGCAGGACGTTGGCAGAATGATTATTTAGTCAATCCCTTAATAGAAATTATTAAAAGTTTTGGTTTTTCCGATAAACGTTTATTCGAAGTAGGTTTTGGAAATGGCTGGACCGCAAACCATCTAGCGCAAATGGGCTATCAAGTCTCTGGTATTGAACCATCAGATTCTGGTGTTGCAATAGCACAACGAACTTATCCATCTTTGAACCTTCAATCCGGAAATGCATACCAGGACTTACAAGCAAAATTTGGTACATTTTCGATAGTTTATAGCCTGGAAGTTATTGAACATGTCCAATTTCCACGTAAGTTTGCCCGATCAGTTTTTAATTTATTAGAACCTTCAGGTTGTGCAATAATTTCCACGCCTTATCATGGTTATGTTAAGAATCTTATTATTGCGCTATTAGGAAAAACAGACTCACATTATGACCCACTTTGGGACGATGGGCATATTCGTTTTTTCTCCGAGGCAACATTAACAACTTTGCTGCTAGAGGCTGGTTTTAGTAAAGTTGAATTTAAAAGAGCTGGTCGATTCGGACCCATTGCTAAATCAATGATAGCTATAGCTGTAAAGTAAAATCTTCAAGTCATTATATCTACTCTGTTTTACTGTTTTGACCTTTTATTTAAATTTTGGGATACTGTAGTTAATAACTGCTGTTATATAACCATGTCAGTTTCCAAGCAAAAACAAAAAAACAGATTCTATAGTATTGTTTTTACTATAGTTTTGGTCATAACATTGTTGTTGATCACTTTTTATCAGAACCGTTTTATACCCACAAATTCCGATCAGAAAATCGTTCAAAGCAATGCCGAACAAACGGTGGCTGATAATGTTGATTTTGAACAAAACACAAATGTGGAACTTGCTGATCCCAAGCAACAGTTGCTCAAGCATATTGAAAAAAACCAAATTGTTACACAAAAGTCCAATGTAATTAAGCTGGATAAGCAACAATTAATCGATTGGGTTAATGCTAATGATTTTGCAAAAGCCAGGCACTATTTAATAAAAAAAGCATCTTCGGCAGTTGATGTACAAGACAATTCCTTCTTAGGTGAAGTGATGCAGTTGTTAGGCCGGGTGTCTGCAACAGAAGGGGACTTGGCTTCAACAGAAGTTTACTTGTTTGAAGCCTTAGATATTTTTAAACTGATACTAAATCACCAACAAATTGCAAACACCCAGTTATTGATTGGACGTATGTATGCCAAACGTAGGGAAATCGCTAAGCGTGCCGGTAATGCTTATGATGACTTGTTAATCGCCAGATATTACCTAAGTAAGGGCCGAACCTATGTTGCCAAGCAAATTATTGACTCTTCGATAGAAGAAAATCTCGAGTTAGGACGTTCGGGTGCAGTGGCAAGTGCTTATAAGTCTCTGGCCAGGTATTACGGATCACGGCAAAACTATAACGATGAACGTGATGCTTTGGTAAAAGCAGCTAATTATTACGCTGAGTCAGGACAAGATCTTCAGGCAATGCTGGTTTTGTCCGAATTACGGCAAAAGTATGCGTCTGCAGATACTATTGAAACTTTGCGGTCCGAGATTGAATCCAAGCTCTTTAATTATGAATCGCAAATCAACCTGGTCAGGCAGGCTCGAGACTATATGAAGTTGTATAGTCTATATAAATCTAAAGGACAGCAAGGACGTGCTTGGGAGTTTAGAGTTAAGGCGTCAGAGATATTATCGCGCTCTGATAAAAGAGATATGTATTTCAGAATGCCGGATGTAATGGCACTGTTGTTTGATTCCAACACTAATCTTGATAAAGCTGAAGATTATTATGCTAAGGCCAGACAAAGCTACTTAGATCAAAATGATATTGATGCTTATAATCATGTGGTCAATCTACAGCAGGTTCTAAAATAAGAAGTGGAGTAATAAATAATAAGTAAAAAAACCCGGCTATCAAAGCCGGGTTTTTTGTGTGTGAATGCTCCGGTAGATTAATGCGCAAGTATTTGGCTCAAGAATAATTGTGTGCGTTCGTTTTGTGGGTTATTGAAAAACTCTTCTGGTTCATTTTCTTCAATGATTTGCCCGGCATCCATGAAGATAACTCGATTGGCCACCGTTTTAGCAAAGCCCATTTCGTGCGTGACGCAAAGCATAGTCATGCCCTCTTCAGCCAATTGAATCATGGTATCCAGCACTTCTTTAATCATTTCCGGATCAAGAGCTGAAGTGGGCTCATCGAATAGCATGATTTTTGGTTTCATGCATAAACTTCTGGCGATGGCTACACGTTGTTGTTGCCCACCTGAAAGCTGACCAGGGAATTTGTTGGCTTGATCAGGAATTTTAACTCGCTCCAGGTAGTCCATTGCGGTAGCCTCTGCCTCTGCCTTGGGGGTTTTTCGTACCCAAATTGGAGCCAGTGTGCAGTTTTCCAGCACCGTCAAATGCGGAAACAGATTGAAGTGTTGAAAGCACATGCCTACTTCACGACGTACCTGTTCAATGTTTTTTAAATCATTAGTCAACTCGATTCCATCGACAATAATCTGGCCTTCTTGATGTTCTTCAAGGCGATTTATACAGCGAATAACTGTGGATTTGCCCGAGCCTGAAGGTCCGCAAATTACAATTTTTTCGCCGCGCGTCACCTCAAGATTGATATCACGCAACACATGGAAGTCGCCATACCATTTATGCATATTTTTAATGGAAATAACCACTTCCTCGTCATTGCTAGGCTCAGCCGAGATTTGGTTCATATTTTCTGCTTGATCTGTCATAGTCTTCTCCTTATCTCTTGTGTCCAGTGTCTAATTTGCTCTCCAGATACAGCGAGTAGCGCGACATCGCAAAGCAGGAGACAAAAAAGAATAATGCTACAAATAGGTAGACCTCTATTGAAAGTCCTGTCCATTTGGTATCGGCTAATGATGCTCGACCAATTCCCAGGGGGTCTAATAATCCAATAATTATCACCAGGGTTGTGTCTTTGAATAAACCGATAAAAGTGTTAACAATTCCGGGTATTGAAATTTTCAGCGCCTGCGGAAGAATGATCAGGCGCATAGTTTGCCAGTATTTAAGACCTAATGAGTCCGCCCCTTCGAACTGGCCTTTAGGGATGGCCTGCAATCCACCACGTATCACTTCTGCCATATATGCCGCGGCAAAGATGGTGACCATGATTAATACACGTAACAGCAGATCGAAGTTTGTTCCTGGAGGTAGAAAATAATTCAACATGGTTGATGCAATGAACAACAAGGTGATTAATGGAACGCCGCGAATAAACTCAATAAAGCCAACACACATCATCTTGATCAGAGGTAAATTTGATACTCGCCCTAAAGCCAAAAGAATTCCAATTGGCAAGGAAAACGCAATACCGGTTACACCAATTACCAAAGTTAACATCAGGCCGCCAAACTCACTGGTGGGTACGGGCTCCAACCCAAGGCCACCAATCAATAACCATCCGGCAATGAAAGGAAACAGGGCGGAATAAATCAATCCGAATTTTCTAAACGGGATATGATCGAAAAGAACAGGAATAATCGCGAGTATTAATAATACAAACGAAAGATTGACTCGCCATCGATGCTCAGCCGGGTAAAAGCCGTAGGTGAACAGCGACAGGCGCTCACCGATAAAAGCCCAGCAGGCTCCATCAGCGATGGCTTTGCAGGCATTGCGGTCTTCACCGGTAAAGGCGGCATCAAAGAACATCCAATTCAGTGAGCCTGGGATAATTTTGTACAACAACCATGCACACAACAGTGTCAAGATTATGTTTGTTGGTGATGAAAAGAGGTTATCTCTTATCCACGCTATCGGTCCAACCGTATTGGATGGCGGTGGTAATTCCGGATGTTCACCAAGCGGGTAATTTCGAGTTTCTTCAATCATTATTTTATGCTCCTACCGTTCAACCAGTTTGATTCGTTTGTTATACCAGTTCATAAACGTCGAAATGATTAACGAAAATGTCAGGTAAAGTAATAAAACAATTGTCATACACTCCATTTCACGTCCCGTTTGGTTAAGTGAAATTCCTCCAATCGTTGCCACGATGTCCATATAACCAACAGCCAGTGCAAGTGATGAATTTTTGGTTAAGTTCAGATATTGGCTAGTCAACGGTGGAATAATAATCCTCAGTGCCTGTGGGATAACGACCAGGTTTAATGTTCGACTACGCGTTAATCCCAGCGCCGAAGCTGCCTCAGTTTGCCCCCAGTTAACAGCAGTAATACCGGCCCTTACAATTTCACCAATAAATGCAGCGGTATATAGTGATAATGCCAGCCATAAGGCAATAAATTCAGGCCGTAATACCATGCCACCTTTATAGTTGAAGCCTTTAAGCTCGGGAACGTCCCAGTTAATGGGCATCCCCAAGACCAGAAATGCGAGAACGGGAACACCGATGATGGCGGCCAGGCTGATCCAGAAAACGGGATATTGCTTGCCTGTCTGATCTTGTACGTTTTTCGCATATCGTCTAAACCAGATGGTGAATAAAATCCCGAGTACAAATAAGCCAAACACCACCCAGAATAAGGGCTCGAATAATGGTTTTGGAACAAAAAAACCGCGGTTGGTTAAAAAGGCTCCGTCACCGACTGAAATGGCATTTTTAGGTACTGGCAGTGAATGGATGATAATTCCATGCACCATTAAAATATGCAGTAAAACAGGCACATTACGAACATATTCAATGTATACATAGGATAGTTTATTAGTTAACCAGTTTTTCGATAATCGAAAGACACCTAATAAAAATCCGACTATTGTTGATAGTATTATTCCACAAACTGCAACGAGTAATGTGTTCAGGATTCCTACAATCATCGCTCTGAAGTGAGTGGAGCGTGAATTATAATCAATCAAATGCTGGCTAATATCGTAACTGGCAGGTTGAGATAAAAAATCTAAACTAATATCCTTTCCAAGCGCTTCAAGATTTACAATAGCATTGCGTGCCATATAGAAAAATAAGGCAAAAAAGACTGCGATTGCTATTATTTGAACGATTACCGATCTGGTTTCTTTGTCATACCATAAGCGCATCAGGCCGCTGTTGCCGGATTGCTGTTGTACTACGGCTTCATTCATAGACGGTTCCTCTCTGTCTAATTAAGTAACGAAAACTGGATAAAGTTTGGGGCGCTTCTAGCGCCCCAATTTTTCAGAATATCTTAACGGACTGGTGCTGCGTATAAAATACCACCATTTGTCCAAAGTGCGTTCAGGCCACGCTCAAGACCAATAGGCGTATCCGGACCGATGTTGCGATCAAATATTTCACCATAATTGCCTACTGCAGTAATTGCACGTAATGCCCATTGGTTATCCAATCCGATCATAGCACCCATCTCGGCTTCAGAGCCTAATAGACGGTTAATACTGGGATTGTCACCTGCTGTGGCAGCAAGCTCAGTAGCATTTTCTGATGTAATACCAAGTTCTTCAGCATTAATTAATGCATTAACCACCCATTTTCCGATATCAGCCCACTGATCGTCACCATGACGTACTGCTCCACCTAGAGGTTCTTTAGAAATGATCTCAGGAAGAATGATATGCGCCGAAGGGTCTTCTAAGGCTGCACGAGTTGAAGCAAGACCGGAAGCATCAGTCGTATAAACATCACAACGATTACCGCCATAGTTAGCAATACCTTCTTCGTTAGTTTCAATAGCAACTGGCTCATAGCTAATGCCATTAGTACGGAAGAAGTCAGCAAGGTTTAGTTCAGTTGTAGTACCTGTTTGAATACAAATTGAAGCACCATCCAAATCTTTGGCGGATTCAATGCCAAGTTCTTTGCGAATCATAAATCCTTGGCCGTCATAATAATTAACCGGCAAGAATGTTAATTTAAGATCCGCATCACGGCTCATTGTTTCTGTTGTATTGCGAAATAAAATATCACCTTCACCAGAATTCAAAGCAGTAAAACGGGTTTT
>CBDCFC010000014.1:0-225814 GCA_965215945.1 Arenicellales bacterium | reverse complement strand
GTTTGACCAATGATAGCGTACGGCCCCTGGCAAATCCTTAACGTGATTGCCTGCCAGTATCCAGAATAAAATAACCAAACCCAACGGCCAGAAAAACACAAAACCAAGAACCATGGCGGCGATGTTTATTCCAGACCAGTTGCCGCATTTACCTGAGCCGCTCTTACAAAATGTGTACATTTTATAAGATTGATCATGAGTTGTTGTGCTTGACGATGACATAACATGCTCCTTAGGAAATACTATTGAAGCTATCCCTTTTCAGTGTTCTTGTGGGAATATTGCTTCATGGGTTGCTAATGTGAACACTGTTCACATATAATAATAATAACTTTTAGGCAATTTGCAAGTGTTTTGAGCAAAAAAGTTAACAATGTTTACATTAAACAAGCATAGTGATTGAATTTGAAGGTATAAAAGCATGAAAAAAACCCTATCATCATGGCAATCTGGCCGAATCTCTACTCAATGCAGTGGATGAATTAGCAACCAAATTCGGATTCGAGGCAGTGACTCTTCGTGGCTGTGCAAAGCTGGTAGGTGTTTCACCCTCCTCTGCATTCAGGCACTACACGGACAAACGCGCATTATTGACTGCGTTTGCCACCCGAGCCCTGCACCAACTTTCAGACAGCATGGAGCAGGCAAAAGCCCAGGCAGAACTGAATCAGACCAATGCTTTTCATGCCGTAGGGCTTGCATACATCAGTTTTGCGCTGGAAAAACCCGCCTTTTTTCGTGCCATGTGGCGGGAGGAAGCCATTTATTCCAATAATGAAGATTACCTAGCGGCAGCCAACAAGCTCAGCGGACATCTTAAGGGAGGGTTTGCTGATACGATCGAAGATGATGATCCAACCAGTCTTAGTCCAAAAGAATTACTGGCCTGGTCTTCTGTACACGGCCTTGCCAACCTGTTCGTGGACGGACCTGTTGCCAAAGAAGAAACAACTTCACATAAACTTGCCAGAGCATCGGAGATGATCCACGCGCTGGCACCGGCATTTGAGTCACAATAATACTTTTGAAAACCACCACTCTACCTGTTTTATTCCCTTACTTTAGCCTTGATAAACAATAAAATACACATTGCTAAACCAATTTCTAATACTTGGTCAGTTCAGATCATTAACGCTTGTTTAATAAAAAATTAAATATACGTAATCAGTATCTATTGCCGGCTAATACAAACGAAGAATATTCTTAATATTCAAGCAGTTAAATAATACTGCAAAAATGCAGCTTATTAATGCACCCGTATCCTCTTGTTAACGTCAAAGTTAACTCATAACATCGCTTCAAATTTAATGGGGCTACAGATACGGGAAGCTTAGTTTTAAACATTGTGGGCCGAGCATTTATGCTCAGAAAGAACAATCTATTCTACCCCTACCCCTTGTCTTGATTGTTTCCTTGCCCACAATGTTTTTTTCGTGTTTTTTGTTCAGAGTGGGAAATTGCTTACATTAGACTGCAGTTGAATGTGTTAACGGTTATCGACGTTTACGTGACCACGTATAAGAAGCATCAGAGTTGCCCGGAAATCCGTTTCTGATCCGATTTAAAAATGTCTGTAATCCAATCTATAACCCAACAGGTTTTTGGGTGACTTCGATAATCATTATGCGTCAATAACCAGGCTTCCCGAGTGACAATTGGTTGAGGGCCACTGATACGAACTAATGATTTATCATCATCACCCCTGTAACAGGGTAAAACACCGATACCCAGCCCTACCTTTATAGCTTTTTTCAGTATTCCAGCATTGCTTGACTTAATAATCGGCTCGCTTTTTTTCATTTTCTGAGCAAGCCATTTTGCTTCCGATAAAAACAAATACTCATCCTCATAACCAACCCAATCCATGTCTTGATATGAGACTTTTGACCAGTCTTTTTTAGGACTTGCACTAGCGTATAACGCGAAACCAACATCACCCAGTTTCTTGCTGATGATATTCATCAACGACGGTTTTGATAAACGAATGGCAAGATCAGTTTCACGCCGTTTGAAACTCAAATTTAAGTCACTGCTAATGAATTCCAAGTTTAATCGGGGGTGTTGTTTGCGTAATTCTGGCATTCTGGGCAATAGGCAATTCACTACTAAGGATTCAATGGCCGTGATCCGAACCGTTCCCATAATTTCATCATTCAGGCTCTCCTGGAATTGCTCAAAAAAATGAACTTGTTTGGCCATTTCATCAGCCATCTCAAAAACACGCTGCCCGTCCGTAGTGGCAACATAGGTATTACCTTCTCTTTTCAACAGGCGCGTACCGATCCTTTTTTCGATTTCTGCAATACGCCTTGAGACCGTCGTTGGATGAATTGATAATACTTTCGCAGTTTTTATAATAGAACCCTGAATGATTACGGTATGAAATGTTTGTAATTGTTCCCAATTCATGATTAAAAGTGCAGAAAATTCCCGGTGCTCAAGATATTATACAATACTGCATCCATGCATTAATAAAATGCGCAGATGTATATTTCCTTGGATTTTAGTAACTTAAAACGTCCGAGGTGGCACAATCTGAAATGGATTAGTGCGCGGGCTGCTTGTATAAGCCCGAACAGTCTTGATGAGATCCCGGATCGAGTCCGGGACAAGTAAACGATTTGGTTGTTGTAACCAAATCGTTTACTTGACTAATGGCAATGCCTCCATGATGGCATCAAACCAGCGATCTGCCATCAGCATTTCGCCTTTTTCGTTGGGATGGACACCATCATATGTCAGTTCATTGACATCGAAGCCATCATACATATCAACCAGGATTACAGGCGACTGCTCGGTGTTGATTTCGTTAATGATGGTTGGGATCATGTTGGATAACTCATCAACGGCAGCAGCTTCGCGTTCACCTTTTGAAGTCGGAATAATTTTGGCGAGCAGAACAACTACATTGGGGTTGTCTTCTCTAAGCTTGGCAACAATAGCCTTTATTTCGTTTAACGTTTGATTATTATCCTGCCCCTGGAAAGCATCATTAGAGCCAAGATGTACAAGCGCAATATCAAAATCATAACCTTGCATCCAGTCGCCCAGACTGCCGGAACCTGTATTATTGTTAGGATTGCGCCCACCCCAAATGTGATTCACTTCCCAGGCAAAATGACCTTCATGGTCTTTATCAAATGATTGGCCTTTGTAATCGGGTTGTGGAGTTTCGCCCTTGGAATAGGTGTCAAGTTGGGTGTTCATCGAACCGACAAAATCGAATTTAATACCGGCATCTATTAACTTTTTCCAAAGAAAATAACGATAACTGGCACGATTAATTTCTGCGTGGGTAATAGAGTCTCCCAATGGTAAGATGCTATAAGTTCTGTCAGCTTTTGCACTTTCAATATTTGCCAAATATACCAAACTGAAAGCCAAACAAATAACAAACACCCTGCCAAAATTTAAATGAGCTCTGAACATAACTAGTCTCCTGAAACTCTGCTTGATTTAAAATGATTTATCGACCGAACAATAAATCATCACTTAATCTTAAAACAAACTCAAGTTTTACAGGATTCTGCTGAAATATTGATGAATTAAATTGCTTCAAAAGCAGCTAATGTGTCTGACTCTTGTTGATTAGTGCGATTTATCGGCACATTTTTCCGGACAACTAACATCGCTAAAGCATAGATAAAAAATGCCAGGCTCATAACCACAATAAAGTTGGTGAAAATTGAAATTACGATAGCCAAGTAACCGCCAAGCACAGTAAAAAATCCATTTAAGGCCCAGGCCCAGGGAATTGCAGCAGTGTTATTTTTCGATAGTCCCAAAATACCAATCGGAAAAGGCATACCCATAAAAAAGGCGAGCGGTGCAATCATCAGACCACCGCATAATAATCTGATCGGTAGCGGATAAGCCAGCAAGAAATAAAACAAAGGCTCAAATAGTAAGATGAAACCAATACCGTAAAGCACTATTATTGCGAAGACAGCCTGTGTTCGATGATTTACCAATTCCAAAAATCTTTGACTGAACATACTGCCAAGCCCAGCGCTTAATAACATTGTGCTGATCACCAGCACAAAAGTATGCACCGGAAACCCGATTAATTTATGAAAAAGCTGTATAAAAACGACTTGCAACATGATGAAGCCGAGTCCCAGGCAAGCAAAGTAAACAATATCTCGCGACATGCCGGGCCAGGTTGTATGTCGCCTATTGGCTCGTAGCACTGGTAATGCAATAAAAATAAAGGCAAAAATGATCGACACCGCCGCCACCACAATCAAATGCAGCCAGTCTTTAGGAAAGCCATTGTTGAGCTGAGTATTTAGTAGATAGGCCGTATTCGAATCGAGTACATTCTCCTTACCGACTTCGTGTGCATTCAAGTCTTTTCGGATCATACCGAAAAATGGCGAATAATCGGTAACGGGCGTTAAATCCCAGGGAAATTGCGCCACCAGCTCGCTCGGAAATGGTGTTTGCAATAATTCTTTGCTGACAATATTATTCGAATCATTAAGAGGATTAAAAGCAATAAAGTTAGTTGGAACTTCTTCGCCTGGCAAGAAGTTTAGTACTGCTTCACTGTTCTCTGAGAGCCAAACTGATATAGCATTATTCTGAGTTGCCTGGGGCGCAGAGATCCTGATAATAATTTCTTTGTCCTTTACATCTGTTAGTGTATCCAGCCATTGAGTTACCTCTCTATTATCAAAAATTTGATTTCCCGGTATTACAACTTTAGTTAACAACTGTCGGTCAACATCCAACAACTCGACTTCAACGTCATATTGAAGGCCATTTTGCAAATAAGTTCCAAATACAAGTTGAATTCCATTGATAAAACTTCCTTTTGACAACCGGGAAGTTTCAAATATTCGATCAGCAAATATTTTTTCACTCGGAGTATGTCTGATCAACCTGTGTGGTTGATAGCTTTTTTTCCGATTAACGTAGTTGATAATTGTGTCAACCTCATCTTTTGTCCAGGGCTGCATTTTTATCAACAAAGTCGGCAATGTATCGGCAACCCTGGGCTCAATCACCAAGGCGTGTTTATAAAAATCCTCACGGCCCGATTGATGCCAGGCCTGTGCAGCTGTTGTCAGCATCCGTGGGTAAATATGATGATTAATTTGCATCATACCTTGGTCTGACAACCGTGCGAAATATTCTAAATAAGCTTCTATTGTCTGCAAATAGGCCACTCCGGCGGCTGTTGAACCCTGTGTAATGCTCGAGGTTGAATGATTGGAAAACATCTGGATAATGTCATATTTCTTATCAGTTGAGCGCAGGAAACTACGCCCCTCACCGATTATCGCGTTGACATCCGGATGATTGTAGATCCCACCGCCAAAATCTTTAAATTCGTTGCGTTCAGAGTTAATAATTGCACCCACGAGTTCCACGGCATCAATTTTCTTGGCCCCAAAGGCAAGTGCAGCTTTGGTTTCTCCGCCCGCGGATGAACCAATAATCAATACTTCGGGTTCAATGCCTTTAGTATCGGCAAAATAGTGGACAATCGAGTTACGCCCGAAATGATAGGTATCTGGTTGCTGCGCTCTAACCCGATCGAAAAAGGAGAAATCACCATCAAATTTACCTAACCAGGAACCTTGTGTGCCTCCATCAATCGAAAATAACAATGCATTGGGACGAGCTGCGATAATATCTAACTTAGAGACCGGATCCCATTTGACCATGATTCGCTTACCCGCTTCAATCATTTCATCGTTGCCACGCTTGTTAGCGTGACCATCAAACTCAATGTATCCATCTTTGATCAATGGAATCACAACCATCATTATGGCTAATATCGATACTACAGATGAGACCAGTTTATTAGGTCGAGAAAAACACAAATAGGCAACCAAGCTAGTGGCTGAAGCAATAAAAATTATTCCTCCTGGTCCATAGCTTGGCATTAGCGGAATAAAGATTAAACAGGCACAACCGGCAGCGATGAGATCAAAAAAGTATAATCGGTCAATGTCTTTTGACCAGGTTTGAAAAATCAGCGCCAATGCCAACCCCGCCGCAAAAAAAGGTAGCACTAATGATAGATACATCCCCGCCCAACAGAATGCTTGGATAACTAAATTTTGTTGATTAATCTCGAATCCAAACGGCAACAGGTTGAATACAAATATCACCGCTGGTGCAGCAATAGCAAATACAATGGCCATTCTGCCCAGGTTTAATTTAATCCGTTCAGCAGAAATCGGATACAGATACAGATAAATACCACCTAAACCCATCGCAAACATGGCCGAGGTTAAAGCCATATATCCAGTGTTTGGCGCAAGAATAACCTCCATAATACGAATCATTGATAATTCCATCAACAACACGGCAAAAGCTATGGCCGCCACACCAAAGCTGATTGATCTATTCACTGATTTATTCACTCGTGATTTTTGTAATGTTGATCAGGCTTTTAAGCCTCGAAAAGGGCCGAAAATATAGCATGGATCGAAGCTTAATCAAACGTGATTAGTTCATCAAAATCAGTCCATTAAACTTTATCCGGACGATGATGTTTCGTTTATGTAAATATCCGGCCAGTTGTCATTACCGGTATGAAATGTAAGGCGGGTGGCACTTGTCGCTGGTGTGCCGACCTGCCATAGAAATATCTCATAATCGGCACTATCATGTTCGTGACCGCCAGTGCTGGAAGCAAATATCAAGTAATCTTCTTGCTGCGAAAGCTTGGGGAAATATTCATGACTGTATTCCCCCGGCAAATCCAGCCACATGGTTTTTTTATCTTTATCGGGCTCATAAACAAAAAACGCGTTTTTTTGTTTACCGCCATAATCTACATAATAAAGAAAACTGCCATCTTTGCTCCAAGTTAACTGACAACCATCGGCAATTTGTTTGTATTTGCCGTTTAGATCAGCAATCCCGATGCTGTGTTGTCTGCCGCGCAAGGTCACCGACATTTCTTCCTTATTCGGGCTTAAGTGCGGCGTCTGCAATATCGTTTTATGGCTGATATCGCCCTCACCACTTCTATAAAGCAGTTTTTCTTTACCGGAATCAATGTTGACTTCGGTGAATTCAATCAAATCACGGACGAAATAGACCTTTTCACTGTCTGCTGACCAAGTCGGCATGTTGCCATTTTTTGCCAGCAGTTTTTCTTCGCCTGTGTTTAAATCCAGCAAAATCACATCCCAGGGAGCCTGCTTGCGCTGTGAGACCCAGGGAATATGCGAGCGGGCAAAGGCAACATAACGGCCATTTGGTGAAACTCTTGGATAAAATTCCGTATGAGGGTGAGTTGTTAATTGTGTGATTTTTCGGTCAATCAAATCCATACGCAGAATATCGTGATTACCGAAACGATTGGAGCTCCAGACGATGAAACCGTTTGGCAATTGCTCAGCCTGCGTCACCTCGCGTTCTAAAATAGACTCACCTGTTGGCGGCGGCGTGAATCGACCTTGTTTCAATTTCCAGCGCATGCCGCCAGCCACCAAAGCTGCGAGCAATAAAACAATACCTATGCGAAAAACTAATTTGTTAATTTTGATCATGTGCCAGCGAAATTAATACCTTCAGTGATAATTTAAATGATAATAAGCTACGCTGTATTCGAACTGAATGTTAGCCTGAATAGTCGTAGGGACTGGGCTGGCCATCTGGCCGTGTTTTGAACCACTTTAAGGTCCACATGTATTGTTCTGGCGCCAATCGAATTAATTCTTCCAAAGCCTGATTCATTCTTGTTGCATCTTCCAACTCGTCACCGGTTGGAAAATTCTCTAGAGGTTTTAGGAAATTTAACTCATAACCTTTACCACTGGGCAAAAATTTAGTGATTACTGGAACGATTTTTGCATCTGTTAATTTAGCCATGCGACCCAAAACAGGCAAAGTCGCAGAAGGCACGCCAAAAAAAGGAACAAATACCGATAAATCTGGACCAAAATCTTCATCTGGAATGTAATAACAGACGATTTTTCTTTTAATCGCTCTGACCATCGGTTTCAAACCCATTTCGCGCAAAATCATTTTCGCGCCAAAGCGGCAACGGCCTTTAGTTACAAACCAATTTAACACCGGATTTTTTAATGCCTTCATCATCGACACTCCTGGTGAAATCCTAGAAACATAAATGCCTGCATAATCAATGCCCGTGGCATGTGGGGTAAGCAAGATGATATTTTCACCGCGATTAACTAAATTCATGTAGTGATTGATTCCACGCACATAAGTGATGTTCTGCAGGCGCCGATAAGGTGACCACCACATCACCCCAAGATCAATAAAACCCTGACCATAGCTGCGATAGTGTGCCCTTAACAGGTCGTAGCGTTGATTTTCTGTTAGTTCAGGAAAACACATTTTTATATTTACCGATGCAATATGACGACGCTTTTTATTAAATTTATAAAATAAATCGCCAACCCCAGCGCCAATCATCCGCCGCACCCTGCCAGGTAAAACAGCATAAATAGCCAAAAAAAACATTAGCAGCCAAATCCCCCAATAGCGCGGATGTAAAAACGACCACTCAAACTTTGGCGCATAAAAAACGGTTGGTAGTTTTGCTTGCGCCTTTTGTTGCGCTAAATTGTCAACATTGGTTTTCACAAATAGAGTTAGGAACCTGAGATCAAAAATGGCCTTAAAGCTGAAAACTGCTTTGATAATACTACTAAATCATCATAAGTATCTAAATCTCGCAGCTCAGGCAAACTGAGTTCGAACTCTATCCCACCGCTTTTACAGCTTTGTAAGGTTTGTTTAAAAGCTAGCCGTGATCCCCAATCTACATTCTCAAACATCAGGCTTTGCGGATGATTGACGCCTATACAATAATATCCGCCATCACTAGTCGGACCTATTACATTCTTGTTTGTTTCTAAGGCAATAAAAGCCTTTAGAAAAATTTCTTTAGAACAATGCGGCACATCACAACCCATGATTAATGCGACCTGGTTTACAACTTTTTTATTGTTCATAGCCGCGTACATTTTCTCGCCCAAATCACCTTCACATTGAACCGCCAAGTTAATCTTATAGCGACCCTCTAGATCTTGGATGAATTCGTCCTCCAGATCAGGCCACAAGCATAATTCAATCTTTCCCGGCCAATATTCATAAGCTCTCTTGACTGACTGTTCGATCAGCATCATCGCAACTTGGGTCGCTTGTGAGGTATTGAGTGGCGGAGATAACCGTGTTTTCACCCTGCCCTTAACAGGTTTTTTTGCAAACAAAACTAATACAGGCTCAGTGCTCATCGAATTTGGCGATACATCAATGCCAACTTGTCGGGCTTAATCCCAAACCAATATAACGCGCGCAATCCCCACATTAATAATATTGTTTTGACCACTCCATTCTTTTGCCAACGCCTTGCAGAAGTCACAACAGTTGAATCAATAAATACCGGTGGACTGATTTTTTTTGCACGTTTGCAAAATTCGACATCTTCCATCAATGCCTGATTCGGGAAACCACCAAGCTGCCTAAATATATCGCGATGGCAAAAAATGGCCTGATCGCCTGTACTAATTCCCGTTAGACGGGATCGCTTATTCATAAACCAGGAAATAATTTTATAGCTGAATCCATTATCATCAAGCTGCACATCAAACCTTCCCCATTGGTGGGTGTTGAGTGCGTTAATAATCAATTGATCAGCATCATCCGGCAAACAGGTATCGCTGTGCACAAACAGCAAGCATCCCTCGTCAACGCTGTTTGCCCCGGCATTCATTTGCACCGCCCTTCCGAATGATTCTGTTACCAGTAACCTTATTCGGCTTTGATCTGCATTATTTGCAAATAATGACTTTAGATCTTTTAAATTTGAATCTTGCTTTGTCGCCGCAATAACAACTTGAGATATATTTTTATAACCTGATAAATGCTCAATCAGTGATTGAATCAACTGCGGTGATTCCTGATAAACCGGCACTATCGCTGCGATCACATTCCCGAATCCGTGATTACAGTTTACGATTATTTCGTGCTGCGATTCGCATCCTCAAAGCATTTAGTTTGATGAAACCTTCAGCATCTGCCTGATTATAGACTCCCTGGTCATCTTCCATGGTTGCCATGCGCTCATCAAATAGCGAATCATCAGAACGTCTGCCTAATACCATAATGCCGCCTTTATAGAGCTCCAGCTTAACCTGTCCATTAACCACCGTCTGTGATGCGTCAATCATTTGTTGCAACATTTTACGCTCGGGGCTCCACCAGTAACCATTATAAATCAGTGATGCATAGCGAGGCATCAACTCATCTTTGAGATGCGCGACTTCACGATCAAGAGTAATCGATTCCATCGCCCGATGTGCTTTTAAGATAATGCTGCCCCCCGGTGTTTCGTAGCAACCACGTGATTTCATGCCAACATAACGATTTTCAACCAAATCAGCCCGCCCAATACCATGACGCCCGCCCATTTCATTTAAAGTTTGCAGAATGCCCGCTGCTGACATCCGCTGGTCGTTGATCGCAACAATGTCCCCAGATTCAAATTCCAGCAGCACTTCTTCGGCCTGATCCGGTGCTTCCTTTGGTGATACTGTACGCCGCCAAATCTCTGACCCCGGCGTACACCAAGGATCTTCCAGTTCACCGCTTTCATAAGAAATGTGCAGCAAATTGGCATCCATGGAATAATCGGAACCACCGTCTTTTTTACGCTCTACGGGAATTCCATGTTGATCGGCATACGCCAGCAAACGCTCACGGGAGTTTAAGTCCCACTCGCGCCAGGGTGAAATGATTTTGATATCTGGTGCCAGTGCATAAGCACCTAATTCAAACCTGACTTGATCATTACCTTTACCGGTTGCGCCATGACTGATGGCATCGGCACCTGTTTTTTGTGCTATCTCAACTAAGTGTTTGGCAATCAAAGGCCGCGCAATTGATGTGCCTAACAGGTATTCACCTTCATAAACCGTGTTTGCCCTGAACATTGGAAACACATACTCGGCGACAAATTCTTCTTTTAAATCGTGGATAAAGATTTCTTTGATACCCAATGACTCAGCCTTTTTGCGTGCGGGTTCGACTTCTTCTCCCTGGCCGATATCCGCCGTAAAGGTGACGACTTCGCAGTCATATTCATCCTGTAACCATTTGGCAATAATTGAGGTGTCGAGTCCTCCTGAATACGCCAATACCGCTTTATTAATGTTTGACATCTGTTAACCGTTAACTGTGGAATGGATAGCCTGGCAATTCTATATCTTTACACTGTAATGTTGAATAAAAATCTACTGCTGTGAACCGATGGCGCAGAAAACAGATTGGCATTGTTGGTTTCAGATCAGCTAGAATTGAGCGTTTCGTTATTTAAGCAATTAATCATGGTAAGACATCTGCGCTCATTACTAGATCTATCTGCTCAGGAAGCGGAAGCTATTATTGCGCGCGCGATAGAATTAAAAGCGATGAATCTGAGCGATCATCCAGCGCCTCTTACCCGGCGAAGTGTGGCCTTGATATTCGAAAAACCGTCAACACGAACCCGGGTTTCATTTGCTACCGGTGTATCAGATTTTGGTGGTAGTTGCATTTTCTTATCACCTCAAGAATCACAGCTTGGCCGTGGTGAGCCAGTTTCCGACACCGCCAAAGTGCTGTCACGCCTTGTTGACTTAATAATTATTCGCACCAACTACCAAACCACCATCGAGGAGTTAGCCGCAAACGCAAGCGTTCCTGTCATTAATGCTTTGTCGGATCTGTATCACCCCTGCCAGGTATTGGCTGATATTCAAAGCTACGTTGAACATCGAGGCTCTGTGAAAGGAATCAAGGCAGCATGGATCGGTGACGGTAATAATGTCTGCAATTCATGGATCAACGCGGCAAGATTGTTTGACTTTCAAATCAGCGTTGCCACGCCAGTCGGATTTGAACCGGATTCAACGATTTGCAGGCAAAATCAAGATCGAATTACATTAACCAATAATCCAGGGCAAGCAGCTGAGAACGCCAATGTTATTATTACTGACACCTGGGCAAGCATGGGGCAGGAATCAGAAAAGCGTAAACGCGAACAAGATTTCAAAAATTTCACCGTCACTAATAAATTAATGGACTTGGCTAAAGATGATGCACTTTTTATGCATTGCCTGCCTGCTTACCGCGGCTATGAAGTTGATGCTGATGTCATTGACGGCCCACAAAGTGTAATCTGGGACGAAGTCGAAAATCGCCTGCATGCACAAAAAGCATTAATGGAATTTTTACTCACCCAAACCGGTAACGTCTAATGACAACGATTGCGGTCCAGGCTAAAAACCTAAGCAGTTGTATTGGCAAGAATAATTTGCTTAAGGACATCAGCTTCAAAGTAGAACGAGAATCGATTACTTCCGTTCTTGGACCCAGCGGCAGCGGTAAAACCACTTTACTGAAAACGATTGCCGGCTTTCAACCTATTTGCCAGGGCGAATTATTAGTTAACGGACATTGTGTGAGTCGGCCAGGATTCACACAGACCCCGGACAAACGCAATGTAGGCATGGTGTTTCAAGATCATGCATTGTTTTCCCATCTTACGGTTTTGGAAAACATCACAACCGGCCTACATTCACACGCTTCGTCTACTAATAAATTAGATCGTTTAATTGAAAAACTGGATTTAAGACATTTACAAAAACGACACCCGCATGAATTATCCGGCGGTCAGCAACAACGCACGGCCTTGGCAAGAGCCCTTGTGGCTGAGCCTGATATTATTTTGCTGGATGAACCGTTTGCCAATCTTAACCAGGACTTGCAGATTGAAGTCGGCATTGAGTTAGTCGATATACTTCGTGAACAAAAAGCAACTGCACTAATGGTCACGCACGATCAAAATGATGCCATGGCCATCAGCGACAATATTATTATTTTGATGCACGGTCATTTTATTCAGTCGGGCTCACCACAGCAGCTTTATAATAATCCGGCAACACGTGAAGTCGCTGCATTTCTAAGTCGCGGTAGTTTTATTAAAGCTAATTTCCTCGACCAAAATAAAGCTCAGACAACACTGGGCACAATCACCATCAATATGCCCGAAAATAAAATTTTGCAACAAGGCGATACAATCGATATCTGGTTACATCCAGAGGACATTTTAGTAGATTCAGAGGGTGGTCAGCACGTCGCTGTCGTTGACCGCTCATGGCGACCCCTGGATTTGTTGCTTAAAATCCGTACTGATGATGATCAAGAACTATTGATCAAAACAGATCAGCATTCGAATGTCAGCGAGGCGAAAAACTTACAGGTTAAATTAAATAATCTAACTACTTACAGCGCTTTTACTTAGTCATGGTTGTTTTAACAAATCTACAATGCCAAAATTGTTCGGCACAGTTGAATCGGGAAGACGAGTTCCAGAAAACATTAAAGTGTAAATATTGCGGTTCAACTTACCAAATCGAAACACCAAAGGATGCTGATTTCTCTGGGTCGTTAGAACAATTGGTTCCCAAAACCGAGCTTAGGGCTATAAAGCCGGACGATATTCAAATCAACGCAGGTCATGGCTCACTGGAATTCATTCGTTCATGGCGTAAAAAAGGCAGTTTTATATTATTGGCAATGTCACTAATCTGGTTGATGGTCATTCTTAACCAGGTTGCTGAAGTCTGGTTCGAGGGTGCTAATGCCTCATTATTGTTTTTAGCGGTTTTTGTTGCGGTGGGCGGTTTACTGCTTTACCGGGCTTTGAGTGAAATCTTCAATAAATCAACGTTAACCATAAATAAAAAATCAGTCAGCTTGCAAACCAAACCGTTCACCTGGAAAGGTGATTTCACTCAAGCCTTGAATAAAATCAAATATTTTGAAATCCTGCCGCCTCCAGGTCCCTCGATTTCACCGTCCACAAAAGTGTTTCGTCTTTGTGCCATTACGGATGATGACCGGCGCTTAACCTTGATGCACAAGATTAAAAATCCGGGACATGCGATTTATCTTTTGCGTGAAATCAATCAGTTGACTAAAAAACAGTAGATACCTCTACTGACTTAACCTCAGCGATTTGTAGGCTAGAGCTTGCATTTAGGAGATCCCGCGACACACGCGGGAAACATTCAGTTGGACGATAGCTTTATGCGAGTACCTTATTGATCCCGCGACACACGCGGGAAACATTCTCCGGCTTTGTGCCGGGGTCTGCGTGATACAACAAGGAGCCAGTGTTAGGAGATTCCGGAACGCGGTCCGGTCTGAACCTCATTCAATCACTCCGGCTTCTATTAATTCCTCAACAGTACTAGCATCCAGCTCTAACCATTCAGTCAAGACTTCTTCACTATGCTCACCTAGCATTGGTGGTGGTTTTTGATAGTTAATCTTAGTTTTTGAAAACTTAATTGGATTAGCTACCAGCTCCACCTTTTCAACTTCGTCATGTGGCAACGAAATATTCATTTGTCTATGCTTAACCTGGGGATGCCGAAACACCTGCTCTATGTCATTAATTGCACCGCAGGGAATTTTTGCTTTTTCTAACTCAGTCAACCAGTATTGACTATTATTTTGCTGCATTTTGGGTTGCAGCAAACCAATTAATTCTCCCCGATTTGTCACCCGTGCTTTATTAGTTGCAAATTTTGTATCTTCCGCTAGCTCCTCTAATTCTAACAACCCGCCAAGTCGAGCAAACTGGGTGTCATTACCGACAGCAACAATAATAAATCCGTCGACAGTTTGAAAAACCTGATAGGGAACAATGTTAGGGTGAGCATTTCCAAGGCGGTTGGGGGATGCTCCTGAGGTTAGATAATTACTGGCCTGATTGGCCAGCATCGCAACCTGACAATCCAGTAGTGCCAAATCGATATATTGACCCTCCCCGCTTTTTTGACGATGATTCAATGCGGCCAAAATTGCGACACTAGCGTACATTCCCGTCATGATATCGGCAACCGCCACACCAACTTTCACGGGCTGGCCATCTGGCTGGCCGGTGATATGCATTAAACCACCGAGCCCCTGAATCATAAAATCATAACCAGGTGATTCAGCAAAAGGTCCATCCTGCCCAAATCCCGTGATTGAACAATAAATTAATTCTGGGTTAATAGATCTTAAGGATTCATAATCCAACCCATATTTTTTTAGACCACCAACTTTAAAATTTTCGATTAAAACATCCGCTTTTTTAACAAGTGATCGAATAATTTTCTGACCCTGCTGTTGACTGATATCAATCGCCAATGATCGTTTGCCGCGGTTGGTTGACAAAAAATAGGCCGACTCAACTGGCTCACCCACATTATTCTCAACGTAAGGTGGCCCCCAACCACGAGTATCATCACCTTGATCCGGTCGTTCTATCTTGATCACATCCGCACCTAAATCAGCTAACATTTGGCTGCACCACGGACCTGCCAATACACGGCTCAAATCTAATACTTTGAGCCCACTAAGCGATTGAGGATTTTTTTTACTGTCTGAATTCGGCATAGATATTAAACTCACAGATTCATTATTATTACAATTCGAAACAAGGCTGTAATATTAGTCTGTAACTTATATAATCATTGGCCTGTAAAAAGCAAGCTGTTCAATGTCAAAACGTGTACTTTATCCGGGAACCTTTGACCCGCTTACGCTAGGACATATCGATTTAATCAAGCGCGCCGCCAGGATGTTTGATGAAACGATCATCGCCGTGGCGGCAAATCCGCAAAAAGTACCCATGTTCAACCTTGCTGAACGTGTCTCAATGGTGGAACGCTGCATCGAAGACATTCCTTCCACCCGGGTTATTGGTTTTTCAGGCTTGCTGATTGATGTTTTAAAAGAAAACAATTCCCGTGTTGTATTACGCGGGTTACGCGCGGTAAGTGATTTTGAATTTGAATTTCAGCTTGCATCGATGAATCGCCGCTTAGATTCAGATACCGAAACGATTTTTTTAACACCGTCAGAAAAATATACATTTGTATCGGCATCAATTGTTAAGGAAATAGCTATGCTCAAAGGTGACGTGGCCCAGTTCTTACACCCTTATGTAAATAATTGTCTGATCGAAAAACTCAAGGAAAACGGCATCAAATAGTGGTGCGAATCATCACTGATTAACACAATACTAGCGATGCCTGCGAACCAGAGTGCCCAAACAAATGTATCGAGTACAACATAAACTCCAGCCAGTATCTACACCAGATTTCTGCCAGTATTATTAGATTCCGGACAACTGCTTTGTAGTTTCCGGAAAGACGGAAGAACTTAATACTAATAATCTGAAATTTAGTTTTTTCAAGTCTGACATTTGGGGCAATAATAACTCGCTCGTTGTGCTTGAATAATTCGTTTAATTTTTGACTTACAGCGAATACAAGCCATCCCCTGTTTTTCATAAACATTGAGTTGCTGCCTGAAATATCCCGGCTCACCGTCAGAATTGACAAAGTCCCGCAGTGTTGTACCACCTAACTTAATCGATTTATTCATGGTCAGTTTGATGGCTTGCGCTAGTAATTCGTAACGCTGCTGAGATATTCGTCCCGCTGCTCTATTAGGGTGGGTTCCGGCTAAGAATAAGGCTTCACTTGCATAAATGTTACCTACACCAGTGACGATATTGCTATTCATGAGGAATGTTTTCACGGCTTGTTTGCGTGATCTGGATCTTTGATACAAATACTCGCCGTGGAATTGTTTAGATAACGGTTCGGGACCCAGATCACGTAAAAGCCTGTGTTCGTTAATATCTTCAGTAGTCCATAACACACAACCAAAACGCCTGGGGTCATGAAAACGCAGGACCGAACCATTAGCCAATAACCACTCTAAATGATCATGTTTACGCCTAGCCTCAGAATTTGTCACAATTCGCAGACTCCCGGACATACCCAGATGAACCAGCATGGTGCCGACAGCATTGTTAAAAAGCAAATACTTCCCGCGCCTGGAAACAGACAAAAATACTCGAGTTTCTAACGCTTTTCTTAACTTTGTCGTTTCGACACGCCAACGTAAAGACGGTTGATGAACGTTTACCTTGACTATCGGTTGATTCAGCACATGCTTCATTATCCCGCGGCGGGTTGTTTCAACTTCAGGCAGTTCGGGCATAATACGTTTTGGACAACACTATGAACCCATGAATTTTACCGTCAAAAACAAACGTACCCAATCTTCATTCTCTGCTTCACCACAGCAGAGTGTTTTGACGGCGGCTATAGAATCAGGGTTGGCATTTCCACACAGTTGCCGTGCCGGAAATTGTGGCAGCTGTAAAGCACTGCTTATTAATGGACAAATAGAATTTGATTGTTTTGATCAAAATGCATTAACGGATAAACAACTGGATCGAGGTTATACCTTGTTATGTAAAGCTAAAGCTCGATCTGATCTTGAAATCGACATAGAAGAATTTAGCGAAAAAATCACCCCTGCAAGATATTGGCCAGCTCGAATCAAGTCGTTAAAACTCCTTTGCCAAGATGTAATACAACTGACGTTAAGATTACCACCGGGGCAAAAAATTGAATATTTAGCCGGACAATATATTGATTTTGTTTTGTCCGACAGCCGCTGCCGTAGTTTTTCTATTGCTAATGACGAATATAATGATCACCTGGAATTTCATATTCGCAAAGTCGATGGTGGTGAATTCAGCAAGCGAATCTTTAACGAATCCAAAGCTGGAGATATCTTGCGACTTTATGGGCCCTTGGGCACTTTTTTCCTGTGTCAAGAAAGTACCAACCCCATTCTGATGCTCGCCGGCGGTACCGGGTTTGCGCCAATCAAGGCACTGCTGGAGGAATTAGAAAAATCCGCCAATCAACGTTCCGTTAAACTCTACTGGGGCGTTCGCAGTGTTGATGATATTTATATGAAATTCTGGTTAGAAACGTTTACTCAAAACAATCCGTGGTTTGATTCCATTATTGTTCTATCAGAACCGGACGACACTTGGGGAGGCCGTAAAGGATTTGTCCATCAATCAGTTGCAGATGATTTTTCCGATTTATCAGATTATGAAATCTATGCCAGCGGTCCACCTATGATGATCACTGCCGCCCAACAAAGCTTTGTAGAAAAAGGATTAAACGAAAATAACTTTTATTTTGATTCGTTTGATTACTCACCGGATTCACTGGCGAAAATTAATCAACAATTGAATAGCAATTAGGCTTTTGCAGTCTCTGCTTGATCAGGTTCTTCCACAGTTCCTTCGTCTATAGCTTCCTCTGTACTCTCAACATCGACAATGTGATCGTCCTCGGTGTGAAGTTTTGGTAATGGTAAAACTTGCTCCAAGCCTGAACGATAGTACTCCAATGCTTTATCGGCTTCGCCTTGATCCTCTAGCAACTGACCTAGCTCACGGTTGGCCTCCTGGCTGGCACCGGCGGTGATAGCCTGTTGATAATAATTCTTAGCTTTCTCCCAGGCCTTGCTGCCAACAGCTAGCCGGCCAAGTGTTAATAGAAGGTTTGCATCTTGTGGTTGATTGTTTAACCAACCTTCTGCCAGGCGTAATTGACGCGGCGGATCGTTGTTAATCAATCCATAGGTATAGGCCAAATCTGAATTCCAATTTTTGCGTAAGGTTTGACGCACCAACAACTCTGCTTGCTCATGTTTATCCGCATCAAGCAATTCATAGGCATACTGATTAACAATCTGTGGAATTTGCTTTTGCTTTTTGCTGAGTGAATTGTAGGTTTTTTCAATCATCTCAATACCTTCTGCCTGACAATTTTCAAGCAGGCTGGCACAGGCTTCGCGCTCCGTAGCAACTGCTTCATCAGCAGTGAAGTTAGCTAGTTTTTTGAGTTTGGGTAACTGCTCTAATACACTCTGGTAATCACCGCGCTCACGGTTTACTGCTAACAACATGCGTTGAACTTGTTCGTTTTTAGGCACGTGAAACAATAATCGCGTTAATGTATTTTTAGCCTCGTCCAAGTCTCCAGCTTCGTATTGCATACGGGCCTGTGTCAAATCAACTGCGACTTTGCTGGACGGGTCATTATCATAGGCCTTTTTAAGGTATTCATCACGGCGACCCGGTTCACCGTTTTGTTGTGCTGCATGGGCAGCGGCCAAATAATTCAATACAGGTGCCGGACTTTTATCGGCCTTGGCAATTAATTGTTTTTCGGCAGAATCCCATTTACCTTCGATCAAATCGATATAACCTTTTTGCATGGATTTACCGGCTTTAATTTCGTCTTTTTTCTGTTTCCACTTTCCTACGCGTTTTTTAGCACCGAAAATCCAACCGATTAAGCGAAATAATAAATAGCCCAAAATGAATAAAATAATCGCACCGAGGATAAAAATCCAAAGATTGGCCTCAATAGTGTAAGGGTCTAAATGGATTCGAATATAGCCGTTGGTATCCTGTGTGAACGATGCCAAGCCAATCGCAGCAGCGAAGGCGATGATTAGTAATATGATTAGTTTCACTTATCTGCCTCCCCTTTATTAATTAGCACTCGAATCTGCAGATGAAAATTGCTTTAACACTTCAGCAAGTGAAACCGATGAGCCACTTATATCAGGCAATTCTGGTTCAAGATTAATTTTGGCCAGGTCAGCCAGTCTTCCGGCAACGGATTGCACATCTTCATTGTTCGCATCAAAAAATTCGCCCAACAATGATTGAGCCTGAATAATATTTTGTTGATAGATACCACCATTGTTCTGCAAAACAGCGCGCTGAGCACCACCCAGCATCAATTTCATGTTTTCACGAATAAAATACTCCTGCTCTGGGGCCAGTACAACATCAGATAATGGCCCGGTCTTTTTTATCCTGACCATATCTTTTAAGTCGTCGGCAATCCCGGAGCCAACATCACCAATTGTGCTGCCTATTTTTGACCCCCAGGATCTAAGTAAATTTCCTGCCCCCTCAAGTGAAAGCTCTGTATCTGATTCAGTTTCAGCAACAGTTTCTTCAGACACTTCTTCTGCAGGTGGATCATCGGCCAAGGTTTCCAGTGGTTTAAAGGCTAAAGTATCTACAGCGCCGGCAATATTGCCTAAATCCTCAGTCAGTGCTGCTTTATCGACAACCTCGACCGCATTTAGACTATCAATATTAGCAGTTACTGACTCGCGAAGCGGATCGACAAGCGGATCTGAAAAGGCTGACAAACGCTCATTGGCGATACCAAAAGCTGTTTTAGCACCAGCTACATCTCCGGCTAACGCCAAACGTTGCTCACCGATGGACAACAATTGTGCGACCTCGTTAAGGCTTAATCGCTTTTTTGCTTCAGTCAATACTGCATCCACTTCCTGCATGGCAATCTGCTTAATTTCATCGTTGCTGGGTGCAGTAGCGACACTCATCGGTTGCTCTTCAACATCCGCTGCTTCCGCTTCAGCGACCTGTTCGGTCGATGTTTCCGTGGTACTGTCTTGTGTTTCTTCGCTTGCAGTTTGGGCTTCAGTAGCTTCCTCGGTGGTAGGCTGTTCATCTGTTTCTTCAGCTAGTGGCTCACCAACCTCTGATGAATCTGGAATGGTTTCAGTTACATCAGCTTCTTCTGTCATCGCAGTCTGCTCAACATCGCCTTCTTGAGTTGCTGTCTGGGTCGTTTCTGCTACTTCTTCTACCGCTTCAGCTTCAGCAACAGTATCGCTAGCAGCTTCTTCATCAACACCCTCAACTGTTGATTCTGTAGCGCTAGACATTGATGCCAGTTTTTCCTGCGACTCAGTTAATGACTGCATCTGCTGCTCGAGGTTTTGAATTTGACTCGAGTAATCAACAGCTACCTGTTCGCCGGCTTCAGATTGACTGGATTTTGATGATTTGGCGTCATACCAGTTGTAGCCTGTACCGGCCAGTGCCAACAAACTCATCGCCAGTGCAGCACTGGCTTTACCACTGCCATTTGAGCCATTAGCCGCAACTGGTTTAGGTTCTTGATCAAATCCTTGGTCTTGTTCGATTTGTTGATTCATGTTTTCAGCTTCCTCTCGTTGTTCGTCAGTATCAACCAGGTCATCGTTTCCCTCATTAACTATTTCATCGATTTTTTCGTCAATACCCTGCTGATCTTGCTCATCAGTTACTTCATCGACAAGTTCTTCTGCACGTTGATCTAACTCTGATTCAACAGATTCAATCTGTTCATTGTCTGTCGCGTTTGTGTTTTGGCTAGTGTTATTTTTTCGCTTGCTCATAATATATTAATCACCTGTTATGCTCTAATCTTCCCCGTCAGGATGCTTACTTTAACATTCAGCCTCGTCACTGACAAAAAACACTAAGAATTATGCTATTTCTTCTTCCTCATCTTCATCGATTTCCGGGTCCTCTTCCTGATTGGCCAGATCTGAAAGTGTCTGTAACATGGCCTTATCACCTGCGTTGTCAGCAATACTGATTTTTTTTATTTCGAAATTCTCACAAACTTCAGCGATTCGTCGACTGGCAACCACGAACGGAACGCTCAACAGCAGATCTCTATTTTTCCCTAACATATCAAACAGATTTTGCACGCCTGTTGCACTGGTTACAGTAACCGCATCGATTTTTCCTGCCTTCAAGTCCTTGACAACCGGATTGACATTAAACTTAGGCACGACTCGTTGATAGCATTCAATACTCTCAACATTTGCATGACGTCTGGTCAATTCGGCTGATAATAATTCGCGCCCATATTGGCCTCTGAAAATCAAAATGTTTTCACCGGTAACCTCTTCAAGTTCTGGGGTGGCTAATAATCCTTCGCTGGAAAAATTTATCATCCGGAACAATATCGACTTGAATTTTTTTTGCCGTTAACACTTCTGCGGTAGCCTGACCAACAGCGGCAACAATCAATGTTTCCGGAAATTTAATTTTCAAAGACTTAAGTGCTAGCAATCCATATTCAACAGCATTCACACTCACAAAAATCACTATATTAATTTGCGATAAGTTCTTTAGTAACTGTTTTGCTTTTTCGGTTAATGGGCTGGCAGCAATAGCGATGGTTGGAAAATTGATTGCCGTTCCATTGTTAGCCTCTATCATCTCCAGAAAATGTCCGGCCTGCTCCTCAGGTCGGGTCACTAAAACACGATATTGATTAAGTTCTACCATTTAGATACTCGATTATTTTCTTTGCTCCTGCGGCAATTAATTTATCAGTCATTTGTTCTCCTGCCAACTCAGGATTTTATACTGGAAAGATTATCATGTGCAAGCTCATGTCTAACTGAAACAATTTCTGAACCATCTGGCAAGCCAACAAACGCAAACATCTGTAAATTATGCTCATTAATGCTGGCATAAACTGCGATTGGCATATGGCACCCCCCCTGTAGCTTTTCATTAACAACTCGCTCAGCACTAACACATTGATTAGTTGTTAAATCATTCAAACAAGCAATGTAATCATTAATCTGTTGATCATCACTACGACACTCAATGCCAATCGCACCTTGACCCACAGCCGGGATAAACATGTCCTCGGGCAAATATTGCGATACTCTTTGCTCAAGCCCGAGTCGCTCTAAACCAGCTGCGGCAAGAATAATTGCATCAAAATCCCCAGCATCAAGCTTTGCTAAACGAGTATCAACGTTACCGCGGATGTTTTTTACTTGTAAATGTGGGTAATGGTAATTGATGAAACATTGGCGCCGCAAACTGCAAGTACCCACAATCGAGTTTTCTTTTAATTGACCCAGAACAATATCATTAGTTGAAATTAATGCATCCCTAACATCGTGACGCTTTAGGATTGCCCCAATATGAAGGCCGTCAGGTAAAGTAACCGTGACGTCTTTCATCGAATGCACAGCCAAATCAATTTTATTGTCATAAAGTGCTTGTTCTAATTCCTTTAGGAACAGACCTTTACCACCAGCCTGTGACAATGGTGCATCGATAAACTTATCACCGGATGTGGTAATTTTGATTAGCTCGACCTTTAACTCAGGATGGGTTGCTCTCAATAGCTTGGCAACATGATTTGCCTGCCATTGAGCGAGTTGGCTTTTGCGAGTTCCAATTTTGATTACGGTCACAATATAAAAAGCTTTAATCTAATGGTGCGTATTTATAAACCATTTTTGACTGGTAATGAGGATATTCTTCAATAAATAGATTATCTCTGTTAATCTAAGTTTTTTAAATTATTGTACATCTTACATGAGCAATCAAAAACTTTGGGGTGGCCGCTTCTCGGCCGCAACTGACAAGATGGTTGAAAAATTTACGGCGTCGGTACATTTTGACCGAAGATTAGCTTTATATGATATTCAGGGTTCGATTGCCCATGCACAAATGCTTGCTGATTGTAGGATTATCTCTAAGCAAGATGCAAAACAAATTTGCAATGGGTTAGATCAGATCCGAAAAGATATAGAATCCGGTAACTTCAGTTGGCGAGATGAGCTGGAAGATGTACACATGAATATTGAGGCAAATTTGACTGCCCTGATTGGTGAAACGGGTAAAAAGCTGCACACTGGTCGATCACGAAATGATCAAATTGCCACGGATATGCGCCTTTACGTTAGAGATGTCGTCGATAACCTGATCAAAGAACTTAAAATTTTACAAACTGTGTTGATTGATCTTGCCGAGCAGCACTTTGATACCATCATGCCTGGCTATACACACCTGCAAGCTGCACAACCGGTCACTTTCGGCCACCATATGCTAGCTTGGGAACAAATGCTTGAGCGAGACAGACAGCGATTAATTGATAGCCGAGTCAGAATAAACATTTCGCCGCTTGGTGCAGCCGCTCTGGCTGGAACCACTTATCCTATTAATAGAGAGCAAACTGCAGAATCGCTAGGTTTCGATCGGCCTAGTGATAATTCGCAGGACAGCGTTTCAGATAGAGACTTTGTCCTTGAATTTTGTGCCAACACAGCCATTCTCGGCATACATATTTCACGTATGGCCGAAGAGATGGTGATCTGGTCTTCAGACAAATTCAAGTTTGTTGATCTGGGCGATGCCTTTTGTACAGGTTCCAGCATCATGCCGCAGAAGAAAAATCCGGATGTGGCGGAGCTATTGCGTGGTAAATCGGCCAGGCTGCTCGGCAATCAAACTCAATTGCTGATGTTAATGAAAGGCCAACCGCTCACCTATAACCGCGACAATCAGGAGGATAAGGAACCTTTGTTTGACAGCGCGGATACTGCATTATCCTGCGTGAATATTTTGACTCGCATGCTGACCCAGATTGCAATCAATAAAGAAAATATGCATATAGCGGCCAGCGATGGTTTCTCAACAGCAACTGATCTTGCTGATTATTTAGCCAAAAAACAAATCCCTTTTCGTGATGCGCACGAAATTGTTGGCAAGGTAGTAAGTTATTGTGTTGACAACAGTATGCAACTGAGCAAACTCAGCATCGAAAAGTTGCAAGAGTTCAGCTCATTAATTGAAGACGATGTATTTGAATACCTGACCTTAGAAGGTTCAATTAACAGCCGCGATCACATTGGCGGAACAGCACCCAACCAGGTAAAACAAGCCGTAACAAAAGCTAGGAAGCGATTACAGGACTGAAATATTATTGAGTTTAACTAAAAACCCGCTACAATCTAATTTCAACACAGACTATAATCTTAAGTAATGAAACTGTTAATCAACACACTCGTGACAGGAATTTTTCTGATCGCCTTGTCAGGATGCGGCCAGAAGGGCCCCCTTTACGTGCCTGATGAGCCCGAGCGTTCCTCCAGCGAGCGCTTGGAAGGTTATTACAAGCGCTACTAAGCGACACCTGTTCTTTTTCAACTCACAAGATGGACGGCTTTGAATACAAACAAGGCAATCTCTATGCTTCTGACACAGGGATTGTGGATATTGCAAAACAAGTCGGCACTCCGTTTTATGTTTATTCTGCACAAGGCATAAAAGATAACTTCTTAGCACTAAAAAATGCTTTTGGCGAACGTCAGCATCATATTCATTATGCGGTTAAGGCCAACCCAAATTTAGGCCTACTGGCATATTTGAATAGCTTGGGAGCTGGCTTTGATGTCGTTTCAGGCGGCGAATTAACACGCGCATTGAAAGTAACTGCTGCAAAAAATATTGTTTTCTCAGGCGTGGGTAAAAGTACGGCGGAACTAAAGTTGGCAATAAAACACAACCTGTTTTCTATCAATATTGAATCGGCAGCAGAACTTGATCGCCTACAGCGAATCGCAGCTGAATTAGATACTATTGCCAAAGTAGCTATCAGGGTTAATCCAGATGTTGACGCCAAAACCCACGAATACATATCAACGGGTCTTAAGGAAAACAAATTTGGTGTTAATAACGGCACAGCTTTCAAGCTTTACCAGCAAATACAAGATATGCCAAACATCAGCACCTTTGGTATTGCTTGTCACATCGGCTCACAAATCATCACCCTGGAACCGCTGTTAGAAGCGGTGAAAAAAGTATTACAGCTAATAGACCAACTTGCCGAAGTCGGTATTGAAATTAATAATCTAGATATGGGGGGAGGTCTCGGCATTTGTTATCAGGACGAAAATCCACCATCATTTGAAGATTATGTTGATGCTCTGATAACTATTGTGGATCAAAATCACCGTCATCTGAATATTTCAATTGAACCCGGTCGTTCCATTATTGGCAATGCGGGTATGCTGGTAACAAAAGTTGAATATTTAAAAACTAACAACGAAAAACATTTTGCCGTTGTCGATGCAGCGATGAACGATCTACTTCGCCCCGCACTTTATAAAGCATGGATGAACATCTGCGAAGTTGAGCCGGATGAGACTAAGCTCGCACGAGAATATGATGTGGTCGGCCCAGTCTGCGAATCGGCAGATTTTCTCGGCAAAAACCGCAGACTGGCAATTGAACAAAGTGATTTAATCGCTGTGCAAGGTGCAGGTGCTTATTGTATGAGCATGGCTTCCAACTACAATAGCCGACCTAGGCCAGCTGAAGTGTTAGTCGATGGGAATAATTTTCACGTTATTCGTGAACGAGAAACTTATAACGATTTGTTTGACAAAGAAATCATCCCAGAATTTTTAGAAAACTAAAAATCATCAATAGATTCCCCCGGGTAAACCCGGGGTGCTTATCGCAACAGCCCTTTGGGCTGATCCGATCAACATCGAACCTATACTAGCCTATGGTAGATTCGATGTTTAATCTATATACACTCATTCATCCACGGGCAAGCCCGTGGTATTCTGTCGCTTACGCGAACGATAATAAAGGGGACGTTGCCTTGGCTACGTCCCCTTTGTTTTTATAAGATTCAGGTAAATCTTTAGGGTCGAACCACCATAGTTGAACAATTAGCATGCCTAACAACTCGAGATGCATTCGGACCAACCAAATAATCTTTCAATTCTGGCCGGTGTGAAGCCATGACGATTAAATTTGCCTTGGATTTATTGGCATAGTCAAGAATTTCACTGTAGATAGTGCCATGAGCAACAATTTCTTTCTTTCGAATTGATTCCGGAATATTTTTTGCCACAAAGGCGGCTAGTTGATCTTTGGCTTCTGAGATCATGGTTTGCTCGTGATCTTCTGGAAAATAAGATCCAACGATGCTCATGCCAAAATCGGGCACAACGGTCATGATATGCAAAGTTGAATTAAAAGTCTGAGCCATTTCTACAGCTGTTTTGACCGCTTTACGCTGGCTTTTTACGTTACCTAAATCCAAAGGCAAAAGAATTTTTTTATACACGCGATAATCCTCTACTTAGTTGTATTGCAAATGTCCTTGCGCAATTATAACAAAATGCTGTTTGAATTTGCGTTGACTTAAGTCAACGCCATGCAGTCAATTCAAAATGGCAAAAAATAAGAGTAAAATCGTCCATCCAAGTAACCCTTGAACTTTCAAGATGCAATCTATCGTTATCACAGCGTTGTATAAATTTGTTGAACTTGAGGATCACCAAGCACTCAAGCAGCCGCTTTTGGAGCTCTGTAATAAGAATGGCATGAAAGGCACACTGTTGTTGGCCCACGAGGGAATCAACGGTACTGTAGCGGGTAGTGCTGATGCGACTCAAGCACTATTAGATTATTTTTCTCAAGATGAGCGTTTAGCAGACATCGCTTTTAAACAATCTTACGCTGATGAAATTCCGTTTTATCGAATGAAAGTCCGGTTAAAAAAAGAAATCGTAACAATCGGCTTATCCGAAGTCGACCCGCGCAAAAAAGTTGGCGAATATGTTAAACCCAAAGATTGGAACAAATTAATCAGCAACCCTGAGGTTTTTTTGATCGATACCCGTAACGATTATGAGTTCGAAGTCGGCACATTTGATGGCGCCATCAATCCAAACACTAATAACTTCCGAGAATTTCCTGGCTACATCCACAAGAACTACGACCCCAAGAAACACAAAAAAATAGCCATGTTTTGTACCGGCGGGATACGCTGCGAAAAAGCCAGTTCATACTTATTGGATCAAGGTTTTGAAAATGTTTATCACCTTGAAGGTGGTATCTTGAAATATCTTGAAGAAGTGGATAAAAGTGATAGCTTGTGGCAAGGAGAATGCTTTGTTTTTGACCAGCGTGTTACCGTCAACCATAACTTAGAACCTGGTGATTTTGATCAATGTCACGGCTGCCGGCGGCCTATTTCTGAACAAGATAAACAATCCGACAAATACCTCAAAGGTGTATCCTGCCCTAAATGCTACGACAGCTTATCTGAAGATCAAAAAATGCGCTTCACTGAGCGGCAAAAGCAAATTGAACTAGCTAAACAGCGTGGCGATGAACACATGGGAAAAGTTTATTCTGATTGAGGAGGTCCCGAGTCAAACTCGGGGGCATCCAGGTCAAATCGTATTTTGCTTGAATCCATGGCAGCTCAAAGAAATCCAACATTAATGATAAACACGTCCAAATAGCAGACTGGCAGAGTCCGTTTCACTGGAAAATGGAACTGTCTTAGATCAAGACTAAGGGTTTCCAAGGCAGACTCGACTTTCCCATAGAGATCCTGAATCAAGCCTGTGCTGAACTCGATTCAGTATTCAGGATGATCAGATCACAACGTGACCCCGCTTGTATATACGAAAAACTCAAGGAGATCCCGGAATGAATTCGGGATGACCACTTTGTGGTCACTTAATAAAACCCATACTTTCTAACTTGACTAATACTCTGTGAGCACCCAAATCCGGGGATAATTCCGAGGTATCGATGGTCACTTCTGCATTTTCAGGTATTTCGTAAGGATCATCAATGCCAGTAAACTGCTTGATTTTTCCAGCCCGTGCCTGTGCGTAAAGTCCTTTACGATCACGTTGTTCACAGACTTTCAACGGCGTTGAAACGTGAACTTCAATAAAGCCGCCACCTGCTTCTACCAACTCCCTGACTTTGCGGCGGGTGCTGGCATAAGGAGCAATGGGTGCGCAAATAGCAATACCGCCATGCTTAGTAATCTCAGACGCCACGTAACCAATACGTAGAATATTCAAATCCCTGTGCTCTTTACTGAATCCCAGCTCACTGGATAAATGGGTGCGCACTACATCACCGTCCAGTAAAGTCGTATTCCTGCCGCCTAATTCCATTAACTTAAGCAACAAGGCATTGGCAACTGTCGATTTTCCGGATCCGGAAAGTCCGGTAAAAAAAACGGTGAAACCCTGGCGATCACGCGGTGGAAATGTCTTGCGTAATTCGGCAATAACTTCCGGATAGGAAAACCATTCTTCAACCTCAAGTCCTTCACGTAAACGCCGACGAAATTCCGTACCTGAAATAGTCAATTTAGTATCCGGTGACTTAACTTCTTCATCGGGTATGTATTGAGCCCGTTCTGGCACATAAACCATGTGATGGAAAGGCACCATGGCAATATCGAGTTCATCTTCGAATTGAGTGACCAGCTCCTGAGCTTCATAGGGGCCATAAAAATCTTCACCATTAGAATCTTGACCTGGTCCAGCATGATCACGACCGACAATAAAGTGGGTGCAACCATAATTCTTGCGAATAATCGCATGCCAAACGGCTTCTCTAGGGCCTCCCATACGCATGGCCAGAGGCAACAAGCTTAACATGGTCGTTTGCTCGGGAAATCGCTTCAAAGCATGTTCATAACAGCGCACCCGAGTGAAATGATCCACATCGCCGGGTTTGGTTTGACCAACAACAGGGTGAATTAAAAGATTAGCCTCTGCCTGGGAAGCGGCTCTGCGGTTTAATTCTATGTGTGCCCTGTGCATCGGATTGCGGGTTTGAAAGGCGACTACTTTACGCCAACCCACTTTGACAAAATAATCCCTTAATTCAGCCGGTGAATGGCGCAAATGACGAAAATCATAATGATCAGGTGGCGCAATGCCCTTCAGTTCTCCACTTACATAAACATCATTTGTGCGATCAAATAAGTAGGCGACACCCGGATGAGCGATATCCTTACTACCGAACACCATTTGAGCTTCCTTTTCCTTATCCGGATTCCACATCTCATTGATTTGTAAAGTGGCAATCAGCACACCCTCACGGTCACGCAAAGCCAAACTGTCACCGACCGATAGTTCATCAGCCAATGCTTGTGGAATATCCAGGGTAATGGGCATCGGCCAAAGCGTCCCGTCGGCCAAATGCATATTTTCGACAATACCGTCGTAATCAGCTTGCGAGTTGAAACTATTTAATGGAGAAAAAGCCCCGTTTAATAACATCTCCAGGTCACATATCTGGCGGGTAGTTAATGTCCAGTTGCGGTAATCACTGGCGGCCTGTTTTTCTTGTGCTGATTGATCACCGACAAGATAAAGATTAATTAATTCACCACCGTGAGGCGCTTTGAAACCACCCATTTGATTACACTCAGTTTTTTTATTAAAAAAGGATGGGGATTGTAGAATAAACTGAATTAAACTAAAAGTATGTACTTGTGAAAACTTTAATCGTTTTAAATCAAACAGATGCAGAACCACCAATCGAAGAATTCGATTTTGTCATCGGCGTTGATGGCGGCTGTAAGTGGTGCATTGAAAATAATATAAACATCCATCTTGCAATTGGAGATTTTGATAGCCTCGAACAACATCATATTGAGCAGTTACATCAACACGCAAATACCATTGATCGACACCCCAGTAATAAGGACTTAACCGATTTCGAACTGGCAATCACTTCAGCTTTAACTCAGTCTACTAAGGGTTTAACTGTTTTAGGTGTTTGGGGCGGCCGAATTGATCACTCGCTCGCTAATTTGCTTTGTCTGGCCAAACAATCTTCAGACCTGCCGGTAACAATGCCTGGCGGTCAACAAAATGGTTATTTGCTAAAAAGCGATCAAAAAATGATCTTGCAAGGACCTAACCAACAAACCGTCAGTATTATGGCAATAGTGGAAGACTGTCATGGCGTTTCTAATTCCGGTCTCAAGTATCCACTGGATAATGCGACGATTATTCCCGGAAGCGGCTATGGAATTAGCAATGAGATAATTGCCAGTCCTTCAGAAATTAGCTTACAACAGGGCGTGTTACTGATTTTGACCGATCCAGATTGCCGAATTCAATTCAACACTTAACACATGGAATGAATGATGGCGTTCACAAAACCGATTTTATCTGAGCATTAAAAAAGAAAAGGCCCCGTGAACCAGGGCCTTTTAGATGTTGATTTATAGGTAATCAGCTTAGATCAAAGCGATCAAGATTCACCACCTTGGTCCAGGCTGCAACAAAATCATCCACGAACTTCTTTTGCGAATCAGCACATCCGTAGACTTCGGCTAGTGCGCGAAGCTCGGAATTAGAACCGAAAATAAGATCGACCCTGGTAGCAGTCCATTTGAGTTCCCCTGAAGTACGATCACGCCCTTCGAAAACTTCGTCATCATCTGAAGTGGCCTGCCAGGTGGTGCTCATATCAAGCAGGTTGACAAAAAAGTCATTGCTCAACGTTCCGGGCTTATCCGTAAAGACACCGTGCTGGGAACCGTCAGCATTTGTGCCTAAAACACGCATGCCTCCTATCAGCGCCGTCATCTCAGGTGCTGCAAGTGTCATCAGTTGAGCACGATCCACCATCAATTCCTCTCCGGTCACTGCAAACTTGGCCCGTTGATAGTTGCGAAATGCATCAGCGGCAGGCTCAAGCGCAGCAAACGACTCTACATCGGTTTGCTCTTCTGAGGCATCAGTACGACCCGGTGTAAATGGGATAGTTACATCGTGACCGGCATTTTTGGCAGCTTGCTCGACGCCGGCACAACCGGCTAAAACAATCACATCAGCCAATGAAACCATTTTGCCGTTGGCCTGGGCATTATTGAACTCGTTCTGTATGCTTTCAAGAGTTTCAAGGACACTGGCAAGTTGCTCAGGTTGGTTGACCTCCCAATCTTTTTGTGGCGCCAGACGGATACGTGCTCCGTTTGCACCACCGCGCATGTCAGAACCGCGGAAAGTAGACGCAGATGCCCATGCTGTAGAGACCAGTTGTGAAACCGACAGCCCTGAATCAGCAATCTTGGCTTTCAATTCAGCAATATCCTCGTCATTAATTAAGTCATGAGTCACTGCTGGAATAGGATCTTGCCAAATCAACTCTTCGGCAGGCACTTCCTTACCTAGATAGCGAGCGCGAGGTCCCATATCACGATGTGTTAGCTTGAACCAGGCACGTGCAAACGCATCAGCGAATTCTTCAGGGTTTTCATGAAATCGCTTTGAAATTGGGCCATAAATCGGATCCATTTTCATTGCCATATCTGCGGTGGTCATCATTAATGGAAGTTTTTTATCTGAACCGTCAACTTCAGGCGCATGATCTTCTTCTGCTAAATCCTTAGGCCGCCATTGATTTGCCCCAGCAGGGCTTTTTGTGAGCTCCCATTCATATTTGAACAAGACATCGAAATAACCGTTGTCCCATTTGATTGGATTTGGCGTCCAGGCACCTTCTACACCACTAGTAATGGTATCGACACCCTTACCGCTACCATGTGTACTTAGCCAGCCGCACCCCTGTGCTTCAATAGGTGCGGCTTCAGGTTCCGGACCTACATGAGAAGGGTCTCCTGCACCGTGTGCTTTACCAAATGTGTGTCCACCTGCAGTAAGCGCAACGGTCTCTTCATCGTTCATCGCCATCCGCGCAAACGTCTCACGAATATCGCGTCCTGAAGCAACAGGATCAGGATTACCGTTCGGACCTTCCGGATTGACATAGATCAGACCCATTTGTACCGCGGCTAGTGGATTTTCCAGGTCACGCTCACCTGAGTAACGATTGTCACCCAACCATTCATCCTCAGAACCCCAGTAAATATCTTGCTCAGGCTCCCAAATATCCTCGCGGCCACCAGCAAAACCAAAGGTTTTGCCGCCCATTGATTCAATTGCGCAATTACCGGCAAGAATCATTAGATCAGCCCAGGAAATTTGCCTGCCGTATTTTTGCTTGATCGGCCATAACAGCATACGAGCTTTATCGAGATTGCCATTATCAGGCCAGCTGTTTAATGGTGCGAAGCGTTGATTACCTGTGCCCGCACCACCGCGGCCATCGCCAATACGATAAGTTCCTGCCGCGTGCCATGCCATGCGGATGAAAAGACCCCCATAATGGCCGTAATCTGCAGGCCACCACTGTTGTGAATCTGTCATCAATGCATATAAATCTTCTTTAACGGCATCCAGATCAAGTTTTTTAAATTCCTCTGCGTAGTTAAAATCTTCGTCCATTGGGTCTGACAAGGATGAATGCTGTCGCAAGATGTTTAAATTTAACTGGTTTGGCCACCAGTCACGGTTGGAAGTACCACCCCCCGCAGCATGTTCACCTGCGCCTGAAAAAGGGCATCCGGTTTCAGTTTTCATAATGTCTCCTATCTGATCAAGTTACTTAGCAGGACGGTAACTATAATACGTTAGCCTCGATAGGGCCAATCGATTTTATAACTCTTTTTGATAGGTTTTATCAATCATGCAAGGCTGACAGATTCAGGCAAATTATTTTTAATTATTTCAGTTAATTTGAGCAACTCATCATGCTTTGGATAGCCGCTGCGCCATACCAATCCAACTTGCCGATAAGCCGTTTTAGCCAGCGGTTTAATCGCAACATCCTTTGCTTTATCTGTTTTTATCGCCAGAGCGGGTAATAAGGTTGCACCCCAACCTGCCTGTACCATTTGCCTGATCGTTTCCAGACTGGAAGCACGAAAATCAGTTCTCAGGTTTTGATTTTCAGATGTCATTCCACAAACATCAAGAGCCTGCTCTCTAAGGCAATGCCCTTCATTTAGCAGTAACAGCGTTTCTTGCTGTAACTGACCCTGGGTAATTTTCTTGGCCTTGGCAAATCGATGTGATTTATGGCAGGCGAACCAAAACGGTTCATTGAATAAGGCTACTGCTTCCAAAGCCTGACTTTCGACCGGCAAAGCCATTAATAAGGCATCTAATCGATGTTCTTTCAATTTAACTACGAGTTCCTCGGTAATATCCTCATGCACAATCAAATTCAATTGCTTGAAATATTTATTCAACAGTGGTGCCACCCAGGGTAAAACGTAAGGACTTATAGTCGGGATAACCCCTAAATTAAATGCGCCAACTAACTCGCTGGTTTGCGACTTAGCAATTTCAACGATGTCATCGGCACTGGCCAGAATTTCTCGAGCTCGAATAACGATTTGCTCTCCCACAGGCGTTAAATGAACGTTTTTATTCGTGCGCTCAACCAAAGCAACACCAAGGCGATCTTCCAACTTTTTCAATTGGGTACTCAGTGTAGGCTGACTGACATGACAGGACTTGGCAGCCTGACCAAAATGGCCATAATCGGCAACTGCAACCAAATAAGCCAATTCTTTTAAAGTCATGCCTGATTATCCATATTTTTTAACTGTTTGATCATATAATACTTTTGCTGACACAAAGGTCAAAACATGAAACTGTTATATATCTGCACTCACAATGCCTGCCGCAGTATTCTGGCAGAGGTGATCACTCGCCAGCTCGCGTGTGGTCGAATCGATGTCGCCAGTGCCGGCAGTGCGCCCAGCGGACGGGTGCATCCGCTGACAATCAAGCATTTACAGTTACACGGTTATCATACCGATGAATTAAAAAGCCAGAGCTGGGATGAGTTTGAGGAGCTTTCACCCGATGCGGTGATTACCGTGTGTGATCAGGCTGCAGGAGAAAGTTGCCCATTATGGTTAGGATCTGCGATCAAAGTCCACTGGGGACTGACTGATCCTACCCATTTGCCCAATGGAGATGAGCAACAGATAACAGCGACTTTCTCGAGCGTAATTAAAACGATTGAAAGCCGGATCAACCGGTTACTCACCGAAAACATTGAAGCTATGGATAAAGCTGCATTACAATCACTGCTGATTAAATTGGCTGAACAATGAATTCTTACTCAACCAGTCAAAAATTAATCGCCGAAGCAATAGGCACAGCTTTGTTGTTGGCCACCGTTGTTGGTTCTGGCATCATGGCCCAACGTTTATCGGGGGATTCAGTCGGTCTGGCATTACTTTGTAATACTATCCCAACCGGCGCCATCTTGGTTGTAATTATTACCATCTTTGGGCCGGTTTCCGGCGCACATTTCAATCCTGCGGTGACAATAGTCTTTTGGCTTAAAAAAAACCTCCCTTTAAGCCTGGCAATTGCCTATATCGTCACTCAAATCATCGCTGGAATTGCCGGGGTATTAGCAGCCCATATAATGTTTGAAGAAACCATTTTACAAGCATCCACAACAACCCGAACCGGCACTGGACAATGGGTCGCTGAGGGTATTGCTACCTTTGGTCTGTTACTGGCAATACTAGGGGGGCTGCATTCAGCACCCAAAGCTGTTCCCTGGCTGGTCGGTTTATATATCACCGCCGCTTACTGGTTTACCGCATCAACTTCATTCGCCAATCCTGCTGTGACCATTGCCCGCGGTTTTTCTGATACTTTTGCTGGTATTGCTCCGGCGAACATTACGGCCTTTATAATCGCCCAGATTGCCGGTGCTTTAATCGCGCTGGCAATCTGTAATATTGTTTTTTCTGAAGACTAGCCCGAATTACATAAAAATGTGTTGGCTAGTTCGCTTTAACTAGTTTTTACGACGCAGGTTTCTTTTCTGTAATGACCCTGAATCGAGCAACTTTTCACGGGGATGATTGGCAATTTCGTTCAGTAAAGTCATCAAACTTTTTTGGTCTATACTCAACTTGTCATACTCGGAATTGAGTTTAATCAAAACAGCTTGTGCGGCGAGTGCCGGGTCAATGACACTGGGCAAGGCAACTAACCAGTTGAGGATCACAAGTTCAGGTTTATTATTGATTTGATCGGCGTCAAATTTATTAAGCAGATTCTGCTTAGGATCACAAGCTGGAAAAACGATCAGATTCGACGCTTGAGAAATCAAGTTTGTAGCTGGCATAGTTTATCTCCATTAATGCCAGGGTAGGACGGAAACAAAACAAGCCGGTAAGTGCTGATGTTATGCGGTTCCCGCCGAAACACCCCGTTCGGTCATAACATTCGCTAATGGCAGGTCTCCTGGCTCACGACTCCAGCATTTGTTCCACCTTCCCGGTTGCCCAGTGGTCTTGAAACAAACTCGCCGTTTACAGTTGCGGGGACAGCATCGGCGTTCAACCGATTTCCCTTAACCATTAACTCGAATGTTGAGAATACACAAGATATAGTATGCTGACAAGGGCTTGCCCACTAGAAACTATAGTAATTTTAAGTACCCTTGTTTGTAGTCAGGATATTTAAACTTAAAACCAGTGTCTACTAAACGTTTGTTGCAGATTCGCTTGCTGCCGGCCCGGCGTTGTGGTGGTTGATATTGTCGCTTGGAGCGCGGGACACATAGCTGATCGGCTAACCAATTTTGGAATTCATAAAGACAAACCGGCCGATGATCCGATGCCAAAATAATTTGGTGCTCAGGATTTTCCTGTTCACACAAATGCACCAATGCCCGTGCACAATCTTCACTATGAATTCGATTGGAATAAATGATTGGTTGCTCAGTGGCAAGCTGACCTGCCTTGACTTGTTCCAGCATACGATTGCGCCCGGGACCATAAATACCACTGAATCGAACCACTAAACTATTTGGCAATTCCAAAACCTGCCCTTCGGCTTCCAGCATAATCTGGCCATTAAAAGAATTTGGTTCAGTCAGTGATTTTTCATCCACCCATTCACCGTTATTTTGGGCATAAACGCTGGTACTGGAAACAAAAATAAAACGTTTTAAATGCTCGGCTCCATCACCCATTGCAGCGATAAGATTAGCTGCACCATCGACATAGGCCTGTCGGTAGGCTTGTTCATTAAAACCACTTGCGGCCAAGATATAGATAATCTGATCAATCGCAGCAGGCAAAACCGCAGAATCTATTGGTTGACTGATATCTGCTGAGATAGCTTTAATTTCACTCGCGATAGACTTGATATTACGTTTCAGACCAAAGACTTCATGGCCTTTTTCATAAAGCTTGAGTCCAGCTTGTGTACCAATATCACCGCAACCGGCTATTAAAATTCGCATTTCATCACCTTCTTGAACTAAAAAAAGTTATCAACCACAAAGGTGCAACAATTAATATTTCCACACTGGCTGCAATAATATTTTCGAACGAAAATATCTTATCGAATACTGTGCGTGAAGCTTCACCCACACTGCCATGTTCAACCGGATGAAAGATTTGATAAGGCGCTAAATAATATTCATTGCTTAGAGGCCATAAAAACGGCGCACCATAAGGTTCAACGACATCAACCCCAAGATAATCACCTAATAAGTGCGATATAAAAACGACCAGGGCTACCCAGAATACCAACATTGCTTTTTCGGTGAATAGTTTTGAAATTAATGCGCTCAGTGTGGCAAAAATCAAACCCATACCAACAGAATGGGAGATACCATGATGAAAACGATTGATATCACCTAAAAACCAGCCAGGCAAAAAATCAAGATCGGGTGCATTGGCCGTAAAGACAACAAATCCCAGCCAGAAAACTGATTGATATAGCTTTTGTTTAAGAGGAATATTGGCTACCGCAAGGCCAAGCAATGTATGTCCGACAGGTGAAGGCAACTGAATCAGAGATTGTTAGATGGTGAAGTCTGATTTTGCTTTTTACCGGAGTCACTTGTAACCGGATCATAACCGTGACCACCCCAGGGATGGCAACGGACCAGTCGTTTGATACCCATGGCCACACCTTTAAACGCACCATATTCGATCACAGCTTGTCTCATGTATTCAGAGCATGAAGGTTCGAAACGGCAATGAAAACCGACTAGCGGCGACAAGGTTAACTGATAACATCTGATTAGTTTAGTAATCATGTATTGAAAAACGTTCATGATTTAACCTTCCAGCGGGTTTCAGTGGCTTTATCTTCAATTTCTATACCCAAGTCGTTCAATTGGTCTCGAATCTGATCAGCTTTAGCAAAATCTTTATTAACACGAGCTTCACTACGTTCGTTAATCAACGCCTCAATCATTTGGGCGTCCACATCATCACTCGCGCTAAACCAGTTTTCTACCTCTTGGGTTAGTAAACCGATCACTTGGGATGCTTTTATCAATTGTGATTTAAGCTTAATTTTACGTTCAGCTGAATCAGAAGTATTTAGCTCTCTTGCTAAAACAAACAACTCTGCAATGGCCTGCGGGGTATTTAAGTCATCACGTAATGCACTTATGAATGGTTTGGGCAAATCAACTTTTGCTTCAATCGTTATATCTTGATGATCACGCAAGGCACCATACAGTCGATCGAGGTTGCGCTTGGCTTGCTTGACCACATCATCATTCCAATCTAAAGGTTTGCGGTAATGCGTGCTTAGCAACACCATGCGTATCGTTTCACCGTTATGTTCCTTAAGCAAATCGTCGACCAACAGCACATTACCGATGGACTTGGACATTTTCTCTGAATCGACGTTGACAAAACCGTTGTGTAACCAATAACGTGCAAATAATTTTCCACCATGCGCACAAGTACTTTGGGCTATTTCATTTTCATGATGCGGGAAAATCAGGTCATGACCGCCTGCATGTATATCAATCGTTTCGCCCAAATGCTGCTCGCTCATCACCGAACATTCAAGATGCCAGCCTGGACGCCCCCTTCCCCAGGGACTATCCCAGCCTGGCAAATCATCTGTTGACGGTTTCCATAAAACGAAGTCAGCAGGGTCTTTTTTATAAGGCGCGACTTCAACCCGTGCGCCGGCTATCAAATCCTCTCGATTTCGTCGTGATAAATGACCATATTCCTCATAGGCTGGGACATTAAACAACACATGTCCCTCAGCTTCATAAGCAAAACCGTCTGCAATCAAGTTTTCTATCATTTCAATCATTTGTGGAATATGCTCGGTTGCCCGCGGTTCGATAGTTGGCAGCAGCACGCCCAAAGCCTGCATATCACCATGATAAACCTGGGTGAATTTTTCCGTTATCACAGAAATTGGTACATTTTTCTCCTTTGAGGCGTTATTAATTTTATCGTCAATATCGGTAATATTCCGTGCATAAACAACATTTTCAAACTCATGCTTAAGCAAGCGAAATAACACATCAAATACTACTGCAGGGCGGGCATTACCAATATGTGGATGAGAATAAACGGTCGGACCACATACATACATGGTGACCCGGTTTGGGTCTAATGGTACAAAGCTCTCCTTGCCACGGCTGAGCGTGTTATACAGCGATAAGGTCATGTCACGATTATAGCAATAACTACAACCGTTCAAGCCAGGGTTAATGTAAGGAATTACTGCTAGAGAACATACCAAGGAAAAGAATCATTTCCCGAGCATCGTCCCGGGATCTCCCCAACTGGGCAGCGCTTTTCTGACAGAGACCCCAGTATAAACCTGTGCCGGACTCGATCCGGTAGACGGGGAAAAGTCGGCTATCCAGCAAACATTTTCTTAAGATTGTCAAAACCTGCCTGATAAATACCTTGGATAGTATTTACGGCCTCTGATTCTGACGCCCCTGATGGCTCAAACTGACTCGACCATTCGACCTTGGCGCCGTCTCCATCCTCAACGACTCGAATTTTTGAAGTATAGTTCATCACTGGCAACGGACCGGAAAGAATTGAATATTGATAAGTATGATCTTCGTCCGTTGGAATTAGTTTTTCAACAATTTCACCTCCTCCAACGAGGGATAGTTTTCTTACTGTTCCACCTTCTTCCAATGAACTTTTTTCAACGGCTGGGTGCCAATCTGCCAAGGCATTAAATTGTCCTATTAAGTCCCAAACCTGTTCTGGTTTGACCTTAAGATGTGTAGATAAAGTAACTTCTGACATGGTATTCCTCAATTGTTGGGATTAAAAATTCTAACAGAGCGGATTAAAAGCTCAAAATAACATCATGAATCATGTTGTTCAGCTAATTTTCATCTGTATCCGTAATACTAATCTTTATTTAAATTCATGGAGATGAAAATGCCTAACGTAAATCGTAGAAATGTTCTAAAAACAATTGCCGTAACCGGTTCAGCAGCAGCTGTACCAATGAGCGTGCAAGCAGTAAGTAAAGGACTAATAACACAAGCCCCTCCAAGTCTAAAACCATTACCTTTATATGTTGACGTGATGTTGGGTCAAACTCACGGAAAACAAAAAAGTGAAATCGTGAATCAAGGGGACAAAGCCATTACGATTACAGAATTCAATCCCTCTTCGTTTCAATCAGTCAACGGACAGGTTACCGTCAATGTTAAAACACATAAATTACCTTATACGCTGCAACCCGGTGAAAGCCTTCCAGTTTATGCCGAAGCCGTATCACCCAACTCAGCTCGCAGCACAGTACCGGTAGTACCGACAATCGCCAGTGAAAAAATTGCTATTAGTACAAAAGACGCTTCCGTTAGCGGCGAGCTCATGGTTTCTGTTTTCGATTGTCAATTTGTATAGCATTAAACGAATATAAAACTAAAAACTCGTATCCTACTTATCGCCGCGCACATGCGCGGCTTTTTTTACCTGTCCCGGTTACTGAATCCGTCACCCCGTATATGGACTAAGCCTGTCCCGGACTCGATCCGGGAATACGGGGTCAGCACAGGTTTATACCGAGATCTCTTTGAATAAGAAAAGAGCTTAATTCAGGCAAACCCCATAGATACAGCTAAACTTCCATATGCTCAAGATAAGTTTGATGAAAATGCCTCACCATTATTTCAGAAATTTCTTCATTATCAGGGTCGACCATGTACCAGCCGTGCTCAAAACATCGTTGTGACATACCAAGATGAGCTGATTCCATGAATGAAATGTCTTCGGGCTGTAACACTTCCCTGCCCCATTTAGCCCGTAACTCTCGCCGTTCCATCATGCCTGGATCAGTTGGTTCACTGGGTTCAAGTGAAACACTAACTCGAAAGGCGTGATTCGGGCCAACGGGCATCCACTGAAACAAACTGAAATTTCCTGGTCCTGAAAACTGCCCTAATCCCAAATTAGGAAACAAAAACCAAAAATGCAGATCCATAACATCGTAATCCGGATTCAATGGATAAGCCAAATTATCGACTTTTCCTGATGATGGAATAAAGGCGTAACTATAATTCTTATGTAGCGTCTGCTTTTGGTTGCAAACATCAAGCATATCAGAAAATGACTTATGGCCAATGCTGCAGTGATAACACTCTAGAAAATTATCAACCTGCAACTTCCAGTTCGAAGCCGCTTCAACTGGATGTATAACCGATGCAGATGCATTGAGTGTATAAGATTTTAAATCTGGACAGGCAGCAAGTACGTGTTCTTCCAGACCTGGATAAAACTCGGCAATTGGTAATGCCTGTGGATCAAGATTAAAAAAAACAAAATCAAGCAAAGTGTCTACCCGAACCGGAGTCAAACAAATAAGTGACGAGGCGGGCGAGTAGGTTGTGGATGTTTTACGGTTATGCCTAAGATTTCCATCTAATGAATAACTCCATTGATGATAAGGGCAGACAACGACTCTTTTTTTACCTGCTCCTTCAACCAGCTTATGCCCACGATGGGGACAGACATTGTAGAAGGCTCTGACTTCACCGTCTTCATCGCGCACCACAAATACATTCTGCCTTTGAATTTCCGTGGCCACGTAAGCACCAGGCTCATCGAGTTCACTGATGTGACAGGCATATTGCCAGGTTTTGAAGAACAGCTTTTCTCTTTCCTTGGCTAATATTTCTTCATCAATGTAATAAACTGCTGGCAAGGCCCGTAGTTCATCAAGTTTGACATCGTTGATAGGAACAATTTTTTCTAAAATATCTGAGGACATTCTAATCTCCTGTCAATTCTCTGGCTATGTCACGAACACGCTAATATTGACGTTTCCAGTTATTCGTGATCATAACGTGACACCAATGTGATGAATTGAGTTCACCAAGACTGCTCTAAGTCTATAAAATAATGGCGTGACTATATCTGAAATACAGTGTTAAATCTGTCAAAACATCGAGAAATAAATAGAGAGAATTGAACAAAAAGCGACTTTATCAAGCAAACCCCAGCATAAAGCCGGGACATCAATGAAAACATTTCAAGTCCCGGCACAGGGCCGGGCAATGTAGAGTAAGTCAGCATTGTTGATTTACTCTACTTGCCTTTTAATTTCATTTTGGTAGAGTCGAAATAATAAAGCGTTGAAAGGGACAGTTACGCTGGACTATTGTTTTAAGCGATCAGGAGATGGTGCAAGCCCTGAAGCAATCCCAGCCGAAAATCACCCTGGAGCTGCTGACCGAACAAACTTATGTTTAAGTAGATTCAGCCGACTAATCCCCGAAAGTGGATTACAACTGTCATTGTAACTGAGGGCAGTTGCTAAGGTTGGCTTTGTGAAAAACCAACGAAGCTGGGTGGTACCGCGTTTAAGAATTAAATGCCCCGGATATTGTTTAAAACAGTATCCGGGTTTTTTATTGGAGTTACATAATGAGTTTTAAAGATGTAGAAAGTCGTTATAACGGCCCTGAAATTGAGCAAGATATGCTCAAATTCTGGCACGAGAATGATATTTTCGAAAAATCTATTCAACAAAGCGAAGGTAAACCACGCTTTTCGTTTTGTGAGGGCCCTCCGACTGCGAATGGCATGCCGGGTATCCATCATGTTTTAGCACGAACATTTAAAGATATTTATCCTCGTTATAAAACCATGCGCGGTTATCACGCCCCTAGAAAAGCGGGCTGGGATACACACGGTTTGCCGGTTGAACATCAAATCGAAAAAGAACTCAAAATTTTCGATAAAAAACGTATTGAAGAAGAAGTCGGTGTTGCCGAATTCACCAAACGTTGCCGTGATTCAGTGATGCGTTATATTGGTGAATGGGAAAAGATGACCAAACGCATGGGCTACTGGGTCAATCTGGATCAGGCTTATTACACGCTTGATAATGATTATATTGAGTCAGTCTGGTCGCTGTTAAAACAGATTTGGGATAGTGGTTTGATTTATCAAGGCTACAAAGTCGTACCCTACGATCCACGTATCGGCGCCACACTTTCTTCACACGAACTCGCTCAGGGATATAAGGAAATCGTTGATCCGGCCATCACGGTTCGTTTTCGCTTACACGAGGATCCAACCATATCGTTTCTGGCCTGGACAACCACGCCCTGGACCATCCCGGCACACCAGTTTTTAGTCGTTCATCCTGAAATTGAATATGTTTACGCCAAATTAGACAATGAAACGGTGATACTGGCTAAAGAGTTACTCGAGCGGGTCTTAGGCGAACGAACGAACGAGATTACCAAAACAATTAAGGGCTCAGAGCTAGTCGGCAAGACGTATCAGCGACCTTTAGATTATCTGGTTGATGAGAATCCCGATGTTACTTTTCGAGTTTACCCAGCCGATTTTGTCACCATTGAAGACGGCACAGGCATTGTCCATTGTGCGCCGGCTTACGGTGCTGAAGAAATGCCAATTGCGCTTGAGAATAATATTCCAATCGTTCACGGTGTTGGTCTTGACGGTTATTTCAAAGCAGAAGTAACACCGGTTGCCGGAAAGTTTTTTAAAGATGCCGATGCGATTTTAATTGGTGTCATGCAAGACAAAGGCGTTTTATTCAAAAATGAAGAATATACCCATAACTATCCTCACGGTTGGCGCACCGGTGATCCAATCATTTATTACGCCAAGAACGCCTGGTACATCCGCACCACAGCCATCAAAGATCGTATGGTTGAATTAAATAATACGATTAATTGGGTGCCCGAAACCATTAAACAAGGTCGTTTTGGTAACTGGCTGAAAAATAACATCGACTGGGCACTTTCAAGAGAACGATTTTGGGGAACACCCCTTCCTGTTTGGACCGACGGTGAAGGAGAGATGATTTGTATAGGCTCAGTAGCCCAATTAGAAGAACTTTGTGGCCGTTCAATTTCAGATATTGATTTACATCGCCCATCAATTGATGAAATCACCTTTGAAAAAGATGGCAAAACGTTTAAACGTGTACCAGAGGTCATCGATTGCTGGTTTGATTCTGGTGCCATGTCCTATGCACAGTGGCATTATCCTTTTGAAAACAAAGAAGAATTCGAACAACATTTTCCTGCTGATTATATTTGCGAAGCCATTGATCAAACCCGCGGCTGGTTTTATACCCTGCACGCTATTGCATCATTAGTTTCAGACAGCGTTGCCTACAAAAATGTGATTTGTTTAAGCCATATCGTCGATGAACACGGTAAAAAAATGTCCAAATCGCTGGGCAATATTATCAATCCTTACGATGTGTTTGATTCAGTCGGTGCTGACCCACTCAGGTGGTATTTCCTGGCCAGAATTGCCCCGGAAGGTCAAAAACGTATTTCCGTGGATATCGTTGCTGATGTGGCCAGCAATTTTATCAATACATTATGGAATACCTATGCGTTTTTTATTATGTACGCCAAACTGGACAATATTGATCTGAAACAACCGGTTAATGTTGAAGACAGGCCGGAAATTGATCGCTGGGCGTTAGCCTTGTTACACAAAACCGTTGCCGTTGCCACTGATGCTATGGACAACTATGATGCCAAAGCCGCTGGTGAAGCGATTGAAAATTTTGTTGATCAATTAAGCAATTGGTATATTCGCCGCAACCGCCGACGCTTCTGGAAGGCAAAAGCCAGTGATGATAAGCAATCTGCCTATTTAACACTTTATGAATGCTTGCAGACAATTCAAAAATTAATTGCCCCGTTCATGCCCTTTCTAGCTGAGAAAATTTACCAAAACCTGAGTCGTAATAGCGATGAAGATGCACCTGAAAGTGTTCATCTGGTTGGTTGGCCACAAATTGATGCCAACTGGAAGAATGATCAACTTGTTGATGAGTTTGATCATATTCAACGCATCGTCTATCTGGGTCGGGCCGCACGTGAACAAAGCAAAGTCAAAGTACGGCAACCTTTAGCAAGGCTGTTGCTCAGAGCACCCAGCCAATCAGCAAGAAAAGCCGCTGAAAAACACCAGACTCAACTGCTGGAAGAATTGAACGTCAAAAATCTTGAGTTTATTGCAGCCGATGCGGCGTTGGTACAATATAGGATCAAGCCAAACCTGCCAAAAATCGGCAAACTCCATGGCAAACAAATTCCAGCTATTAAGCAAGCATTGTTGGATGCCGATGGTAGAGAGATTGCAGCTTGTGTTGCTCAACAAAAAACTTTTGAGCTTGAGCTGGGCGATCAAACTTTAGAATTTTCTCATAAGGATGTATTAATTGAGACCGAATCAGCTGAAGGTTATTCCTGCGCAGAATCAAACGGTTTTTTGGTTGGCTTGGATACTAAGCTCAATGAGCCACTCATTCGCGAAGGTTTAGCCAGAGAGCTAGTTCGTACAATTCAAGATGCGCGCAAACAAGCGGGCCTTGATGTTTCCGATCGTATTGAATTGGCAATTGAAGGTGATGAAACTGTGTTGCAGGCAGTTGAAGAATTTAAATCCTATATTTTAGAAGAAACTTTATCCGACACACTCACAGACATGCAAAAATTATCAAAAGGTTACAAAATTGAAAAAACACTTGACGAACACAATTGGCTAATTAAACTGGTAAAATCAGATAACTGACTAAAAATGACAAAAGATATAACATGAAAAAGACTACGCCCTTTAAGCTTGATTCGTTCCTGCCTTTTGAACTCAATACTACTGCGGATTTAATTAGCAAGGATTTCGCTGAAATATATACCCACAAACTTAAACTCAGTCGTTCGCAATGGCGGATTTTAGTGACGCTCAACGAACATGGCCAACTAACGGCAAAACAGGTTTGTGATTTAACCTACATGGAAAAAGTCATGGTAAGCCGTGCCGTCAAGGAATTAGGTAGACGCAAGCTAATAAAACGCAAACTCAATAAGGCTGACAAGCGCTCTCTGTTTCTTGAGCTGACAGCAAATGGAAAAAAAGCAATCCACCAGCTCATTCCCGCAGTCAAGGAATGGCAGGTATTGACCAAGAAAAAGCTGGGTGCCAGAAATTATAATAGCTTAGTTAGTCTGCTTAACGACGTAAAGAATCGTTACGATCAAAAGCTGTAAACTTATAACCAGCTGCCGGCAACTTGCAGAGGGGCTTGGTTATCAGTCTCACTTACCCAAATAACCAGCGCCATTTGTTGCGCTTGAATTTTGGTCACTGGTAATTCCATTGAAATATTAAATTTGCCGTTTTCTGTATTAACTTGATCAACAACATACCCTAATACTGCAAAATCGTGGGTCAATGTTTTACCGCTATTCTCACCAGCTTTAATCTCATTTGTTATATCAAAACCTAATACAGCCACATGAATCAGTAATAAACTTTCAGTCTCTATCAAAGGGCTGAATTCAATTGAAACGGATTCATCCGCAACTTCAGCAAGCAATTCACCGGCTTGTTCAATTTGTAACTCAGTTAAATTTCTGCGCCTAAAAAAACCGCGCCATTCCTGGCCATCGACCACAAAACCCGGCGTATAAACCTGACTTAATCCACCTTCCTCTCGATACAGCCGTTGACGTAGACTATAATCATGACTTGCTAATTCATCTTTCCAGCCCAATCCATCCCAATAATCGACATGGAAAGCAATGGGAATAATATCGTCCCACAAACGGGGATTGCTTTTTAATTGGCTAATCCATCTATCAGCCGGAGGACAGCTACTACAACCTTCCGAAGTATAAAGTTCGATCATTTGATTTTTTTCTTTGCCGGAACTTATCACTATCGATTCGGCCGATGCTGTACTACAGAACATGACTGTGGTTAAAATTGCTAAAATAGATCTGATCTTCATTTTGCTTTCTTTTTGAACTATAACTACGACCGTATTAGTTTGATTAAGTTCATTGCTTAAAACTAAGCTAAGGAACCTTATGCCTGAAATTCGAATCATTAGTCTGGGAATAAAACTGCCACCTTGGGTCAACACAGCGGTCGAAACATATTTATCTCGTCTTCCGCGTCATCAATTCGACGCTAGCTTAATCGAAATACCGACTCAAAAACGAACTACAACAACAAATATAAAAAATACTTTAGAGTTCGAAAGTCAAAAAATGCTAGAACAGATACCAAGTGGGTTTGTGCATATTTCATTAGACCGAACCGGAAAAAGGCTCAACTCTGAACAATTATCTAAAGCCATGCAGAACTGGCTGGACGATGCTCAGCATGTGGCAATCAGCATCGGTGGACCAGAAGGTTTTCCGAGCTCACATTTTGCGCATTGTCAGCAAGTCTGGTCGTTATCTGATCTAACACTGGCACATCCAGTGGCACGCGTTGTTTTGGCAGAACAACTTTATCGAGCCTGGAGCATTATGGTTGGTCATCCTTACCATCGAGGTAAGCAATATTGAAGCAACATCACATCTATCTTGCCTCAGCATCACCCCGGCGACGTGAATTACTAGAACAAATTGGTATCCACTATATTGTCATCAACCCTGATGTCGATGAATCGAGATTAGATGATGTAGATCCACAGGCTTATACACAACGTATAGCAATTGCCAAGGCACAATTTGTCAACGAAGTAATTAAAACTAAACAATTTGAACCATTACCGATCATTGCTGCTGATACTGCCGTTGTGCTTAATACGACTATCTTAGGCAAACCTCATAACAGGCGTGATGCCACTAAAATGCTAAATCTACTATCAGATCGCACTCATCAAGTTTACTCATCAGTTAGTCTGAATTACAGGGATAAACTTGAGACAATCACTCAAATTAGCGAAGTCACATTTAAGCCTATCACTAAAGCGGAAATTATTGACTATTGGCATTCAGGTGAACCGGCGGACAAGGCCGGCGCTTATGGAATACAGGGGCTGGGGGCAAAATTTGTCAAACATTTGAACGGCAGTTACTCAGGCGTCATGGGGCTACCATTATTTGAATTAACACAATTACTCGCTAAACTTGAACAATGAGCGAAGAAATTCTAATCAATGTCACTCCCCAGGAAACACGTGTTGCCGTCATCGAAAACGGTATTTTGCAAGAATTACACGTGGAACGGAATGAATCGCGCGGTATCGTCGCTAACATTTACAAAGGCAAAGTCGTTCGCATTTTGCCTGGGATGCAAGCAGCTTTTATAGACATCGACGAGCAGCGCACTGCTTTTCTGCACGAAGCCGACATTTTTACGGCACAAGAAATTGAATTAGAAAAAGATAATAATGGTGATGAAAAGCGGCTAAACACGACTTCTGAGAAATCGAATCGCGTTCCCATCCAGGAAACTCTGCATGAGGGACAGGAAATAATCGTTCAGGTGATAAAAGATCCGCTTGGGGATAAAGGTGCGAGATTGACCACCGAACTCACCATCCCAGCCAGGCATCTGGTTTATTTACCATTATCTGATCACATTGGCGTTTCGCAAAAAATCAACGACCCGGAAGAACGCGAACGTCTGCGTGAATTACTCAAAGAGATCGTTAGTGAGCTAGCAGCACCTGGTGGTTATATTGTTCGCACCGTCGCTGAATCGGTCAGTCGTGATGAATTGATTGAAGATATTCGTTTCTTGACCCAGTTGTGGCTGCGAATTCAAAAAAGAATTAAAGAGTCCGAATCAATAGGATTGGTCCACGAAGACATCCCCTTGCTGCTTAGGACCATGCGTGATCATGTTCACGATGGAATCGAGCGTATTCGTATTGATTCGGCAGAAGCAGTCGAAAAAACGCGTGATTTTGTTGAAGATATTATTCCGGCAGTCAATGGCAAGATAGAACATTACATGGTCGAACGGCCTATTTTTGATCTGTTTCAGGTCGAAGATGAAATTAATAAAGCGCTGGAAAAAAAAGTAGCACTTAAATCTGGCGGCCACCTGATCATTGATCAAACTGAAGCCATGACTACCGTTGATGTTAATACCGGTGGCTTTGTCGGTCGACGCACTATGGAGGAAACATTATTTAAAACCAACCTGGAAGCTGCTCAGGCTCTTGCTAGACAATTACGTTTACGAAACATCGGTGGAATTATTATTATCGATTTTATTGATATGCAGGATAACGAACACAAGCGGCAAGTGATGCGTGCACTTGAGAAAGCCTTAGCAAAAGATCGTGTAAAGACATTCATCACTGAGATGTCATCGTTAGGATTAGTTGAGGTTACTCGTAAACGTACACGGGAAAGTCTGGGCAGAATGCTATGCGAGCCTTGTCCTGTTTGTGAAGGCAAAGGTATCGTCAAATCAGCTGAAACAATTTGTTATTCAATTTTTCGTGAAATTATTCGTGAGACACATTTATTTGAAGCTAATAAATATTTGATCATTGCCTCACAAATAGTTGCTGATCGATTACTGGATCAGGACGCCAAGGGATTGCAGAATTTACAAGATTTCATTGGCAAGCCGATCAATGTTCAAGTGGATCCCTTATACACTCAACAAGATTATGATGTGATACTGATGTAATGAATAAAGCCGCTGTCATTCAAATGAATTCGAGTTCACAGGTTGAACATAACCTGCTGCTGGCAAATCAGCTTTTGTCCGAGGCCGCTGAAAACGGAGCCGGGCTTGCTGTGCTGCCGGAAAATTTCTCGCAAATGCCGATATCAGAAAAACAGCGTCTAGAGGCGGCGGAAGTACATGGTCAGGGTCCTATTCAGGAATTTTTGAGTCACATCGCTAAAGAACTCAATATTTGGATCATCGCCGGAACTATTTCCATCATTGCCAAGACAAAGAACAAAGTTCGCAGCAGTTGTTTGGTCTATAACCACTTCGGTGTGTGTGTTAGCCGTTACGACAAACAACACTTGTTCGATGTCGATCTGCCGGATGGGGAGTCATATAAAGAAATCCAGCTATATCGAGCCGGGTAATGAAACTCAGCTCATAGGCACAGCGATTGGACATACGGGTTTAAGCATTTGCTACGATTTGAGATTTCCGGAATATTACCGTCTATTATCAAAACAAGGTGCGGATATCGATCACCGTTCCTTCAGCATTTACTTATACGACAGGCCAGGCTCATTGGCTTACACTGTTAAGAGCTAGAGCAATTGAAAATCAAGTCTATATTCTAGCTCCCGGTCAAACAGGCACTCACGACAATGGCAGAAAAACGTATGGCCACAGCGTTATTTTTGATCCCTGGGGAGATACTCTGGCGTTACGGGAACAGGACAATGGCGTGATTTATGCCGATATCAGCGCAGAACGTCTTAAACAAGTCCGCCAGCAAATCCCTTGTCAGCAACATCGAAAGCTCTAGAAATCCTTTAATTCATCATAGCAGCAAACTATTGATTAAGTTATAATTTCGCGCCCTGAACATCTGTAATAGTTTTTAAACGTATTGTGGGAGATCAACATGCCTATTTATGCCTATAAGTGCCGGGGATGTGGACATCAACTTGAAAAAATTCAGCGCCTGTCAGATATGCCACTGACGGATTGCCCTGAATGCAATCAACCCCAGTTAAAAAAACAAATTACTGCTGCAGCGTTTAAGCTTACCGGCACAGGTTGGTACGAAACTGATTTCAAGAACAATAAAAAAGAGGCTGAAAAAACTAAATCGAAAGATGGATCAGCCAAGGATGATAAATCTACCGCTAAATCTGAGTCCGCTTCGAAATCAACTGATTCTAAATCAGATACCCAGGGTTCTTCTGACAAGGGTTCTTCTGACAAGGGTTCTTCTGACAAGGGTTCTTCTGACAAGGGTTCTTCTGACAAGGGTTCTTCTGACAAGGGTTCTTCTGACAAGGGTGCTTCAACTAAGAATGTCTCCAATAAAGACGCGGCATAACAATACCCGATAAGGAACACACCATGCGAACTCATTATTGTGGCGAGTTAAATCAAAGCCATATAGACCAGACTGTTACCTTATGTGGATGGGTAAATACGAATCGGGATCACGGTGGAGTTATATTCATAGATCTGCGCGATAAGAGTGGCATTGCGCAAGTGGTTGCAGATCCAGATGAAAAACAAGCATTTGAGGTTGCAGATTCATCACGTAATGAATACGTTCTGAAAGTGACTGGCAGAATTCGACATCGCCCGGAAGGTACGATTAATGCAGAGCTTCCTTCCGGCCATATTGAACTTTATGCCACCGAAGTGGAAGTACTTAATAGTGCCGAGCCAATTCCATTTCAATTTGATGAAGACGATGTCGGTGAAGGAGTACGCCTTAAGTATCGTTACATTGATCTTCGCAGTGAAAAAATGCAGCAAAATATTCGTCTGCGCCACAAATTGGTGAGCACGATACGCGAATTTCTGAATAACAATAGTTTTGTCGATATTGAAACACCGATCCTGACTCGCTCAACCCCGGAAGGCGCGCGTGATTACTTGGTCCCAAGTCGCACACATCCAGGGCAGTTTTTTGCTCTGCCTCAGTCACCACAATTGTTTAAGCAATTACTAATGGTGTCTGGTTTTGAGCGCTATTATCAAATTGCCCGTTGTTTTCGTGATGAAGATTTACGCGCTGATCGGCAACCCGAGTTTACTCAATTAGATCTTGAAATGTCTTTTGTTGAAGAAAAAGACGTCATGTCATTAGTCGAAAAATTATTCGCTAAGCTATTTAAAGACATTCTCAACATTGAAATCGGTCTGCCGCTTGAGCAAATGACTTATGCCGAAGCGCTAAAGCGTTTTGGTAGTGACCGACCGGATTTGAGAATTCCACTTGAGTTAGTCGATGTCGATGATTTACTTAAAGATGTTGAATTTAAAGTCTTCTCTGGCCCCCGCTAACCAGGATAACGGACGCGTTGCAGCTTTGCGGTTACCACAAGGTAGTAAGACATTAACGCGCCAACAAATCGATCAATATACTGAATATGTTAAGCAGTTTGGTGCCAAGGGCCTGGCTTATATAAAAGTCAATCAGCTTGAAAACGGAACCGAAGGTTTGCAATCTCCCATTTTGAAATTTCTTCCTGACGAGGCCATCAAAGAAATCATGCAACGCACCGGAGCTGAAAACGGTGATTTGGTTTTCTTTGGTGCTGATAATGAAAAAATTGTCAATGATACTCTGGGTAATTTACGCGTTAAACTCGGTGAGGATTTGAATTTAGTTGAAAATGACTGGAAAGCACTATGGGTTATAGACTTTCCACTGGTTGAATACGATGCCAGTACTAAGCGTTGGCTGGCGTTACATCACCCTTTCACTTCACCAAAGACCGAGCATATTGAGTTAATGCAAACTGACCCGGCTCAAGTGTTATCCAGGGCCTATGATTTAGTTCTTAACGGCACTGAAATTGGTGGTGGATCAATTCGCATCCATGATCAGGCTATACAACGCAAGGTATTTGATATGCTGGGCATAGGCAACGATGAAGCGGAGGAAAAATTCGGTTTCCTATTGAATGCTCTTAAATACGGCGCCCCGCCTCACGGCGGCATCGCCTGGGGCTTAGACCGGCTTGCAGCAATGATGTGTGGCAGTGATTCGATACGAGATGTTATTGCTTTCCCGAAAACACAAAAAGCCTCATGCCTAATGACCGAATCGCCGAATCAGGTCGGCGACACACAACTAAAAGAGCTGAATATCAAGCTACGAAAGTAGCTTGTAGTCCATCAAAAAGCAAAACCGGCAACAATACAAGATTGATGCCGGCTTGCCTCTATTCTAACTATCCCTTACGAATTATCGTCTGGTCTAGCCTACCCACTTGATTTTTGTTTTTGTTTGTAGGCAAGCATGATACCTAAGGTATGCATTTTAAAATGTTAACAATTGTGACAAAAATCACACTTGAGTTATATCGCCGATAAAAATAATGCTATTACCACAATGGCTAGCAACCAACTTGGTTTATCCTTAATCACATAGTGAATAGGATCATCATCGACTTCCCCACGACCGGCGAGCAACCAGATACGTCCTATCCAGAATAATAGAAAAGGACAAACCCACCACAATAAGCCTGGTTTTGTATATAAATTTGACTCAGTTAAGCTATTGATAAACAAGGCCATAACTAAGACTGATATATAACCACAGGCACTACCAAGAATCGCAAGCATATTCATATCTGTAACAACATAACCACGGGAGTTTTGGTTGTTTTGTCCTTGTTGCGTTAATCCATATAGTTCTGTATACCTTTTCATTATTGCCAAACTTAAAAAAATGAACATTGAAAAAGCGAGCAACCAGGAAGACAGCACTACATCTATGGCAAAAGCACCTGCTATTATTCTTACTGTATATAGTCCTGCCAGAACAACAATATCCAACATAACTATAAATTTGAAATATAGTGAATAAAGTAGTGTAGTTAAAAAATAAACGAGTAATAAAAATAGAAATTTATCGCCAAGGTAAAAACTTAATATCAGCGAAGTAACTAGACAACATAAAGCAATCACCACTCCATTAATTATACTTAATTGGCCTGAAGCAAAAGGCCTTGTGGATTTAGTTCTATGCTGACGATCATCCTCTAAGTCTAATAGGTCATTAAAAATGTAAACGCCTGAAGCACAAAGACTAAATGTAAAAAAAGCAACTACTATTTTAATTAGCAACTCAACATTATCAAAATTATGGGAGGTGAACAGAGGTACAAACAGTAATGTATTTTTAACCCATTGATGTAAGCGAATTGCTTTGAATATGATCGTGAAATCTTTTTTCTTGGTAAATATCCGCTCAACATCTACTATTGCTTTAACTTGTTTTACCAATTTTTCTGTTGGGGACACTATCGCTGCTGTTTTTGCCGACCGCCAAACTTTTAAATCAGCCTGGCTGTCTCCGACATAAGTGAATTGCTTTTCTCCGAATAATTCAATGAGTTTTTTTTGCTTGCTTGCGCCTTTTAGATTAATGTTTTCATCGGTGGCGAGAACCTGATCGAAGAAACCCAGATGATTACTCACTTTTTGGGCGATATTTTCATGAGTAGCAGTTGCTAAAACTATTTGATGCCCTAGTTTTTTTCTCTCCTTTAACCACGAAATCAGTTCACTATTGTAAGGAATCAAAGCTACATCTATCTCTACTGCCTCACATATCTGGGCTTTTAACAAAGCTTTACCTTTTGTAAATAGCGTTGATACAGCTCGGAAAAAGTTAAATGGATTTTGTTTAATATATTTCAGCAAAGACTCATAAAAGAAATCAGTACAAGCCAATGTATCATCCAAATCTACAACAATAGGAGCATGTGTTTTGTTCCATCAGAAATTTACCATTACTCGCTATATATTATCCGGTCAAACACTATTTCATCTTGCCATTGTTTAAAAACTGAAAAACGTGAGAGCTCTTGAAAACCAGTAATTTGTGGGCAAGATGTTAGTATGTCTTTGCTATAGGTTCCTCGGCCCGGGAAATAAAAATCCACAAGATATTTTGGCTGCCAATAATTTATTCGACTGCATACTTGGGTTTTAGTTGACCAACGTAAATCCAGTGGCATAAGTTGATCACTATATAATCCAAGTTGTGATGCATATTGTCCAATTATTGCTATTGTTTGATCCGCGTCCGGATTTTCTTTTCCTATAAAACTAACCATGGATTGACTTGCATCATTAATGGTTTGGCGCTCAGTACGATTGAACCATTCAAAATAATAGTTCGCTTGTAACAATATGTGAGAAACCAAAACAAGGGATATTATTGATAGACTAAGTTTTCTAGGCAAAAGGATGATTAACCCAAGGATGGCAAGAAAACAAATCGGCAAAATCGAGAAATAGAAATAATGTGCCTTAGTTGGAATATTCAGCGCTGCTATCGTTCCAATACCCAATAATAGAAAAACAGAAAAAATCCATCCCTCTCTACCCCAGTTACTAGCTATTTGGACAACCTTTTCTATGCTTCTTGAAAAAAAAATGCTCAAGACCAAAAAAATAAAGATTAAAGCCAGGCAAATAAGAAACACATGCGTTTTTGTATTAAACGGCAAGTGTTGAAGTGAGACTAAAAACTGCTTACTGAGAACCATAGCATCAAGGATTGGAACTTTATTACTGTTTATGTGTAAAAACTCTGCGAATGAATCCTCAAAAACAAAACGCAAAAGAACATAACTCAAAGTAATAAAAAGTATAGATATCAAAAGCAGATAAAGTTCAGATTTGACTACTTTGTTATTTTTTTTACGAGGAAGAATTGCAATCTCAATGATCCAAAACATCACCAGGGTAACCAGGGTGAATAAAAAATACATTTTTGAGCAAAATGCAAAGTAAGCGGCTAATAAACTTAAAGGAATAGCCCATAATTTATTATTCAAGCGTAAATACAATAATATGGCCAGCATAGAAAACCCAACGGCGATAGGGTCAGCAATTGCAGCGCGAGAATGTGATGTGAAGCTTATCGTTATTACTGCTGCAACCGAGAATAACAAAGAAAGCAAATCACCAAATCTATCACGAGCTATCAAATAAAGGCTAACGAAACTGATCAAACCAAAAAACACTGATATTAAACGAGCCGCGGTTAGGCTTGCTCCAAAAATTGAAAAAACTGCTGTTTGCAAGGCAGTAAGTGCAGGTGCTCCAGGCCAATGCCTTAAATCATAAGCAAGACCCCAATCTCCAAATTTAACAAAATTCTGTGCTGCATCAGAATAGAAACCTTCATCGACATACAACGCCCGACTCATCGTGGTTATAGCAAAAGGTGGATTTACGTGTATAGTAAAATATCCAAGCAAAAAAAATAACAAACAAAAACAAATTAAAATTACGCTAGTTGCGCGGCTCGTCAATTCAATACTCCGATGATATAAATTACTAGGATAGTTTATGTTCTAGTTTTCCATATGCGTGTAAAGTCTAAATAGTATCCTAATTTAGAACTGTTTTAGAGCAAAAACCATGATCAAGTAGGTAAATAGGCCAAAACAAAACCTACAAATACAACTGCCCCAAACCATGCATTGTTAAGAAAAGCACGAAAGCACCGTTGTGGTTGACGTGAGAAATAAAGCCAGATTTGAAATATTGCAAAAATTCCGGCTAGTGAAAGACAAAGGAAATAGTACTTATTTAGGTTCAAAACAGCACCAATATAAACAAGCAATACCATTACAATAATTTGACACACCAGCACCATGATACGGTCATATCGACCAAATAATATAGCTGTCGATTTAATCCCAATCTTCAAATCATCTTGCTTGTCTGCCATTGCGTACATAGTGTCATAGGCTAGCACCCAAAAAAGATTGGCAAGCATTAGCCACCAAACAATAACCGGTATATGGTTTGTTTCTGCCGCAAATGCCATGGGAATACCCCAGGCAAAGGCAACACCCAGGAAAACTTGGGGCCAATGGGTGTACCGTTTCATAAAAGGATAGCTTGCGGCCAGTATCAAACCGGCAAAAGAAAAAAGAATAGCCTTAAAATTCAAATTTAAAACTAAAACAAAGGCAGTCAAACAGAAAAACACAAACAAACCAATAGCTTCTTTTAAACTCACTTTGCCACTGGTTAACGGCCTTGCTTTTGTGCGTTCAACATGAAGGTCTATATCCCGATCGGCAATATCATTAATGACACAACCTGCGCTTCGCATTAAAAACACACCGGCGATAAAAATAAGCAAATGCTTTGCCTGTGGCTGTCCTTCTCCAGCAATCCAAAGCCCCCATAACGTCGGCCATAATAGCAGCAGGGTCCCGATTGGTTTGTCTAATCGAATAAGCAGAGCATACAGGCAAAGCTTTTCAAACATCTGCATAACGCTCCGCATGTTTAACCCATCGATTAACCAAGCCTTTTGCTCTATCTGGATATTTTTCGATTAACAATTTCCCGAGCTGTTCCACCTGCTTTAGCAAATCACGATCTCTGACAAGGTTTGCTACCTTTAGTTGTTGCAAACCCGTTTGACGGGTTCCCAGTAATTCACCTGGCCCACGCAATTCCAAGTCGTATTTGGCAATCTTAAAACCATCATTACTATCCCGCATCACTGCTAATCGTTTTTTAGCTGGTTCACTTAAAGGCGAATGATACATCAGCACACAACAGGATTGAATTTCGCCGCGACCAATCCGACCACGCAATTGATGCAGTTGTGCTAGTCCGAGGCGTTCTGAATTTTCTATAATCATCAAACTGGCGTTAGGCACATCAACACCAACTTCAATTACTGTTGTCGCGACTAATACATCAACCTTGCAATCTCGAAAGGCCTTCATAATGGTGTTTTTTTCGTCACTTTTCATGCGTCCGTGAATCAAGGCAATAGATAACTCTGGTAACGCTTTAGTTAAGCTCTCATAACTTTTAGTTACGGCTTGCGCTTGAATAACATCTGACTCATCAATTAAAGGACAAACCCAATAAGCTTGTCGGCCTGATTTACAGGCATTAAAAATTCGTTTGACCAGCTCCGCACGTCGATTGTCTGATACCAAAATGGTCTCCACCGGTTTACGGCCCGCTGGTAATTCATCAATGTTGGAAACATCCATGTCGGCGTAAAAAATCATCGCCAGCGTACGTGGTATTGGTGTTGCGGTCATCGTCAGTTGATGCGGCATAACTCCAGCAACCGCCTTTTCAATCAATGCCAAGCGTTGATTAACACCGAATCGATGCTGCTCATCGACCACAACTAAACCGAGTTTATTAAACTGGACCCCCGTTTGAAACAATGCATGTGTTCCAACTATCAACTGGGCTTGACCTGTTACCAAATTTTCCAATGCAGCTTTTCGCTGCACTACAGTCAGTCGGCCCGAGAGCCATTCAATTTGAATTCCTAATGGTTCAAGCCACTGTTTAAAAGTGGTTAAGTGCTGTTCAGCTAACAATTCTGTGGGAGCCATAATCACAGCCTGATATCCTGCACCAATACACCGACAAATCGCGGCGGCGGCTACAACAGTTTTACCTGATCCAACATCACCTTGCATTAACCGTTGCATTGTAATCTCACCATCAATATCACGGCTAATCTCATCTATCACTCGCTGTTGAGCGTTAGTCAACGTAAATGGCAATCTCTTTAGGAACTTCTCCACGTAACACTTACCATTGATCAAGCTGGGAGATTGTTTGCGTTGACGCTTTAATTTAAATCTTTTTAGGCTGATATGATGAGCAGTCAATTCTTCTAATGCTAATCTTTTTTGGGCAACATGCGTGCCCTCGACTAAAGCCTCAGTGTCTGTGTTTTTTGTTGGAAAATGAACAGTTCGTAAACAATTATGTAATGATGGTATTGTTGAGTTCTGCTCTAGACTCAGATAATCCTCAAGACTAGATAGATGTGACAGGCTCTGTTGAACGAGATTGCGCATCCGCCGTTGTGATATTCCTTCGGTAAGCGGGTAGATCGGTGTTAAGTTGTCTGAAGTCAGATAGTCCGGTTTTTCAGTGCTAATTCGATATTCAGGGTGGATCATTTCAAGTGAATTCGCACCAAATCTCACATTTCCAAATCCGCTAATCCAAACGCCGCGCTTGATCTGTTGCTGTTGTCTTCGATTAAAATAGAACCACCGTAATGTTAACCGACCAGTACCATCTGAAATTTTGGCTATCAAACTGCGCTGACGTCCATAAACAACCGATGCAGCTTCTATTTCACCGCATATTAAAGCCTCAGTACCAGCAACTAACTCTCCCAGTGCTGTCACTCGAGTTCTATCCTGGTATTTATAGGGCAAATGAAAAATCAGATCATGAACTGATTCGATATTAAGATTTGCCAGTTTTTCTGTAAGTTTTTGGCCTACACCCTTCAAACTAGTAATTTGAAGCGGGCTTCTTGCTGAATCAGACATCACTAGACCAATCTGCTGGTGCGGATTGGTTTGAAAAAAATCAGCTAGTCAAGCTGAGAATTGCGTCAATTTCGACCATGACACTCTTGGGCAAAGCTGACACTTCGACTGCAGCCCGAGCAGGATACGGTTCGTTGATATATTCACTCATGACTTCGTTTAAAAGCGGGAAATTACTCAGATCTGATAAATAGACTGTCAGCTTAACAGAATCCGCCAGGTTACCCCCACTGGCCTCAGCAACCGCTTTAAGGTTTTCAAATACTCTGATGGCTTGAGCCTTGAATTGACCATCTACCACTTCCATTGATTCAGGATCAAGAGGAATCTGCCCTGAGATGAAAACAAGGTTATTGACTTTTACGGCTTGTGAATATGTGCCAATCGCAGCTGGCGCCCCGGCAGTGTTAATAATCTCTCGTGACATGATTACTCCTGTAATGATTTTTGAAAGGTTTATAACGTTGAATTTTAGCGCTTTATTAGCGCTCGCGTAAGCGACAGAATACCACGGGTTTGTGAAGCGTCTCCTGTGCTATTCGGGCCTGACAGGTCAGTGATATACCTAATAGCACGTTTTGATGTACATTTTGAAACAGATCGGGGTCACTGAAAGAACGGAGGGATTAGAGATGCCCATGGATGAATGAGTGTATATAGATTGAACATCGCGCCGAGTAGAGGTGCGATGCTCATCGGATCAGCCCGAATGGGCTGTGACGATAAGAACCACGGGTTTAGCCGGATTTTAGTAAAAATATTGAGGTTCCGGCACAAGGCCGGGATTTAAGATTATGTTTTTTAAAGGTCCCGGCACAAGCCCGGGGGAATCTATCCTTTGACACGTGAAATTTTTAACACCCCTTCAAGCGAACGGACCTTACGCATAATTCTGGCCAGGTGGATTCGGTTTTCAACTTCGATAGTGAAACGGATGATAGAGAATTTTCCGTCTCTTTCTTCAACGGAAACCGTATTGATATTCGAATTGTTTTCAGCAATGGTCGTGGCTAAAGAAGCTAGTACGCCGGGCTTATTTTTTGTATCGATTCGAAGCGTAACTGGAAAATTTTTATCGATGCCATTAGCCCAGCTTACCGGTATCCATTTTTCCGGATGTTTATTGTATTGCGTGCGGTTCGGGCAGGATTGTGTATGTATCACCACGCCTTTACCTTCGGCAAAATAGCCCAGAATCCCATCTCCAGGAATAGGATGACAACAGCGAGCAAAATTTACCATCACACCTTCGGACCCTTCTATTGTTAATGGCGAAGGTTCGGCCTTGAGCCGCATGCCACAAGCGTCGTCAATTAGCTGATGCATGACAACCAAAGGCAGTCGTTTACCTTGACCAACATCGGATAATAAATCATTCCAGTCTTTTAGTTCTATTCGTTGCAACAATGCCTGTTTGCGCTCATCTGTGATTGCATCAAGCGACAATCCTTCCTCTCTCAGTTCCCGTTCGAGCAGTTTTTGTCCTAATCTGACTGAGTCGGTACGTTCATTACCTCTGAGAAAACTTCTCAAACTGGCACGTGCTTTGGCCGTTTTGACATAGTTTAACCAGGTCGGCGAAGGATGGCTGGTTTTATCGGTGTGAACCTTAATGTGGTCACCGCTGGTCAGTTGCGTATACAGCGGTACAAGAGTACCATTTACTTCCACGCCGACGCAGGAATTACCAATCTCGGAGTGAATCGAGTAAGCAAAATCCAACGCCGTAGCACCTTGTGGCAATTTGACAATGTCCCCTTTTGGCGTAAACACGTAAACCTCATCAGGAAACAAATCAACTTTTAAATGCTCCAGAAATTCACTGGGATTACCCGCTTGTTTCTGTGTGTCTAGTAAGTCAACCAACCACTGCCGAGCATGTTCCTGGGGGGCGATGGTATTTTCACCGCCAAAAGTTTTGTAATACCAATGGGCGGCAACACCACTTTCCGACAAGTGGTGCATTTGTTCCGTGCGGATTTGAATCTCCAAAAGCTCACCGAAATTACCAAAAACCGTCGTATGTAGTGATTGATAGCCGTTGATTTTGGGAATAGCGATATAATCTTTAAAACGATTGGCAACCGGTTTATACAGACTGTGTATGGCACCAAGTGTCAGGTAACACTCTTCGCGCTTATCTACAATAATTCGAAGTCCATATATGTCTCTAATCTCATCTAAGGAAACTTGCTTTTTTTGCATTTTCCGATAAATGCTGTAGACATTCTTTTTACGCCCATTGACGCGGGCTCCAATCCCGGTGGCTTTTAAGTGTTCTTTGATCGATGCTTTAATCTTGGTTAAAACCGCCTTGCGGTTACCTTGTTTTCGATCCAGCGTTTTAACCAGTTTTTCATAGCGTTTTGGATAAAGCGTCTTGAAACTCAAGTCCTGTAACTCATTGGCCCATTGGTTCAAACCTAAGCGATTGGCTATGGGAGCGAATATATCTAGTGTTTGGCCGGCTATCCGGATTTGTTTATTGCGTGGCATCGAATCAAGAGTACGAACATTATGCAGCCGATCCGCTAATTTGATTAACATCACCCTGATATCACGAGACATGGCCAGCAACATTTTGCGGATGTTCTCCGCTTCGGCGTGCTCTTTGGTTTCGAATTCTATCTGGCCGATTTTAGTGACCCCTTCCACCAGATCAGCCACTTCTTTACTGAACCTGCTTTCTATATCCTGATGACTAAGTTCGGTATCCTCTACCGTATCATGCAAAATTGCGGCAATCAGTGTCGCTTTATCGAGATGGAAATCAGCCAGCAAAACCGCGACCTGCAAAGGATGAGTAATATACGGTTCACCGGATCGCCTAGTCTGATTGCGGTGGGCCCAGGCTCCCAATTTGTAGGCTTCTAGCAGTTCAGCGATATCATCTTCGTCAAGATAGGATTGGGCCTGGGAGATAAAGTCATGCACCACCTGCGGAGTTTCACTCGGTGCATGAGAAATAGCTAGATTACTGTTCGCCGGTATCTTCGGCTTGCTCTTGGTCGCTGCTTGGTTCATCTTCTTCAGCTTCAGTTTCCGCTAACAACATGCGTACTTCTTCGGCAATGGAGTCAACTTCTTCCTGGCCTTCAGCTTCACTTTCTTCTTCAGTTTGAATAAATAATTCCGGCTCATCGGGTTCTTGCAATATATCTTTGCTAATCAAGCCTTCAGCGATCTCCCGAAGGGCAATAACTGTGGGTTTGTCATTTTCTTCAGGAACTAACGCCTCAACACCAAATGTTAACTGGCGAGCGCGCTTGGTCGCCAATAAAACGAGTTCAAATCGATTGTCTACATAGTCGAGACAATCTTCCACGGTTACACGTGCCATATTTCACCTTTTAAAAAATTCTAGAAATGAGTATTAGATATAGTTGAAATATACCATATAAACAAAGGTTTATAGGAAAATTCGTTATTCGTGATTTTCCATCAACTGAGCGACAAAATTATCGACCCCCTGGCTATCGACATGTGCCTGGTAGGGTTTATTATAAACAATTGCTTGTAATTCTTGATATGCCTGGTCGAAATCATCATTCACAATGACATGATCATATTCTCTGTAATGACTGATTTGATTCAAGGCGTCCTGCATGCGCAAGGCAATAATTTCATCACTGTCCTGTCCTCTGGCGGTTAATCTTGCCTGCAAAGCCTGTTTAGATGGCGGCAAAATGAATATGCTTACCGATTCCGGCATGAGCCGTCTAATGTTTTGAGCCCCTTGCCAGTCGATCTCTAACAACACATGCTTGCCTTGATCCAATAATTGTTGTACTGCTTTTTTTGAGGTGCCGTAAGATTTACCGAACACTTGCGCGTGTTCGAAAAACCCATCCTCTTCGATAAGATTTTCAAACACTAGTTGATTAACAAAATAATAATCCTCACCATCGATTTCACCAGACCTGGGTTTTCGCGTTGTATGCGAGACCGCAACGGCAATGTCATCATGTTCTGTTATCAACCGTTTTGAAAGTGATGTTTTACCTGCACCAGACGGCGCCGAAACGATGATCAAGCGAGATTTGATATTCTCCATCATTCTATATTCTGCACCTGTTCACGCATTTGCTCGATCAAGACCTTCATATCGACAGACGCATTATTTAATCTAACATCAACAGATTTTGACGTTAATGTATTAGCTTCACGATTTAACTCCTGCATTAAAAAATCGAGCCGACGACCCGAGGCTTGTTTGTTATTCAACACTGCTTCCACCTGTTCAAGATGTACATCCAATCGATCTAGTTCTTCGGCGATATCTTGCTTGCCGATAAAAATAACCAACTCCTGCTCGAGTCGATATGAATCGATTTCAACTTCCATTTGCGCCAACTTTTCCTGAAAATTTTTTCTAAAGAGCTGGCTAACCTCAGGTAATATTTTTCGAACATCAGCAATAATTGTTTTTATGTCTGCTGATTTTTGCATTAGTAATTGTTTGATTTTATCGCCTTCCAACCTGCGCTGTTGCTCCAGCTCATCAAGGGCATTTTTCAATAATGACGACAAGGCATTCAACATGGCCTGTTCGTCTTGATCTGACATTACTAGTGCGCCCGGCCAATTGAGGATTTCTGCTACCGTTAATTTCGTTAATTCATTATTTCTTTGTAATAGTGAATCTTGCAATTCAAATAATTGATTAACCGTATTATTGTTTAAACTGATTTGATTTGAAGTCGCAGGTTGATATTTAAGTGTTAGATCAACACGCCCTCTGCTGAGGCGCTCCGCAATCATCGCTCTAGCGGGTGATTCAAAAAAACGGATCTCTTCCGCCAGCCTCAGATTTATATCGAGATAACGGTGATTCACCGTTCTCATTTCTAAATTTACCGCGCCCCATTCTTCGGTCAATTCCTGACGCGAGAAGGCAGTCATACTTTTCATGATTTTATTCCAACTTTTTTATCGGACTTAAATCACAGGTTAGTCATACCTGTCAATTCAAGTGCTGCGATATTACCATTTTTTTAATATCAAGCTTGTCAACGATTATGTCTGTGAGAGAATACGGCTAACTAACGGGTAAAATCATTATGTCTTTTAGACCAAGCGGCCGAGAGGCTGATCAATTACGTGATATCAGCATAACAAGAGAATACACCAAGCATGCGGAAGGCTCGGTTTTAATTGAATTTGGTGAAACCAAAGTTATCTGTACGGCCAGCGTCGATGACCGTGTGCCGCCTTTTCTCAAAGGCCAAGGCAGTGGCTGGATAACCGCTGAATACGGCATGCTGCCAAGAGCAACCGGCTCCCGAGCTTTGCGAGAAGCAGCCAAAGGCAAACAGACAGGCCGCACTCAGGAAATTCAACGCCTTATCGGACGTTCCTTACGTGCATGCGTGGATTTAAAAAAACTTGGTGAACGCACCATAACGCTTGACTGTGATGTTATTCAAGCTGACGGCGGCACACGAACCGCATCAATCACTGGCGCTTTTGTTGCACTCATCGATGCAATGAATTACTTGATCAAAGTACAAGAATTAAAACAATCACCCGTTATTTCTCAAGTCGCTTCAGTATCTGTGGGAATCTACAACCAGCAAGTTGTACTGGACCTGGACTACGCAGAGGACAGCAAAGCCGAAACCGACATGAACATCGTTATGAATGATGCGGGAGAATTCATAGAAGTTCAAGGCACAGCTGAAGGAGTGGCGTTTACGCGCGATCAAATTAATTCAATGCTGGATTATGCCAACAAAGGTATTAACGAACTGATTGATCTGCAGCGCCAGGCCTTAGAGCTGTAAATGCCAAAAAAAATCATTTTAGCCAGCAATAATGCGGGTAAATTAGCAGAACTTAATGCACTTTTTTCTGGCTTTAATGTAACCGTGATTGCGCAAGGGCAGCTTGGTGTCACTGAAGCAGAAGAAACAGGTTTGAGTTTTATCGAAAATGCAATTTTAAAAGCCCGTCATGCCTGTGAGGAGACCGGTCTGCCCGCACTCGCTGATGATTCTGGCCTTGAAGTTGCGGTATTGAACGGCGAACCTGGCATTTATTCAGCTCGTTTCGCAGGTGATAATATCAATGATGAACAAAATAATCAGTTATTACTGGAAAAATTGAAAGATGTTGATGACTCACAACGACAGGCTAATTTTCGTTGTGTGATGGCATATATGCAACATGCAGATGATCCCAGTCCGGTTATTGCCGAAGGTGTATTCCACGGCAGAATTCTTACCTCTCCACGCGGCGAAAACGGCTTTGGCTACGACCCACTCTTTTTCATCCCCGAATACAACAAAAGTTGCGCAGAATTATCCAGGCAGGAAAAAAATCAGATTAGTCATCGGGCTCTGGCCTGCCAGGAACTAATCACCAAGCTGATAGCAAACGAAATCATAAACGCTTAAAATCCACCCTTTTAAAACAATTGCTAAATCAATGAAAAAACTAGTTCTGCTGCGCCACGGTCAAAGTGAATGGAATTTGGCCAACCGTTTTACCGGTTGGGTTGACGTCGACCTCTCTGAGCGGGGCATCAACGAAGCCAAACAGTCGGGTCAATTATTAAAAGAAGAAGGTTTTGTTTTTGATGTTGCGCATACTTCAGTGCTTAAACGCGCCATTCGCACATTATGGCTGGTTATGGATGAACTCGACCAGTTATGGTTGCCGGTGAAAAAATCCTGGGCATTAAACGAACGCCATTACGGTGCCTTGCAGGGCCTTGACAAGGCCGAAACGGTTGCTAAACACGGTGAAGAACAAGTGCATAAATGGCGACGTGGCTATGCGATACAACCACCCGCCCTTGATGAAAACGATGAAATGCACCCCAGCCATGATATTCGTTATAAAGGCATGGATAATTTACCCTGCACAGAATCTTTGGCTACAACTCTGGAGCGGGTTATTCCCTACTGGAATGAGCATATTGTTCCCGATTTAAAAAACGATTTGTCCGTTATTATTTCAGCTCACGGCAATAGCCTGCGCGCCATGGTAAAGCATATTGATGGAATTTCGGACGAAGATATTATGGACTTGAATATTCCGACTGGGATTCCCTTGATTTATGAATTCGATGACGAATTAAAACCAATCCAGCATTATTACTTGGGCGACCAGGAAAAACTTCAAGCCGCTGTCAATGAAGTCTCCAACCAAACCAAACAGTGAGTCAGCGCCAGCAAATTTATAAAGGCAAAATTGTTGATTTAGGCCTGGAAACGGTCCAAATTAGCCAAGACAAGCCTGCGGCCACACTCGAAATCGTGCGTCATCCTGGCGGTGCCGCAGTGGTTGCTATCGATTCGGGCCATAAAGTCTGCCTATTAAAACAATATCGCCATGCGGTTGGTCAATGGTTGTGGGAATTACCAGCCGGAAAAATGGATAATAATGAGCCACCCGAGCAAACGATTAAGCGCGAACTGCAAGAAGAAGCCGGAATCATTGCTAACAAATGGAACAGCCTTGGCAAAATGGTCTCTTCGCCTGGCATTCTTGATGAAGTGCTGTATTTATATTTAGCCAGAGATTTAGCGCAAACTGAAACCGAACACGAATTGCATGAATATATTGAAGTTCACTGGCTAGAATTTGATAAGGCCATCGAAATGGCACAAAAAAATGAAATTATTGATGCTAAAAGTATCATCGCCTTGTTTCGGGCACAAAGGTTTTTTACTCAAGCTTAATTAAATGCGTAAGTTTTTACTTGGCGCGGTATTACTCTTCGCTGTCTTGCCAATTCTATTATCCTTTGCCGCTAAATATTATTTACAACATCACTTTGTCAGCAACTTCGACACAAATATTGACGTCAGCAAATTAAATTTTGAATACGGCTGGTTTAGCTCAAACGCTGACTACGAGTTAATGATGAACGAATATAACTTATTAGTTAAAACCAATAATCAAATCCAACAGGGCCCGATAATTTGGAAGACACTTACTAGCGATCCAATAAACTCATTTGTTTTATACAAAATAGATACGCGATTTGATTTGTTTAAACCACCAAGCGATCTCCCCCTCAGCAACCAACCGGGATCTGCAACAACACTGGTCAATTATTTAGGCACTAGCCGGCCGTCAATCCAGCATCCCAGCCTGGATTTCTCGCTTAAGCAAGCTCGAATTTTTGCTGATTTAGCTGAAATAGATAGCGAGATTACATCTGCTGGAACCATTGTTGCATCGATTAAAACAAATCAATTTGAACTTGGGAATAACGTTGAAAATATTTATTTAGTTAAACCTAAACTAAAAATCACCATTAACCCAAATCAACCTCTTCTTGAAGCCTTTGAACTCAATGCAATTAATCTATCCAGTTTATTGAATACGAACCAACTTGCAGCTAGTGGAGTTAAATTTTCGAGTCGACTCGATCAAAATGATAATAGCTATCAATTAGTGGCTGACTTTTTAAGTGAACAATTTAGCCTTAACCGGGCAAAAATTACTGACCTAAATGCACATTTTAGCGCTAAAAACCTTGATCAAACACTGATTGATTTCATCGCTGTCAATTTTGATTCAATTTCACTATCCATACAAAACAATCAATGGCTTGTATTACTCAAACATTTTTCTGACTTGTTGAAATTGATTAATACGAATCAACCTGATTTGTCATTTCTATTGAATGGTCAAGCTGAAGATCAACGAATAAAACTTGATTTTTCCGCTCAATTGCTTGCCAATGATGAAACCGAATTGAATCCGTTTTCCTTATTGGAGAATCTAACAATGAGACTCGAAACCGAGTTGCCGGAAAAATTGATAAATGATATGGAACAACCAGCAATGCTGGCGTTTGTTCAATCGATGCTGGAAAAAGGCCTGTTAATCAAGGCACATCAATCGTATTATGCAAATCTTAGTTTTGAGAACACCAAGCTAAAAGCTAATCACTAAATGAAACCGAGCATATTGGCATTGACTCCCGGCGAACCCGCTGGAATAGGCCTTGATTTAGCTGTCTTAATAGCCCAGCAAAAGCTTACCTTTACTGTTATCGCCATTGCCGATCCAACGGCATTAGAACAACGCGCCAAACTTCTCGGTCTTACACTTGATATAAAAGAATCCCACGGCTCAATATCCAAACCTGGAGAGCTGCAAATTATTCCTGTTGATTGCCAAAAAGCTGTTGAACCTGGCGTCTTGAATATTGCCAACGCTGAATACGTATTACAAACCCTAATCGTTGCAACTGAGGGTTGTTTATCCGGCCAATTTGATGCCCTGGTTACGGGGCCGATTCAGAAAAGCATTATCAATGAAGCAGGTATAGCATTTTCGGGTCATACGGAATTTCTGGCCGGGAAAACTGATACTGATTTACCGGTGATGATGCTGGCAAACAAAAAACTAAAGGTTGCCTTAGTCACAACACACTTGCCCCTGCAAAAAGTCGCTGCCTCAATTACCGCTGAGAAAGTCGAACGGGTTATCAAAATTACCCATGATGATTTGATTCACAAGTTTGGACTTGCCAATCCCAGAATCGCTGTCTGTGGGCTCAACCCACATGCGGGTGAAAGCGGTCATTTGGGAGACGAAGAGATCAATATTATTACACCAGTATTGCAAAAATTAAAATCACAAGGTTTTGATCTTATCGGGACTTTGCCGGCCGATACAGCATTCACTCCGAAAATACTGGAAAACATCGACACCGTTATCGCCATGTATCATGATCAGGGTTTACCCGTGGTTAAAGCATTGGGTTTTGGCGAAACCGTAAACATTACCTTAGGTTTGCCCATTATCCGTACTTCCGTTGATCACGGTACAGCGTTGTCTCTTGCCGGCACCGGCGATGTTGAAACTAGCAGTCAGCTCGCTGCATTGTCAATGGCCGATGAAATGGTAAAAAAACAAAAAGTCGAATGAACGAGCACAATCCTCGCAAGCGCTTCGGCCAGCATTTTTTGCATGACCAATATGTTATCAAGCGCATTATCGATTCATTAAAGATCACCAACCAAGACACCTGGGTAGAAATCGGGCCCGGCCAGGGAGCACTGACATCACATTTTCCAACAACAGTCAAACAACTGATTTTGATTGAAATAGATCGAGACCTGGTTAAGCCACTGCAATCTAAATACGTACAAAATGACAATATTTCAATTATCAATAGCGATGTTCTAAGCATTGATTTCAGTGAATTGATTAAAGGTAACGACAAATTGCGTATCGTGGGCAACCTTCCCTATAACATTTCCACACCTATTTTTTTCCATTTAGCGAAATATGCCAATCACATTGCGGATATGACCTTCATGATACAAAAGGAAGTGGCTGATCGACTTACAGCAACAGCAGGAAACAAAACTTATGGCCGCCTAACCTTATCCGCAGGGCTTCGATTTAAAATCACAAAGTTATTCAATGTCAGCAAAGGTGCATTTAACCCTCCGCCAAAAGTTGAATCCAGTATCATTCAGTTAACCCCTCATTCTCAACAAATTCCAACTGCCCAGGCTGAAAAATTTGATCGCCTTGTTCATGCGGCATTTTTAAAGCGCCGCAAAACCATTAAAAACAGCCTTGAAACTCTAATCAGCCTTGATGACTTTGAACAAACCGATATAAATCCTACTCTACGTGCCGAATCATTAACCATTAATGACTTTTTAAAGCTGACACAACGGATGATATAATCCGCGCCGACAAGGAATTTGAATCGCAAATGATTAACAAAAATATAAAACGAATAATATTATTTTTTGGGGTAGCACAAACACTGCATCTATATGCATTTGATTGCAGTGTAATTTATGATGAATTTGACAGTTTAATGCACAAAGAATTTCTGGTTGCACCGGAAAATTATGTATCCGCCGTATCCGGAGAACTCAGTTTTGAAGAATTTAATGCCAGCCAAAAGGGCAAGTTTTATTTGCGCAAAGATCGTCCTGAGCGTGGTATTGGAATTGTTTTTACTAACGATAAACTCTACGGCAGATTCATTTTCAATTGGCAAGAATCCGCTGAGTTAATCATCGAAGATATAATTATTTATAATCGCGTAGAAGATGGCTATGCACCCATCCACCGTGGCCCGGTATCGCTCGCTACAGGACAACAAATTGATCTAGATGAGGGTGTGATTTATTCGAATAATAAGCAAGGCGAAACAATTCGTGCTGATTTAGCCTTATCTGCTAGTTCTTCCAACCCTGTACTTAGCAGTATCAATGAAGCTCGGGTTTATTTTCCAACTTCATCGCTTTGTGAGTAACAGCATCTGATTCCAGTTGCATCAGAGTAGCCTCAATCCACTGCCTAGAAATATTATTAACTTCATCAGCTGAATTTTCAGATGTCGATATTGGCTCGCCGACCACAACCTCAATTTTACCCGGGTACTTAAGCAAGCCTTTACGCGGCCAAAAACTGCCGGCATTATGTACTATAGGTACAATCGGAACCTTATTTTTGACGGCCAACATTGCGCCACCAACATTAAAACGCCCAAATTCCCCCGGTGGCATTCGCGTGCCTTGAGGGCAAATTACAACACAAAGCCCTGCTTTCAACCGATCTGTACCTTGTGCTAACAATTGCTTTAAAGCAGCTTTGTTTTGTGATCGGTCAATGGCAATTGGCTTGGTTAACGCCAAACCCCAACCAAAAACCGGAATACGTAATAATTCGTGTTTTAATACCCAGCAATGAGCAGGTAACAGAAACAATAATGCTGTAGTTTCCCAGGCGGATTGATGATTGACCAGCGCCACAAATGGCCGATCAGGCAAATTATCTGTTCCTCTGATTGAATAATCCAGTCCACAAGATAATTTCAACCAGTTAATCACTAACCAACCCCACCCGCTAATCAAACTGACTTTCTTTTTAACTGGCAGAAATATGGCTAACAATGTTATTGGAAAATAGACCACCGTGATCAGCGCTTGGCCAATGAAAAAAATAATTGAGCGAATTAATAGCATAAGCCCGGATATTTCATAAACGAATGGATTTCCCCTGAAATCCATTCCGATACAATTTGCTTATGTTTCGCCTTTGCGTCATCATCCATTAATCCTTTACGTTTGATATATCTAAAGAATAACATGCCGAATTTATGAAATATCCGGGTTAATGCTTTGATTTAATACTTAACAGCAATATCATAACCTAAGATGATTTTTATACAGCGGTTTTTACTTAATCGAGGGTTTCTTTACAGTTATGATTGATCTACGCAGCGACACCGTAACCAAACCGAACAAGGAGATGCTTGATGCCATGTATCATGCCGAGGTGGGTGATGATGTTTATGGTGAAGATCCGACAATTATAGCCCTGGAAAGTTTAAGCGCGGAAATCCTGGGTAAAGAAGCTGCTATTTTTGCACCCAGTGGAACTCAAACCAACTTACTTGCTTTACTCAGCCACTGCGGGCGTGGTGATGAATATATTGTTGGTCAGCAAGCACATACTTATCGTTATGAAGGCGGCGGTGCGGCAGTACTAGGCAGCATACAACCTCAACCGATAGAAAATTTAGCAGATGGTAGTATCGACCTGACTCAGATTAAATTGAACATTAAAGCGGATGATTATCATTTTGCTAAAACAAGGCTGGTTTGTCAGGAGAATACCTATGCTGGAAAAGCATTACCATTGGAGTATCTTCGTGAGTCGGCAAAACTTTGCCAACAGAATCAACTTGCCCATCACCTAGATGGCGCTCGAATCTTCAATGCGGCTACCAAACAAAACATAGACGTTACACAAATTGCCGATTGTTTTGATTCAGTATCAGTTTGCTTATCCAAAGGACTGGGGGCACCAGTAGGATCAATTCTTTGTGGCACTAAAGAGTTAATCAAAAAAGCACGGCGGCATCGAAAAATGCTTGGTGGTGGCATGCGTCAGGCCGGTAGCCTAGCCGCGGCAGGGATTTATGCTTTAGAAAATAATATCGAACGTTTAGCAGACGATCATCAACATGCGGCGTATCTTGCTGAAGGCTTAGCCGAAATTGATGAAATTGCAGTTGAGTACACAAAAAATCAAACTAATATGGTCTTTGTCCAGGTTGATGCAGAACGCTGGCCTGGATTGATTGATTATATGAAGGATAAAGGTGTTTTAGTTTCTGGTCGATATAAGTTGCGATTGGTCACACATCTGGATATTAACTCAAAAGATATTGAATACACAGTTAACCGCTTTAAGGAATTTTTTTCTAGTGTTTGACTGGCTGCTTCAACCTATAATTAGTTAGATTATTGCTTTTTTTATTTACAACTATTCTGCCGACTAATTCGCCTGGTGCACAATAAAAACACCGCCTGGGAACCAAGCGGTGTTAAAAACGTAAGGGGTATACAAAATAAGTAAGTACTTATAGCTATAGCCATATGTATTGTAATTATCGTTAATTAGCGTTTAAAAACACAGGTAAAACAATTGCCCAAAATGGTAAAAGTCGTACCATTTAGTTTTTTTCCTTTCTAAATTGGCTGGGTGTCAGATGAGTATGCTTTTTAAAAAACTTAACCATATTAGTCGGTTCATCAAAACCATATTTGTAAGCCACTTCCTGAATACTCATTGAGGAATAAGCTAAACTTCGCTTTATTTCCAAGATTGTGTAGTACTCAATATATGCCTTGGCTGTTTTATTTATATTTGCTTTTGATACTTGATTTAAAGTTTTATATGAAACTTTCAACATGCGGGCATAATCATGAGCACTTTTAACCTTAATGAAATTATCCATTACCAAGCGGTTAAAATTGGCAAATAATTTAATTGATCTTGGCTCGTGACTATCGATTAGACGTCGCTCTCTCTGCCTAACTAACTGATACATAATAAGCTTTAAGCGAAGCTGTAATACCTCTTTATAGCCGTAATTTTCAGGACGTCGATACTCCTCTAAAATTGATTGCGCTGCGTCATAAATGACTCGAAACTGATTATCTGAAAATTTTATTACTGGGCTGAACTGGTGATAACTAAACAATCTGGAAAACGGCAAAATCCCTCGACCGTCAAATAATTCTGAAAGGAATTCTTCTGTGATGATAAACAAGATCGCATCGAGATTATTATTTTCAACCAGCTTGATTAGCTGAGCACGGGAGACAAATATAAATGAGCCATAGTCAATTTCGTACTCATCAAAATCGACTAAAATCTTACCAGAACCTCTGCAGACAAATATAGCAAGATAAAAGTCGAGTTTAGTTGTCTGAAATACTAACGGCCTGAGCGCTTCGCTGTTTGTCGATTCACTGATTTTACAAGCTTCAAAACCAAAAGGATCATCCAATTTTGCTATCTGAAGCTCTGCGCCCCCATCTTCCACAATTTCTTACCTACCAAATTCGAAGGGTTACTTACAAATCTATATTGACGATAATACCTGACAAAAACGCATCTGGATTTTGTCTTAAAAAATTGAACGCCAATATTATAGTTAAGCACTACCCCTATGAATGTTATATTTATCACAATTCACAGAAAAAACAATACCCAGAGCCGGTAACCCATTTGCTAGGAAAGGAAATATTTGTATTACCTAATAGATTATTGCTTCAATCGAGTTGTTTAGCTGAAACAATAATTCCATCCTCATCGGCATATACGAACTCTCCCGGCGTAAATCTTACACCCGCAAAATGCACAGAAAGCTGTTGTTGCCCTTCTCCACGCTTCACGCTTTTAAGCGGATGTGTGTTTAAGGCTTTGACCCCAATGTTTATTTTACTAATTTCAACACTGTCGCGAATACAGCCATTAATAATGATACCTGACCATCCATTATCCTTCGCCATTGTTGCCAGCATATCGCCAAGTAGAGCACAACGATTCGATCCGCCTCCATCAACGACCAAAACATCACCATCTGCCTTTTGACTCAATGTTTCTTTTACCAGAACATTATCTTCAAAAACTTTCACAGTCACAATAGAGCCATGAAATTGTTTTATGCCCCCATAATCATTGAATAGCGGATTGGCAATTTGGATATTGTCCGAATGAGCATCACAAAGATCAGTGGTCAAGTAAGATTGTTGACTCATTATTTATCTCCTAGCCTAGTTAAATGCAACATAAGCGGTTATTTCAGCAAAGCATCCGCAAAAGCGGTTAAATCCGGGTAAACAGAAATCTGTTTTGCCATCTCTCCAAAAAATTCGTCTAGCTGCGGTTCGTCCTGACTGATCATCACCGCAAAACTGCCTGCACTTAAGGCCGCCTGCAAATCACGTACGCTATCACCGACCATGACAGCTGTCGATAAATTCACCTGATGTTGCCGTTCAATTTGTTTTAATAGACCTGGTTTTGGTTTACGGCAATCGCACATATCTTCATCTTTATGTGGACAGTAATGAATCGCCTCAATTTTTCCACCCGCCATGGCCACTCCATCAAGCATTAACTGGTGAATATTGCTCAAGACTTGTTCTGTGTATAAACCTCTGGCAATTCCTGCCTGATTAGTCGCTACGAATAACCGATAACCCGCTTGTGACAAGCGGGCAATGGCCTCAGCACTCCCGGGTAAAAACTGCCATTCATCAACGGATTTGACATAGTAACCGGTTTCGACATTAATAACGCCGTCTCTGTCCAGAATGATCGCGGATAACTCATCGGGATTAAACTTCATTTCAAAAATGAGACATCTGCCACTTGATGAAATAATTGGCGAACCCGATTTAACAATGCAATTCGATTTTGGCGTTTAGCCAAATCTTCATCCATGACCATTACATGGTCAAAAAAGTCGTCAATCGGTTGTTTGAGTTCGGCCAATAGCACTAGCAAATCAGAATAATGATTATTTTTTAACAACGACGATACTTTGTTAGTAATTTGCTCTAACTGCTTGAACAAAGTTTTTTCTTCGGCTTCTTCTAATATTTCTATGTCTACATCAGCCGTTTTAAAGTCTGCCTTTTGTAGAATATTAGTTATTCGCTTATTAGCTTCAATCAGACTCTCCGCAGAGTCTAGCTCCGCAAATTGTGCAACCGCTTTCAAACGTTGATCAAAGTCCAGCGGGCTCGCCGGCCTGACTTCCATAACAGCCTGATACAAGCGAGTATCAAAACCTTTGGACTGGTAAAGTGTCTTTAAACGTTCGAAAATAAAATTATAAATCGCTTCACCAGTGTCTTGATTGATGTCTAAACTTCCAAATCCGGCAAGCGCTGCAGAAATAGCCTTGTTCAAATCTAAATCCAACTCCCCTTCGATCAAAATTCTTAAAATTCCCAAGGCACAACGCCTCAACGCAAATGGATCGCTATCACCGGTCGGCGCCTGTCCAATAGCGAACAGTCCACAAATCGTATCCAACTTATCAGCAATCGCCAAGACTTTTCCAATATCGTCAGTTGGAATCTGATCACCGGCGAATCTGGGCCAATAATGCTGTTCGATTGCCTGCGCTATGGTTTCGGGTTCGCCATCATGGATCGCGTAATATTTCCCCATTACACCTTGCAATTCAGGAAATTCTCCCACCATATCAGTGACCAGATCGAGCTTACTCAATTCTGCAGCCCGTACTATCTCCTTGTTATCCAGGCCAAAAACTCCAGCTAATTCACCGGCCAACTTGCTCACTCGATCAGATTTATCTGCAAGTGACCCAAGTTTTTGCTGAAACAAAACATTAGCTAACATCGGCTTACGATCTATTAACGCTGTCTTTCGGTCTGTATTCCAGAAAAACTGAGCATCTGATAAGCGAGCCCGCAAAACTTTTTCATTGCCAGCGATAACACTATTCTCATCTTTGCTGCGAATGTTACTCACCATAATAAAATGTGGCAGCATAATGCCATTTTGATCGGCTATAGCAAAATATTTTTGATGATCCTGCATGGAGGAAATCAAAACTTCCTGAGGTAACTCCATAAATGCCTGATCAATATTCCCCATTAGAACGATAGGCAATTCAACCAATCCAGTCACTTCATTGAGTAATGACTCATCCAAAAGTACCAGAGCTTCTTTATCTGCTGTAAGCCGGTTAATGTCCTCAAGAATTTGTTGTCTGCGTTTATCGAAATCCGCAATCACCAGTCCTTCCTGCTCAAGCAAAGATTCGTATTCCGCAGCATCTCTCAAACGCAACTTACGTACCGCATGAAAACGATGTCCATGAGTATAGCGATCTGCTTTTACTGAAAGGATTTCGGCTTCAATAACTTCGCTACCCAATAATAAAACCAGCCATTTAACCGGTCGAACAAACTCGGCCTGTGAATTACCCCAGCGCATTCGCTTTGGAATGGGTAATGCTTTTAATGAATTCTCAACACAAGCTGGCAATAATTCCCGCGCAGTATTCCCTGGTTGATTGATTTGACAATATAACCACTCGCCCTTGTCCGTTTTCTGTGTTTGCAATTGATCAATTTCCAGACCGACTGATTTAGCAAAGCCGATGGCCGCCTGGGTCGGCCGACCTTGATCATCATAGGCTTGGTTAAGCGCCGGCCCCTTTCGCTCAATCAGTTGATCGGCTTGTTTTTCAGCAACTTGGTCAACAAAAACAGCTAATCGTCTCGGTGTAGCATAAACCCTGGTATGAGCAGAATCGTCGATTAGCTTATGGTTTGTTAATTGGCCCACTAATTCCTGTTGTAATGTGGTTGCCAATTTTTTAAGGCTTTTCGGTGGTAATTCTTCAGTACCAATTTCAACCAAAAAGGGTTTCCCATTATTCATTTAGATCCCCTTTTAACTGCCCGCGTGGAAACCCCAATTTTTCCCGACTGTCATAATAGCTTTGTGCAACCGCTTTAGCCATATTCCTGACCCGACCGATATAGCGTGCGCGTTCGGTCACACTAATCGCATGACGTGCATCTAACATATTAAAAGCATGGGAGGCCTTGAGCACCATTTCGTAACCGGGCAATGGCAAATCCTGTTCGGATAAGGCCAGGCTTTGTTGTTTCGAACAAATCAAATTGGCGAAACAATGCTTCCACATCGGCCAGTTCAAAGTTATATTTCGACATTTCGACTTCATTTTGATGATAAATATCGCCATAGCTGTAGTCGTCATTCCAGCGCAGGTCATACATACTGTTAACACCCTGGATATACATGGCTAGACGTTCAAGGCCATAGGTAATTTCACCTGTAACCGGTCGGCAATCCAGACCACCTACCTGCTGAAAATAAGTAAACTGACTGATCTCCATACCATTTAACCAGACCTCCCAACCAAGCCCCCAGGCCCCTAAAGTCGGCGATTCCCAGTCGTCTTCAACAAAACGCACATCATCTTTAAGAAAATCGATGCCAAGACGTTTTAGTGAACCCAAATAAAGTTCCTGAAAATCATCGGGTGACGGTTTAACAATCACTTGATATTGAAAGTAACGCTGTGAACGATTTGGATTATTGCCATAACGGCCATCCGTAGGGCGTCTGGACGGTTGCACATAAGCGGTAGAAATCGGCTCCGGCCCTACCGCTGCCAGAAATGTCGCAGTATGAAACGTACCCGCCCCCACTTCCATATCGTAGGGTTGCATCACTACACAGCCCTGCTCAGCCCAATACTGGTTTAACTCAAAAATGATGCTCTGAAAATTCACTGTATTTCTAATCCTGTATTACAGGCGAATTATAACGTCATAGGTTAAACATGTTTTATTTATGTATTAACTATAAAAATAAAAAGCATCATCAACTAGATTTGTTAGCAATCGTTAATTTTTAGTAATCGGTTAATTGCATATGGTAATATCTTGCTGCCCAATTCTACTTTCTACCTTTTGCTTCGATTATTAATAGCTTGAATTATCTTTTTTAAAATGGCAAATTTTAAATTTATATACTATTTACTCATAGTATTACTGCTAATAGTCTTTCAATTCACACCCAGATTCGCAGTAGCTCAGATACAAGGAATTGATGTCAGTATTTCCGCAAGTGGCGGCACAGATCCGGGAGATATTGTAACAATCACTTTTACCATAACCTGCCTTGATCCACTTCCAGGCCGTCCTTGTCGAATGGGTAATTTTGCCCCAGGATCAGGCAATATTATCGTTTCAGGTGCAGTAAACCAGGTTTTTAATTTAAGTCAGCTTGGCCGCTTTACTTCTGGACAAAGTAAAACCCGTACCCGTACTTTCACCGTTGCTGGAACGCAAGGTGATGCAATCACAATCAACGCATATTATGAAGGATATTGCCGATCAAATGATAGCAATGGCTCTGCTCCTCCTGATACACCCGAAGTTAATTGTTCCGATACCGCGGATTCAATTAATTTTACTGTTACTCCCGTCACGTTAAGTCATTTTTCCAGCGAACGAGTTGACAATAAAGTTGATGTTACCTGGAGCACAAGTAGTGAGTTATTTAATGTCGGTTTTCAACTGTGGGGCCTGGATGGTGCGGATGGTGAGTGGGCGAAATTACACAACTGGCTGATAAAATCCGGTAGCGGCAATGCGGTAGAGCCGCAGAGTTATGCCAAGCGGGTGAAGGTGCCGAATTCGATTGATCAGTTAGTGAGCGTGGGGCTATCGAGTGTGGATAGTGATGGTTCTGAGCATTATTACGGGCCGTTTGAGTTAGGTGAAAGCTACGGTGAATTAGGGCAATTAGAGCCGATTGCCTGGGATGCGGTGCGTGCTGAGTTAGATGCGAGTATGTTAGCGCAGGGGTATGTGAAAGACCGGGTGCATGGGTACCGTAAGGTAGCGGTGTCTGAAGCCGGTGCGGTTCAAAGTGCGGCGAGTTCGACGCAGACGGTGATTGAGTTTAGGGTGCGTGAAGACGGCTTATACCGGCTGACGAGCAGTGAGTTAAGTGCGGCGGGGATGGATTTAAGCGGGGCGTTAAAACGTGATATAGCGATTATTGATAGTGCCGGTGATGCGGTGGTGCGTTATGTGAAGAGCGGCAAGACGTTTGGGAGTAAGGGCGAGGTGTATTTTTACGGCCAAGGGCCGGATGAAACGGCGGGGATTTATACCGAATCGAGTGTGTATCGGTTGGTATTAGATCGTTATCGAGCGTTAAATGCGCCCAAGCAGGGTAAACAAGGGGTGAGTAGTGGATTTAGTGCGCATTATGTAGAGACAAGTGCGGTTGAACAGGACAATATATATTTATTTAGCAGTTCAGCGGATGACCCGTGGGTGACGCAGGTATTAGTGAGTGAGCCGGGTAAGCCGCGCTTATACGGCTTATCGGTGCCGATTGAGGCGGATGCCTTGTCGAGTGAGCCGAAGCACATTGCCTTAGGGTTAGGCAAGAGCAGTGCTTTAGGGGGGGTTGGTGATGAACATGAAGTGCAGGGTGTGGTCTTAAGTCCGGCGGGTGAGAATGGGGTCTTGTATTTAGCGTCGAGGGCGAGTTCATCGGGTTCGGGGTTATGGGAGGTATTGTTAGAGATTCCGTCGGGGACGCCGTTGACGGTGACCGACGGTGAGGCGGTGGTTGGGGGGTTATTCAGTGTGGGGTCGGGTTATGCGTTTAGTGAGGTGCATTTAGATTCGATGGGATTGCGTTATGCGCGCCCGTATGTATCGAAGGCGGGGGATAATTATTTGATATTTACGGCGCCCAATGATGGTGAGTTAGGGTACGAGGTAGAGGTGCCGAACAAGGGTTATCCGTGGGTGTTTGCTACGGATGGGTCGAATTTAGTGCGGCTTATCCCGGAGAATGCGCCGAAATCGACGAATGCAGACGGAGAGCAGGTACGCACGGTGCGGTTTGCGGCGTTGGCGGGCGTTGATTCACTGGGTGCAGGCGGCAGTACGCTGAAGTACTGGGTGGGCTCGCGTAATCAGGCATTGCGTGTAGAGGGGTTGGTTGAGAAGAGCATTGTCAGTCAGGGTGAATTAGTGGCGCAGGCGGGAGGCAGTAATTACCTATTGATTAGTCATCCGAGCTTTTTAGGGTCGGCGCTTGATGCGTATGTATTGCATAAGCAAGGCGAGGGGTATGGTGTATCGGTGATCAACTATCTGGAAATAGAGGATAGTTTTGGCGGTGGTCAGTCAGGTCCGGCTGGATTGACGAGGTATATCTCGGCGGTGAAGGCAGCCTACGGGCAGTTAGACTATGTATTGGTTGTCGGGGGCAGTACGTATGACCATACGGATAAGCTGGGTACGGGTGCGGTGACGTTCATCCCGGGGCATTATGGGGAGAGTAATCATTCGCAGTATACGGTGAGTGATGTGCCGTATGTGCAGGATGAGGCGGGAGGATTATTTGCGAGTATTGGTCGATGGCCGGTGCGGACGATGGATGATGTACAGGCGATAGTAGACAAGAGTATGGCGTGGGGCACACCCACTCACACGAGTAGTGAGTCGTTATTGATAGCAGAGCACACGATGGCGGGTGAAGGGATTGATTTTGGTGGTGCGTTAGACGGTATTGCCCAAGTATTCGGGGGATTTTATGATCAAAGCCGAGTGTATGTAGATACGATTTTAGCTGATCTTGTTGATGCGTTGATGGCCTCGGATCCGACATTAACGCAGGCCGAGGCGAGGGCGCAGGCGTTGCCGCAGGCGATTGGTCAGGCGAAAGGTGAGATTATTGGTGAGTTAAGTGGTACGTCTGGCGCACCGTCACCGGACATTGTGTTGTATAACGGTCATGCGAGCACGGGTCAATTATCGAATTACAATTTATTCAAGTCCAGTGATGTGAGTGGGTTGGTGGATGCGGTGGGCTCGGAGTTATGGGTGCCGATGAGTTGTTATGTGACGTGGTATGAAGGGGCGGCGGTGAACAGTTTAGCGCATCAATTGTTGTTTACGGGTAATGCGATGACGATCACTGGGGCGATGTTATTATCGAATCACGGTGAGAACATTCAGATGGGGACCTCGATACTGAATAGTGCGGTGAATGAAGGCAGTACGCTTGGTGAGGCGGTGAAGGCGGCGAAGGCGGCGCAAAACAACCCTAATGTTGACATTAACTGGGCGATACTGGGGGATCCAACGGTTTCTCTAAGTTCACCATAATCTCAGATACCCTACCACTGATTCAAACAGTACGCTGAAATGGGCCTGATTGGAGTCACTATCCTGGCAGGTCTGAACACCTTTAATCGGAATATCTCAACGCTGTTATACCGTTCAACTAAGTAAAGGTGTGAGGGAGCAGTGGAATGAACACCTGTCCGTTTCAACTCGTTTCTTACCAACTTAAGAGGCAGACGGACAGAGCGGAGTAATAAGAAAGGCCAGTGGCATTGACAAAAGCAACGCCCTTAACCGTTCTAAAATGACGTTAAACCATGACCAAGCTTCTCTAACGATTCAGTAGTATCAGAGGCCGTGTCTGTTATTCAGAATGTAAGCTGAAGTACAGCCTGACAGAAGCCCTTCATCTGTCAGGCCCAGACAAATACAAAACGGAGAAGTTCTCAACACTGTCATACCATTTAACGAAGTGAAGATCTGTAAAGGATGGTGGAAATTAACGCATCCCCTTTTCAGTAAGAGTCAAGAGTGTATAGGTCATTCATTTATCATAAACTTCGTTATTCCGCTTCCCGGTGAAACAAATCGAGTAAATCAGCAAATTGCCTGACTTCGAATAGTTTCCAGTGCCCGTTTCAACTCGTTTCTTACCAACTTAAGAGGCAGACGGACAGTTCAGAGTAATATGAGATACCAGTGCCTGATTGGCCTGGAACGAAGCCTCTATGGGTATCTCTATCGGTCTAACGAAGGCAAGATCTAAAAGTATCGCGATATAACACAGGGCCATTTAAACTCGTTTCCACAACCGTGCGCATTTATCATCGTATCGCATAACAGTTAAGGGTTGATAATATTGTTTATTGTTTAATTAGTGCCAAATACTAGTGCAAAATAGAAAAGTGCACTACTATTTTGCAACTTATTTACAAGGAAAGTCTATATCTTACCCATAAACCCCTGCTTTTTGAGTGAACTATATGTTGGCATAATAATTGCGTGCTTAATTATTGTATCTAAGACTGAATAAAGTTATTTAGGAGTAAAAAAATGACAAGTACTGCAGATATTTTAAAAATGGTTAAAGACGAAGGCGTTAAATTCGTTGACCTAAGATTCACTGATACTAAGGGTAAAGAACAGCATGTCACTTTACCAATTAGTGCCGTTGATGAAGATCTTTTTGAAGATGGAAAAATGTTCGATGGTTCGTCAATTGCCGGCTGGAAAGGAATTAATGAATCTGACATGATTTTAATGCCAGATAAAGACACGGCAATGCTTGATCCTTTCTTTATGGACAAAACGCTTTTAGTGCGCTGCGACATTGTCGAACCGGCAACCATGCAAGGTTATGAGCGTGACCCACGTTCTATCGCTAAACGCGCTGAAGCATATCTGAAATCAACCGGTATTGCAGACGGTGCCTTTTTCGGTCCTGAGCCCGAATTTTTCGTTTTTGACGATGTGCGCTGGGGTGATGATGTACAAGGAAATTATTACCAAATAGACTCCCTTGAAGGTGCCTGGAATACGGGCCGTGATTACGAAGAAGGCAACATGGGTCACCGCCCAGGCATCAAAGGTGGTTATTTTCCGGTTCCTCCCGTGGACTCATTACAAGATGTCCGCTCGGCTATGGTATTGGCCATGCAGGATATGGGACTTGAGGTAGAAGTACACCACCACGAGGTTGGTACAGCAGGCCAATGTGAAATCGGAACTAAATTCAATTCGTTAGTTAAAAAAGCTGATGAAGTTCAAATCAAGAAATATTGTGTCCACAACGTTGCAGCTGCTCACGGCATGACAGCAACCTTTATGCCGAAACCCGTTGTCGGGGACAATGGTAGTGGTATGCACGTTCATCAGTCTTTATATGCTGAGGGTAAAGCACTATTTGCTGGCGATGAATATGGCGGTTTGAGCGAAATGGCACTTTATTACGTCGGTGGCATTTTTAAGCACGCCCGAGCTTTGAATGCGTTCACTAATCCCGCTACAAACAGCTACAAGCGTTTAGTCCCGGGTTTTGAAGCACCTGTCATGTTGGCTTATTCGGCACGTAACCGGTCTGCATCCTGCCGAATTCCGCACGTAGCCAACCCAAAAGCCCGCCGCATTGAGATTCGTTTTCCAGACCCAATGGCCAATCCATATTTAGCTTTTTCCGCAATGATGCTTGCAGGCCTAGACGGCATTCAAAACAAGATTCATCCCGGTGACCCTCTGGATAAAGATCTTTATGATCTGCCACCGGAAGAAGCCAAAGATATTCCTACGGTTTGCCATTCACTTGATCAAGCTTTGGAAGCTTTAGATAACGACCGGGATTTTCTTAAAGCCGGTGGTGTATTCAGTGACGACCTGATTGATGCCTATGTTGAGCTTAAAATGGAGGAAGTAAGTCGATTCAGAATGACGACACATCCGATCGAGTTTGATCTTTACTATAGTCTGTAATAATTACCGTTATTTCGCACAAACGCCCTGAGTCACAGGGCGTTTGCACTATAATAGTGCAATGTATTCGTCGTTTACATCTCAAAGCGCTCTTCTTGATAGCCTAAAAACAGCAGTTCTATTAATCAACGCTGAGAAAAATGTGATATTCGCCAATACGGCAGCGGAAGAATTTTTACAAACCAGTAATAGCAGAATCAAAAACATTCCTGTTATGGATATTTTTGAGAATAAACAGCTACTTGAGAATTGTTTTGAGCGAATTGGGCAAAACCACAGTTCCATCATCATCAAAGAGATCGCTATTAAAACCGCTGATGGAAATCGAAAAATTGCCACTTGTACTGTAAATCCAATAGCACAGATACAAACTGACTCAGCTAACGGAGTATATGCCAGCCTTGAAATCATTGCAGAAAATCGATTCAGTATCATCGATACTCAGACTGACAGCCAAAATACCAACACTAATCAAAACTTATTACAAGGTATGGCTCATGAAATAAAAAATCCGCTTGGTGGTATACGCGGTGCTGCTCAATTACTAGCAGCCAATTTGAATCAACGCGAGGATAAAGATTACCTGAATATTATTCTTAACGAAACAAATCGGTTAAATCAATTAGTTGATCGAATGTCCGGGCATATCAAAGATAAGCGCATGTTACCGATAAATATTCATCGAATTCTCGAGCATATTTTTAGGCTTTTGCAGGCAGATAAACAAAATAATCTTACAATCAAACGTGATTATGACCCTTCTCTACCTGAAATCACTGGCTCTGAATCATCGTTAACCCAGGCTCTTTTAAATCTTGCCTTAAATGCGGCCCAGGCAATCGATCAAAACGGTGAAATTATTCTACGCTCAAGGATGGCATATAGCGTGGTTATTAAAGACCAACAACATCGTCAGGCAATTCGCATTGATGTACAAGACAATGGCACAGGTATAGATGAAAAAATCAAGGGTAATATTTTCGAACCGTTGATTTCGTCGAAATCAAAAGGAACGGGAATCGGTTTATCAATCACCAAAGAGATTATTTCCATGCACCAGGGCAAGATTGAATTTAACAGCGAACCGGGCAAAACTATTTTTAGTGTGTTTTTGCCTGTCGTGGAGAATTAGTATGGGCCAGCAAAAAATCTGGGTGATCGAAGATGATGCTTCGATTCGCTGGATACTGAACAAGGCACTGGAGAGACTGGAAACACAAATAAAACTATTCGAAACAGCAGAAAGTGCCCTCGAAAAACTTGAAAATGAAAAACCTACTGTCGTAATCACCGATATTCGCATGCCAGGTAAAAGTGGATTGGTGTTTTTAGAGGAATTCAAGCAGCGGCATATAGAAATTCCAGTAATCGTTATGACCGCTTTTTCTGATTTACAGACTACAGTCGAGGCATTCAAAAAAGGCGCCTTTGACTATTTGACCAAGCCTTTTGATATTGATGACGCCGTCAGCGTTGTAGAAAAAGCATTAATCCATAACGAGCAGCATACACCAGCAACAGACCAAGTAGCCTTAGATTCAGAACATGAAATCATCGGTGACTCCCCCGCGATACAAAAAATCTTTACCGCGATTGGCCGATTATCACAATCAGATATTAATGTATTGTTATATGGCGAGTCAGGTACTGGCAAAGAATTGGTGGCAAATGCCTTATTTGAAAACAGCCCTAGAAGTAAAAGGCCTTTTATTACCATAAACACCGCCGCCATTCCAATTGAGTTACTAGAGTCCGAATTGTTTGGACACGAAAAAGGGGCTTTTACCGGTGCAACCTCAAGGCGTTTAGGCCGTTTTGAACAGGCCCACAACGGTACTTTATTTTTAGATGAAATCGGTGATATGCCGATTGAACTACAAACTCGCTTATTACGGGTTTTACAGGATGGACGTTTTTATCGAGTTGGCGGGCATGAAATCATTCAGTCGGATGTGCGGGTTATCGCAGCCACCAATCAAAATTTAAGTGAACTGGTAAAACGGGGGAAGTTCCGGGAGGACTTGTACCATCGCTTGAATGTAATTCAAATCGAATTGCCCAGCTTACGGGAACGTCGTGAAGACATCCCTATACTAGCTAACTACTTTATAAACCGCAATGCCCAGTCGCTGGATATTGAACCCAAAATATTGTCACCTGAAGCGACAAACGTTTTAACAGCATTCGATTGGCCTGGAAATGTCAGGCAACTGGAAAACACCTGCCGCTGGTTGATGGTGATGTCACCGGCAAAAACTATACAGGTCAATGATTTGCCCGATGGTATTGGGGCAAAGCCGTTGTCTAGTGCTACTGATAGCAGCACTGACGACTGGCAAGCACAGCTCAAAACAGACATCGCACAAAGCTTGATCGCACAGAAAAGTAACCTGTCCGAACAATATATAAAAGCAGTCGAAAAGGTGCTTTATGGCAAAGTGCTTGATCATACTAAAGGACACAAAATTAATGCGGCGAAAATACTAGGTTGTAGTCGCAATACGATTACGCGAAAAATCAAGGAACTTGATTTAAAATCCTGATTCATTCTTAGTAATCAATCAATAATGAACTCGATGGATCATCTCGCCCGATCAATGCTGAATTATTTCAGTTTGCAACCGCTTGATCGCACCGCTCATAAGCGTACTGATAACAACTGGTTGAAAGCTGAAAAAGAAAAGCCAACCAGCCAATTTTATTTATTAAGTGATGATTCAGTTGTGGTGAAAAACAACCAGCCCGTCATCCTAAATTACACTGAGTTGGATAAATACGGATTGATCGATCGTAAAACCTTGTATCTTGGTGTTGGCGAAGAAAAAATACATTTTTCGATTAATATTGCTGATCTAAATTTGTCTAAGCTGGCATCTGAATCTTTACGAGATCTGGCTGATAGAATAGATATGACAACAGCATCCATCCTGGCTTATGCCTTGTTAATGAATCGCTGGAATTTAACCACCAGACATTGCCGCCTCTGTGGTAGTTTGTTCGAATCGATTCAAGGCGGCCACGTCCTTCAATGTAGTTCCACTAAATGTAGACACATCGAATTCCCAAGAATAAACCCTGCCGTCATCATGTGCGTGACTTGTGGCGATAAAATTTTACTGGCGCGGCAAAAAACCTGGCCTGAGAATCGTTACTCTGTCTTAGCAGGTTTCGTTGAAGCAGGCGAAACACTTGAACATGCCGTCTACAGAGAAGTTAAAGAAGAGGCCGGCATTGAAGTAGACACGGTTTATTATCATTCTTCACAACCCTGGCCTTTTCCAAACTCACTGATGATTGGTTATTACGCACAAACACAGCAAATGGCGCTTGATATTGAAAATGATGATTTGGAAACGGCTATCTGGTTGGATGCCGATGAACTTACCCATGAGATGGACTCCCGAAACGTTATTCTTTCACCCCCGATTTCTATTTCACATCGATTAATCGAAGACTGGTTTATGGAAAAAACCGGTCGCTCGATTAAAGAATGGCAAAATATCAAGCCTGAACATATTGTCCATGAAAACGAATAACCCCATAATCGGTTATGGTTTAATCGTAACGTCTTGTGCCTGGGCAACTGCGGCTGTAATTATCGGTTTCAGATACCAACAGAAATCGTTTCTTCTTACTTCTTTGCTGGCCGTGCTGGCGCTGTTGTCTGTAGTTAGTGGGGTGATTATTGTATCTCGATTAGAGGGCCAACCGAATTTACCGGCAACGGACCACTCGCAAAAAGACGCTAGCGTTGCAAGTCTGATTCACATTAGTGCTTTAATCGGCTATTTAATTCCATTGGCAAACATTCTGTTGCCTTTCTGGCTTTGGCGCAAGCATCAACACAAATCCAAATTTATTTATCAAGCCGGTCTGGAAGCAGTAAATTTTCAACTAACTTGTGGTGTATATTTCTTATCTGCCTTTATGCTTTGCGCATTATTTATTGGTTTTGTAATCTTACCGGTTATTGTTATTTATCAGCTCATTTTCACATTAGTGGCCACCTATACTTCCGCCAAAAATAACAACTACTGTTACCCTGGTAATCTGAGTTTTATCCATAATAAATTAGAATCTCCGAGTACTTAAAAATTATCAAATTACAGGGTAGAATCGACCACCTAAAGAAATATAGCTAGTCCGAATATTTCATGAATCGGACTAGTAAAATGAGATTATGAACAATGATACAATCAGATAGTAAACTTTTGCGACCTATTGCACATGAACAAATTGTCCTGTTTGAGTTCAGACCCAATCTGCCGTCACATTTCGAACGATCCTTCCCGCACTCTATTCCAATAGGGCTGCGCCAACGATCGCCCGAACTGTTTAGTCAGATTGACCCTGATTCTCAAAGATTCATGAAATATTCGGACTAAGCAAATGGACTACAAAATTTACATGTGCGTAATCTGCGGATTTATTTATGATGAATCCAAAGGCTGGCCAGAAGATGATATTCCGCCGGGAACTAAATGGGAAGATGTACCGGACACCTGGATCTGCCCGGACTGCGATGCAGGCAAAGAAGATTTTGAAATGATTGAAATGTAATCAACTCAGCAATGCGTTGATCTCATCATGAAATTGTAATAATTCGGATCTGGAAATTATTAACACCACTGATTCGCCACTAGCTGACATCATCCAATTCAACGGCACCTGAGTTAACGCCCGCTCCAATGTCGGTGCTGCTGTCCCAGCCTCGAGAATTAAATGACCGGAATCCGTCAAATATCGTCCAGCTTCACTAAGAATAATCGAAATACTATCCAAACCCTCTGGACCTGAAACCAGAGCCATCTCAGGTTCAAAGCGATACTCCTGTGGCAGTTTTGTCATATTAGTTTCGGACACATAAGGCGGGTTGCACAAGATCAAATCATAGCGACCTTTAATATTTTCAAATAAATCACTATGAATAGCTTTAATCTGTTTATCAAGCTTATATTGATCGATATTGCGCTGGCAAACTTCCAGTGCTGACTCAGATAAATCCGCCAGATCAACCATTACTTCATCAAAGTACAGCGCAGCAGAAATACCGATGCTGCCGCCACCGCAACATAAATCCAGAATCGAGTTAACTTCGCTTGAGTTAATCCAGGGTTCAAAACAATCAACAACCCACTCACCTAAATGTGATCTTGGTACCAAGGCTCTTTCATCGATGTAAAACCGATAACCGGCGAACCAGATTTCGTTAATTATATAAGCCAGTGGTTTTCGAGTGTTAATCCGTTCTTTAAGTAATTCACGGCCTTTTTGGACTTGCGATTCAGTTAGTTGCTTTTTCCAACCCCTGTTAGGATCTTCACTGGCAAAATCCTGATAGTCAAAATTAGCGATATATGATGCCAGCCAAAAAGCCTCATCTTCAGCATCTTGAGAGCCGTGACCATAATAAAGATCAATTTTTTCAAGTTGCTGTTTGACCCAGGCAGCAAACTGCTCCACTGAAAAATTTTCAGTGTTCATCAAATTGTAGGAGATGGATTCCTAAGGGAGAAGCAGATTAAGATTTTTTACGATTGTACTTATCACGGAAACGACCAACACGACCGGCTGTATCAACGATCTTTTGCTTGCCGGTATAAAATGGATGGCAAACGGAACAAATCTCAACGGTCAAATCTCGACCCAATGTTGAACGAGTTTCAAAGCTATTGCCACAAGCACAAGTGACTTTGATGGTGTCGTAGTTTGGATGAATTTCAGCTTTCATGGGTATTTCCTCGTTTGCTTACCTGCTCACAAATCAGGGCGGGGAATGATAAGTTATATCACTGTTGGTTACAAGCCCTTTAGAGATCAGTTAAATCTTATCTATTCATGGACTTGAAAAACTCTGCATTATTTTTAGTCGCCTTGAGCTTATCCAGCAAAAACTCGATCGCCTGGACGTCTTCCATCGGGTGCAAAAGTTTTCTTAACAACCAGATTTTTTGTAGTTCCGCAGGTTCAATTAACAATTCTTCACGTCGGGTGCTTGATCTGCCCACGATAATAGCCGGGTAAACACGTTTTTCAGCAATGCTTCTATCGAGATGAATTTCACTATTACCCGTGCCCTTGAACTCTTCATAGATGACCTCATCCATTTTCGAGCCGGTTTCGACCAGGGCTGTGGCCAGGATGGTGATACTACCGCCCTCTTCGACATTTCGAGCCGCCCCGAAAAATCGCTTGGGTCGTTGTAGTGCATTCGCATCAACACCACCGGTCAAAACTTTGCCCGATGCCGGAGCAACGGTGTTGTAGGCCCGCGCTAATCGGGTAATCGAATCGAGAAGAATAACTACATCCTGTTTTTGTTCTACCATTCGTTTGGCTTTTTCCAGCACCATTTCAGCCACTTGCACATGCCGCGACGCAGGCTCGTCAAAGGTCGAAGACACGACCTCACCTTTAACCATGCGCTGCATTTCTGTGACTTCCTCTGGTCGCTCATCGATCAATAAAACAATCAAATGGCTATCCGGATGGTTAGCTGCAATTGACTGAGCGATTTGTTGTAAAATAACGGTTTTACCGGATTTTGGTGAAGAAACAATTAATCCACGCTGTCCTTTTCCGATCGGCGCAATGATATCAATCACACGCCCGGTCAATCCTTCAGCTGAACCATTTTGACGCTCCAGCGTAAAACGCTCAGTCGGATGTAACGGCGTCAGGTTTTCATAAAGAATCCGCCGCTTACTTTCCTCAGGTGAGCAATTATTAATGGTTTCAACTTTTAATAAAGCGAAATAACGCTCCGAATCTTTAGGCGGTCGGATCAAACCGGCAACGGTATCTCCGGTACGCAGTCCAAAACGTCTGATTTGACTGGGCGAGACATAAATATCATCAGGACCGGCCAAATAAGAGCTGGTCGCGGAACGCAAAAAACCAAACCCATCCTGTAAGATTTCAACAACGCCTTCGCCTTTGATATCTTCGCCTTTTTTTGCGTGGGATTTTAATATGGCAAAAATTTGATCCTGCTTACGCATGCGACCAACATTATCAAGTTTTAGTGACTGGGCAATATCAGCCAACTCAGTTGCAGATTTGAGCTTAAGCTCAGTTAAATTAACAGACATAATATTTTCTGATGATTGTGAAAAAGGAATTGTTAATATTATTCGACTTAGCCGCTAGCACAGCAAATCCCGGTCTTGTATCAGATATAAGGAAAGCCGCGAAGCAAAAAAGCGTAGGAATCTTGTACTAAACGGGAAGATACCATGACAATCCTCTCCCGTCCAGTGTTTAGTAATGATTAATTCGAGGGGTGATATTTATAGGTTTTCGTCAATAAAAGCGATTAACTGTGATTTTGAAACGGCTCCAACCTTGGTTGCTTCAACACTGCCGTTTTTAAACATCATTAAAGTTGGAATACCACGAATGCCGTATTTTGGTGGTGTCTCAGGATTTTCATCAATATTTAGTTTTGAAACGGTAAGCTGACCTTCATATTCATCAGCAATTTCATTTAATATTGGTGCTATCATTTTGCATGGACCACACCATTCTGCCCAATAGTCTAGTAATACCGGCTCACTCGAGTTCAGCACCTGGTCGTCAAATGTTGCATCGGTAACGTGTGTAATCTTTTCAGACATTAGAATTTTTTCCTCAATAGCAATTATTAAGCTAGATCCTAGCTTGGTTGATATAATATGAGCATATCTAGACGCTAATTCAAGTCTAATTTTATTAAAATTCACTAAATAAACAATTTCTTTATGTCAAACAAACACTTAACCGAGACTCGGTTTGATCAACTCGGTTTACCAGAAAAACTGGTTCAAGCGTTGAATGAGAGTAATCTTGAATTTTGCACACCGATTCAGGAGAAAACGCTACCACTAACACTGTCTGGTAAGGATGTTAGCGGTCAGGCGCAAACCGGTACGGGCAAGACAATTTCTTTTTTATTGGCCCTGCTAACTCGTTTAATCAATCAACCTATCAAGACTGAAAATCAGCTTCGCGCTTTGGTTATCGCACCAACCCGTGAGTTGGCTCATCAAATCTATCAGGACGCCATTACTCTCAATCAGCATCTGGATTTCAAAATTGGCCTGGCTTATGGTGGCAAGGATTATCAACAGCAAAGAAGTATTATCGAATCGGGTATAGATGTTTTGATTGGCACACCAGGACGTATTATTGATTACTACAAGCAAAAAGTTTTTACTCTTGATTCTATCGAAGTGATGGTACTGGATGAAGCGGATAGAATGTTTGATCTGGGCTTTATTAAAGATATCCGCTTTCTACTAAGACGCCTGCCACCTGCTGATCAACGCCTGAGCATGCTGTTCTCAGCGACATTCACATATCGAGTTCATGAACTTGCCTATGAGCACATGAATAATCCTGAAACAGTGAAAATTGAAAGTAATAAAGTCACGGCCGAAAAAATCAAGGAAACTGTTTACTATCCGGCCATGGAAGAAAAGTTGCCCCTTTTAATTCATCTTTTAAATCAAATCGGGCGGGGTCGTTCACTGGTGTTCGTTAACACCAAGCATATTGGCGATAAGATTCACCGAACTCTCAAAGCCAATAATTTTAAGGCGGGTTTATTATCCGGAGATATTCAGCAGCACAAACGGGAAAAACTATTGGACGCATTTAAACAAGGCCGCACACACATTCTGGTCGCAACCGATGTGGCTGCACGTGGTTTACATATAGATGATGTTGGTCATGTCTTTAATTATGATTTACCGCAGGATAGCGAAGACTATGTACATCGGGTCGGGCGTACTGCCAGAGCCGGCGCCGCCGGCGAAGCAATTAGTTTTGCCTGCGAACAGTATGCAATCAGCTTGCCCGACATTGAAGAATACATTGGACATAAATTACCTTCCGCCACTGTTCCACATGATTCTCTGACTGATTTTATCAAGCCTGAAGCTCGTCCTGAAAAATCGAAATCGAAAACCAAAAAACCCAACGATAAAAAAACGACCAACGCAAGCAAGAAAAAAACAAATAAACAAAAACCTTCAAGCGTTCCCATTCTGAAAACCAAGCCTGTAAATGTTGAAGGTTTTAAAGAAAGAAAATTTTCCAAAAGAGGCCATGAAATTCCGGCAGTCGGATGATCTTTTTACGAAAATAAATTAACCAAGGGATTGGGTTAATGCATCGCAAAAGGTTTCTAAAAGCTGATCATCAGCGCCATTTAAATGTATGTGTAACAGTTTTCTTTGTTTAGATTGCAGCGCCTGAATATCACCTATTGCCTGGGCACGATTCAATTGGCCAAAGTTATACGTTTTCCCCGGGATGTCCTGTTCATGGTTAAATTCAGTAGTGATTATCAAAAAGATTCCGTTATTCGCTCCACCTTTATGTAACTGACCGGTTGAATGCAAATAACGAGGTCCAACTGCAAACGTTGATGGTATTTTGTATTTATCTTTAAGTTTATTTCTAAAAGTTAAAAGGAAAGACTCAGTCTGTACACCATTTACACAATACATCAATATTGCAAAATAATCTGTAGGCAAACTATTTTTGATTAGACCCGGGAGTTTATTTTGCAACAATTCTAAGTCTTCAGGACCTTGGTAAATCAAAGTGTTCGAATCACTAATATCTGATAAATTTCCAGGCTCGTCAGAATTAGCTTCAAGTAATTTAACAGTAATTTTTTTGTTTTCACCAACATTGGGTTCATCGAACGGGTTAATAGCCATCATAGCTCCGGCTATCGCAGTCGCCCACTCCCATTTAAAAAACTCGGCACCAATCTGTGTTAAATCAAATGATTGACTACAAACTGGTTGAATTTCTTGTTCAGTTATTCGATCCGCCAATTTAAATTGAAAATCATCTTTCGATTGATCAACAAAATCCTCCCTGATTTCAATAACCGGCAGTATTCCCTTCGACGCTTTGCCGGTACTCTCAGCTATTAGTTGTTCTAACCATACCGCAAATGGCAGCAACTTAGGATCAAGTTCGATAAACAATTTATCTAGTCCTTGTTCTGCCGAAAGGCTTAAAATCAAACCTAACTTAGTTGCCCGGCTAACTTGTTGCTCAGAAAAACAATTCTTTAATTCACTCTTGGCTGACTTTAGTAACCGCACAATATCAATATCGAGCAAAGCAGCTGGAACTAAACCAAAAAAGCTTAAAACAGAAAATCGTCCACCTATATCCGAAGGATTAATAAAGCAATGGAAAAAATCGTTCTGTTCCGCCAGGTGATTCAAATCCGTATCAGGATCTGTGATCGCTATAAATTGTTTGCCGGGATTTGATATATCGGCTTTGATCAATTGATTATAAAAATAACGATAAAGTGAATCGCTTTCTATGGTTGTGCCGGACTTGCTGGCAACGATGAATATTGTTTTCTCATGGTCGATAGAACAAGTTAATTTTTCTATCGCATCCGGAGAAGTGTTATCTGCCACCTCTAGTGTGAATCGATTAGATTGATCTTGATGTGAAAAAAGTTGGCTGAATAACTCCGGGGCTAAACTTGAACCTCCCATGCCCAACAAAACACAATGCCGAAAACCTTTTGCGAGTAATTCATTTTTTATTTTTCTGATTGCTTCGGTTTCAGCCAGCATCATGTCAATACAATCTATCCAGCCTAATCGCTGAGTGATATTTTGCTGAACTGTTGGATCATTGGACCATAACGAAACATCTTTTGCTGCCAGTCTTTGTTGTATAGTTAGAGCCGAGCCATCTTTAAGCATTCGCTGATAGTTGCTGGAAATTTCGTTAGGCACATTCATTGCAGCTAATCCTGTAAGTTTAACTCGGTGCTGACCTGCGACAAACGATTTTGTTCCTCAACAGAAAATAATGCTTGCTTAAAATGTTGATAGACCTCAGGTTCTTGCAACCAATTACGCAAAAAACGGCGCTTGTCCCTAAATAGCTTATGCTGGTGAAATTGATTAGATTGATATGAGCGCATGCTGTCTAAATCCAACACTTCCAGGTTTTCGTCTCTAATCAAAAAGTTACTTGCTTTTAGATCGCCGTGGGCCAGATTTTGCTGGCCCATCGTTGCGAAAAAGTTTTTCATCAATTTGGTTGCTAAATCTAATTTCTGCTCATCAATATTCTCTTTCAAGTAATCAAGCAAAGTAACCCCCGGTGAAAATTTAGCGACATAATATGATCGGCCTCTAAGTTGGCCAACGCGGTTTTCTCGATAGCCTACAGGTGTAGGAGTTGACAACCCAGTTTGCAAAAGCCTGTGAGCAAAATTCCAACATATTGAGGCCCGGGTTATCCTCACACTGCGTTTAAAAAAGTGCCAGACACCTTTGGTGTTATACCTTTTTAAAACGAACAAATCGTCATCACATTCGATAACAGCAACTGTCGTCGTTTGATCATGCTTGATTATATTGATGGCATGATTCTGCAAATATTCATCCGGATCAAAAAACAGTTGTTTGAGTTGCTGTGATTCGAATTCTTTGCGGTAAGTCAGATAATAATTCGTTGATTTTTGTGTCACATATTTTTCAGCGTTTTGTAATTTCTTCGAAATAATGGCAGGTACTTTTTTTTCTATAATATTCGCCGTAAATACCGGCATTGCATATAAGTCTTCTCGCTGCCCGTACTTACGACCATTATCTGACCAGTTTAGCCTTTGGTCCGACAAAAGCATTTCCGATAATTTCGATGAGATTTGCTCTTGAGTTACTGGTGATTGCAATACATCTCCAGCCTTGGCATCACTAATATGTGTAGCATAACCACAGTTATCGGTTGTTAATACTGGCAAACCAGAAGCGATTGCCTCTAATAAAACGTTGCCCGCCGCTTCACGATAGGCCGGATGAATCAATAGGTCTGCAGCCAGCATTAATTCGGGCACATCAAATCTACCGCCTGTAAACTGAACTGAATCACTGATCCCTAACTGAGCTGCCCTTTGTTTATAACTATGGGGGTTGTCTTGCCCAACTATCATCAATCTGGTTCTGATTTTCAGTTCTACAGGTAAATCACTTATCGCCTGAATCGCCCGGTCCAGCCCCTTGGTTCTAAAACCAGAGCCTACGAATAAAACTAATAACTCATCATCTTGTAGTCCAAGTTCTAAGCGCTTGGAGGTTCGAACACCTTGAACATCATTGCTGATTACATTATTTTTATCGAGTGCGGGCGGCAATATTACAAATCGAGATTCATCAGTACCATAATTTTGCTGATAGATTTGTTTTTCGCGCTGAGATAGCATGAGTAATACAGTCTCTGACTGAACTCCAAACACTTCTTTTTCAAATCTGGCAAAATGATGATGCCTAGGAGTTAACCGATAAATATCACTATATTTCGATGAAATTCGGTCGATATAACAAAAATCTCCAGCGTAATAAAAATCGAGTTCAGGCATCTTATTAAAACCAATCACCGCATCATAATTTCCAGCCACGAGAAAAGGCCTTACGGTTTTATAGTAGGCCGCATCGCGATTATGATTGGTCCATTTTCCTGACGGCAGTAAGTTTATATTGATACCCTCGGGAAATTCTCCCTGCCACTCATATACATAGGCATCAATCTTATGACCACGTTTAGCCATCTCATTGACAATACTTAGAAAAACGCGTGATAAACCACTGTAAGGAAAATACCGAAAAAGACAAAAAGCCAGCTTCATGTCTCAACCGCCGCGGATACCTTTTTCCCAGTCTAAAGCCGTTCGACAAATCAATTCAATATCATCGTTAACGGGCGACCAACCAAGTTTTGATTTTATTTTCTGATTATCAGCTGCAATAGCCGGAGGGTCACCTTCTCGACGTTGACCCTCAACCACTTTGAAATCCACACTGCTGACACGTTTCATTACATCAATAATCTCTCGTACACTGTACCCGTGTCCGTACCCACAATTAAAAACCTCTGACTCCCCTCCTTTTCTCAAATAACTTAGCGCGTCGAGATGTGCCTGTGCCAAATCATCAACGTGAATATAATCTCTTATGCAGGTTCCATCCGCCGTGTCATAATCGGTTCCGAATATTGTTACCTGATCGCGAATTCCTAAGACGGCTTCCGCACATACTTTTACTAAATGTGTCGTGTTTTCAGTGACCTGACCCAACTTACCGTCTGGCCTTGCACCGGCGACATTAAAATACCGCAGCGCCACATAGCTAAAGTCGGATTTTATATGTCCGAATTTTATTGCCGTATCAATGTCTTCCAGGCTCCATTCAGTCACACATTTAGTACGACCATAAGGGCTAATTGGTTGCATTACTGTTTGCTCGTTGACAGGAAACGTTTCTACCATGCCATAGACCGCACAAGTGGAAGAAAAAATAAAATTCTTTACTTGATTATCCAGCGCACAGTTTATGAGACTTTGTGATGCGACCACATTATTTTTGTAATATCTGTTGGGCTCGGCAACTGATTCCGGCACTATAAGGTGTGCCGCAAAATGCACAATATCTTCAATACCATACTTTTTAATCAATTCCATAACTAATTGACTATCACCGACATCACCCTCAACAAAAACAGCTTGATTGGGCACGACCGACCTGAAACCAGTACTGAGGTTATCCAGAATGACCACCTGATGACCATTTTCAATTAGTTTATATGCAGTATGGGAACCTATATAGCCGGCTCCACCTGTAATAAGTATTATTTTTGACATTATCAATTCACTTTTATTAACTGTTCTAATTCTCGCCAAACCAGTACTGGACTAAACTGCTCAAAACACGCCGGTTTAAACCCGGTAACCGCATTATGTGAGCATATTTTTTGCAAACAGGGAGAACATTCAAATTGTGCTTGTAAGTGTGCTTGGTTTTTTCCGATTGTACCAGTACGAGCGCTATCGGTCGCTCCATAAAGATTTACGCAGGGTACTGATAGTGCTGCCGCCAAATGCCCTAATCCTGTATCAACCGCAACCACGCCACTGGCATTAGAAATCATATTCGCAACTTCATTCAGATTCATTTTTGGACTAACGGTCGCATTTTCATGTCCATAGGCTATCTCGCTTGCGCGATTATATTCTGAATCATTTCCCCATAGCAGCTTCACTTCATAATTATTGTCATGCGCTATCGAAACTAATTTTTGCCATGATTGAGTTGGCCATTGCTTGCTTGACCAGGTCGTACCGTGCAGAAATACCAAATAGTTAGACTCGGCAGTTTGTTGGAATTTAGTCTCAGGAATACCATAATCCAGGTCTGCCGGAATTTGATAATCCAGAGCCTGGGCAAATAGCGAACGTGTTCTTGTTACCGCATGATCATTCTTATTAACCGCGAAACTTTTATCATAAAAACGACTCGCCAACGACTCCTTGATACTCTTCTTATCATATCCAACTCTCGTTCCATTAGCGCATTTTGCTAATACACTGCTCTTTAACAAACCCTGTGCATCAATGATTAAATCATAACTCTGAGATTTTAGTTGTTTTCTAAGCCCCGAAGCTTCACCCAGGAATTTGTTTGGTTGCTTACGCCAACGACGTGTCGCTGCCGTGAAAATTTTAGATACGGCCGGATGCCAGGCCGGAATCAGTTTAAAATTTTCCTCCACTAGCCAATGTACTTCTATACCCGCGATCCTTTTGGATGCATCAGTTACAGCGGGCAATGTGTGAATGACATCGCCTAATGACGTTAATTTAACAACCAGAATTCTCACTATTAGTTAGTGCGTTGCCGACAAGGTTTGTATAGCCTGATCAACTCGCACAGGGCTGATGTCATGAAGACATTTTAAGTGGCCCAACGGGCAATCACGCTTAAAACATGGCCCACAATCCGGCTGCAACCAAATTATTTCAGCATTATCGGATAATGGCGGCGTCATTATCGGACTGGAAGAACCATAAATTGCGACTGTAGGCCTATCCAGTGCAGCGGCTAAATGCATTAAACCGGAATCGTTGGTGACAACAACATCCGCCAGACTCATTAAATCGATTGCTTGAGTCAGACTAGTTTCCCCAGCCAGATTATTGCAAACCAAACCAGATAAACTATTGATTACACTGCAAATTTCCTTATCTTTTTCTGAGCCCATCAACCACACTTGCCAACCTTGCTGATATTTGTTTTTAGCTACCTCGGTAAAGTATTGGGCAGGCCAACGCTTGGCATTGCCATATTCAGCTCCCGGGCACAAAATTAGTAACGGTTGATTATTTTTATATCCATACTTATTTCCTATGTCAGCGACTGAAGCCACATCAACAGTTAATTCCGGCTTAGGGCATTGCTCTATATCCATTCTGTCAGCGAATAAATTAACAAATCGTTGCACGGTAGTTGGCAATACATGTTTATCTAGTTTGTGAATATCGTTAAGTAAGCCATAACGTTGTTCCCCTAAATAACCTGTGCGTTTGGGTATTTTCGCAAAAAATGGAATCAACGCGGATTTAAATGATCCGGGCAATACAATCGCCTGATCATAGTCATTTTTTCTGATCTGTGCAGAAAGGTTCAAGCGTGAACGGAAATCCAGCCTGCCATGGCCTACAGGCATCACTATAGCCTCACTCACCTGCGGCATTCGATCCAAAACAGGATGAGTCCAACCAGGTGCTAATACCGAAATCTCGTTATCAGGTGATTTTTGCTTGATGGTTTTAAACAAGCTTTGTGCCATAATCATGTCTCCCACCCAACTAGGGCCAATGACTAAAATCCGCTGTGAAATTTTTGACATCTTGCTTGTTTATTCTACTTTCTATGGTTGCGACTGCTTGCTTCGCCGTAACTATATCAGAATTGACCCCTATTCATCCGCGCCCTTTTTTACTCCCAGAATCTAACAAACAGCGTTTATTAAAACTCATTGAAAATAAGGATTGGGCCAAACAGAATTTCAATGATCTTAAACAAAAAGCTGAAACAGGTGACGGTTATTCCGCTGCTTTTTTGTTTGTCTTGACCAACGATGAACATTACCTTGAATTAGCTAAATCGGGGCTTTTAAAAATTGGCAACCAAGGTGGGGATTTGGGTGATCGAGCTTTAAACGCAAACGATGCTTTTTTCGAACAAGGTATGCCTTGGCTAGGAGATGTATTTTATCGTACCAACAGCAAGTATCTTGAAGCTTTTGATTTAATTTACGAGGGTCTGAGTCAACCGGAAAAAGCAGTTATCTTAAAAGGCATTAATGCATCGGCAGATTTTCGGCAACAATCCATGGATACATGGTGGCAGACTGCAAATTTAGTATTTAAACCCACTTCCATGGTGGCTATTGCAGGCTTAGTCACCCAGGACCCTAAATATTTGAACTGGGGATTTTTTCGCAAACCTGAATCAAATTTAGGCGGATACTTTTCCGCGTTAAACAATATGCTAAAAGACAATGGGCCTTGGCATGAAGCACCGATTTATGCTATTACCCATTTACCTTTATACCAATCACTAAAAATTTCCGACTTGCTTTCAACCATGACCGGGGCTGACTGGTTCAATCGAAAGCTTCTTAATGGCAGTAGTATTCGTGGTTTAATGGACTATTATATTAATACCACCTACCCACGCGAAATAAGGCCGGATGGTAGTCACAATTATCGCCTTTTAACCTACGGCGATGGTGCAACAGGTCAACGCGGTGATACCTACTTGGTGGCACAAAATCCCTTGCAACATAACCTTGCCAAAGAATTATCCTTAGCCTTTAAATTATCCCGTGATCCAGGCTATGCTGCGTTTTTGAAGCTTGTTAATGACTATCAACCCAATTTAATCGATCAACCTGAGTTACCGGTTTCGCCCTTGCCTCCCCTTGCAAAAAGTTCAATTTGGTCAGATTTTGGATTGGCTTTTTTGCGTTCTGACCATAGCCGTAATTATTGGAAAAACCCTGATGCAATTGCCACATCTTTAATGTTCAGACAGGGTTACGGACATGGGCACGCCGATGCACTTTCAATGACAGTCTTCGGTGCCGGCCAGCTTTTTTATCCGGATTACAACGCTATTCAATATGAAAACCCGGCAATCGGCTGGACTGGTAGCAGTGTTGCCCACAACACTGTGGTAGTAGATGGTAACAATAGCTCAAATCCTAAAGACGTAAAAATCATTCATGAATTCAATAAAGATTTTAGATTTGTACAAGCTGATGTGGCTGAACCACTGGGCTTAATAAAAAAACGTACTTTAGCTTTAACTAATGACTATCTCCTCGATGTCTTCCACATTGATAGTCTCATACCCAGAACTTATGATTATTTGTTACACAGTTTTGGCCGAATCGAAACAAATGATTCGAATATTTATAAGTCTCAAACGCCTTTTAGTACTCGCTATAAAAATATCAAAAATTTCAAATCATTTAATCATGACGAAGAATGGGAAGTCGATTTTGTGATTGATTTAGATAAGAAAAAACAAAACACCAATAGAATCATAAGCCAATTCATTGATCAAAATAACAACCAGGAAAAAGTCAGTCGTGATTTTGGGTTTAGTTCAACAGATTCATTTAGAGCAGCCAGATTAAACTTTCGCTTGTCTGGGGGGGGAAATACTACTGTGGGCATTGGTGAAGACGAATATGGATTAAGTTTCCTGGCCGCTCGACGTGAAGGCATCAAACAAACCACTTTTATCACTATGCACTCGCCTTCTTATCTTGATCAAAAACAAGATACAACAAACAAAATTGAGACTTTAGTCGATTCAAAAGCCGGTGTTTTGATAAAAGCGACAACAGATACGTATATAGATATTCACACCATCAGTCATCAACCAGCGAATATCATGCTGCATGATCCAACTAGTCAGACAACAATTAGTTTCAAGAATTACGCTCTAATCAGAGTCAATCAAAAAACCAAAGAAATTACAACCCACGGAAATCTCGATGGTTATTTCATTCCCGCAGCCATAGCAAAAACTGATAACGACATTAGCCACGGTGAGTTCAATGCAAAAAACCCTATAGATGAAATATCAGAACATCTACCTATTCAAGTCAACACGTTCCCAGATTTAATCGTGCTTAAGGATTTTTCAGATTCAGAATTCACAATATCGTTAACAAATAAAACTGACTCACCTATATCAGCAAACCTTGAGCTTGCAACTAACGCAAATTATGATATTCCAGTCAAGAAGATCCTATTACCAGCGATTCCGGCTTATAGGACCGTGCATCAGAAAGTAATCCTGGGTCGCTACAAACAAGCCAGCGGTGCTGATATTTTGCCGCTCAAAATCACTATTAATAACACCGATGAAATTATCAATCATGGCATTATGGCTAGTGCAGGACCGAGCTTAATGCGCCAATTCGAAGAACCTGATGATCCTGTTTACCGTATTGTTACATTTGACTCAACTTTTGACTTTTCCATGCGTGACGGTCTAATCAGACAAGTATCTACGGAGAATCAATCACTTTTTACTGGCAAGAATCTATTTGCTTTTTCAGATGGAAAAACGATTTTCTCAGCAAAGAAAAATACCATTGAAACGTCTTACACCTGGGCAAATGAGGCTAACAGTAGTCTCATTAGCGAGATTAATAATCTGATTCGCTGGCATCTTTTCACCATCCAGAACAGGTTTTACATAAAACTCGATTCTGTCTATACCAGACTGGATGAAGTATTTTTTATTTTTGATAAAACAGGTGACAAATTCGATTGGCAAAATGCGGCTTTCTTGAATAAAGACAAACAGGCTCGCTTGCTTAAATCTAAGTTAAAGAACATCACTACAAACGCCATTGAAATTCCATTTAAAAACACCAGTTATAGCTTGTGTATAAAAACGACTGAAATAAAAAATTGGAATAATAGTAATAAAGACTTATCCTTTTCTTTATCACGTAGTGACAATGACCAATTTGGTTTTGGAATTTGTCCTAAAAATTCGTTGGCTACCTGGGCACACTAGACACCAGCCACAAACCTTTATCCGAAAGACTATTTTCCACTTCCAATATTTGCATATTACTGAACTTATACTCCAATTCTTCAATTTTTAATTTTACCGGATCAGTGCTAATAATAAAATCAGCGAGTTTTTGATCAACACCAAGTTTCGCTGTTAGCCGCCAAAGTTGCGTGCCATCTTCAAATTTGACACTAGTCATTAAAACATCATCAAGCCAGTTGGCCAGCTCAGCTGTCTCATAGCTTATTTCTCGATTATCCACCAAGTCATTAACCTGGGCTATCAATTGATCCAGAAGTCGATCATTCTCTGGTGAGAAATCATTCTGCCCTGCAGGATTCCAGTACAGCAAATAATCAATACCTGAAAGCAATATATGTAATATCAGTTCTTGATAATAATCATTATCATATAGATAACCATTTGTGAACCCTTTATAGGCTACCCAGGGCGAGACCGGGGTTTCAGAGGACAACAACATCGCTCTAAGCTTATTAAGCGCAAAACGAAAAGCATTATATGGCGTTGTTGGATACGGTTTACCGGTCAACTTGACCTGCGATGGCAAATCAGCCCAGCCATAAATCTCCCTTGATTGATGTGTGCCGACATGGATGCCATCAGTATATCGATGGCGATAGTAACCATGTATATCAGGAAAATCCAATTTAGATTTTTGATAATAATAGCCATAGTTAGAAAAATCCGCATTAGGAAAATATTTCTTCATCGGTTGGTAAACAGCCTCATCAATATACCCAGCCAAGTGCTGCCATAATAAAGCTGACCACTTTAAATGGTTATCATTTTCATACCACAGGTTTAGTGTTTTTAAATCACTAAATCCGAGTTGTTCTACCCAATCTGAAAATCTTGCGTCATTTTGTATGGCGTCCAGATAGGCATCAAGTCCACAAGGGTAATTCTTTTCTGCTAAATCTTTTAAATGCCAGTAGGAAAAACCTTGCTCAAAATCCAATACAAAAACATCAAGCTTCCCATCAGCCTCTTTATAAGATTTGAAAAATCTTTCAAATCGTTGCTGTACTGCTTTGACACCGTTGTCCCACCATAAACTTCGATAAGGTATGAAACCCTGTTCACTGTTACAACCTGCAATTTCGCCACTTTTTGTGTACAAAAAATCACCGTTTACTTGATAAGCCATATGGCGATGTAAATCCCAGCTAAAAAGTACTCGGTGCCCTTGAGGCATTGCATCGGTAGCAGCCTTTGTATCGGCAACAAATTGATCCATATCACGAAAATCTGCCGATTTTAGCCAATGAAAAGGCAGAATATTTGAATAATCAGCTTCTGGCTCACTCCAACTATAAGCGACGAAACTCTCATTCTGGTTCACCGACTTTTGCTCGCAGGCAACAATTATTACCGCCAGCAGGACTAAAACAAAAACTCTCAATGAATAACCTTACTTAAAAACCCTGTTCCAAAGTTTCTCAACTTGCTTCATTTGCAAACCTAAACTGCTTTTAGTGCGGTTATTGATTTTATTATGTAATTTATATTGATTTTCCAGTTGCAGTAAACCTACATAACTATTGGACAATAATTCAGCCTCCTCTTGTTGCAGCAGTTGTTTACTAATTGCAAATTCTATAATTTCTTTTACACTTCGCTTTTGTGTAATATCTTCATAACGATGGGCGTAATTGAGCACTAAAAACTGCGTAATAAACTCAATATCAATCATGCCACCAGCATCAGTTTTTTGCCTAAAGTTATTTTTATGCTGTTCCGCTGCATGCATTCGTTTTCGCATCGAGACTATATCTCGTTTTAATTCAGACTCTGATCTTTTGCCAGATAATACCCGAGTTCTTAGCTGATCAAACCTTTTAGCAAGCCCATGGGCTTTACTCATCATCCGGGCTTTGACTAACGCCTGATGTTCCCAGGTCCAGGCCTGTTCGTTTTGGTACTTTGCGTATTGCGTCAAGGACGATACCAGTAAGCCAGAGCGGCCGCTCGGCCGCAATCGTGTATCTACTTCATACAGCTTTCCGGCTGCTGTCTGCATTGTCAGCATAGTTAAAATTCGTTGAACCAATCTGGAGAAATAATAATCGATTCGAACCGATTTTTTACCACCCTGTGTTTGTTCTTCTAATATTTCGTCATCATAAATAAACACTAAATCCAGATCTGCATTATAGGTCAGCTCCCTCGAACCTAATTTCCCATAGGCAATTACACCAAAATAATCTGTATTACTTTTCGTTTGTGGTAAACCATATTTTTCAGTTAGTTCTTGCTGACAAAGAATTACAACATGATTGACGATCATTTCAGCCGTACGCGAAATAAAAGTACGGATTTGTTGTGCGTCATATTGATGCTGTAAATCGGCAATCGCAATTTGCAATAAACTTGAATGATGAATTTGCCTGAGGATATCGTGTTTTAACTCGTCATCAGTTTCGTTTTCTATACGGCGAAAAATATCCTGCTCTAGTTCGTTATTAAATATATACAAATCAACCCTTGGGTTGATCAATGTATCCAGTACGATCGGATGATCGGCTATCCACTGACTTACCCATGAACTTAAAGCACATAGTTGAATCAATTGCTTGGCAGCAACCGGAAATTGATCTAACAATGACAAATAAGCACTGCGCCCTCCTATTGCAGACAATACTGTTAAGATTCGATTCAATGTCTGCTGTGACTGTTCATTATCAACGACTAACTCAAGCACCTTGGGCATAAGCCGATCGACGATTCGCCTGCCCTTGCTCTCCAGAGATCGGTAGGCTTTGCTTTTAGCATAAGACTTTAATGCATTAATAAAATCTTTATCTGTAGATAGTTGATCAAGTTGGTCATTATCGGCCACAACTCCACGCCATAATAACTGCCAATTATCATCAATCAATTCAACTTCGGAGTTGCTATGTAATTTAACAAATTCAGCATGCACAAAGTCTCTATGATGATTGAGTTTTTGCTCGAAATCCTCTAAAGATAAACTCATGGTTGTTGCTATATTACGACGTTGATCCAAGTCATCCGGCAATAAGTGTGTCTGCTGATCGTTTTTAATCTGTAATCGATGTTCTACTGTACGCAAAAACAAATAGGCCCGATATAGTTGATTTGAAATCTCGGTCTCGATTTTGTGGCCCTTTGCCAAAGATGATAATGCTTGTTTTAATGAACGTGTGCGTAATTCTGCCTCACGTCCACCTCTGACTAATTGGTGGCTTTGCGCAATAAATTCAATTTCACGAATCCCGCCACGACCAAGTTTGATATTTTGTTGCATTCCCTGCTGCAGGATCTCTTTGTTAATCATTGCTTTCATTTCTTCCAGCGACTCATAGACCTGATAATCCAGATACTTGCGATAAATAAACGGACGAAGCTGTCGTAAGAAATGCTCTCCTAAAAGCTGATCACCGGCAACTACTCTCGCTTTAATCCATGCATAACGCTCCCATTCACGCCCATGGATTTGATAGTAATTTTCCATTGCCGCAAACGACATCGCTAATGGTCCGCTTTGGCCATTGGGTCTTAAGCGCATATCAACTCGATAGACAATGCCTTCTGTTGTTGGGTGATTTAAAGAATTTATTAGTGCCTGGCCCAGTTTCATGAAAAATTCATTGTTACTAATGGATCTGTTTCCATTTGTTTGACCAGAATCAGAATAGGCAAATATTAGATCAATATCGGATGAAAAATTAAGCTCATTACCACCGAGTTTCCCCATTGCGAAAACAACAAAACCAGCTTCCTGACCATTTGTTTCTCCAATGGGTTGACCGTAACGTTCTTTCAAGTTTGCTAAATGTCTCTCTGTGCTAATGGACAATAATGCGTCAGCTAATAAAGATAAATCTCTCATAGATTCTTCAATATCCGCCACACCAGCAAATTCACGCAGTACGATTCTGCTCATTTCGACATGCCGAATCTGCCTCAGTCGCTGTTCAAATTCTGTCTGATCAGCTAGCCGTTGAGTTGATTGCTGAACTTTTGTAAATAAATAATCGTCTGTGTAAATTTGTTCTAGATCTTTTGATTCAATCAATTCAAGTATTTGTTTTGGGTAACTCGTTAACGTTCTTTTTATAAAGTCACTGTAATCTAAAATCCTTGGAAGCTGATCAAAAAAACGTTGTTGTGTTAATTTTTTTAGGGCCTGAGTAATTTCTGCTGCTATTTCAATCACAGAAACGTCTCAAAAGAAGAATAGGATTTGTTGTTGGGATTTGAAATATTGTTCTTAAATTCTAGTGCGCTCAAAACACAGGCATTTGAAAATTAGGCGCTGAATCGGCTTGTTCATCTAGTTCTGGAAGCGGAGGAATTTCTTCTGGATTGGAGTCGTTACTATTTAAGCCCAACTCTTGCTGGATATCTTCATCGAACTCCTCTTGCATTTGTTCTAATAATAATTCTTCTTCCAACTCTTCAGGTAACGGAGGTTCCTGAAAATCAACCGGCTCTGGTGGTGGTGGGGTATAAGCACCCTGGGCAGCTCCTTGATTTAATGACTGTAACTCTTCCGGCAACTCCAACTCAGGCGGAAGCTCAGGGATGCGGTTTGAATTTTGATTATTATTGCGCTGATTAGATCTTCGATTATTGCCAGCGTTTTTATTACTCTCTAGCCCCGGGCGTTTCATGGCAATCGTTTGCTCATTACCATTGTTATCAATAATCACACTCTCAATCTCAACACTTTGTAATTTGACTTCGGGCTTGCCTAAATCTTCACCAACTTTGTAAAGTTTCTCGGGTTTATTATCTACTTTGAGCATTGCTGCGGCAAAATCGTCATCCGCACTGGCTAATAATCCCGTTACAGTAACATTTATCTTAATAGGCTTAGTATTACGCTTTTTTTGTTGTTGCTTAGCTTTAGCCTGTTGCTTTTTTTGAGCTGCATTATTAGTTACCTTTCGATTATTTACCTTCTTAGTTGCAGCGACTTTAACTTGAGGCGGTTGACCGAATAAATGTGTTTTTGTCAGCAATTGAATATTAACCGGGTCCAGCTCTACAATTTGTTGTGCTGGTTCCAAAGCCTGTGCTTCACCAGGCAATTTGAAATCACTCACAGCACCATAGACAGCATAAAGGCAGAATAATCCTGCCAAAATAATCGCTAACTTGCCTTTGTCTAACGTAAAATCCTGCATTTTCCAATCATTAATATTTGTTATGAGTAGATGGCAACAACTCAGTTCTAATTATACGCTTAAAACACCTTGGTTTAATCTGCATAGTGACAAAATTCGATTACCGGACAAAATCTGAATCCATCTATCATGTGATTGAGCACCCCGGTTTTGCTGTTATTGTAGCAATCACAGCTGAAAATAATGTGATAATGGAGAAAATATATCGTTATCCGCTTAACAAAACAATGCTTGAATGCCCTTCAGGGCAGCTTGAAGGTGATAATTCCGAGCTTGCGGCTAGAAGGGAGTTAGAAGAAGAAACAAGCTATATCGCCAAACTTTTCCAGCATTTAGGTCAATTTTATACCTCTCCCGGGCGCAGTGATGAGCGATTTGACCTGTTTCTGGCACTGGATGCAACACCTGATGGCAAAATCCAACATGAAAATACCGAACAAATCGAAGTTGTGACCATGCCGCTTGATGAGCTTTATCAAATGGCGCTCAAAGCGGAGATAAGTGATTCAATTACGGCTTTATCTATTATTGTTGCCAAAAATCATTTAGAGAAAATTTAACTCTGTTATGAAAAAGCCCCGCGTTGCGGGGCTTTTTGCAAGCTTATGAGAAGCAGCGTTGGGGGTAATGATTACATCATACCACCCATGCCACCCATACCGCCCATGCCACCCATATCAGGCATTGCAGGAGCAGCCGCTTTGTCTTCTGGTGCTTCAGCCACCATTGCTTCAGTGGTGATCATCAGACCCGCGATTGAAGCAGCATTTTGCAGCGCTGAACGAGTGACTTTAGCCGGGTCAAGAATACCCATTGACAACATGTCACCGTATTCACCCGTAGCGGCGTTGTAGCCTTCATTACCTTCCTTGTCACGAACAGTAGCTAAAACAACCGAACCTTCTTCGCCGGCGTTGATGACGATTTGGCGCAGAGGCTCTTCAAGTGCACGGCGGATAATACCAATACCAATTTCCTGGTCGTGGTTATCACCTTTAACGCCCTCAACAGCTGTGAAACAACGCACTAACGCTACACCCCCGCCAGGAACCACACCTTCTTCTACCGCAGCGCGGGTTGAATGAAGCGCATCTTCAACACGCGCTTTTTTCTCTTTCATTTCAACTTCAGTGGCTGCACCTACTTTGATGACTGCAACACCGCCGGCTAATTTAGCCACACGCTCTTGCATTTTTTCTTTGTCATAATCAGAAGTGGCTTCTTCGATTTGTGCCCGAATTTGACCTACTCGTGATTCGATCGCATCACCAGAACCTGCACCATCAATAACAGTGGTGTTTTCTTTTGTGATTTGAACGCGCTTTGCGGTGCCTAATTCTTCTAAAGTCGCTGCTTCTAGGTTCATGCCGACTTCCTCAGAAATCACTGTACCACCTGTCAGAATAGCGATGTCTTCCAACATGGCCTTACGACGATCACCAAAACCAGGCGCTTTAACCGCTGCGACCTTAACAATTCCGCGAATGTTATTAACAACCAAAGTTGCCAACGCTTCACCTTCGATATCTTCAGCAATAATCAATAAAGGTTTACCTGCTTTAGCAACCGCTTCCAAGATTGGAAGTAAATCACGGATATTAGAGATCTTTTTGTCGTGAATCAGAATCAATGGACTTTCCAGATCGACGCTCATGCTGTCTTGTTGATTGATAAAATAAGGTGACAAATAACCGCGATCAAACTGCATACCTTCAACAATATCCAGCTCGTTTTCTAAAGCCTGACCTTCTTCCACCGTAATAACACCTTCTTTGCCGACTTTTTCCATCGCCTCGGCGATAATGTCACCCACGTTGCTGTCAGCATTGGCTGAGACTGTACCTACTTGGGCAATTTCTTTGTGGTCCTCACAAGGTTTAGAAATTGTTTGCAGTTCCGCAACAGCTGCAGTAACAGCCTTGTCTATACCGCGTTTCAAATCCATTGGATTCATACCCGCCGCAACTGCTTTTGCACCTTCTTTAAGAATGCTTTGCGCCAGCACCGTTGCAGTCGTTGTTCCGTCACCTGCAATATCAGATGTTTTGGAAGCAACTTCTTTAACGAGTTGAGCACCCATATTTTCGAACTTGTCTTTAAGCTCGATTTCTTTTGCCACTGATACACCGTCCTTTGTTACGGTAGGTGCACCGAATGATTTATCTAGAACAACATTACGACCTTTCGGACCCAATGTCACTTTTACGGCATTCGCAAGAACGTCCACACCTTTAAGCATTTTAGCGCGGGCGGATTCTCCGAATTGTACTTCTTTAGCTGCCATTTTTTACCTCTACAACTTAATTTGTTCGTTAATGTGATCAGGACTAGCCTTCAATCACGCCCATGATGTCGTCTTCGCGCATCACCAATAGCTCTTCACCATCGACTTTGACTTCGGTGCCGGAATACTTACCGAAAAGTACCTTGTCACCAGCTTTTACGTCTAACGCGCGGACATCACCGCTATCTGTAATCTTGCCGTTACCACAAGCAACGACTTCACCCTGCATAGGTTTTTCTGTCGCCGTATCAGGAATAACAATACCGCCAGGGCTGGTACGTTCATCCTCAACCCGGCGAACCACGACACGGTCGTGAAGCGGACGAATATTCATGGTTTTATCTCCTTAAAATATTCACAAGTTCATCTTCGCTAACTGCAAACACAATTAGCACTCTCTTATTGGGAGTGCTAATTCTAGTGTCGAAAAGCGCAAAGTCAAGAGGATCGGGCGTAATTTCTGATCTATATCGCGGTTTTATAGATGCCTTTGGGTGTTTGTTAGATTGAAATTAATTTATATCGGCCTTATCCTAAACGCATGACAGAAGCCGAATTTTCAGACCTTTCCGTTAAGATACTGGTTCCGGCGTTAATTTTATTCATGGGATTCATTGTCTGGGATCTAATGCGCAAAAGTAATGCGGGAAAACTTGGCGGGGCAATACTTTTTCTGGCACTGGGGCTTGGCACAGTCGGTTATATTGCCAAAATAATTATTCAATTCTTTATTAAAGTTTAAAGATCAGAAAATTATAGTTGGGGTAACAGATTTAGTCTCTAATCTTCATCCACGCGCTTATAGTCTCCTTCTAAAGGCTTGTTAGCAGCCGATGACTCTGAACTAGCGGCACGTCTTGAGTTAACTATATGTACATTTACCGATTGAGAAATTCGCTTGAAAATTAATGCCCTGACCGGTGGAATCAATAACGCAAAGCCCATAGCATCGGTGAAAAAACCCGGTGTCATTAAAAATGCACCGGCAATTAACAAACAGAATCCGTCGACGATTTCTCGCGCCGGGATTTCATCGGCTTGTAATTTGCCCCTAAAACGCTGTAAGGTGCTAAACCCTTGTCGACGAATCAAATAAGCACCTAAAACCGCCGTAAAAACAACTGAAAATATGGTCCAGCCGGCACCTATAACTGATCCCACCTGAATCAAAATATAGATTTCAATCAATGGGATTAAAAAAAACAGTAAAAATAAAATCGGAAACAAGTTCATTGGTACATTTTGGTTGCTATCAGTTAGTATATAAGGTCTAATCCGCGCTTTACGAGTTCCCTCACCTCGAACAAAAAGGAGTTTATCATGTCAACCAGTAACCAACCCGGCATATCATCATTCCTGTCCAAGCTTATTACCTTTCATATAGTAATTATTGCAGCCAGTAATTATCTGGTTCAAATACCGATTACGATTGCTGGCTTTCATTCAACCTGGGGGACATTTACCTTTCCGCTGATCTTTCTGGCGACCGACTTAACCGTCCGGCTTCTTGGTGCGAGTCAGGCCCGTAAAGTGATTCTAAAAGTCATGATCCCGGCGTTGATCATCTCTTATGTCTTTTCGGTTGTCTTTTTCGAAGGAAAATTTCAAGGACTTGAAGGCTTGACCACTTTTAACGGTTTTGTTTTTCGAATCGCGCTCGCCAGTTTTATCGCCTACATTGTTGGCCAGCTTGTCGATATTCTGATTTTCAATAAACTCAGACAGAAAGCCAGCTGGTGGATCGCTCCTTCAGCATCAACCATCATCGGCTCTCTGGTTGATACTTTTATTTTTTTTGGCATCGCTTTTTACGCCTCCAGCGACGCTTTTATGGCCACAAACTGGGTTGAAATCGCCTGGATCGATTACGCCTTCAAGTTATCGGTGAGTCTAATTTTCTTTATCCCGGCTTATGGAGTTATCATTAATAAGCTGTTGAAAAATAAAAACTGAAAACGATCTAACCTACCAGTGCCGGTCGATGCTTTTCAGGTAAGTTAACAGCTGAGAGGGTTTAAAAGAATGAATCTGCCTGTAGCCCGAGACAATAGCATTTTGCCAGCTCGCCTGTAAATCTCCCGCTACTTGCGATTCATGAGTCTCCACGATTATACCGGCGGCATTAGCTGCATCAATTGCGGCCTGCTGTGCACCATTCGGTAAACTGATAGCACGCAATGAATAATTTGCGATCAAGTTGTTAATATCTGAGACGCTGGTATTGGCATTATCTAATTGCGGCATAATCATCATTGTGTCATAGCCATTATTCTTAGCCTGATCGAGAACATACATGCCTCCACGAATCAACACCTGTTGCTGGGTTTGAGTATTGATGACAATGTCCAGAATATCCTGTATTTTCGAATGCGTGCCGGATTTAAGATCAAACTTGAACATGATTTTTCCCTTTCCGGCATTAAGAAATTCTGTCAGTGTTGGAATCTGTTGCGTGGAAACCTGCCCATTTGTATAAGTCAGTCGCAGTGACTTCGCATAGGCAAGATCAGCATCATCCAGTAAATCGTCAATAACTGTCGAATTGGTAAGATTATCAAATTCATTATCATGAAAGATGACCAATGTATTATCGCCGAGTATTTCTATATCGGATTCATATAAGTCAAATCCTTTACTGACCGCATTATCTATATTGGCAATTGAATTACCTGGCGCTTGGTCAGCGAAATCAGTTTCTTTGCCTCCTCTGTGTGCAGCGATAAAAATATGTGTAGATGATGGATTGTTATACTCTGCCAGTACACGCTCAAGATGGCTTTGTTCATCACCAAAAAGTAGCAAGCTTAAAACGGGAATGATTGAATCAGATGCAAGAACTTTACCACTGACTAGCCACAGAAATGTCAGTGCCAAACAATAAATCCTTGTGTTTTTGCTGGTCTTAATTATGACTGCTTGACCGTATCTCAGTTTTATTATTGCCAAGAATACACCAAGTGATGCGCAAGTGACAGTCTATGTAAAAAACTAACTGCCCTAAACTATCTTGTCCAGTGCCAGTTCAAAGGTTTGCACGGTATGATCAACATTTTGTAATTTATCCAATCCAAATAAGCCCAAACGGAATGTTTTAAAACTATCGGGTTCATCGCACATCAGCGGCACACCGGCAGCAATTTGTAGTCCCTGTTCGGCGAATTTCTTACCGTTTTGAATCAAGTCATCATCAGTATAACTGACTACCACACCGGGTGCTTTAAAGCCATCAGCGGCCACGCTTTGAATATTTTTAGCCTCTAACACGGCACGGATTTTCTGTCCGAGTTCGATCTGACTTTGTTTAAGACTGTCAAAACCAATCGCAGCCGCTTCATTCATCACATTACGAAACTTAATCAAGGCGTCGGTTGGCATGGTCGCATGATAGGCATGACCACCGTTTTCATAAGCTTGCATAATCTCATGCCATTTACGCAAATCACAGGCGAAACTAGAGCTATTTGTAGTCTTAAGTTGTTCAAGTGCACGTTCACTCAACATTACCAATCCACAGCAAGGTGAACCACTCCAACCTTTTTGCGGTGCACTGACTAACACATCAACACCTGTGGCTTTCATGCCCATCCATATTGTTCCTGAGGCGATACAATCCAATACAAACAATCCACCATTTTCATGAGTCGCCTGCGCTACAGCTTGTATATAATCGTCGGGCAAAATAATTCCCGCTGATGTCTCAACATGTGGAGCAAATACCATGTCCGGTTTTTCATTGTGAATGGTTTCAACAACTTGCTCGATTAAAGCCGGCATAAAAGGTGCAGTCGTACTTTCACTTGTTTGTTTAGCTTTAAGAACAATGCTCTCAGATGGAATGTTGCCCATATCAAAAATCTGTGTCCAGCGATAACTAAACCAGCCATTGCGAATCACTAGGCATTTCTTTTCAGTAGCAAATTGTCGTGCTATAGCTTCCATGCCGAAAGTACCGCTGCCCGGCACAACCACTGCCGCTTTTGCCTGATAAACATTCTTTAAGGTTGATGAAATATCATTCATCGCTCGCTGAAACGACTGCGACATGTGATTCAGTGAGCGGTCTGTATAGACTACTGAATATTCTAATAAACCATCCGGATCAACATCGGCGCGTAAACCTGCCACAATACACTCCTGTTATACAATTTGGTGGATAGACATTTCTATCACAATTAATTATCGAAATCCAAACCAATTAAAGCTAATTAAAAAGAAGGTATGTATTAGATTAATCCCTTAACTCTTGCAAAGCATCTAAAGCTAGCTCAGCCTTATCGGCCTGAACGAATACATGGTCATGATAATATGCAGCGATCACATTAGCGCTAATGCCTTTCTCAGTGAGCTTATTGGCAACTGCCGCCGTTAAACCAACCGCCTGCAAACTTGAATGAACGGTCAATGTAAGCATCCGGAAAACACCATCAAACTCAATGCCTGCTTCAGTTGCTGATGATTCATTTACAACCAAGGTCAGGCCCTCTGCCTCCCTGAATGTTGCAATCGGATTAAGATATTGATAATCAACCAAATCACCTTCCACACTGCAAAAAACATACTCACCATCGTTGAGCATTGGTGACATTTGTCTTAATAATGTCCCTAAATCGACAACCCCGCTCATATTCAAAAAAAATTGCCGGGTTTTACATTGACATTTCCACTAACTCAGACACTTCAAGCGAACCACCAATATCAAGAAACGGACAAGCTTTTGCATACTCAAGCGCCGACTCCATCGAATCTACCTCAATAACGGTATAACCGGACATTGATATACTACTTCCGGGCACCACCGATCCATCCGGATTAACAGTGTTAGTTCCCTTCAATGGATTAGCAGGACTAACTGCTGAATCTCCCAATGAAACTATCCATTGTTTATACTTGGCAAAATGTTTCTGCCCCTCCTCAGGGGTTTCAGGGTGGTTGCCACCAAGATAAGTGATTATAAATTTTGGCATTATTTTCTCCATAAATTATTAATGAATACATCTATAGCCTTCGAGAAATGGTGATGCGCGAATACGGGACTCATCTTAAGAAAAATATTCTTCCTATCCTAGTTTTAATTTGTTCAATTGCTTTGCTGATTTAATTTTTCTGCTGCACTATCCGCTAATTTCGATTGCTTGCCTGCGCAATTATTATTGTAATAATCGGCCATCTGCGAATAAACAGACGCTTGAGAATTATAGGCTTCAACGGATGCCGGTTGAGATAGATCTACTTGGGTATTGTTAAGCTCTTCTTGAAGCCAGCTGGCTTCATTGTATATTTCAACACATTTTTTCATGGCCTCATCTGATATAGACGGAACAGTTCCTGTAGCACTAGTAGATGGTGGTGTTTTATAGATGCGTTCTTGTGCATAGATGACTGAACAGACAAATACCAAGCAATAAAACAGAACTCCCTTTATTATTGGCAATCTATTAGGCGCAGTATTAAATGAGGACTTTTCAGTATGAAGTAATTGTTCCATTCTCTAACTCCTATAAACGTTTAATGCCCTATGATACTAAATTTAACCATAAAGCACTGTAACAGCCGCATTTTTGGCGAACGATGTAGACTGTGATATTCCAGTAATCAACTCGCCGGCTGGTGTTTTCAAGATTTTAGTTTTCGTTCTTGGCGAATGTCACCGATGTGAAAATAGGCGATAACTTGTTCAATAAGATCATTCTTGACATAGTACCATTCGCTTACATCAAGCATAAAACCGTTCTGCTTTGCAGTATAGCGAACACAAGCACTGTCATCTCGAAAAATCCGGTCGTGTATATCAAACTGATAACCGAGGAATCTGTCCTGATTTTCCTGAACCAGCTTTAAGTAAGCATCCTTTCCCTCGATTGTTCCAAACGGACTAGTGTGCCTGAAGCTATCGCTTATGGGCAAATCACGAAACTCACCCTTCTCCCACTTAGTGAACCAGTCATTGACAAGTTTTTCTATTGACATGTACTACCTCCCACAAGTGTTAGTGACTAGAAGAGCTGGAATCTGAGTGGAATTAATTGGAATAAGTTTCATTCTTCTTTCCAGCTGCCAGTAGTTCTAGCTCAGCCGACGCTAAACACAAGATTCACTAGTCTGCCACATCGGTTGATCAAGTGTTTGGTGGTTGATATGCATTATTTTCTATTTTCCCTTCTGATAACCAGTTTTAAGCCCGACCAGACATCATCCACAGCGCAAACTTTAATATCTACCAAACCCATAGGCAATACAACGTCTCGAATGATATCTTCTGTAATATCTGTTGTAACGTGCGATGACTTTTTCGGCCACGAAACCCAGATTATCCCGTTTTGTTTTATTTTTGTTATCTGTTTCTTTATTTCAGAACTCAGTTCTTTGCTGCTTTTTGTAAAAAAATGAATCATGTCAAGATCATTCGTTAATCTTGTAACTATTTTTACATTATCAGGTAATGGGGCCAACCATTGTTGATATCTTTCTGGCGGATTCTTTGCATACACTCTGAAACCTTCTTTTATACCAAGTTTTTTTGATAGAGGAGTGCCTGAATATCCAGCCATTGTTTAACTCTCCTTAGGATGCCCAACGTTTTGAATGTGGATGCAGTATTGTAGCGTATAACTATACTCGAGTTGTGGCGCACTATCATCCTAACGCCCACGCTCAGCGGCAAACCAAAGATGTAGCCTTATGGTTTATCGGTCTGCAGCGCATTGAACTAATCTGTAAGGAAAAACGTAACATTCGTGACTACGCGTACATCCTTTTCGATTTTTTTAGTGTCACCGTAGCTTTCACCTACATCCCGTATTACGAATCCGCCTTGGCGTGCACTTCGAATTCCTCCGACTTTAACACCAGCGTTAATTGCGAACTCGTTCGCTGCTAGGCGGGCGTTCGTTGTTGCCTCCTTCAGCATTTCAGGCTTTATCTCATTTAACTTGGTAAAGTGAAAAGTTGGGGCGTTGTTCTTTAAATCCAACCTCTGTGCAATCAGCGAATTTAATCTCGCCCTGACTTTCGATACCAATTGAACCTTGGTGGTTTGTACGTCAATCACGCCTACCAACATATGTTTCTCTTCAACAAGTTTTTGATCATCGTCGCGAAATTCCTGTTTTTGGTAATCAATAACGCCTGGTTTTATTTCGTTATCAGCGAAGCTATTCGCTAACAAAGAAATAACTTTTTTCTGATCTGATTTCGATTCTTCGTATAGCCTTGGGATATCGGATCTATCTTTTCCGGTTACGGTGTACTGAATCGACCAATGTGCAGTATCGGCCTCGACGCGTCGCTCAGCAAGTCCCTTTACTTCGGCGGTTTTAAAAGCGACCTTCGATTTGAAGAGGGTTCCACTGACGAAATAACCAGCTATCGAGATGCCTATGGCTAAAAGCAATGCCGCTGGTATGATCCCATTTCTACTTTCTTTGATACTCATATATTGCCTATTGTTTATATCACACCTAACGTTTGAACTCAGCTGCCGTGATTTGTTAAAAAGTCGAACTTTCGAGACGTTCTGCTACCAAACTTTAATGATTGACTGACGAGTCACACCCAAACACTATGCTTCCTTATCAAGTGAATCAATCATCCAAATTGGAAAATCAACATTGACCCGCCTTTGTGACCGATTAGGTCGCTTAATTTTAGTTAAGTCGAGTTCTTCCATCAGATCGACTTTGTTTTCATCAAATTTTTTATCAAATTCTTTAGCTTTCATATAACATCACCTCAGTTTTACGTGAGCGTCTGACAGAAATAATTCTGATTTTCTCTTCACGATATGTAACGACTCCAGACCAGTGGATTTCGCTAATCCGTCCGATCACCATAAAACGTGGCTCATCATCTGACTTAGCTTGTACTTCTATAAAATCCGGATTACCCCAAATTCACTGAGCCTCACTAAAAACAATACCATGTTTGGCATAAGATTTTATCGACCTTGACTTATGGGAGACTCATATGTGTTAGAATTTTCATTTCCAACTCATATTAAGTTTTCTTTTGTTAGCTGCACAATCTCTTAGATACAAATTGATTAATGTTTGATACGGGATACCTGACTCTTTCGATAATGATCGAAAATACACAATAGAGTCCTTATCCAGTCTTATTGTGACAGGTTGTTTTAAATATTTAATGTAAGGGTTCTTCTTCCCCTTTATCTTTGAAAAATCATAATGATCTCTCATTTTCTATAACTCCAATAAGTTTCAGATTCATCAATGTCTGCTTTTCTTGCGGAAATGATACGAACGACAGCTTCAACTTCTCTAAAGCAATGACACACTACCAACGTGTTCAATTTATGACTCAGGCCCAGCAGGATAAATCGCTCTTCATCATCTGAATGATCAGGATCAAAGAACAGTATGGCGTATTCATCATAAAAAACTGATCGAGCCTCTTCAAACGAAACGCCATGTTTTTTAGTATTAGTGGTGTTTTTACGTTTATCCCACTCAAAATTAAGATTTTTCATATGTACATTGTACATATCTCTATTATTGTATCAAGGATTAACTCGAGAAAATTCTAACGTTTGAACCCAGCGGGCGGTTTAGTGATCCGCTATAATGACTGGTTATGCGATAAGCCGTCTAGCAATATAATCAGGATCTTGCACTGCATGGGTAATCGCTAATATAAATATCATTTTTTCTTCAATAGTGTAAAAACTAAATAAGGAAACGTATGTGCAACCGATCGACGGATATCTTTTTCAATTTCCTGACATAAAAAAGGATTAGACTCAATTCTGCTAATAGTCCAGATATCCTTCCAAAATGTCGCAGACCCCGCCGACGATTTAACAATAAGCTTCCAGCTCATTTATTTAGAATTTTTTCTCTAACCTCTTTCCAGGATAATTCATCTTCAGGGTTTTTAGCTATACTCTCCCAAATCTCGGTAACTATTTTAATTCGCTCCGGGACCGGTAATTCAAGAGATTTTGCTAATGCACTTTTCATCGTTACACTTTATCACAATTGATATGTTTTTATCGAATAACGTTTGAACTCAGCCGACACGAACATGGAACGAAGTGACGGGTTTGCTGGTCGTCTACATTGGCTTGTTATGCTGCGATCAGCTTTGTCACTTCCAAATCTGAGCTGTTATGCTCAGCTACCCACAAATCGTACTGCATTTGCTGGTTCAACCAACTTTCAGGTGAAGTATCGAACGCCTTACTTAAACGAATTGCCATTTCAGGACTGATCCCAGAGCGCCCATTCAAAATTGCAGACAGTGTTTTTCGACTCACGCCCAAAGCACGAGCAGCCTCCGTAATGGATATTTCCAAGGGCTCTATACAAAGCTCTCTCAATATTTCTCCCGGATGGGGAGGATTATGCATTCTCATAAATCTTTACCTCTAATGATAATCTTCATAGTCAATCAAAATCGCGTATACACCTTCGAAGCGAAAAGTGATTCGCCAATTACCACTCACACTTACTGACCAAGTTCCTTTTCGATTCCCCGTTAGTTCGTGTAACCGCATCCCAGGTAAATCCATATCCTTTGGAGAAGTAGATGCATTCAATCTAGCAAGGATTAAACGGATACGGCTTTCGTGTTTGGGCTGAATCCCTGACTTTGTTCCTTTCAAAAAATACTTTTCAAGACCTCGGTGTTTGAAGCTCTTGATCATCTTTGTATTGTAACGTATCTAGTTACACGTTACAACTTAAAGCAGCATAACGTTTGAACTCAGCCGACACGAATCCGAGGCGAAGCTGAGGGTTTGGTGGTCGGCTGCTGTGGCTTGTTAAGTTCATTTTCTCTATGAATTACCCATAAGCAATACAAAAAGAATAAAAATACTACAAAGTTGGAAATTCCTTGATTCATAAACCATTGCCATTTGCCGGAGAACTGGAATTCACCATATACGGCAGTTGACATGTTATAAGCAACATATAGATCCTTCATCGTATACAAAAGCCACAGAGCAAACCCAATCAATAACCAAATAAAATGTTTTGGTTTTACGCGTACGCTGCCTTGGCTGTTATGAGATAAAGAGCGCTGATTTTGCGCATACAAAACAGGTGACGCTTTTAACTGTCCGTATGCATTTGCCTTGTTAGAAGCCCTTTTTTAAAAGATTTCGAATTCTTGCTTTTACCGATGGAGCTTCATCTCTCATTGCCATTTCAAAAAATTGCATCGTCTCTTTTTTGTATTCCGGATACTGAGAGGATATTTCGTAAAACCCATTGTAAGCCCATGCCCTTACAAATTTGTTGCTATCTACAAGGCATTTCCGTAAAAATGTTTCTACATCCCTTTTTTCAGCTTTAGCAATCTGCATATATGGGATGCACTGAAGGATATGGAGTTTCGTTTCCCAGTGATTGAGCTGTGGCAACAACTTATACATCTTGGATACCTGATTGGTATCGATTTCTCGGCCATTTTCAAGGTAATGCTTTAATAGCCAAGTAGTTCCTTTTTGTAATGCTTCCTGTTTAGAGAGTTCAACAAGTTGTGGTAGAAAGGTATCGTTATCTTTGTAACGAGTGTAAATAGCGCTTATATCACTTGACGACTTTCCATCCCAACTAATAATTTCTTGCTCAACGCTCATAACTATCTTAGGCTTCTAACGCCTCGCATCAGCGGCCACACAAAGCGCGTAGCGGTTTATGTGGTCCGACTGCATGCGCTTGTTAGGCGATTTGCCCATTAGGGCTCAACCTCCGGCTCGGAACTGCGTATAGCTAAAACCATCGCAGCTAAGACCATTAATGCGCCTGATACGCGATTCAGTAGTGCCGAGTTGATTCCGCCAAAAAATGCGAAAATCTTTGATGCTGATGCACCCATCGCGAAAAGAATAATGCCGTCAATCACGAGATATGTTGCACCTAAAACCAGAATTTGTGGTCCCAGTGGGGCTTCAGGATTTAAGAATTGAGGAAAAAGGGCTGCGAAGAACATTACAGCGAAAGGATTTGCTGCGGCTGTTACAAATCCCTGTCGAACCAGGGATCGATTTCGGCTTATTTTGGACCGACTATTACTAGCTCCGAGAATCATAGACAGGCCGAGCCAAAGTAGATATATAACTCCTATCCATTTGACTATGACAAAAAGGTCGGCTGAGGTAGCGATTACTCCTGCAAGCCCGAATCCAGCCAACAGCATTTGAATTATGTTTGCCGAATGATTTCCAATAACAACCGGAAGCGCACCACGCAAGCCAAGCTTCGTAGAGTGTGCCATGAAGAGAATCTGGCCCGGTCCTGGTGGATGGGCGAAAAATATGAGAACTGTTGCCACGTACGCCAGGTAAGTATGCATTGAAATAATCATCGATATTTCTTTGGCCTCCTGAATCCTCTTCAGTTTCGTGCGTAGAAATCGCCTAACGTTTGAACTCAGCCGCCGCTTTTAGCGGTCGACTGCCGTGACTTGTTAAAAGTCGAACTTTCAAGACGTTCCGCCAACCAAACTTTGATGATCGATTGACGGGTCACACCTAAACGCGATGCTTCCCTATCGAGTGAATCAATCATCCAGGTTGGAAAATCAACATTAACCCGTCTTTGCGACTGGTTCGGCCGTCTAATTTTGGTTAAGTCGAGTTCGTCTATGACATCAACCTTATTCTCATCAAACTTTTTATCAAAATCTTTAGCTTTCATATAACATCACCTCAGTTTGGCGTCAGCGTCTCACAGAGATAATTCGGATTTTTTCTTCACGATACGTAATAATTCCAGACCAATGCGTTTCGCGAATTCGTCCAATCACCATAAAACGTGGTTCATCAGTTGATTTTGCTTGGGCTTCAATAAAATCAGGATCATCCCAAATTCGTTGAGCTTCAATGAAATCTATCCCGTGCTTAGCAAGATTTATCTGGCTCTTCTTTTCATCAAATTCAAACGAATACATTAGTATATTAATTATACCTTAAATATACCTATTTTGATATCTGATATTCGACTTTTAACGTTTGAGTTCAGCCGACATGAACCCAAACGAATGTGAGGGTTTGATGGTCGGCTGCAATGGCTTGTTATGCGGCAATATTTATAAATTCGATACTGGATGATGGAGCTGGCACAGGCTCACCATCTTCCTTGAGTCCTTCAATATGAAATTCGATAGCTTCCTTAATTAATTGTTTTACTTCTTCCTTCGTTTCCCCTGCCGCAATACAACCAGGCAAGTCAGGAACATATGCGCCATATCCTTTACTTCCCTTTTCAATTACAACTGCGTATTTCATAGTCACCTCATTCTACTTCTTTAATCCTGCTTGTTTCAAAGCTGAATTTAATGTTCCTGGAGGCACGTCAGTACTTGGCTTCCCTGAAATCGTTACTTTCCCTTTCTTAGTAGGATGCTTGTATTGACGGTGACTGCCTCTAGTACGAACTAAAAACCATCCGTGGCTTTCTACTAACTTCATCAATTCCTTGACTTTCATTTGATGATTTTACACTATTTTCTTTCACTAATTTATTGCCGTATAACGTTTGAAAGCAGCGGCGCGTTTACGCGTACGCTGCCTTGGCTTGTTATGAAGTCCTGGTAAAGCGCTTCTCATTGGCACCCCTGAACAGTGGTTTGTTTGTCACAGTTTAGCACTTTCGTTAAACGAAGGCACAAAGAACAAAACTGATTTCATGAATTTACCCGTGAATGTCCGAGGCCAGCCCCACAACAAAACCGAAAAACTGAAATGCTTGATTTGATGCTTAAAAATGGCAATGACGACCTTGATGCTTTTGATGCGTTTTGTTTGACTCGAACCCGGTATTTGTTTCTCCACCCTTAACCGAGTCAAACGTCCACTGCATTCGCTGGTTATTGGGCAACCTTCCGTGCTGCTTGTTTTCGTCCTTGCCAATATTTGACGGTGTCAGTTCACTCTTGCCGGGTTGCAATCACCGCGGCGGCACCTCCCATTAAAGTCGCCCCGATTCGATTGGTTATTCGAACGGCAAATGGACTCCGCAAAAAGACCCGTGCTCGCGACGCGAGTACAACGCACGCTAAATAGACGACCAGAAGTACAAACAGCATTGTCGCGCCTAATTCCATCCAACGGACGACCGTAACGCCATTAAGATCGACAATCGTGGGCAACAACGCCAAGTAAAAGAGCATGATTTTAGGGTTGCCGAGAGTTACGGCAATTCCGGTAAAGAATATGCGCGCGGAACCTCGAGACTCGATGGCCAAATCCGGATCGTCGATAACGGCGGACGCCGTCCACATTTGCCATGCGAGATACACCAAATAAGCTACACCGCAGTACTTTAGGGTGAGAAATGCCCAGTGAAATCGCTCCGCGATGGTGGCTAATCCCGCAATTGCACATGTCAGCCAAATCAGCTCGCCTAACAACATTGCCGCCACGAAAGGCATAACGTCGCGCCACCCGGTGACGAGCACTCGGGCCACTAGTGCGGCGGTACTTGGCCCAGGCGAGCCGGCCGCGATAAGCAGTGCGAAGGCGAATATCAATAGCGAGGAAGCTTCCAAGGTGTGATCTCCGTTACGGTGTTGGTGGTATTGTAGCCAGCGTTGCCCCATAACGTTTGAAGCCAACCGACGCATTAGCGGTAGGTTGGGCAGCCTTGTTATGTATTATTTTCATAATACTCTTTTTTTAATTTATTAACTTGTTCATGAGATAAACTTGAATTACACCATCGAAAGCCATCAGGAGGTCCCTTTAAAGTTTCCCCAAATGCAGGTGAAATTGGAACTTTCCACTTAGGCTCAGTGTAATCATTAAACCAAGATTCTGGTTTGTATATTTTAGGTTTTTCTGTAACTCGCTGAAGACTAACATTTTCTCCCGCACAATCCGAATACAAGATAAAACCAGTTAATATAGAGTCAAAATCTCTTTTTTTAAATTGTGCTTCTTTGTCGGCCCACCTTCCATCTGAACTTTGAAAAGTGACATCAGTACCATAGCCATAGAACAAGAAGAAGTAAGCCATTACAGCTAGTAAAAGTAAACCACTAAGCAGGTAAAAAATAACTTTAAAGATAATATTCATAATACATAACGTTTGAAGCCAACCGGCGCGATAGCGGTAGGTTGAGCTGTCTGGTTATGTAATCTTTTCTTAAACATATTTATAAACTAATAAACTCAGCAAACACACCACAAAAAATGTCACCAACAAATATTTCGTAGCCGTATCAACCGTTTTTCTTTTAATCTGACGATGGCCTCTATCTGAAATGGTTACTTGTACTTCATGACTTGGATTTCTCAGAAGCTTTGTAGCATCATCAAATTGTTGATCATAAATTACAGATAATCTGTAATCTATAGACACCGACCCCAGTGGATATGAAATATCTTGAGGTCTCGAATTCAATGCTTCAGTTAATTTTTCCCTGTGAGTATGAATCCCGTTGTTTTCTAACAATTCCTCGGCTTCATCAATCTTTTCTTTATAGCCTACTAGTATTTCTCTCATATTATTAGATTACATAACGTTTGAAAGCAGCGGCAAATGCGCAGCTTGCGAAGCATTTGTCCTGCTGGCTTGTCTTGTTATGTGCTTTTAGTTCGGTTTTTACTTTCACTGTGCAACCTACCATGACAAGCCTTATGAACCATTACTAGTTTATTTTTACAGCTATTAAAATTAGCTTTCGAATTCACAAGACACGACTCACAATCTGGGACTAATTTTACTCTTCTTTTTTTTGTACGCTTACTTATAGACCCAGTATAAACTTCAGTTTCTCTGCCATAATTACATATATGATCATAATCTATATGGTGCATATGTGTTTCTTCATCAAGAATGTTTTCGCAAATAGGGCATAATAATTTTTGCCTACTTAGCAAACGATCCCTCATTACAGGATTATTTCTTATTCTATTGGCGTATAATCTCCACTTCAACGAGTAGCCATATGACTCGCCAATTTCATTTCTTTTATTTTTTGCTGAATACTCAGCAATTTTATCTACCGCCATTTATCCAAATCCATATGCACATAACGCCCTGAAAAGGGGCGCAGCGGTAGCTGCGTCCTAGCCTGCGCAGCAGGCGCTTTCTTCAGCTGGTTATGTGTCATTGCTTCGTCGCGTGAAGTGTTTCGGCTTCACGCTCAGCAAAGAACCCAGGCTTAACCATTTCCTCTCCCTCAGCCGCCAAAAAGCTCTCACTACTAAATAATTCTTTTGGGCTTTTAGCTCTATTCATCTCCGTCGGAGTGTTTGAGACCTCCACCTTGTTATAGTTTTTGGCAATGTAGTTGGAGAAGTCGTAGGGCTGATATACGTGAACCGCTAGAAAATAGGAACCTTGATTGGCCATGTAAATATAGAAATTGGGTCTATCAACAGGCACCTTCTGAGGATCGTAGTATTCTGGTACTTCCCGGTCTAATCCCTGCTCTAAAAGAGCCACCAACTCCCTAAATGATTTCTTTTTATGCTTATAGGGAGGGTTCATCTGAGCATATTTCTCCTGTTCTGGTGATGCTATATGTACGTACAGGGGTACATCGGCTTCATCCATAAAGGGATAATTTCCAGTTCTTGTTCGGTATTCTTCAATAAGATCGCCGTAGTATCTTAGGTGCTTTAGGCGGATAACGTCGGCATCTAGCTGGAAGGCTTCAAATGGATTTGCACTTGCATGAGGCAATAGGAGGACGGTTGCTAGAATAAGCAAGATGGTGGCTAAGTAATATGAAGCCCTATGGTTGCTCATTTTGTCTCCGATGACACATAACGTTTGAAAGCAGCGGCAGCAAAACCAAAGCGAAGCGACGGTTTTGTTGTACGCTGGCTTGGCTTGTTATGTGTATTTATTTTAACCACCCTCTATCGTGCATGTTTCAAATCTATTACACCAATAAAATCCTTGCTTATTCCAAAGCACTCTTATTGGGTTACTTCTATCTAAATCTATTATCCAATCTTGATAAAAAATATCACGGAGTTTACCCACATTACCGATCCAAAAAATACTAGCTTCTTCTTCAGTCAACTTCATTGCAACAGGCAAGATTAGAAAAAAACCTACAATATATAAAATGAGTGTAAAACTAGAAATCAAAATTAATTTTCTCATTTTTCTTGCACATAACGTTTGAACTCAGCGGGCGCGTTAGCGATCCGCTGCCGTGACTGGTTATGTGCTTTCACCCTGGAGGCCACTTCATTTGTCTACCACCAATTACATGTATGTGAAGATGATAGACAGTTTGACCACCCTTTGGATGAGTATTAATCACTGTTCTAAATCCACTTTCATCTATACCATATTTCTTTGCAGCAGATTGAGCAAGGGCTAACATTTCACCTAATAGTCTTTCCTCAGCATGTAACATGGTAGGAACAACTTCTTTTGAAATGACTAACAAATGTATCGGTGCTTGAGGATATTTATCTTCAATTACAAATGCATTGTCTGATTCCAGAACCCATCGTTCTTCTGAGATATTATTAAACTTAAAAGAATTTTCGTATAGGCTTTCTAAATCAAGATCATTTTTTTCAACAGTTTTTGATACACAACCAGTAATCACGAATAACAAACTAAACAGAAAATATTTCATAAGCACATAACGTTTGAAAGCAGCGGCGCAGTTATGCGTACGCTGCCTTGGCTTGTTATAAGTTTTTGACTCTACCACCGATTCGATCTCGGAAAGGTACTGGTCTCAAGTTCAAGATTCTTGAAAAACAAGTGTACTAATACAGCAATAATTATGAAAACGGGCCCCGCAATGTACCACTCCCTGAAAAAAGCACTAATTAATAATGCTATTACTAGAATTTCAATTATGAATTTCATTTTTTGAGTATGAAAGAATCCTTTTTTAATTTTGATACGTTCTGAACAATTCTCACATTTGAAGTGATCTCTTGAGCCTACAATCAAAAGTTTAAATTTTGAAAATTTGTACGTGCCACAGTTTGGACATTTCATAAATTTAAAAACTTATAACGTTTGAACTCAGCCGCCGCTTTTAGCGGTCGGCTGGAATGACTTGTTAGCAGAAACATCTTTCAATGATCCCGATATATACTTGTGAATGATGCTAGACACCAGGGTTTGATAAGGAATACCTTCCTTGGATGCTTTTAGCTGAATCGCCAATAAGTCACGATTAGAAATTCTAATATTTATTCGCTTATCTTTGCGAGTTGTGTTTTTCGCTGCCGCGATTAGTTCAGCTCTACGTTTCTTGGTAAGGACTGATTCAAATCGTCCGGCTTCGACAGCTTTTAAGAGTTTCTTTTCATCTTTACTTAGTTTTACGTCATTCATACATTTACTCCGAGATAAATTTTGGTGAATTTTCTACTTGGAATGATGGTTTTGAGAAAGTACTCATCATCATTTTCGACGTATGGAACAAGATAAACGTAGTTATCGACAGCTACTACAAAAATTCGTTGGTGAGAATAATCTAGAGCATTGGGATGAGCAATTTCATCAAGTAGACCACCGTTTTCGATATAGAAAACGATTTCCTCGAAAGAAATACCACGTTCTGCACTTAACTGCGCGTTCTTCTCCACATTCCAATTGTAGATAGTCATTGTGAGGAGAATAACATAAATGTGTGCATTTTGTCATCATGCGCTGTTTCTGCTAACGTTCACGCTCTGCCGACCAGACGAGCTTGCGAGTGATGGGTCGGCAGAAGGGACTTGTTAGGAGCTTTTGTCATTAGCAGCATGTGAATATAAAGCTTGAGAAAGTTTACGCGTGATTTTCTTCATGGTTGCTTCTGATCGCTCAAATCCATAAACAGTTTTCGGAAAATTCAATGGTTCTTGAATCTCCCAAATACGCTCATGTTCGTCAGGCGATAATATCTGAGCGGGATCTCCGACTGCCACCCAGCCAATTGGAACAGTTTCTCCAGCTGCTAGTCGACTTTTAAGGTGCACTACCCCATGAACACGTACTTCACTTCCCTTACCAAGATATGCCGAATGAAACACGGCCGCTCCTGTTGCGATGAATACTTCATCTTCAACTATGCAACCTACAACATGAGCATTCGGTCCTACAAGACAATTATTTCCAATACTCAATGGATGGTGAATTGAACTTCGTAAAACAGCGTTCTCCATAACAATACACTCACGGCCTACGGAAATAGACCCACTTTCGGCAATAATTTGCGCACCATACATAATGCGACAACCTGGGCCTAACGTGACATCGCCACATACTACAGCATTTGGTGCCACCCAAGCTGTTGGATCAATCTTAGGCAAAATTTTATCGTGTTCGATGATCATATAAATTCCAAAAATCGTGTGGTTAATGAGCTCCTAACGTTTGAAAGCAGCGGCGCATTTATGCGTACGCTGCCTTGGCTTATTAGGAGCTTTTTTCATCAGTAGCATGTGAACTTAAAGCTTGAGAAAGTTTACGAGTGATTTTCTTCATGGTTACTTCGGAACGCTCAAATCCATAGACTGTGCGTGGAAAGTTCAATGGTTCCTGAATCTGCCAAATCTGATCGTGCTCACTCGGCGGTAATATTTGTGCAGGATTTCCAACTGCTATCCAGCCAATCGGAACAGTTTTTCCAGCCTCAAGCCGACTCTTGAGATGTACTACTCCGTGAACACGGACTTCACTTCCTTTACCAAGATGCGCTGCATGAAACACGGCCGCTCCTGTTGCAATGAATACTTCATCTTCTACCGTACAACCTACAACATGGGCATTCGGTCCAACCAGACAATTATCTCCAATACTCAATGGATGGTGAGCTGAACTTCGTAAAACAGCGTTCTCCATGACAATGCACTCACGGCCTATGGCAATAGACCCACTTTCGGCAATAATTTGCGCACCATACATAATGCGGCAACCAGGGCCTAGCGTGACATTCCCACACACTGCAGCATTAGGTGCCACCCAAGCTGTAGGATCAATTTTCGGTAAAATTTTATCGTGTTCGATGATCATATAAATTACAAAAATCGTCTGGTTAATAAGCTCCTAACGTTTGAAAGCAGCGGCGCGGTTACGCGTACGCTGCCTTGGCTTGTTATATACATTCATCAATTTCTCCATCTCGATTGCTTTGTTTCCAGCGGCCAGAATGCGCGAGAAAAAAACAACAAAACAAGGAAAATAAGAACATATAAAGTGTAATTCTTTGAATCGACTATTCCTTCTAGAACCAAGATTGGAGCCAAACAAATTAATAAAATAGCAAGTACAACTGTCACAATTGCTAAGCGATCAGTGATTCCTTTAGGTCCACTATGATTTTTACAATTTGAGCATTTTGGATTGAAAAAAAATAATTTCCAATAACTCAACGTGTTTTGATTACAACTCGGACAATTTCTTTTCATTTTCTTAGATGTATATAACGTTTGAACTCTGCCGACCAAACGAGCTTGCGAGTGCAGGGTCGGCAGAAGGGACTTGTTATGTTTTGTTTTCTGTAGCTTAAAATTGCATCAAATGATTAACTATATTTTAAAAATTCTAACTTTAAAGAATCACTAAGAATGTTGAAAATACCTTCATAGCATTTTTCATCTCCAGATAAATTTTCTAAAAAAGAAACCGATATTAATTCTTTTAAATTTTTATCTACTGTGGTGTACGCTTTATCAAGAAAGCTCAACAAACGATGCAAGGATTCTGAGTTTGGGTTATTAATAAATTCCTTTGTCGCAAACCGCGTAACTTCCCCCATGAACACATGTTCAAGAATCTCGTCATAGTCTTCTAAATGTTCGATATAGATTGGTCTCAACTCAGGAACTGATTTGAGAAGCAACCTAACGAAATCATTAACATTTGAAACCTTTTCAACCACTACCAATTCCTCCAAGAGCATCATTCAAATCATCAAACAGTATTTTGGCTGCATTTCTATCTGAAGAAGATGCATTTGGGTTTTTCTCTAGCCATTTTTCTAGGGCTCGCGCATGTTGCTTACCCTTTTCAGTATGGTATTTTCCCCCGACTGGCCTTCCTGTAGCTCTCTCATATCTAATTGCGTCAGCCGTACTACCCAAACCAATTGGACTTTTAGTATTTGCCCCTTTGTAAAGATCGTCAGTTATGTTTTTTAGTTTTGGGTCACTAACATTAGGTTTAGGGACTTTTTTAAGTTTGATTTTTGGTTTAGGATTTACTTTCTTAAGAACCCATTTTCCACCTTCATAAACCCACTTTAGAACAGTTCCAACAGGCCCTGCAACCTGCGTCGGCTCTGCTTCGTTCGTCGGTTGTTGAGTGCCGCTTCCATTATTAGGACATGCGCTATCAATAAGCAGTCCTTTAACACAATATCCCGATTTGGCAAAAAATTCACCAATGGGCTCTTTCATCAAACTGGCAGCACCCACACTAATCCATATTCAACCGTATTGGCGCCAAGTTGTTTATATAATTTTAAGGAAACTTTATTTTTCAATTTATTCTCCACTTTATATTGTGGATTTTTCGTGTTTTAAAAATTGTACTATATCATCAGCTAACTACATAACGTTTGAACTCAGCCGACACAAACACGGAACGAAGTGACGGGTTTCGTGGTCGGCTGCATTGGCTTGTTATGTGGAATTTCTCAAACATATGGTGCAATTTTCAACACATATAAAAGAATAATTATTGGTGCAATTGAAAGAATAATTGAGACGATTGATGGAACTATATTTTGTTTTTTCGTGAGCGAAACCGCCGCAATACAAATTGCTGCTATCCAAGCTATTAAGCCCAAGATTCCTAGAAAAGATGAAATACCAAATGCAAGAGCAATTTCCATACCAATAGCAGTCAAAACCCCAACCAACAAATACATTGAAGGAAATGCTAGCCAACCGAAAATACTTAGCGTTAGAGGATTTTTCAAACGAAAAGTCATTATAAATAGTTAATTACACATAACGTTTGAACTCAGCCGACACAAACACGGAACGAAGTGACGGGTTTTGTGGTCGGCTGCATTGGCTTGTTAGCTGCCACCATTTTCAATGTAACCAGTTAATATGTTAATTGCGACAGATTTGACAAGATCAAATGTCATCGCAGAACTAACACTCTTGAACTTGCTTTTTGTCTTTTCCCAAACAGTATCATTCTTAATGGCGTCTAGAAACTCATGGCCTGACCAAGTTAATGTCTTTGCAACATGATTTTTTACTATTTCATTCGTATTAGATTTATCACCCTGAATTAGTCCTGCATCCATCAATAAATTAAAATGATATGAAATTTTGTAAGGATCTTCATTTGGAAAATCTTCCAGAACTAGTTGATCCGTTGCAGTATCAAAAGATTCAATTCTTATTAAAATTTCCCTAATTGTGTCCCAGTCTCGTTTCATTTTTGGCAGCTAACGTTTGAAAGCAGCGGCGCGTTTACGCGTACGCTGCCTTGGCTTGTTATGCGCTCATTCAAGGTAGGCATATTTAGCTACGGCCCCAGATCATTGCTAGTAGTCACTATGGCTGCAGCTATTTCAATCGCCTTCGTATTTCCTAGATCTTGACCCTGAACCACACGATCTATAGCGTCCACTAATAATTGGGTTTTTGCTTTCATTTTTTCGAACGCATCATAAGACGTTAGCTTTCCCTTCCAAAGAGTAGCACTTAACCAATCAGACGCTGTTGCCAATTTATTTTCAGCAGATGCTTTTTGCCATTCTGAAACGGTTGCGTCGTGTAGTGTTCCGCCTTGAAACCACTCTTTTTTGCTCTGATCTGCTGACAGCATCCCGGAGTAGTTAAAAGACAATACCAACAGCATGGCTGTAAACCATTTTGAGATTGTGAATTTATATTTTGAATTCATATACTTCTCCTTATTTTTTACGGATTATAAATATTCTTCGCATAACGTTTGAAAGCAGCGGCGCGGTTACGCGTACGCTGCCTTGGCTAGTTATGTGACGATACCATTTTGTACGTACCTGATCTGTGGGTTAAAGCACGGCCAATGAAGTGATGAATGGGTGTACTCGATTTTCCAACTGCCGTTTTCTGGAGATTGGAGCAAACGTTTAAAAGACTTTCCTTTTCTAGAAAAGACCTCAATTCGGTAGTTACCTGAAAGGAAACCGCTCACGGCGCTGACAAAACTATCTGAAACTTCTGGATCAGTACACGGAAACCACTGACCCCAAAAATCATCAACTTGAAAATGTAGCTCATCATTATTCTGTAGGTTTAAGTGAATTTTATGAGTCAATCCATCTTGGATTGGTATATCCAGTTCAAGATCAGTGAATTTTGGTGATTCATCAGTTTCCATTGATATATCTGGAAACTCGTCCCTCAAAGTTTGAAAAGCTTTATTTGCAATTTGTATTGGATTACTACTCATTATTCGTCACATAACGTTTGAAAGCAGCGGCGCGGTTACGCGTACGCTGCCTTGGCTTGTTAGGCGTGCCCTTCACATTAATCGCCTTTTTTTGAAGTACTTCACATCAGCTGATGTCAATCGAAACCACTCTCCTTTTGTCCGTTTTTCGGTAAAGAACCGATGCCAATAGGACTCTATTCCCTCAGGGTCACCTGTTTTGATGTTATGAATAATTTCTCCGTCCATCGGCATTTGTGTTTTTATTTCTCTGAACCTCCTCGAGACATTCTTGGAACTACCTATTTTATAGTCGTCTCCAAACTTTAATAAATAAACGTAACCATCATCGCGCTTCAAATTATGTGATGCTAACCCAGTCTCCGAGAATTCATGAGGAGCAGCTTCCAAAATACTTAGCAAATGCTTGTGCTTTGGCGATTTTTTGCAGAAGGATATGGCTTTACCCACAAGTCGCTTCTTTGATGAGTTCCTCGTAAAAGTGCTTGCCGCTGGAAAATCTTCGGAGTTGTAAGCCTTGATACGTAACTCTGGTGCAGTTGGCACATGACCGAGCTCTTCAACCAAGGCTAGGTAGTGTTTGAGCAAGTCTTCTTCGGGTATCGAACCTTGCATCTTTCCAGGCGAGTAGCCAGCCTCACTCACTAGGTCACTCCATCGAGCCCAATATTTACCTAGCCATTCTGATTCTGCGACACCCGTAAGTCTTGCAAATTTGTCTTTACCAGGCGGTACACTGCCATTTGCCTCGGCGGTTTGTCGAAGTAAGTCTAGAATTTCTTCTTTGCTCATTCTACTTAAGTACGCCTAACAGTAGGATAAGGAACTGTAAGTTCCATAATAAATTATAGGGAACTGATAATTAAACCGATTTTTTTGTTTATTTATCATGATGTTATATTTGTTTTGGTCAACCTTTGCTTAATATCGTCAGTGTCCATTTTGCTTTTTCAATAACAGATTCGTACTCAAGAGCTGTTAATGTTCAAATCGCACGAAAAGGGAACTGCTAGATTGTCTTTAATTATAACAACTTAGCCTGATTTCGCCAATAACAATCCAATAACAGGACTGCTTATAGGCTGTTAATGTTAATATATCAACAAAAAAGGACGTGATTGCAAGGAAGCAAAATGAATTCACCGAAGTTACTTGACCAAGTTCGTAATCGACTACGTTATAAGCATTATGCATTGACAACCGAACGAACGTATGTATATTGGATCCGCAAATATATTTATTTTCACCATAAGGCCCACCCCAAAGATTTAGACGGCCATGATGTGGCCCGGTTCTTGTCTTATTTAGCCCAAAGGGAAAACGTGGCGATAGCTACTCAAAATCAGGCACTTAATGCGCTGGCATTTTTATACCGTGAAATTCTGGACATTGATCTGGGTGAACTGCCGGAAATCATTCGTCCCACAAGACCCAAACGTTTACCCACTGTTTTAACATCATCAGAAGTCATAAGAATCTTGCAATATCTTAAAGAACCACATTTAACGATCACTCAATTAATGTATGGTGCAGGTTTGAGAGTTGGCGAGGTCCTTAGGCTGCGCATAATGGATGTCGATTTTGAGCAAATGGAAATATTGGTACGCAGCGGCAAAGGAGGCAAGGATAGAAGAACAATGTTGCCAGAAAAGTCAGTTTGCGGATTAAAGTTTCATCTTGAAACCGCAAGACAATTCTTTAACCTCGATATGCAGCAAGGAATCGATTTTATTCACTTGCCTGGGGCGTTACTAAAGAAATTACCCAATGCGGGAAAAGATTTTCGTTGGCGCTATCTGTTTTCTTCACATAAATTATCCAAAGACCCCCGCTCGGGTCGAACAGGTAGGCATCATATTAGTCAAAAACCCGTTCAGCGGGCAATTAATCAAGCCGCTATCAAAGCTGGCATCAATAAGCGGGTGACTTGCCATACTTTCAGACATAGTTTTGCTACCCATCTTTTAGAAACTGGCTATGACATCAGAACGGTTCAGGAATTGCTCGGCCATGCGAGTGTGCAAACCACAATGATTTATACCCATGTATTAAATCGTGGTGCCAATGCGGTGAAAAGTCCTTTAGATTGGCAGAATTTAGATAACTAAATCTGATTTTGACCGAGTATTTCTAAAACATACTCTTCTGCAGTTTTCAAAGCCTTCAGACTGGCTTTGGTCAAATTAGTGTACTCTGGTGGTTGTTTCCATTCACCAATCACGGTTTCGTCAATAACAACTCCAGCCAATTTATTTAATTGCCACTCGACAGTATTATCAGCATTCACAGAAAACATCTGGATTTTTGCATAACCCTTGGGATCACCTAATGGGGTAAAACCATAGTAATGACGCGAAGCACCAAACTGTGTTAATTGAACTACGAACACTTTATCGGCATTAACATCCGCAATTACCTGGGAAACATCAACGGTATTTTGATTTTCTTCGTTGTAATCATAAGGTTGAGTGGAGTTTAGTTTGTCGTTTTCACTGCTTCCTTTCGTGTATTCGATCTCAAGCAACTCTGGATACGAAAACACATCTACTCCCGAATCCTGCAACTTTTGAACAACTTTCTCACGTATGCCAATAAACGATTCAGCATCGAGTTGCTCAATTTTTTTATCAATATTTTTCCCCAATGATTTATTAATCGCGATGTCTAATAGTCCTTGGGAACCAAAAAGATAATAATCAGGGTTAGGTAATTCTCCCAGAACCACAGCAACTTTGATATTGGGTTGGCTCAACAGTGAGAGATCTAACTCATTGGTTTTAGGTGCTGTTTCACAAGCAGCAAGTATCAGTGTGATACACAACAAAAATAAAATTCTGATTGTTTTCATTAAACAAACCCCTTATAGATTAAATTTATTTAATTTTATCAGCGTTGCATTAATTTGGAAATTTTAATCTGAATTTTTCACTCTAATTAAGTTATATTTTGCCCTTAATTTATCGATAAATTCGAATTTATGCCCCTTTCAAATTCTTCTGTTAAAAATGCACTCTCTGGTCAACCTGGTGACATAGTCACCATCAAAGGCTGGGTGCGGACCCGGCGCGATTCCAAGGCCGGTTTTTCTTTTATTAATGTGCATGATGGATCCTGTTTTGACCCAATTCAGGTCGTGGCTGACAATACATTATCCAACTACCAGGATGAAATTCTCCACCTGACTACTGCTTGCTCGGTAATCTGTTCCGGCACTCTGGTTGAAGGCGGCGGCAAAACACCAAAACTTGAAATTCAGGCCAGCGAGATTAAGGTACTTGGCTGGGTAGATGACCCGGAAACGTATCCGATTCAGCCCAAACCACACAGTTTCGAGTTTTTGCGCGAAGTTGCACACCTTCGCCCACGCACCAATGTGATTGGTGCGGTAACCCGGGTTCGTCACGCTACCATGCAGGCCATTCATGATTACTTTACCGAGCATGGTTATTACTGGATCAACACACCCATTATCACTGCCAGTGACGCCGAAGGCGCCGGCGAGTTGTTTCGCCTCAGCACTCTGGATTTGTTGAATCTGCCGAAAACCGAGCAGGGTGGTGTCGATTTTAGTGAGGACTTTTTCGGTCGAGAAACGTTTTTGACCGTGTCCGGACAATTGAATATCGAGGCTTATTGTCTGGCCATGTCCAAGGTCTACACATTTGGCCCAACATTTCGAGCCGAGAACTCCAACACCTCTCGTCATCTGGCCGAGTTCTGGATGATTGAGCCGGAAATCGCTTTTGCTGATTTGGATGATCTGGCGGATCTGGCGGAGGATTTCCTTAAATACATTTTCAAGTTTGTGCTGGAACATTGTGCTGAGGACATGGCGTTTTTCGCCAAGCGCATTGAGTCCACCGCAATCGAACGTTTAGAACAGTTCTTGACTGAACCATTTAATCGTCTGGATTACGGCGAAGCGGTTGAGATCCTGCAAGCCTCGAGCCAGGAATTTGAGTTTCCAGTCGACTGGGGCACCGACCTGCAAACCGAGCATGAGCGCTACTTAAGTGAGCAGCATTTCAAGTCTCCGGTCGTTGTTAAAAACTATCCTGTCGAAATCAAGGCGTTTTATATGCGGCTTAATGATGATCAAAAAACCGTGGCCGCGCTGGATGTACTGGCCCCTGGCATTGGTGAAATTATCGGCGGCTCACAGCGCGAGGAACGCTCTGACGTACTTAAACAGCGCATGCAGGATCACGGATTAGACCTGGAAACGTATAACTGGTTTTTAGATTTGCGCCGCTATGGCACCGTACCTCACGCGGGATTCGGCTTGGGCTTTGAACGGCTGGTCAGTTATATCACCGGCATGAGTAATGTCCGTGATGTGATTCCTTTTCCACGAGTACCGGGTCGGGCTGATTTTTGAGGATACATAAGAAGATACCGGATAATCCCCTCGGGATTTCCAGCATGACGTTGCCTTCCATTATTCGTCATTGTGGCGAAAGCCGCAATCTCCATAATCAGCCTCATAATTTAAAAAAGTAATAGCATCATGTCTGACAACCTCAAAGCGGCGCTGTTAATCATGCTGGCGATGACGTTTATTTCCTGTAATGACGCCATCATGAAAACTATGACCGAATCGTTGGGTATCGGTCAGGTGTTGTTTATTCGCGGATGCTTCGCCAATTTATTCTTTATTTGTATTTTAAAATTAAAAAAGCAACCTATATTCCCCAAGCTGGCATTCTCCAGAATAAACCTGGGCCGGGGTGCTTGTGAAATGTGTGCGACGCTGTGTTTCATTACAGGGTTGTCGCTACTGCCGATTGCAACGGTCAGCACTCTGGCCTGGACCGCACCCATTCTATCAACGCTACTAGCTGCAGTAGTACTCAAGGAAAATGTCATCGCTCAACGCTGGATTGCTGTGTTTATTGGTTTTGTCGGAATCACCCTGGTTACAAATCCATTTGCGGGTGAATTTAACCCTATTATGATATTGCCATTAATGACAGCTGCATTCGTGGCTACGCGCGATATTTTCACGCGCAAGATTCCTGCTGAACTCAGTTCCATTCATATTACATTGGCCACAGTATTGATGGTTACCCTGGCTGGATTGTTGTTATCACTGTTCGACTGGCGGCCTGTGGCGTTTTCCAATATCCTAGCATTAGCAACCTCAGCAGTTTTATTGAGCTGTGGGTTCTTTAGCCAGGTGACTGCGATGCGCAAAGGTGAATTATCATTTATCGCGCCCTTTTCCTATTTTGGCATTATCGTCGCCTTGATCCTAGGAATAATCTTCTGGCACGAGTACCCGACTCTGGTTATGCTAGCCGGCGTTATATTGATCATCATTTCTGGCGTGATTATCACTTTGAGTCAGCGCTCAAGACGTTTACGATTTTTTAGAGCAGCTTAGGCACGTATGACCAAACATTCAAAAACTTATGACTTCATCATTATTGGTGCAGGGTCTGCCGGTTGTGTGTTAGCCAATCGCCTGAGTGAAAATGGCAAGTATGAAGTCTTATTGATCGAGGCCGGAGGTGAGGACAAAAGCCCCTGGATTCATATGCCCATTGGTTACGGCAAAACGTTCTATGACGCCAAGGTAAACTGGAAATACCAGACCGAAACTATTGACGCAATAAATGGGCGAAGTAGTTACTGGCCACGCGGGAAAGTTCTTGGCGGCTCCAGTTCGATTAATGCAATGGTTTTTATTCGTGGCCAGGCTAAGGATTATGAAGACTGGAAAGCGGCCGGCAATCCCGGTTGGGGCTGGGATGATGTTTTGCCCTATTTCAAAAAGCTGGAAAATAACCTGGCTGGCGAGGATGATTGGCGTGCGACTGACGGCCCTATCACGGTCAACCAAACTGACAGTCAAATGCATCCTAGTAATCAGTATTTTATTGAAGCGGCCCAATCATTGGGATTGAAACTGAATTCTGATTTCAACGGTGCAACCCAAGAAGGTGTTGGCTTTTACCAAATTAACACCGCCAACGGCCGCCGCATGTCCAGCTCGGTATGTTATTTGAACCCGGCAAAATCACGGCCAAATTTGACAGTGATGACTAAAACTCAGATCGAAAAAGTTATTTTTGACGGGAGTAAAGCGACTGGTATTAAATTCAAACATAATGGACAAGCCGAGACTATTCAGGCCAATAAGGAAATCATCCTTTCAGCAGGTGCTATAGGTTCACCACAAATCCTGCAACTGTCAGGGGTCGGTGATGCTGAGAAATTGAAGCAACTGGATATTGATGTTCAAACTCATCTTCCAGTGGTAGGAAAAAACCTGCAAGATCACATTGGCATCAGTTATTTTTATAAAAGCAAAATTCCGACCTTGAATGATGAACTCCGCGGCGCGTTTAATCTGGCGAAAGCCGGATTGAAATATTTTTTTACCAGGAAAGGCCCTTTATCACTGAGCGTGAATCAAGGTGGCGGTTTTTTTAAATCTAATCCGAACCGGGAGCGCGCTAATATTCAGCTTTATTTTCAACCCATGAGTTGGCTGGGTGCAAAATCGGGCACCAGACCAATGGTAAAGCTGGACGACTTTTCAGCATTTAATATCGGCTTGTCCCAATGTCGACCAACCAGTCGCGGTGAGTTATTTATTCGCTCAAAAAATGTTTGCCAACCGCCAATCATTGATCCTAATTATTTGAATACTGAACATGATATTCAGGAGCTGCTGGAAGGCGTGAAATTTATTCGAGCAATGAGCCAGACAGAAACTCTGCAATCAATTATCGAAGAAGAAATTTTGCCCGGCAATACGGTTAATACTGATGCTGAATACATCCAGGATTTACGTCAGCGGGTAGAGACTATTTTCCACCCGAGTTGTACTTGTAAAATGGGCAGTGATGCCAATAACTCAGTAGTTGATCAAAATTTGAACGTCCATGGTCTGGCTGGCTTGCGGGTGATTGACGCATCAATATTCCCCAATATCATTTCAGGTAACACCAATGCTCCGACCATGATGGTGGCCGAAAAAGGGGCGGATATGATACTTCAGAAATACTACTAATCTGATTTACGTTCCTCTTGGAGATCCCGCAACGAGTGCGGGAACTGTTCCGCAGATTTATTCCGGGGTCTTTAAAATCTAGCCGATAATGTCTTCGACATACAGAATGACGAATTTAAGAAATCAGTGATGATGCCCGCCCGACCCATGTGCGTGCCCATGAGCAATTTCTTCTTCGGTCGCTTCACGAACTTCCTCTATTTTTATTTCGAAATGCAAGGTCTTTCCTGCCAAGGGATGGTTGGTATCAACGTCAACATTAAATTTACCGACTTTTTCGACGACCACCTCGCGTGGCCCATCCTGAGTATTGACAGAGACAACCATACCCGGTTTCAGTTTCTTTTTTTGGAATAAATGCTTGATCGGAATACGTTGCTTGGCATCTTCAATACGCTCGCCGTAGGCATCTACAGGCTCAAGCGTGATTTCAAACTCGTCACCTTGTTGTTTGCCTTGCAACGCTTTTTCCATGCCAGCAATAATTGCACCCTGGCCATGTAGATAAGCCATTGCTTCATCGCCATGACTTTCTTCCAGGAATTGATTACCTTCATCGGTTACTTCTGATAAACGATAATGAAATCGCACCACTGTATTTTCTTGTATTTGCATTTTGTCGAGTTAGAACAACTACTCTTCTACAACTTCAGCTATCGCTTCAATCGGCTTATCATTTAAAACGAATTCGCTATGGTCATTAGCGTTTAACGAAACACGAATCGTATGCGGACCTGATGTTAAACCGGTCAAATGAAACCAGGGCCCATAAATCCGAGCAACTTTCTGCCCGTCAACATAAATATGTGCATGACCTTCACCGCCATCTGTTTCTTGATCAATCTTCTCTGGCGTGAAGGTGAAATTTTCAGTTTTAAGATGTAAATTCCAACCAGCCGCCGAATCTTTAATCACTTCAAGTTCAAGCGTTGGAATAGCATCAAAGCCTGATGTTTCAACTTTGCCATGATGATCATGACTATGCTTATGCTCGGAATGATCATGCTGGGAATGCTCTTGTGTCTCTTGCGCAACAGTCCAGGCAGATATAAAAAGTGACATCGTCAACATGATTATAGAGAACAATCTCATTAGGTTACTCCTGACGTTTTGTGATTTATGTATGATTCTGGTTTAAAATTTTTCGGTAAATTACCATAAATAACCCATATGTAAAGCGACTAACCGTTAAATTACTATTCACAAAAGTTGCAGGCCGTGTTGTACTTAAGCCAATGTTTTCAACTACAACTTCGAATTAATCACCAGGAACAATGTGTTAAGCATTACTCTCAAACAACAACACCCTTGGGTGCAACTTGCACACGCGCCAACAGCACTGGAGCGCATGCATAATCTATCCAAGCACTATACACAGTCTGGTCAAGAAATTAATTTATGGATTAAACGTGATGATTGCACCGGGCTTGCCATGGGTGGCAATAAAGCAAGGCAGCTTGAGTTTTATCTGGGTGAAGCGGTTTCCAAAGGTGCAGACACTATTCTGACAACCGGTGCGATTCAATCCAATCATGTTCGCATGACGGTAGCCGCGGCTCACAAGCTCGGTATGCAATGCGAAGTTCAACTGGAAGAGCGTGTGTCAGATCGTCCCGCAGAATATTACCAATCGGGTAACCCGTTTTTGTTGAGCATGATGGGAGCTACCGTTCACAAGTATCCTGTGGGTGAAGATGAGGAGGGTGCTGACCGCGCCCTATATGATCGAGCAGAAGAATTATCCAAACAAGGCCGAACTCCCTATGTGATCCCGCTGGCACCTAATCATGCACCACTGGGCGCTTTAGCCTATGCTTTAGTCGCCGAAGAATTACTCAAGCAACTTGGTGAAATTCGGCTTGACACTGTAGTTATTGCCTCTGGCAGTGGATCAACTCATTCGGGCTTATTGTGTGGGTTACGTGCAATGAATTGTCAGGCCAAAGTCTATGGTATTTGTGTCAGACGCAATGCTGAACTTCAAAAGCCCCGGTTATTCAAACGCTGCCAGGAAGTTGCCCAGATGATGGATGACCCAAGCCTGGTTGTTGAATCCGATATTTTAGTTGACGATTGCGTGCTGGAACCTGGTTATGGCCGATTAAATCCTGCAACCATCGAGGCAATTGCCAACACGGGCAAATATGAAGGTATTTTGCTGGACCCAACTTACAGCGGCAAAGCCATGGCAGGCATGTTTGATCTGATCAAGCGAAATGTATTTAAGCCTGAAGAAAATATTGTGTTCTTGCATACTGGCGGAGCACCAGGTGCGTTTGGCTATCCTGAATTATTTAATCTGAACATCGGATAACGATCAACCAACACTATGATTATTTCGGAGCAACCATGTTTGACTTAACGTCGCTGACTATTTTTATTGCGGCATCACTGGCATTACTGGTTATGCCGGGGCCTGCTGTGTTTTATATTGTTGCTCGTTCCATTGAACAGGGCCGGCTTGCTGGTTTAGTTTCAACACTAGGAGTCACGTTTGCTTCCGTCATTCATGTTATTTTCGCCGCACTTGGATTATCAGCGTTAATCATGCAAAGCGCCGTAATGTTCAGCATCATAAAATACCTGGGTGCGGTTTATCTAATTTATCTCGGTATTCGCACTTTGCTGAGCAAAAATCAACCCATCAAAACCGTAAAACTTGAACCGTTGAAATTGAGACAAATCTTCTGGCAGGGATTTATCGTTAACATGCTCAATCCTAAAACCGCTATTTTCTTTCTGGCCTTTTTGCCACAATTTGTTAATCCAGCAAATGGATCAGTACCATTACAGTTTATTTTCTTGGGGATGATATTTCTGATTCTAGCGATCACCAGCGACAGCATTTATGCTCTGATTGCAGGGACAGCAAAAGATTTTTTAGCCTCCAGCCAGACAGCGATAAAAATGCAAAAATATTTCTCCAGCACCATATATATCGGTCTTGGTATCACAACAGCATTGTTTTCGATTAATAGGAGTGAATGAAAAATACAAACATGCCATCCGAACAGCTTTGGGAGATCCCGCAACAAGCTAGTGCCGGGCTCGATCCGGTATGCGGGAAATCATTCCCCGGTCTTGTACCGGGGCCTCCTTGAGTTAACTGCTGACTCGAACGAAGCACTGACTTCGATCTTAGCTGTGGCAATGATTCGGAGATCCCTCGACAGGTTTATGCCCCCATGGGTGCTCGAAATAACACAGATAATAAACTGATATGCCTGACCAAGCCCAACTCAGTTTCCAACAACTCGGTCCGGATCAGATTCTGGATGCGGTAGAAAGCCAGGGTTACTTCTGCGATGGCCGCTTGCTGGCACTCAACAGTTATGAAAACCGGGTTTACCAGGTTGGTATAGAAGATAGTCAACCATTAGTTGCCAAGTTCTATCGCCCTAACCGCTGGAGTGATGAATGCATTTTAGAAGAACACCACTTCGCGCAGGAATTGGCCGACGCGGAAATTCCAATGGTTCCTGCAATCAGGAATAACGGTGATACTTTGTTTCATCACAAGAACTTTCGCTTTGCCTTATTCAAACGTAAAGGTGGTTATGCTTTAGAGATTGATAACCTGGATCAGCTTTACCAAATTGGCCAGTTTATGGGGCGCATTCATGCCATTGGAAAAACCAAATCATTCAAACATCGCCCTGAAATAACGATTGAAAGTTACGTGCTCGAATCAAGAAACTTTCTGTTAGAAAATGATTTTATTCCTCATGATCTGATCAATGCCTACGCAAGTCTGGTTGATAACCTCGTCGATCAAGTCCGTTGGTGTTTCGAGCGGGCCGGTGATATTAAAACGTTAAGGCTTCACGGTGATTGCCATCCCAGCAACATCTTATTACGTGATGATCAAATGCACATTGTCGATCTGGATGACGCCCGAACTGGCCCCGCCGCACAAGATTTGTGGATGTTCTTATCGGGTGATCGTGGTGACCAAACCCGAAGTTTAAGTGAGTTATTGGAAGGTTACACCGAATTCTGTGATTTCGATTCCCGCGAACTACATCTTTTGGAAGCCTTGAGAACAATGCGATTAATTTATTATCACGCCTGGCTGGCACGTCGTTGGGAAGATCCTGCTTTTCCACGAGCGTTCCCCTGGTTTAACGAACAGCAATGCTGGGAAAATCACATTCTTAGTTTACGAGAACAAGCTACCAAGATGACCGAAGGGCCGCTTCGGTGGTTGTAGGAATACACTATTCCATTCCCCAGTCTGAATGACGACAGTGGGTTCGAACGACACTTAAGAGATTTTCACGGTTTTCAGGATGGCTCCTTTGCTCTAACCTCAAAATTCCGAGGCTGCACCAACACTAAACCACATATCATTAAAATTAACGAAGCCCACACCCAACCTGAATAAGTTTCATTCAAGAACATGGCACTATAGAACACACCTGAAATAGTAACGATGTAAGCAACCTGGCAGGCGAATACCGCACCACTGACATTTACCATCCATACATAGCCCACATAAACCACAGCGTGGATCAACGACGAACATACCAGGGCGATCTCGGCCGGCCCAAAAGAATCAGTCAGATCCACCCAGGACTCGGTCATCAAAGCCAGCGGTACAGCCAATATCAACCCTATAACAGATGCCCCATATATTGTCGTCACGGGATTGTAATGATGATGGCTTTGGGTCTCTATATAATTGCCCTCAACACCGTAACAAAAAGGCGCAATCAGCGCGACGAGCACAAAAATCGCTTTTTCCGGATCGGGCAAGCTAGTATCAGGACCTATTAATAAAATAATTGCGATGATCCCTAACAGCACTCCCAGCATGCGAATCATCGAAAACCGTTCCAGGTGCAAAAACAATGCAATCGGCAAGGCAAACATGGGAACGCTGGCGATGATGATTGAATAAACTCCTGCTGGAATGTGGGCTATCGCTAAAAATGAGAAACTATTTGGCAGCAATGTTCCCAACAGAGCAACCAATAAATAATAAATGAGTGATTTGCGATCCGTACCTGGTTTAATTTTTTTAATGCAACAGTAAATACTGAGGATTACTACGGCGATCAAAAGTTGCCAGACGATCAAACCCAGGGGTCGATGACCAGTCGAAACCGCAATCTTCATCAACGGCATGCTCGCACCCCAGGAAAGCCCCATTAAAATCAACGCTGCAAATAAACGGATTGATCGCATAATCAAACATGTAGTTCATTCATCCGCCGAGTATATGCCAGAATAGGTTCAAAACAGTAGCCTTAAAAATTCAACTTTATACACATGAGAGCCAAATAATCAGCATAATAATTATGCCTCGGTGACTTGACAACAAAAGTGAATACGGACTAGCATTACAGTATGAACATTGTGCCCACTCATCTTACTCTACTACTTGGCCTGCTCTAAGCAGATTCAAGGGCACTTACATTTCAATAAAGGTCAAGTAAATGAACAAATTCAACCAAAAACTTTCCCAACTTTTAGCTAGCCCGCTACTACTAGATCTATTCATCGGTCTCCGGGTCTAGAGTGTGGTGCCCGGCGGCCACTCCCAAACCGCCACGGTTAAACACTAAAATTAATCTTAATCTGGGAATGAATTATGTCAGTCGAAACAAAGCAAGAATTTAATCATCGAAAATACCGGTCTTACTCGCCGCTTCGATTAGCCGATCGAACATGGCCGGATAAAGTCATCGAAAAGGCGCCAATCTGGTGCAGCGTTGATTTACGAGATGGCAACCAGGCACTGGTTGAACCGATGAATGTGGAACAAAAATCCAGGCTCTGGGATCTATTGATTGAAATCGGTTTTAAGGAAATCGAGATTGGTTTTCCTGCCGCCTCGCAGCCAGATTTTGATTTTACCCGTATGATCATCGAGGATAATCGCATTCCGGATGACGTAACCATTCAGGCATTAGTGCAGGCGCGCGAACCATTGATCGAACGCACCTATGAAGCCTTACAAGGTTGCAAGCAGGCCATTGTTCATGTCTACAATTCAACTTCCACTGTGCAACGCGAACATGTCTTTGGGCTGGATCGTGCCGGCATTACCAATATCGCCGTACAAGGCGCGAGTTGGGTAAAAGAATATGCTGAAAAACAGCCGGGCACTGATTGGACTTTCCAATACTCACCGGAAAGTTTTACCGGTACTGAAATGGAGTATGCTGCAGAGATTTGCAACGCTGTAATCGATATTTGGCAGCCGACCACTGATAAAAAAGTAATTATCAATCTGCCCTCCACGGTGGAAATGGCAACTCCGAATATTTATGCCGATCAAATTGAGTGGATGACCCGTAACCTAAAAGATCGTGAAAATCTTATCGTCAGCCTGCATACGCATAATGACCGCGGCACTGGTATTGCTTCGTCTGAGTTTGGCTTGATGGCCGGCGCTGATCGGGTCGAAGGCACACTTTTCGGTAACGGTGAACGCACGGGCAATCTCGATATTGTCACCATGGCAATGAATATGTACAGCCAGGGAATTAATTCAGGACTGGATTTTTCGAAAATGGATGAAATTCGCCGCTGTGCCGAATATTGTACGCAAATTGATACTCATCCACGGCATCCCTATGTTGGTGAGTTGGTGTTCACTGCATTTAGCGGCAGCCACCAGGATGCGATTAGAAAGTGCCTGAATAAACATGATCCGAGTCAACCCTGGGATATTGCCTATTTACCCATTGACCCAAAAGACATTAATCGTGACTATCAAGCGGTGATACGCATCAACAGCCAGTCCGGCAAAGGCGGTGTAGCTTACATCATGGAGCAGGACTTCGGTTTTAAAATGCCGCGTGCGCTGCAAATTGATTTTTCTCATGTCATTCAAAAATATTCAGAAGAAACCGAAACTGAAGTTCCCAACGATGTCATCTGGCAGAGCTTTCAGCAGGCTTATATAAACTGTGATACCCCCCTGTCGCTGTTGGCATACACTATCACCCAGGATGTCCAGAAACAGGCTGACACAATTAGTGTAAGACTTATGGATAATAGCGGTAAAGAACAAACCTTGAATGGTTCCGGCGCAGGACCGATTGAAGCTTTTGTTAATTTGTTAAAGACTCATCATAATCTATCTTTTAACCTGATTGATTACCATGAACATGCAATCGGCGCGGGCTCAGATGCCAAAGCTGCCGCCTACATCCAGATTAAAGTCGAAAACCACTATTATTTTGGTGTAGGACTAGATAGCGATATTATGACCGCGTCGATGACGGCCGTACTTAGAGCAATTAATAATGCTATTAATGCTGGTTCCGCGATCAAACTGATAGAAGCAAAATCCGCCTAATTTCACGACGACTATCAAAGATTGTGTTAAATTAACGTAGTGGTAGATTAAGATAGCTTATTTACATAACCGAAAGAACACATAACACATAGGTGATCGATAGTTTATTTTGCTCATCTGTAGGCCTGAGATCATCAACAGTAGAGTAGAGCTATAATGTTTAACAGTTTTGATTTTAAATTCACCATAATGAGACTACTCATGGGTGTTTTTATTACATTTTCATTATTCCCAGTATCGGCAGAAGACTTGCCGACTTTTGAAGAATTAGCCGCTACACGAGCTAAAGCCCATCAGGATAGATTTAAAACCTACGTTCTAAAAAAACTCGAAGTACATAGCCTGGTTCAAAAAAAACGGGGCTTATGTTTAGATTTTGTTGGTGGCTCTGATGGTTTATATCGATCCATATTCGATAGCGGGCCATTAATGATTGATCTAGCTAATTGTGGCGAGGAAGGCGATATACTGGATGGGCGCATAAGGGCACTTAAAGTAGTAGATGCACGTGAACAACGAGCTGGCTTATCTAAACAACAAGTTGATCAGGTTGTCGATGAAATTAATGCACTTTTTGCAGAAAAAATTTATGACCCGGAAATCAAGGAATAATCATGGCCAAGCGATCTAACTCACATCCAATAAGACTTTAATCAAGTGAAAAATAAAAAGCGCATTATTATACTCACTGTTGCCGCCGCCGTTTTCCTGGGACTGGCTTTATTTATCGGTAGCGTAGCTCCAACTACAGAGATTGCATGGGTCATGGGCATATTGCTTTTCACCGTCTATCTGTTTGTTTTTGAGGTGGTTCCCATTGACGTGGCGGCCATGTCAATTATGGTTTTTCTTGGCTTGACCACATTGATTGCGCCCCTAATGGGACTGGAATCCGGACTGGCGGATGTGAATCAACTGTTTGTGGGCTTTTCGAGTAATGCCGTAATTTCAATTATTGCGGTGATGATCATCGGTCATGGGCTGGATAAAACCGGCGTTATGAACATTGCGGCAAAATACATGATGCGTATTGGGGGAACTACGGAATCAAGAGTAAATACATTGATTTCAGGGACGGTAGGAATTATTTCCGGTTTTATGCAGAACGTGGGGGCTGCAGCGCTGTTTCTTCCTGTAGTGGGGCGAATTGCACAACGCGCGAATATTCCGGTATCACGGCTACTGATGCCTATGGGTTTTTGTGCCATTCTCGGCGGTACCCTAACACTGGTGGGCTCAAGCCCGTTGATTTTATTGAATGATCTGATTTCAAATTCCAACACTCAACTTCCTGCCAATCAGCAGATGGATACGTTCGGTTTATTTGCTGTAACCCCCGTTGGTCTGGCACTGATTGCAACCGGAATCCTTTATTTCATTATCTTTGGTCGATTCGTGCTACCAAAAGGTGCATCAACTGAAAGTGGGGGAGATGATAAAGCAACCTATTTTCAAGCCACCTATGGGTTGGATTATCGAATAAAAGAAATGCGGGTGAAACCGGGAAGTCCGCTGATCGGTCAGATTTTTGATGATTTTGAAACACACTACAAGGTCAGAATCATTGCCGTAACCAATCAAAAGCAGGTGCGGATGGGACCCAGCGGAATCAATCCTAATGCAGAAGTTCTTGAGGGTGATGTTTTTGCCTTAATCGGTGAGGAACAGGCGCTTTATGAATTTGCCAAAACTATGGAAATGGAAGTCGCGCCTGATATTGTTTCTTTTGCTGAGGCGCTTTCTGCTGAGCATTCCGGTTTGGCGGAAATGGTCATTCCACCTACGTCGCCTATGGTTGGTGAGTCGGCTCGTGAGTTGGGGTTACGCGCCCAACACGGAGTGTCAACATTGGCCATTATTCGATCCGACGGTACCCGCCGCGAGGGTGATGATGTGCGCAGTATTCCTTTTGAAGCCGGTGATACCGTTGTCGCCTATGCCGATTGGAAAAGCTTATATAACCTACACATGATTCGTAACTATGCCGTAGTGACTACGGATTACCCACAAGAGGAAGTCCGCGCGCACAAGGCAATTAAATGCGATTATTTTCCTGGTTATTGCATTGAGTCTTGTACTGTTTACTGACTTGCGCCTGTCAGTGGCATTATTAGTCGGCGCAATTGGCATGATTATTACTGGTGTTCTTGAAGCTGAAGAAGCTTATTTTGCAGTTAGCTGGAAAACTGTATTTCTGCTGGCAAGTTTAATACCGCTCGGGGCAGCGGTGGAGAATACCGGTTCTGCGGCATGGATTGCAGATAGTTTACTGGGCTTTATTGGTGAAACATCTCCATGGGTGTTGCAACTGGCAATTGCTATTCTTGCCACCGTGTTTACCCTGGTTATGTCAAATGTGGGGGCAACGGTATTGCTTGTCCCGCTGGCCGTTAACATCGCATTAAGTTCGGGAGCTGACCCAGCCATGTTTGCCCTAACTGTGGCCCTGGCAACATCAAATTCTTTTTTAATCCCCACACACCAGGTAAATGCACTTATTATGGGACCTGGCGGCTATAAAGTAACCGATTTCTTCCGAGCCGGAGGGGTCATGACGATTTTGTTTTTAGTGGTGTTAATGGTGGTTTTAAACATTTTTTATTAATCTGGACACACACAGACTCATAGTTCAATCATTCCCTCTATGATGATATGTGTTTGCCCGCCTATCAAAATACGCCCATCAGTTTCTGGCTTGATATAAACGCGGCCACACCGATTGATGCTGGTGCCCTGGGCAATAATTATTTCTTTATCTAATCTACCTTCTGCATACATCCATTGTGCAATGGCAGAATTCAACGACCCTGTAATCGGATCTTCACTCATGCCGCTTGAAGGTGCCAGCATGCGCACTTCGTAATCACACTCTGAACCTGAGGGGTGTGCACCTATTAAACCTATGGTTCTGAACTGCGGCCAGCGTACTTTAGTCGAATCAATTGCTAACACATCATCGGCTGATTTTAGTTCCAGTACTTGCCACACGGGACCATTGTTTAGTTTTGCAGTGCGGATTATTTTTTGAGGGTCGAGTTGCAGGGCTTCAATAAGCGTGTGCAGATCCTCATTGGGCAACTCCTCGATTAAAGTCGGTGGAGCCACAAATGCGGGAACATCCGAATTCATATCTATATCGACAACCCCGATGTTACATTCCTGCTTAATATTATTAGCATTTTTGGGCTCACCGCCTGCATGCAACCATGCTGCACAACTGCCTAGAGTCGGATGTCCGGCAAATGGCATTTCTCTGGCCGGAGAAAATATTCTTACCTTGTAGTCGGCTGCCGGATTACTGGGCACCGATAAAAATGTAGTTTCAGCTAAATTCGTCCAGGCTGCAAACTCCTGCATTTGTGAATCCGATAAGCCATCGCCATCGACAACGACTGCCAGTGCATTGCCTTTTATCGGTGTCGCCGTAAACACATCACATTGTATAAATCTTCGTCGAGTCATTTTGATCTACTCCCAAATCGAAATTTCTTCATGCTTCAGCACATTACTCACTGCCCTTCTCTCAAGCATGGCATGTGTGTGCTCTGTCCATGCTGGAAACTGCGTTTTCATCGCAATACCTAAGCGATTACCCCAGCGATAAAATACCAACAAGTAAGGATCTACTATTGAATATAAATCTCCACTTGCCCATCCAGGATTTGAATTAGATAGTTTTTCTTCAATTTGCTGGTAGCTGGATTTAAGATTCGACATTCCTTTAGTTTGAATACTTTTATAACAGGATTTGTCATCGGAAAACCACTCAGTGCGCCAGTTTTGTGCTATCGGTAATGCATGCACACCACTGGAAAGCCAGCTTAACCATTCTATTGCTCTGGCTAGTTTCAATGGTGATTGATCAAGCAATTCCGCCTCAGGGTTGGTTTTAGCTAAGTAGGTCATAATCGCTGGAGCTTCAGTAATGATTTCACCGCCGATATCCAGTGCAGGAACACGCCCTTTGGGATTAATAGCGAGATATTCTTTTGATTGGGTAGAGCCGTCCATCGAAGAGATTAATTCCGTCTCATAGGGTTTATCCATTCTAAGGCTCAATTCTTCCAGAACAATGTGCGGCGCCAACGAACAGGAACCGGGTGAATAGTATAACTTCATTTTCTCACTCAATTAGATTGTTGTAACGGGGTTTGTGTCACTGATTCCAGCTCTTCATTAAGGTTTAACCAATTTTCTTCTAAGGATTCGAGCTCGTTTCTTAAATCGGTTTGTTGATAAATCAGACCTTCAAGTTTCGCTTTTTGCTCTGCCTGATAGATTAAGTCATCGGCTAATTCTTTTTCGATTTCAGTTAACTTAATCTGTGTCTTATCTATTTTTTGTTCTACTCGCTTAATCCGATTTCTAATCGGTGCTTGTGCTTTGCGAATCTCAGCAGTTTGCTGGCGCTGCTCTTTTTTATTCATTTTGGTAACACTGGCACTGGGTTTATGCTGAGGTTTATTATCTTCTTGATTTAACTTACCACCACCGATCCAACGGTAATAATCTTCAAGTGTGCCATCGAACGGATTCACCCTGCCTTTGTGTATAAGTAAATATTCATCAACGCTATGGCGCAATAAATGTCGATCATGAGAGACAACAATTAAAGCGCCAGTAAAACTTTGCAAGGCCAGTGTCAGCACAGCACGCATATCCAAATCTAGATGATTGGTTGGCTCGTCCAGCAACAAGATATTGGGCTTTTGCCAGACAATAATAGCCAATGCTAGTCTTGCTTTTTCACCACCTGAAAATGGTGCAATCGGCTCAATCGCTTTGTCACCATGAAAATCAAACCCACCGAGGAAATTTCTGGCCTGCTGCTCACTCGCCTGGGGAGAAATACGCTGGATATGGGTTACAGCACTGGCGTCCAAATCTAAAGCTTCAAGCTGATGCTGGGCAAAATAACCAATCGCACAATGTTCTCCTTTAACAATCTCTCCTGCAAATGGTTCGATATCACTGGTGAAACCTTTGATCAAGGTTGATTTACCGGCGCCATTGACGCCTAACAGGCCTATTCGCGCGCCAGGATGCAAACTCAGGCTTACCTCACTTAATACTTTGTGCTTGCCATAACCCAGTTCAATTTCACGCAGTGTGATCAGCGGGTTAGAGATTTTTTCACTTTCCTTAAATTCAAACTTGAAAGGGCTATCGATTTGTACACTTGCCACTAATTCCATGTTGTTAAGTTGTTTGATTCGACTTTGCGCCTGTTTGGACTTGCTGGCTTTAGCTTTAAATCGGGTAATAAAAGATTGAATGTGTTTAATTTGACGCTGTTGTTTTTTGAAATTAGCCTGTTGTAAAGCTAGTTTCTCAACACGCTGTTTTTCAAACGCTGAATAATTTCCTTTGTACAGATTTAATGTTTTCGCCTCAATATGAACAATTTCCTTAACTATATTGTCAATAAAATCGCGATCATGGGAAATGATGACCAGAGTTCCTGGATAACGCTTTAGCCACTGTTCCAGCCAAAAAGTAGTATCCAAATCCAGATGGTTAGTTGGCTCATCGAGTAGTAAAACATCTGATGGACTCATCAATGCCTGGGCCAGATTCAGTCGAATCCTCCAACCGCCTGAAAATGAGTTAACCGGGTTCTTTAATTCTTCATTGGCGAAACCCAGACCGTGCAATAATTCGGCGGCCTGATGATTAACCTGATAACCACCGATGGTTTCCATTTTTTCATAATTAAGACTGAGTGCATGATGATCGTCACTATTTTCAGCATCCGCAATGGCTTTTTGCGTTGCCCGAAATTCGCTGTGACCATCCAAAACATAATCAAGGGCTGTACGATGACTGTCGATAATTTCCTGCGCCAGGTGCGAAATTCGACAACCGCTAGGAATTGAGACATCACCTTTTTCGGTTGTAATTCGGCCTAGTAATAACTCAAACAAACTCGACTTACCACAACCATTACGACCAATCAGCGCGATTCGCCGTGACTCATAAATCGTCAATGATGTATCTTCCAGCAGATTCTCACGACCGCGTTGAAGCGTAATATTTGATAGTACTAACATGACCATATTATATGTTTTGTCTGTGCGTAAAGCTGGAAAAGCAGTAGACTTGGCTAAAATACAATTGTTATTTTTTTCAAAGCTAGTGTTTGGCCAGATAGAACTATTAACACCATTTGTGATTGCTGCCTATACCATGTTCGCGACACCCGGGCCTAATAATATGATGCTGACCTATTCCGGTGCGCGTTACGGGTTTGTCGCCACTTTACCCCATATACTGGGAGTCATCCTTGGGACTTTTCTACTTAATTTATTGGCCATTGTTGGACTGAAACCTTTAATTGATAAATGGCCGTTGATACTTTTAGTATTGAAGGTCATTGGTAGTATATGGCTGGTACTGATTGGCTGGAAAATGGCTCGAGCGAGCAAGATCGCTGATAAACCGCAAACTGACAAACCTATGTCATTTATTGCTGCGACCTTATTTCAATTTGTTAACCCCAAAGCGATTGTTGCCACCCTGGCTCTGGTCAGCTTAATCCTGGTTGCTGCGAAGGCCAATCCGTTATTGCTCTGGCTGGTTTTTTTAGGGCTACCCTTTTTATCCATAATTGCAATTGTACCCTGGGTTGTTGCAGGCCAATCGATCAGACGTTTTTTATCCACTCCCAAGCGCTGGACAATATTTAGCTGGGTGACTGGTGGGTTGACAGCAGGTTGTGCATTATTTTTGTGGATCTAGGTGAACTTTTAATGTCGATTCGACATGACTTGGAAGCTATTGTTTTATAAGTTGATGTTTAACTGGAACCCCAATATTTGGATATCACCATCGATAATCTCTCCTACCAAATTGTCTGTTGCTATATCAGGTGTTGCCAGTAGGTTTGTACTGGAGTCGGTATTTATATCATCAGTAAAGATATAAGCATATCCAATATCGAAACGAGTTCTTGAAGACAACTGGTAACTTAGACCGAGTGTTAGCCAATCTCTATCAGAACCAGGAAATAAAGAAGTATTTAAGGCAGGATCATCCGACACAGGCGTTTTATCACGAGCCAAGCCAGCGCGTAGGGTTAAATCATCATTATAGTACCAATTTGCCCCAAGGCTAAGGGTACCCGAATCCTGCCAAAAAGTTTCACTTATTGAATCTGGCAAGGCGCCGTTAAAACCAATTCTAAGTTCATCAAACTGATCCCAGTTAGTCCATCTGAAATTTGACAATAATTCAAACTGATCACTGAGTTTCAATTTCCCGGACAGGTAGATAGTCTCAGGCAGGCTAAGTTCAATTGATGATTTGGTATTTTGCCCTGGTAAACCAGTGCTAAAGTTACCGTCTAAATCCAGGTTAACTTTAGATCGATAACCAACACCTAAGCGGAATTTATTAAAGTCAGCCATTAACCCAAGATTAAAGCCGATATCAGTGTCTTCGCCATCTATTTTTGAAAGAACATCTGGTGTGTTTAAACCGGTAAAAAATGCCTGCGTCAATTTCGCTTCACTGTATAACAACCTCAAACCTAAACCAGCAGAGAAATGATTATTAAATTGGTAAGACAAGTTTGGGTTGAGATCTATGTTGACCAGTTGAGTTGTAATCGAGTGATATCGACCTACCCAACTATTTCCGTAATCGGTTCGAACAGCAAAAGGGGTTGTTAAACCTATTCCAAATGTAGTTTTATTATTTATTGGCGTTGAATAATAAATATTGGGAATAAAAATATCTCGTCCACCTGTGGTTTCGTTTCCTGTTGAATTGATTACACTGATACCAGCAGGGGTGATGAATGATTGAGTGGAGCCAGTATTTTTAAACCTCCCAGAACCGGTTAAATAATAGCTACCTAAATTAAGTTGCTTGATATCATAAAGCGAAAGGCTGGCAGGATTGTAAAACATATCAGAATTATCTTCTCCGACAACACCGCTACCCGCGAAAGCTCTACCCAAACCCGTAACAGACTGTTCGCTAATTTGAAACCCGCCAGCTTGAGCCAAATTTTGAAAAACTGAACTCAAACATATCCACAATAAAAAATAACTTATAAGCCAATGCATAAACGTTGTGCCTTTAATTTCACTCATTAATTTTTGCCCTAATAATTTCCTCGAATTTAGCGTAATAAAGAAATAGTCCGTAACCCGGCATAAAAGTCATTTTGGTCTTAGCGAATGACCTTGCAAATCTTTCAAAAGCGGCAACTGGAGTATAATAATCCTCATCTCCATACCAGATTTCAACTGTATGGTTGATCTTCGCCAAATCAAAACCCCAATCGCTATTAACTAAACTTAATTCTTGTAAAATTTGTGCTGTTCCTTGTCTAGTCGATTCTTTAAGCAGACTAATCCTTTGGTTCCTAAAATAAAGACTTTTAAATAAACACTTTTCGGCCGACCCTGCCATGGTATACACGTGATCAAGATATCTGTCTGGTTTCTTTTTCCAACCATCATAAATAATATCAAACAAAATCTTATTAATTTTTGGTAATGCTGCTGTTAAGTATGATCGTTTTTCCTCTCCTTTTTTGAGACTGAAACTGGGGCCAACCAAAATAACTCTTTTGATTCGGTCAGGATATTTATATGCCAGGGCAAGCGCAGATTGAGTGCCGCTTGAATAGCCCAGCACATTAAATTTATTAATCTTCAGATAGTCTGCCAAAGCTATAAGATCATCAGCAAAACATAAATAACTTAAGTCAGGGTCCATGGTCGATCGACCAAAGCCTGGACGGTCTGGAATAACCATCCGAATATTTAATTGAGAAATGCCGCCTTTAACATACGGCGTTTGCCAACGACAACCACCGAAATTATGCAACATAAACATGGGATCCCCGTTTCCATCGCCATATTCTTCATAGGCCAGCATTTTTTCAGATGATAGCTTAATAAATTTATAAGCATGACTACTAATTTTTTCACGGTAATCGTTCAATAAGGTTGCTGTTATCATGGTCGCCGGATTTCTTAAAGCTAGCGAAATTAATGCCGATTGACTATGAGTCTGCGTTTTCGAATAGATTGACTTTACTTGCTGCCTGACTGTACCTTCTTTTACATTATCCTGCTTCGAAATCTCCTTAATACTCTGGCCCTTAATCAACTGGTTAATTATTTGCAACTCCCTGTTACTTAAATCGTAGTGATCAGAAAAATCAGGATGGCAATCAACAATATCGAACTGATCATTAGGGATGAGAACGGCATAAAATTTCTTCGAGTTCAACTTCAGATTAAGATTCGTTGTTTTTTGCTCTGTAACATAAACCCTTTTGGAGTTAAGTGTGATTGTTGCTATATCTTTTTTATCAGTAGGTTCTTTTTGGAAATTCAGCAATCTTGAATGTAACAAAGTATTGATATCAGAAAGAGCCATTCGATTAATTTCGACTCCTTGAATATCTAGTTCCTTATACGCTGCTGGATTACAGGAAATAATTGAAAGTTTGTCATCAAGCAGTAGTAAACCTATAGGTAATTGGTCAAAAAAACTGTTTAGTATTGAATTCTCTTTCTCTAGATTACTGATGTGCTGGACGATAGCCATTGCCCGCTCCAAGTGCCCAATAATGGGACTCAGCTCATTAGGCAATTTCAGATGCTCGTTTAAGTCCTCACTCTGGCCAAACTGCTTCTCTAATGCTGTTTTTTTGCTGCGAAGCGATGCCGCTAATGAGGATTTATTAGAAATGCGCTGATCAATCTCTAAAACTAATTCTTCAAACCTGCGTGGATCGACCGTTAATTCATATATTAAGTCAATTAGTTCGTCGTTCTGCTTTTGCCTATGTTTACCTCTAGCCATTGTTAACTGAACCAACTTTTGAACTACATCATTGTATAGATAAAAAATCGCGGATGGTTAAAAAGATTATTTTGATTCTTTTTTATAACTATTGTATATACCATTTGGTAGGTTACATGCCCCTCAGCTATTGCTATTGTCTAGTTAAATTAACATTAATTACATATAAATGTGAAGGGGAAAAATGAAAAACCAAACTAATGAAACCAATTCGGGGAAGTATTTAATTGTCGAACAAAACACCTTAGCGTGTGAAATGCTGAGCTCTCTTATCTACGACATCAACAACTATGATTGCGTTGTTTATGAATCACAAAGTATTAAAAAATTTGAAAAGATTTTAATTAGCGACTCAATAGACAATATAATTATAGGTTCGTGCGGCTCAGATTCTCAACAATTAGCCTTGATTGAGAGAGCAAGAGCTTACCGTTCCCAGTCAAAAATAATGGTTTTTGTAAACCCTGTTGACACAGATTTATCCAATCGATTGTTATCTTCTGACGTTTGTATTCTAGTCACTGTTAATAGCCCTCATAGTGAACTGGTCACAGCATTACGCTCACTAAAATATAATCAGCGGTTTATCTGTCAATCTATTTTAGAAAATCGCAGTTTGAATAACCAAAAAACGCAATCTACAGGAAAAACCGAAGATAACAAACTCAAACATACTAAACTGACCAAACGCCAAAAAGATGTTCTTCAGCATATCATCTCCGGCCATGCTAATAAGCGTATAGCTTATGAACTCGGCGTGTGTGAAGGAACGGTAAAGTTACATGTGTCATCAATACTAAAACTACTAAATGTCAGCAACAGAACCAAGGCTGCTTTAGTTGCAAACCAATATTTCGGTGGGTTATACACAAACGGATAATCTCCAGAACAAATTAATAGACTTACATTCTTTTCTCTAATTTTGAAGATTTCTAAACTTGATCAGAATCCCGCTTTAACCATGAAAGTGCTAGATCCTGTTGATCGTATTCAAAGCTTTTTACTTGGGCTTTAATAAAATGATCGGTAACATGATCGGCAAATTTACCCAAGGGACTATTGGTCACAACGGCTATTCGCTCTATTTTTCGGTGATGATCACGAACGAATTTTAGATGTGACAACATGGCTGCCAGACTCTGCCAGCCTGGAAAATGGCGAGTTGAAATCAATATGCCATTGATCTTTTCATGGTCTTGCAAATAATCGTCCACCTGTCTGGTGACGTAATTAAAATCATCTTCACTAAGTGAGCGATCCTGGCTTGGCTCAAGAGTCAGAATGCCATCATCGTGATTAATTTGAGCCTCGATAGTGGCACGGTTTTGGTCGCACGCCCAGGTTTTGGCTTTTTCGAATTCGTCAGCGTCAAAGTGGCGCAGGTGACCCGGCCAAAAAACTTTGAACAAATTTACCGAGTTTTCAATCCATTCAACATCGGTGACAATAGCGATCCGTCCCCAATGACTCATGTTGGACAAACCTATACGCAGATCCTGCCACATCGCACCGGGTTCTATACCTTCCCAACTCGAATCGATACGGCATATAAAGTCCAAACGCTGATGAGCTTTAAGCTTCTCTTCGATCAGTGGTATAAGACTATCTTTGTAATCGTTCGCTGTAATCTTTCCCGTTACTTCAACTCCAATCACATGATCAGGCAGATCATCCAGATAATTAAACATGATAAATCTCCTTGGATTAGGTTTTTGTTATATATAGACCGATAATTATTATCATTGATTTAGATCATTATAACCTTAATATTTCTCTCGCTTGTGATGGCAGAGCCGGTTCGCCGTCTAATTCCCTGATCACTCTAACCGCCTTTTCGACCAGTTGAACATTGGAAGCAAATTCACCTTTGCTTAAATACAGATTATCCTCGAGTCCGACCCGCACATTACCGCCAAGACTCACCGACTGCGCTGCAATCTGGAATTCCATCCGAGAAATACCAAAGGCACTCCAGTTGGCGTTCTCCGGCAGGCGATTTTGCATTAAATTGAGTACTTCGGGCACAGCTGGAGCTGCATGAGGAATACCTAGGCAAACCTGGAACATTGGCGGGTCATCAATCAGTCCTTCGGCAATCAGCTTTTTGGCAAATTCGATGTGACCCAGCTCAAAGACTTCGATTTCCGGTTTAACCCCGATTTGCTGAATATGTTTGGCCATGATCCGCAAGTCGTCAGGTGTATTGACAAAAACCACCTCGCCAAAATTAAAAGTACCGACGTCCAATGTGCAAATATCCGGACGTAACTGTTCAATGTGTTTGAGCCTGTCGAGCGGTCCGATTAATGTTGTTCCTTCACCGCCGGTTTTGGGATCTTCTTTGCCGGGAATAAACCGTGCGCCTTCACTGGAAGTCAGGTTGATTAACACATCACTGCCCGAATCGCGAATGCGTTCTACCACTTCTTTGAATAACTCAGGATCGCCCGAGCGCTCACCAGTTTCAGGGTCACGCACATGAATATGGGCAATCGCTGCGCCTGCCTTTGCCGCTTCTATCGCGTTATTGGCTATCTGCTCAGGGGTAACAGGGTAATCAGGGTGGCCACGAAAGTTATTGGCATAACTGTTGTGACCACCTGTAATAGCGCAGGTGATGATGACCTGATTCGACACTATTGAGTCGCGCTTTTATACAATTCCTGGGCCTTGGAAATAGTAGCGTTGGTCGCACCTTTGATTGCTGATTTGGTCTTGTGCCAGTAAAGCTGAGTCTTGCCCGTAAATCCCATGACCTTGTCGCCCTCTTCAAGTGGCTCGCCGGCATCATCATTTAACTTTGCATGAATCAAATCACCGTCGCTAGCATAAAAAATAGAATTAGTTTTAATCAACTCATCATATTCATGGTCAATTGATACTTTTGCAACCGTCACACCCGAACTTGAGGTTTTATTAGTTAGCACTTCACCGATAAGGACATTGGACTCATTTTTTACATCCCCGGTTAAATCAGCTTTGCCTTCAATCACCACATTATAAATCTTGTCGGTTTCAACTTCTTCAATTGTTGTGGTTGATGATGTTGTGGCACAACCATGTAAAACTAAAACCAAAGCGAGCAAAATATATTTATGCATTTTATCTCCTGTAATTAATCAATAATGCAACGGCATTTTAATAACAAGTTGGATCAGGCTCAATCTTATTTATGAATTAACTGCACCGCGTGATTTTTGAATCAGTTTCCAGGCTGTTTGAATTTCATGCGTTTTTTCATTGGCAAGTTTAATCATTTCCTCAGGTAAGCCCTTGGCAACCAGTTTGTCAGGATGATGCTGACTTAGCAGCTTACGGTAAAGTTTGCGGATATCGACAGTCGTCATTTTTTCATCAGCGCCGAGGATGTTATAAGCCTCCTCAAGTGTCATCTGCTGACCGGCTTCACTGGCCCCTCCGGATTTGACCATATTGATAATTTGATTTAAATCATCCTCATCAAACCCTAGTACGAATGCGATATGCCGCAATATATCAGATTCACTTGGATCCAATTTGCCGTCGGCAAAAGCGGCTTGAACCTGAATTTCAAGAAACATGCGGATTAACGTCGTGCGCCGATGACATTCCTGTTTGAATTGCTGTAATACCGCATCGAGTTGAAAGCTCGGGCTTTTACCCTGATTAAATAAGGTGATAGCCATTTTTTTCTGTTGCGGGTTGAGCTGCATATGGGTCATGAGCTGTTCGGCCAAGGCAATTTCGCTTTTTGAAACCTGACCGTCTGCCTTGGCAATATGTCCCATTACTGAGAACGTGGCTGCAAAAAACGCGGCCTGGGTACGCTCCTGGTCTCCGCGCTGATAGCCTACACGCTTTTGCCGCCCGGCCGATTTCGCATCAAAATTATGACCGAATACCGCGCCCAACATGGCACCTAAAGGTCCGCCGATCATAAAGCCAAGCGTTCCACCTACTAATTTTCCCCACCAGGCCATTAGTCTGTCCTCATAAAGTTATGTAATATTGCTATCCGCATTCTACATCGTCATCAGTGAATTTGAAAAATACTCTAACATTAACTAAAAAACAGGCGCGAAGGCTGGCTTTACTCAGTCAGGGAATACCTAATTCAGGATTTGCCAGAGGATTGAGGGGTGCTCTTGAGGCTGTTAGACACCTGGGTTATGTACAAATCGATACCATTTCAGTGGTTGAACGGGCTCATCATCATACCCTGTGGAACAGAGTGCCTCATTACCGACATCGTTATCTGGACAAACTGATTGAGCAACGGGAAATTTTTGAATACTGGTCACATGCGGCCGCTTATTTGCCGTTCGAGGATTTTCGTTTCTGCCTGCCGCGGATGAATGCCGTTAAGCGAGGACAGGTTCATTGGTATAAAAAGAATCCCAAGTTAATGAAACATGTTTTGGAAAGAGTCAAAGCCGACGGCCCATTGCAAGCTAAAGATTTTGAAGAACACAAAAGCTTTAATGGCGGCATGTGGGAAAAAGGGCCTATTAAGCAGGCAATTGGCAATCTGTTTATGCAAGGTGATCTATTGATTACCCGGCGGCAGAATTTTCAAAAAGTATTCGATCTGGCTGAACACATTATTCCCCCATATGTTAATACCCAGGCCCCATCAAAAAATGAGTACGCACATTATCTGATAGAACGTTTTTTACACGCTCATGGCATCGCCCATGTAAGTGAATTCGGTTATTTACGCAAAGGCATGGGAGTAGCGATTAAACAGGCTGTCAACGAAAAACTTGAAACAGGGCAACTATCACAAGTAAAAATTTACCGGCAACCCGAAATATTTTATGTCAAATCTAATTATGAAGATATTCTGGGTCAACGCCTGGCTCAGTCAAGAGCTAAAATTCTTTCCCCATTTGATAACCTGGTTATTCAGCGCAAGCGCATTGTTCGACTATTTGATTTTGATTATCAACTCGAGTGTTATGTGCCGGCCAAGAAGCGAACACACGGCTATTTTGTTTTACCCATTCTCTGGCAGGGTGATCTGGTGGCTCGAATGGATGCCAAAGCGGACAGAAAAAAGCAACTGTTTATAATCAATAATCTGATCCTCGAGCCCAAACTAAAGCGCGATCAGGAATTTAGACAGCATTTTTCCAAGGAATTGAAGCGATTTGCCGAATTCAATCAATGTCCGGAAATAGTTTTCAGCAATAAATTAAAAGATCTAAAACATTTGTTTACATAACTGCAAACCTAATCCAGCTTGACCATACAGAGCATACTCCGGCGGACGAAGCTGACCTGTTTGATCAAACATCAACTGTGGGTCTGTTACGTCATATTTTAATAAATGCTTGCCAAAAGCACCTTCATAATTACATTGGCCGGAAAAAGCATTCGCCAAGACAATCGCAGCTCGGGTTAATACACTTGATTCGCCGACATGGGCTCCGATAACATGCCTGGTAAATCGTTCATGGTAATCCTGATAAATGCTAAGACAGTTTATTAATCCACCTAACTTGGAAACCCGATAATTGGGAATTATTCTGCCCCCAAGGTCTTTAACTGCTGCCAGATCATGGGCACATTTAAAACTCTCATCAAGAATTATATCTATATCGCTGTACTCAATTAATCTTTGAATATTTTCAACATCCAGATGCTTGACGAAAGGTTCTTCGATGGCACAAAAGGGGTTGTCCAGTTTTAACAGATACTCGCTTACCTGATCGGCGCTATGCCATAAATTATTTGCATCAGCCCTAAGCTGTTGTCTTGAGATTTTATAGTCTCGGATAATTTGAATTTTCGACTGGTCCAAAGAAAAATCGCCGCTGAGTTTTAATTTAAAGGATGAAAACCCGGAGCTAATGTACTTTTTTAGCAAGGCTGAAAAACCATTATCTGTACCAAGTACGGCGGAATACTTTATCGACTCTTTTCGCTCGGGTATTTCAAATCTTGTGCCAAGCAAATCTTCAAGCGAGCAGGCTTGCCGTTTGGCCATACAATCGAGCAAAGCCGTCTCCAATGCGCACCAGGCAGCAGGATAACGTCGAACAAAATCTTGATTCCTATCTATATACTGAATTAATTCATCCAACCTCGGCATGGTCTTAAATTCATTAATACGCTTTGACAGTTGTGCGATTGAATCCGATGTGGTTTCACCACTGACATAATGCCTGGGACAACCTTCACCGACACCATAAATAGAGTTATTTATTTTAATCGTAACTAAAATTGAATCACCTTTATCCCGGCTGTACGAGCTGTGGCTGAACCTCATGTTAAAAGGAATATTCAGCGGGTAGATGTTTATCTGATCTATTTGCATTTTGAATTAAGCGGCTACATGTTGTTCAAAGTCAAACTCAACATCCGTCTTGTTTTGCAAGCTGATGATCTTATACTGGCTTTCTCTTTGGCCTTTGTTCACATTGAACTTTTTGTATTTTTCATACGTCCCAGCCCGCAAGGGTTTTACTCTTATTCGTTTCAAACGCTCACTTGCTCGTTTTGATTGATACTCAGAATTGTTTACACTCAGCTGATTATCCAGCCATTGAGCAAATTTCGCTGTGTCATCACAGTTAATATCTTCCATATACAAAACATATTGCTGGCTTTGCTGATCGGCTAGACAGATAAAAAAGCTCATCGACAAATCATTTCCGGCGCAGATATCCATAACGGCTTCTATAAGCTGATTTTCATGCAACTTCTCACCGCAGATACTTGTCATTCCTTTGCCCTTTCTTAAAAAAGTAAGTAATGGTGTTTTGTTCTCATAACCGGTGACTTCAACCACATCGTTCATGAAATAGCGGTACAAGCCATTCTTAGTCGTCACGATCAGATAATATTGCTTGTCTATTTCCAGCTCATGCAATAATTTGGTTTCACGATCACCGCAATGCCACTTTTCAGTTTCGATGAATTCATAGAAATTACCATTGATAATCGGCAAACACCCGGATTGTGACGGCGATAGCGCAATCGCTCCGTGAACCTCGCTGGCAATATAGCCCAATTCCAGATAATGAACCCTGTCGTCAATAAGCTGTTCAAGACGTTGGGCTGAAACCTTGCAGTTACCCGACTTCCAGGTAGAAATAATCTCTAGCTGTGGCCACAGATCTGTAAACTGAAAACCGTTTGCTTGGGACAAGATAAATTTAATTTGTTCTGCACGCACAGGATCAGAAATAAGCTGATGATCGATTTTGCTGCGGATAGAAGTGGACAAGTTCAAATCAGTTTTAATTTTCCCGCGTTTAATATCGGTGTAAAAATCCTCTTTATGATCAATTAGCAATTGATAAAAATACAACAAAGTCGCTGGATTCGGGGTTGAAATATAACTAAGATTGTCACTGGCTAATGCGCACAACAACATCGCATAATATTTGGCCGGATAATCGACTTCCGCAAACAACTGAGGCGGACAAACCGACATATCCTTAAATACAACGGGTAATTCATCAAACAATAAACCGGACGCACTGCCGCAGATTTTACTTTTATATTGCTCCTCGACTTTATTACCCACAATAATCAATGCCTTGCCTTTGAACGCGGCAGGACAAAGCTTATATTGAACGGATCTGGACAATCGCTGTGCATAGTTAAAAACACGTCGACCTGAATCCGTCAAAGGCAGATATTTAGGTTGATTGGTTGTACCGCTGGTCTTTAGATAAGACTTCGGTCTTTCAAGAGTTAATGTCGGTTTATCTGTGCTGGCCTGAATTTCGACCATGTTACGCAAGTCCTCATATTCACAAATCGGTACTGACAAGCGAAAGTTGTTCACACTATCAATTGAATCGAAATGGTATTGTTTGCCAAATTCAGCGTTTTTGTTTTGTTTCAAAATCGCTGTTAAGGTCAATGCTTGAACCAATTCAGGGGCAGAGGTTTTTCGCAATAGATTCGTGGTTTGAAATTGATATATTAAATCCAGCGATAAGCATCTTATGCTAGAAAATACCTTTTGTTTGATTTGGATAAAGCACTTGAGACACCAGTGTATGGATTTGGAAATAAATCTTTCAAAACCCGTAAGCGAATCATTCTTGTTGATACCGACTCGTTTGGGGGCTTTGCCTGCTTTACGGTAGTAAGTGCCAAAAATAATATCCCAGATAATCAGGTTATTACCGAAATTACACCCTCGACCGTTATATTCCTTGTCATGATGCCAACGATGTAGCTCAGCAGTGCTGATTAAATAATTCAACACTCCCCATTTAATATCAATATTGGCGTGCTGAAAGAACCCATTCACCGCATAAAGTGAAAAATACAATGCCAGGCATTCTTGGGTAGGTTGCAAAACAGCAACCAAAAACAATTCCGGCAACATTTGAAGCATTTTTTCAAATGGATGAAAGCGCATTACATTCAAGGCATAAAGTTTTTCAGGCCTGTGATGAACTTTGTGCAAACTCCATAATGCCCGTGTACCATGACCCAATCGATGCAGCCAGTAGCGGGGAAATTCCACGACTAAAGTAAACAAAAACGTCTCTAACAATAAAGGCGTTGCCTGTGGCCACAAATCAGAAAATAACTGAGCACCCGGCCAAATTAACTTGGAGAGATAAATCGTAACGCCTAAAGCGACAAGCTTAGGCAATAATCCCTGAACTAGCACCATATAACTTATGTCTTCAGACAATTCACGAGCTTGCGGTGCCCAACTTTTTTTTAATGGCCTTAAACGCTGTAAGTATTCAACCACTGCGAATCCAGCCACAGCAGCAAGACCCGAAGCCAGTATTAAAGGTAGATTAACAACACTGGCAAAACCAAAAATAAGTGTCACGCCAAACATGGTCATGACATAACTGCTCAGGGATAATTGTTTAGAATTCATGGATTTCTCCTCGTGCCAACTGCCGGCAAACCGGCAAGGCCTGAACATAAATAAACATGGCAATCACACAGTGAAAAAAAGCAGGAATAGGTTTGCTGAAAAAAACGCTGTTCGATAGCCCGGTAATCGCAATGGCAAAACGAACCGCCATAAAACAAAAATAAGCCAAGGCGAATACTCGGATCCAATGAATCAGCCAAGATTGTTCATATGTGCTGGTGTCTTTATTAAACCGGACTACATTAGTCATCCACCATAAGATACTGAGCTGGGCGGCAAGCAACCAAGAGTATGAGATAAGCCCGCTGGAATAGACCTGCGCACTACCGAAATAATCGGGAAACAGACGTGTCACCAGTTCGATTAAAACTCGAAAAAGGAACAATGCATATAAACCGACTAAGAGTATATATCTGTATTGTTGAGTCATATTTTTTACCTCACAGGTAGGCAGATTTTGAATTTTGGATAAAAAATTGCAACTATTTTTTTAAAAATCTATAATTGTTAAACTTTAAGTATTAATAATTAATACTATGAATAAAAAATCAACTAAAGTTATCGAAGCTCTAAAACAATGTCTGAAGCAGGCAAACCTGTCTTATGCAGATGTGGCAAAAAGATTGGACGTCTCTGAGGCCGCGATAAAACGTAATTTTTCAATCAAAAAATTCAGTCTTGAACGCATTATTGAAATTTGCGATTTAATGAACATGGAACTCGCAGATGTACTCAAACACATGGATGAATCATCACGACACTCAAAAACCTTGACAATCAAGCAGGAACAAGCCTTGGTCGATAATCCCGAGTTATTGCTTGTTGCCTTCTTACTATTCAGCAGAGTCATGCCAGCTGAGATTGTTGATACCTATGATCTCAGTGAGCAAAAATTACAACACTTGTTGATTAAATTGGAGCGGCTGGAAATCATCAGACAATTACCAGATGAAAGAATTAAAATCTTAATCAAAAACGAAATTCCCTGGATTAACAATGGACCGCTTGATCGATTTATGCAAAAAAATGTAGAACGTGAATTTTTTCTTTCAGATTTCGAATCCCAAGGCGAGTTAAAACTCATCTTAAACAATATTATTTCACTGGAATCGATTTCTCATTTGCAAAACAAGATGAAGTTACTCGCTCAAGAATTTAATCACGTCTCATTTCAAGATAACGAATCGTCTGGGCGTACGCGTTATGGAGCGAGTATGGTCCTGGCTATCAGGCCCTGGGAATTAAGCCTTTTTAAAAAATACAAGAGGAACTAGTTTTATTAGCCCGATAATTAAGGTAGCGTCGATATTGTGCTAGAGTTCATTAGTTTAATTAAGGAAACCGACATATTTAAAAAGGGCTGATATTTAATCTTTCTGCAATTTGCTTTAATGTTCCGAGTGTGGTCGTCAGATTTTCCCGTATTGGCTAAGTCGCGTGTGTAATCTGCAGTTTCTCAGCTATTTCGTCTTGAGTCATCTTTTTTAAATTAATGAAATAAAAATTCATATACACTCTGGCTGATTAATACTTAATCAGCATGTGAACACTTTATTTCGATCTGAATGGCGATTGTTGTTATTTGGATTCCTATTATCATTTTGGTCGGCTCCAGGGCAGACGTTTTTTATTTCTCTTTTTGGTGGTGCAATCCGGGAAGAGTTATCACTAAGTCACGGTCAATTTGGCGGTATTTATTCTCTGGCCACCCTGCTCAGCGCTGTCGCCATTGTCTGGACAGGAACGCTTGTTGATCGCATTGACTTAAGAAAGTTTTCGTTGATCATTACTTTCGGCTCTTTTATCGGTTGTCTGCTGATCTCCTTCAGTCATAGCATGTTGATGCTGCTTATCAGCATTTTTTTGACCCGGCATATTGGTCAAGGCCTTAGTACACTGACCAGTGTGACGACTATGGTCAGGTATCTTGAACCCATCAAGGGCAAAGCTACTGCGATCAGCCAAACTGGCTATACACTTTCTGAAGCAATCATGCCCAGCATTATTATTAGCTTGGCATTATGGTTAGGCTGGCGAACAACGTGGCAAGTAACTGCTTTGACGATGGTAATAATAATGGTCCCGGCGATTGTATTTTTATTGCGTAGTCATAATGTTCGCCACCAAAATTATTTGCAACAACTTAATGATGGCAATGAATCCGATAAGGCTTATACGCGTCGGCAATGGACACGGGCTGAAGTTTTAAAAGACAAACGATTCTATATGTTTTTACCTAGTTTATTAGCGCATTCGATTTTGTTTACTGGTTTCATTTTTCACCAAATTCATCTAATTGAATCCAAGGGCTGGTCGCTTTCGATGTGGGGAGTACTGTTCAGTGTTTATGCCACCGTTGCATTTTTCTTTTCACTCTATGCCGGTCATTTGGTCGACAAATATGGTGCTGCACGTTTAATCGCGATTGCACCATTGCCACTTGGCTTGGGTTTATTATTATTATCCATCTCCTCTCACAACCTAACCGCTGTTAGTTTCATGCTTTTACTCGGACTTTCCTCCGGTTTTGTTAATACACTCTCGGGTCCGTTTTATTCAGAACTTTACGGCAATAAACATTTAGGCTCGATTAAATCTTTGTCGACCTCGATGATGGTTTTTTCATCCTCTATTTCGCCTTTCTTACTCGGTTGGTTATTTGATCAGGGTGTTAGCCTGGAAAAATTGACGCTTGGAGGGTCAATTTATGTTTTGCTTGCAAGCTGCCTCGCATTTTATGCTTATCAAATAAGTCGTAGCGATCCTAATCTAATTGCCAATCATCCCAATACCCCATAACTGCTTAAGCAAATGATTTTAAGCTTGTGTAGTTATTGTATTACCTGCTAAAGTCAGCACAACTATTTGATTTAGAGTTGTTTTTTGAAATTCGCATCGCACATATTAACGGTCTGTCTATACAGTTTATTCATCATACCAAGTGGTGCTGAAGCACAGAGTCCATTAGCTTTGAGCGCCTTACCGGGCCGTATGATCCACGACGCGACGTATTTACCAAGACCACCTTATTGGCCTCCCGACTGGCCCTGGGACGGGACAGGATTAAACACTGATCCTTCCTATCGTTATGGTCCTGCTCTGATTCGCTACAACAACGATGACCTGCATTTCTGGGCATGTTCGGAAGGTGATGAAAATGTGGCGGATTATATTCGTTACAGAAACTCAACCGATGGTGGTGTAACCTGGAGCGACGATGTAATTGCACTCGCCCCAACGATTGGCAGTGAAGACGGCTGGGCCATCTGTGATCCGAATGTTATCAAGGTCGGCAGTTACTATTACATGGTCTACACAGCAACCGCGAGTAGCTTTGGTGCAGGACTCAATAACCATGTATTTATTGCCAGATCATTCAGCCCGGATAAAAATTACCAAAAATGGAACGGTTCCAGCTGGGGCGGAAACCCAAAACCTATTATTCGCTATACCGGGCCGGTAAATAAATGGGGCCTGGGTGAACCGAATATGGTGGTCAAGGGCAATACGCTGTATCTTTATTACACTGAAAATGAGGGTGTTCCAAAAACGCGTGTTGCAACCACCGCTATTAATAACGCAAACTGGCCTGCCAATCTCACCGACCGCGGTTATGCGATAAACCCACGGGACTGGAAAGAAGACCAAACTGATGTCAAATACTTACCCGAAGTTGATCTATTTATTGCAACAGCAATCGGTAGCCGCTTCACCAGTAATAGCTATGTCCATGTCTGGCAGTCGACCGATGGCTTGCGTTTTCAGCCAGTTACTAATGACAATATAACAGCGAATATTCAACCAACCGCTCATAACCTTGGTATGTCCGGCAATTTTCTTGGGCATGCGCAAATGGGCACAAATGAGTTTATCGCTTACGCCTACACTGGCCCAGGTGGTGAATTCGGACGCTGGAACACATGGTTGAATAAAGTCAGAATCACAGGCGCTGGCTGGACCCAGCCGCCAAACAAACTAAATATCGCACCGATATTGATGTTATTACTTGAAGACTGACTAACAAGACAGCTAAATTTCGTTAGACAGTTTTCTTACCCCCGTCGGAGTTTCAATCGTTGCCGTCATATGGGCCGTTTGATTTTTTGCTAGTTCAACCACCTCGGCTAATTCATATGCATTGATCTGTTTGAGAATAGATTCGAGCCAATCTGGATTGGGATGATAAAGAGCCAGGTCTCGGAATCGACATCCCAGATCGGCCATGTTGCGAGCTGGATGTAAATCAGTGTTCCACTGCATCAGGTAAGGAATTAGGCCCGGTCCATGTAACCGGCCGTCTTCGGGTAGAGCAAAATACCAGTTCAGCTTATCACGACTAATCAATTCAATCTGCCCGAACGGAAATTCCGTCAAACTCATTAATTGCCTAATATTAGTTGTGTTGACTACCCATGCAATCAGTCTGGGTTGTTTGACAATTTGTGCTCTTAAATATGGATCATCCAGACCATACCAGCGAGGTCGATTTGGTTGGTTTGCTTTAGGATTTACGGCAATGATTTCCAAAAACGAATCCGCTCCTAAACTCATCAGGTGATTATGTGTGCCCATTTTCTCATGCTCACCGCCAAAAGGCATTTCCACGCCAAGCTGGTCTTTAACATAGTCAACACCGCTTGACAGATCTGCAGCTGCGATCACTAAATGGTCTAAACTAACCTTCACCGTCATAGTCAATTCTTTAACGTGTTGGCAATCTCTTGAACTTGCCTTGGACCTACTCGACAGCAACCACCAATTATTTGTACGCCCAATTGATTCCAGGACTTTGCCGCCATTGCAAAATCACTCGGGTTTGTTAGTGATTGCCATGTTCTGCTATTCGCATCGTAAATCTCGCCGGAATTTGGATAAACAATTATAGCTTTATTATCGACGGCCCCCTTTATCCTATTGATGATTTCACTGATGTAGTTTGGAGCTGTACAGTTAACTCCCACAGCCAAAACCATATGATGGTTTTTAAATAAATCAACTGCTTTTTCGATCTCAGTACCATCATTGATGTGTTGTCCATCACAACAGGAGAAACTTACCCATACCGGAGTCTTAACAGTCAACAGCAACTCTGCTAAGACACCCGCTTCTTGATAACTTGGAATCGTCTCACATGCCAGAATATCCGCGTTAGTTTGATCCAGAGTATTCAATCTTTGCGAGTGAAAATCGCCGAGCACCTGGTCACTGATTTTATAGTCACCTCTATATTCCGACCCATCAGCCAGATAAGCACCGTATGGTCCAACACTGGCAGCAATTAAAGGTTTGTTTGCGACTGAATTTTTAAGCAAATAGTTCTCAATAGCCTGTTCTGCTAGCACGACAGAACTCGCTATCACCTGTTTGGCTTTATCTTCTGATAATCCTTTGGATATAAATCCTTTAATCGAGGCCTGGTAACTCGCCGTTGTGACTATTTGCGCACCGGTATCCAGGTAGGCGAGATGTGCGTTAATAATTGCTTGTGGATCATTGAGTAGCAAATCGGCTGACCACAATTCAGTGTTGAGATTACAGCCCTGCTCTTCTAATTGAGTTGCTAAACCGCCGTCCAAGATTATCGGCTGCGCTTGTCCTAGTAAACGACTGAATGCCGGTTTTTCAATATGCATGTATAATTTCTTGTCTGAAGTTTGCTGTGAAACACAGTATCAAATTTTAACCTTAACACTACAGTTATGATGATGAAATCTGAGTACGAACAATATCGACAACAACTGCAAACGCTTAAGAGCGAACTTGAAATCCGGACCGCAAAAGCACAAACTAGCCTACAAGCCAGCCACAGTGCTGACTGGGTCGAGCAGGCAGTGGAGCGCGAAAATGATGAAGTACGCGCTGAACTCATCCGTGAAGGTACAGAGGAAATTGAACAAATTAAAAGAGCATTCAAACGTATGGATGAGGGTGTTTATGGTGAATGTGAATCCTGCGGCGTTGCTATCAATCCTGAACGGCTCAAAGTTATGCCGATGACAACATTATGCATTGATTGTGCATCTGCCAACTAGATAGAATCAGCTTCATGACTTTACTTATTTGTGGAATTGCGCTGTTTATTGTTACCCACCTTTCACTGGTCTTAACGCCGGGCATTAAAGACGGAATTATCAGCGCCACCAGCGAAAAGACCTGGCGTGTATTGTTTTCAATCATTGCACTGGCTTCGATCTTGATGATTGTTCTTGGCTGGCGCAGCACACCGGTGGAGTACGCTTATGTTCCACCCTATTGGACACGTCACATCACTATGTTACTGATGCTGATCGCTTTTATCCTATTTGGAGCATCCAGCGGTAAAACCATTATTCAACGCCTGATTCGCCACCCCATGATGACGGCAGTTTTGATCTGGGCAATAGCACACTTATTGGCAAATGGAGAAACACGCTCAGTCTTATTATTCGGTGGCTTTGCAGTTTGGATCATTTTGCAAATGATTTTGGTCAATAAACGTGATGGTGACTGGATTAAACCTGAGCCAGCGCCAATGACTCGCACACTTAGAAATCTGATTATCAGTATTGTAATTTACGCCGTGTTTTTCTCGCTGCATAAATATTTTGCCGGTGTGAGTCTAATGCCAGCTGGATAGGATTAATTTTTAGTTAAAAAATATTCTCGTGTCTTTGAAATTCGAAGAACTCGATTATCAAAATACTCACCTAGGTGCTATTAGTCTCAGACGTCGAATACAGCCTCATCAGAACGGTGAGGTTTTTTATGAAGTAAAACTCGGTGATGAGTTTTTGATGTCGAGTTTGTTTACTGAAGCAGAAATTCAACTAGCAAAAACAGGCCTTGCCGCACTTGAAACAGATAATCTGGATGTTGTAATCGGCGGTTTAGGGCTTGGCTATACCGCTGCTGCAGCATTGGAAGACGACAGAGTAAATTCTCTGATAGTTATCGAGCTGTTGAAGCCGGTAATCGAATGGCATCAAAAGGGACTGGTGCCATTAGGTAAAAAATTAACATCGGATTCCAGATGCTCACTAATTCACGCCGATTTTTTTGAGATTGCGTTAACGCCAAATACAGGGTTTCTTCTAAACAATCCTGATCAGTTGGTAGATGCTATTTTATTAGACATTGATCACTCTCCCCGTCATTGGTTGAATTCTACAAATAGTCATTTTTATTCTATCCAAAGCATGAAAAACCTGGCTACCAAACTCCGTCCGGGAGGTATTTTTGGGTTATGGTCGAATGATCTACCCGACGCTGAGTTTAGCAATCTTCTTGATGTTGTATTCAAAAGTTCTGATGCACACATTGTAAACTTTCCTAATCCATATACGGGAGATGAATCTTCAAATACTGTCTATCTAGCCAAAAAATCCTTTTGAGAAAGTTTTTAGACGGCAATCCTGGGCACTGTTTCACCCCAGTCTTTTTCATAAATCAGTTTATCGTTTTGATATGCTTTGAAACCGGCTTTGATGTAAAAATCATCTTTATCACAAGTGACGCTTATTTCTGTTTCACTTGAGACTTGCCAGTCGTCACGGCCCGTTTGGTGCTGCCAATATGTATGTGCCCGGGTTTGATCAGGATCATCGGGATGCGCACTATAACTTTCATGGCACACTTGATCTACCCATAAACCATGCCGGTCGAATTGCGTACGGCCAAAGTCATCTTCAATATCGACACGCACCACGCCGGTAGCCACATCCTCTGAAATAACACGTTTGTTAGAGGCTTCTCTCAGCATGGTTACTTTTTCTGGCTCAGCACTGACAGGGGGTTCAAAAGGCTCGGGAATCTGTGTGCCAGTAAATATCGGTAACATTAATGACTGCTGATCCGGCGCCAAGGTAACCGATGATTTCTCCGGGGTCGTCCATAGCAGCGGGAAATAACTGCTGGACAGTGCAACACGCATTCGGTGCCCTTTCGGAATCGTCTGTGCAATAAAATCCATTTGCAATTCAATTTCATAAACCTTATTGGCAACAACTTCCTGAGTACTCTCCAGTGAATCACGATTGCGCAAATTTATTGTGCCATAGGTGACTCGCGTGACTTTCCCGTTTGGTGCAACATCTGACAGACGAACAGTCAGTTGTCCGCAGGTCGAGTTACTGCTCAGTTTTAACTTAAGCTTTGGATTACCAACAATTTTAAGATCAGATTCTAATATCGCACTATCGAAACAAACTGACAACGCGTCGTCTCGGCGTTGATCGGTAGGATAGTCCGGCCCAAACCAAAGTGCTATGTATTCACCACCATGCACTCCAGTGGTCAACGGCGAATCAATTTCCATTTGCGAACCCAGCTTTTTGATGCTGCTGGAAAGGCCATTGTGGGTTAATGACCACTGATCCATTGAAATCTTATTCTCATCCGGCCAATGGTCAGTTTGTATCCATTGACCCGCTCTGAAATCATAACTCGGTTTGGGTTCGACACTATCTTGCAGATAAAATGTGCATGATGGTTCATCCATGATTCCTGTATCAATACCTTTTAGCCAGTAATCCCACCAGCGCAGGGCCTCTTGTAAAAAACCAATGCGGGGTTCAGGCCGGGCAAAATGCGGATATTTATGTAACCAGGGTCCAACCAAAGCCTTTTTGGGACACTGCAAATGCTCCATCATTCTGGGAATACTGTTAGTGTAGGCATCGGCCCACCCGGTCATACAATAAACGGCAGCTTTAATAGACGAATAATCTTCACAGATTGAGCCATGCTGCCAAAGCTCATCGCGGCTTTGGTGGCGCATCCATTTTGCAACTAGCAATGGCATGTTTTCCAACCGATTCTTCCACGTATCAAACCATTCATCGCCGACCAGTAATGGATCCGGTGGTGCAGTGGAATAACTCAACATGGTGGCCGCCCAACCGATATTCTCCATTAACATTGCTCCTCCTTTGTAATGAATATCATCGGCGTAACGATCATCAGTGGAACAAAGTGTAATAATCGCTTTTAACGCTTGAGGTTGGCGGGCAGCAATCTGCAAGCCGTTAAAACCACCCCAGGAAATTCCCATCATGCCAACGTTACCGTCACACCAGGGCTGCTTGGTGATCCAGTCGATTACCTGCAAACCGTCATCTTGTTCTTGTACAACATATTCATCATTAATCAAACCATCGGACTCGCCATACCCACGGATATCGACTCGCACATAGGCATAACCATGTGCAGCAAAATAAGGATGCGTCAAGGCATCACGAATTGCTGTTCCATCACGTTTACGATAAGGTAAATATTCCAGGATTGCCGGAAGCGGATTTGAAGATGCGTCGTGCGGCATCCAAGCCCTTGCTGCCAGTTTGATGCCATCCGACAATGGTATATAGAAATGTTCGATTTCTTCTACTTGCAACATAGTGTTGTAATTTATCTGAACTGCTCGCATAAATGTAGCACAAGGTCGATTAATCGCTTCCATAGAATGGTTATATGGCGTGATCACCTTGATTGAAGCTAAAATACCCAACAGCGAAACCAATCTACAGAATGTTAACAACCCCAGGACAAACTTATCCAAACCATGATCGAATCAAATCACCTTTATGAACTCCCGCAACCAATAGTTGTCACAGTAAAAGCGGGTTTCACCAGCCATATAGGCTGATAGAATCTATGTCCAAATAAATATTTTAGTCATCGATAAGTGTATAAATTTATAACGGTTTTTTTACTTTTCTTCTCAGCATTGGCCCTGGCTAATGAAGAAGAACTTTTGCCACCCGAAAAAGCGTTTGAACTGACTACAACGCTTACTGAAAACGACCAAATTAAACTTAACTGGAAGATCGCCGAGGGCTATTACTTGTACCGGGAAAAACTAAAACTCGAGATTAACGGCCAAAAAATTGACTATACAGAACTGGATTTACCCCAAGGCATTCCAATTGAAGATCCACTTTTTGGCCAAGTCAACATTTATAAAAATTCATTGGTTTTTAATGCGCAGAATATTAACCCGCTATCCAATACTCAGCTTACCGTAAGTTCACAAGGTTGTTACGAACCGCTAGGGATTTGTTATCCGCCACAGACACAGACGTTCAATTTAATCGCACAAGCTAACGCCGCCTCAACAACCTCACCTGCTAAAACCGGAATTTTCAGCCAGGGTGACGTGTTCGCAGTAAACACTGAGGAAGAATTTCTACCGGTTGATGAAGCTTTTGAATTTGTTGTTACAAAAACGGATACCAATCGTATCGTGGCAAATTTTGAAGCGGCTCAAGGTTACTACTTATATAAACCGCATATAAAATTCAGCTCAAAAAACCCGGAAATTATCATCAGTGAAGCACAGTATCCAATCGGAGTAGTCAAAGACGACCCACATTTTGGTGAAATTGAAGTCTATTATGGCAATGCAACCATTCCCATTAATCTGGTTCGACGGTCAAAAACAAACGATTTAGTGCTCACCGCTGAATATCAAGGTTGTGCCGAAGATGGTATTTGTTATCAACCACAGACACGAAATATCGAACTAACTTTAGCCGATTACAATGGCCCGTTTGCTGATGATACGCCTGCCACCAGCAAGGCTGAATCAGATAAAAGTTTATTGTGGTATTTGCTCGCTGCATTTGGGGGTGGTCTGCTATTGACTTTTACGCCTTGTGTATTACCGATGATTCCGATTCTCTCCGGTATCATTATGACGGAGCGGGACAAAGGTGGTTTGCAGCATTCCGGCTTATTGTCGTTAATTTATGTCCTGGGTACAGCCACCAGCTATAGCCTGATCGGTGCTGTTGCCGGTGCCAGCGGAGAACAACTACAGGCCTATTTTCAGACACCGCTGGCTATCGGTTTTCTCAGCGGACTGTTAATAGTGATGGCCTTATCAATGTTTGGTTTATTCAAACTGCAAGTACCCGCCTTTATGCAAACCGGCCTGTCCGGCCACAGTCAAAAATTGGCCGGCGGTGGGGTCATTTCCATTTTTGCTATGGGCATGATTTCAGCACTGATTGTCGGTGCCTGTGTCTCACCTTTATTAATTTCAACCTTGAGCATTGCCATTGCCAAAGGCAGTGCATTGCTGGGCGCCGCATTGATGTTTTGCATGGCCATGGGTATGGGAGTGGTGCTGATTTTCTTTGGCTTTGAGTTTGGTCATTTAATGCCCAAAGCGGGTAGCTGGATGGAAGATATCAACAAAATCATAGGCTTTTTATTATTAGCCGTGGCGATTTACTTGCTCAGCTTTATTCCGGCTGTACCGGTCTTATTTTTGTGGAGTTTGTTACTGATTGCAGCAGCAGTATTTATGTTTAGCAAGTCATTTGGTAAAAGCTTGAATATGTTCGCTAAAACCGTAGCAGTATTGAGCTTGGTCTGGGGAGTATTGGCATTTATCGGCGGCTTAAACGGCTATCGCGACATCATGAATCCACTGCCTTTGAAACAACTAATCACTGATGATCAGACTGACTCACAGTATGACAAAACTTTGTTTACCATCGTTTCCAGCAATGCTGAAATTGATGCTTTGTTCTCAAAAGCTAAAGCTGAAAATAAACTGGTCATGCTGGATTACTATGCAGAATGGTGTCTTGATTGCTTGCGTATGGATGGTACGACATTTAAGGATTCTCAAATTATTTCAATGCTCGATGAAAACTTTATACCGGTAAAAGTAGATATCACCAATGCCTCCAGCGAGTCGGTTAAAGCCGTAAAAAAACGCTTCAATGTGTTCGGGCCGCCTGCCACATTATTTTTCAATTCATCCAGCACTGAATTTTCTGATCATAAATTCTACGGTTACCGGGATAGTGATGAATTCATGAAAATTCTTAAAGAGGTTATTGAGCGTGCCTAGAAGGCATCCGAAAATAAGTTGATTGACACGATATGTTTTTTTACTATTTCCACTTTCCTTTAAAAGATGAAGCCCATTCCCCGGATTTATTCCGGGGTCTCCCAAATAATGGTCAGTACTGCTGGAGATCCCGCAACAAGTGCGGGAAACAGTTCTCCGTTCTTAGTAGAGGTACGATTTTCTAGAATGTCGATCACACGCTTAATTTCCTGGATTATTATTGCTATAGTTGCGTCCATCGCTCTATATGTTGGTGTATTTTTTGCAAAAAAGCATTTCAGCGCGGAGGAAATGCCGACGGAAGCAGTACAATTTGCATTAAAAGACTATTTAGGTGTTGAACAGCCTCAAAGCCAATGGCAAGACAAAGTACTATTGATTAATTTTTGGGCAACCTGGTGTGCGCCCTGCCGTGAAGAAATGCCGCTGCTAGCTGATTTCCAAGACCGCTACCAGGAACAGGGCTTACAGGTCATTGGCATTACTCTGGATGACCCAGAGCCGGTTCAACGCTTTGCCGACACAATGGATATTAATTACCCACTATTAATATCCGACGACACCACACCAGATTTAATGTACAAATATAACGAAGTCGGTGCAATTCCGTTCAGCCTGATTACAAATCGCCAAGGGATTGTGGTTGATAAGAAATTAGGTGTTTTTACAGCTGACGAACTTAAATCAATAATTAAACCTCTGTTAAACTGAGTATTAAATAAAAAATACTAAAACTGTTGGTTTCAAGCTATTTAATCAATCGTCTACGTTCCACCACTGCGCTGATAATGTTCAGTTACGTATTCCTTCACCTGGGTAATCACATTCTTGGTTTGATCAGCATTGAAGCCATGGAAATCATGCGATCTTTCATGACCCGGATAATTCGCAACCCAATTGGAACCTCAATTCTTGCTATCAGCATTTTGATTCACTTTTCGATCGCAATGAAGGCTTTGTATCATCAATCCTTTATGCATCTGGCGCGCTGGCAACAATTGCAACTAGCCAGCGGTATTGTAATGATTTTATTGCTGATCCCTCACGTCGTGCCGGTTCGAGGTTACTACCACGGCTTCGAAGTTGATACGACTTATCCTCTGATACTGCAAAAAATCTGGTTGGACGTAGGTGAGCTGGTGCGTCAATTCGCCTTGCTAATCGTTACCTGGTTACACGTCTGCCTAGGATTGCATTACTGGTTAAAAACCAAATCCTGGTATCGGAAAAATCTGTATTGGAGTTATGCACTGGCAATCGTCTGGCCAGTTTTAGCTCTAATCGGTTTCATTCAGGCCGGTTATGAAGCTTTTGAATATGACATTCCTGAACTCGACAACCCTGAGATTTCCGGGCTCATTCAAACAATACAACTCAGCTTGCTGTGGTTTGTCATCGGCATGAGTATTTTGATGCTGGTGTTAAAACAAATTCATCGGCGGATTGTGTTGCGTGACAGTTGTTGCAACATCTCCATCAACCAAAGAAGATTGACTGCCGCACCGGGCATGAGCATTTTGAATAATTTACGCTTTGCTGATATGGCACACCCATCGGTATGTGGCGGGCGCGCACGTTGCACAACTTGCCGTGTTAAAGTCGATGAAGGCATTGAAAATCTCGATTCTGTAGGGGAACTTGAGGCCTTGGCCTTAAAAAGAATTAAAGCACCGCCTAATGTGCGACTTGCTTGCCAGGCTACACTCAAAGGAGATGTGCGACTGACGCCGCTTTTGCCGGCTGATGCGACCATGAAACTGGCACAACCCACAGGCGGGGTAAGTGGCGAAGAAAAACAAGTGGTCGCCATGTTTGTTGATCTACGCGAATCAACCAAACTGGCTGAAGACAAACTCCCTTATGATGTGCTGTTTATTCTTAACGAATTCTTCACCGAGATGTCGAAATCATTACATTTATCCAATGGTCATTATGCTCAATTTGCAGGTGATGGTTTAATGGCATTATATGGTTTGCAGACTGATTTAAAGACTGGCTGCATTAATGCATTACGTGGTGCCGTCGATATGCTTGATCGTATTGATGCTTTAAACGACAAAATGCAATCCGATCTTGAACAGCCGTTAATGATAGGTATCGGTTTGCATTGCGGCGAAGCCATAGTTGGCAGCATGGGCCCGCCGAAATCACCCAACTATTCAGCCATAGGTGACAACATTAACATCGCCGCAAGATTAGAAGCACAGAGCAAAAATTTAAGTTGTAAAGTCGTAATTTCTAAGGAATTGCTTGACCAGACCGACCTTGATTATGGACATTTAACCGCCACTCGGATATCTATTCGCGGCAGGGAAAGCGGAATGACGGTTTATCCAATCACTGAAAAAGGGCAGCTAACCGAACTACTTGGAGAAATCAAAAAATGACTGAACCGATTAGCAATTTTTTTGATTTTACTCAGCAAAACAAAGTCTACCAGATTCATTACCTGGACTGGGGTAAAGCTGAACTCCCGGTCGTTATCTGCGCACATGGACTTACGCGTAATTCTCGCGATTTCGATTATTTAGCTCGATCGATCAGTGATCAATATCGAGTTGTCGCGATTGATTTTCCAGGACGTGGTTTAAGTGATTGGTTGGAGGATAAAAATAGCTATGCAATGCCAACCTATCTTGAAGTCGTGCAATCTTTACTGCGCGAATTAAATATCCAATCATTCAACTGGCTGGGCACATCAATGGGAGGATTGATAGGCATCATTCTGGCTGCGCAAAACTCAGGCCAACTAAAACGCTTAATCATCAATGACGTTGGGCCGGAAATTCCAACTGAGGCGATTGGAAGAATTAATGATTATCTTTCAATGGCAGCCGAATTTGATACTAAAGGTGATTTCGAAAGCCATATTCGCGAGATTTATGCCCCGTTTGGTAGTTTGACTGCTGAGCAATGGCAGCACCTGGCAAACTACAGTCATAGAATTAATAGTGAAGGAAAACTAGTCTCAAATTATGACCCAGCGATTGCTTTGGCTTTTAAACAGACCGCAAATGTTAAAGCAGATATTTGGAACTTTTGGCAAGCTATAACTTGTCCGGTTTATCTGCTGTATGGTGAAAATTCTGATATTCTTAATCCTGCAATTATTGCAAAAATGAAACGGCTTCAACTCAAGTTAAAAGCCAAAGCAATCAAAAATGTTGGTCACGCACCAGCGTTAATGGATGAGGAACAAATTCAATTAATCCACAACTGGTTAAACGATTAAAGGAAGAAATATGCGATATTTACACACCATGGTCAGAGTCACTGATGTAGATGAATCCCTGCATTTTTACTGCAATTTACTGGGCTTAAAAGAGATTCGTCGATATGAAAACGAGGCCGGAAAATTCACCCTGATTTTTCTGGCTGCAGAAGGTCAGGAGGATGCACAGGTTGAACTGACTTACAACTGGGATTCGGATGAAGTTTATACCGGTGGACGTAACTTCGGTCATTTGGCTTACAAGGTTGATAACATTTACGACGCCTGCCAGAAACTCATGGATGGTGGTGTGACAATTAATCGTCCTCCACGTGATGGACACATGGCTTTTGTCCGCTCGCCCGATGGTATTTCAATTGAGCTATTGCAAGCCGGCGACAGTTTGCCCGAACAGGAACCCTGGGCATCGATGCCGAACACCGGAGAGTGGTAGCCACAGATAATGCTACAACAATAGCTGTATGTGGATTGCCACGGCCACTTCGTGACCTCGCAAAGACAGGAATAATAACTCCTCGTTGTCATCGCGAACAAATGTGAAGCGATCCAGATTGAAAGTACCGCGCAATTTTGATTATTCATTTAACTCTAACGATTAACTGGCTATACTTTGCGCAGTAAAATCGATTTAATACATTCATGAATGTCCTAAAAATATTATTCGTTGCTTTAATGACGGTGCTGGCGGCGTCCTGCGCAACCACTAAAGGTCTAACCGAACAACTCAAGGCTAAACGCGGCGATGTCGATGCCCAGGTAGAACTTGGGCGCCGTTATTCACAAGGAGATGGCCTTGAACAAAACGATGAAAAATCGATTCATTGGTTTACTGAAGCGGCGAACAACGGCAGTCCGGTCGCGCAGGAAGTATTGGCCAGACGTTATTATCATGGCGGCAGAGGTGTGGCTCAGGATTACACCAAAGCTTTTCAATTCGCTCAGCAGGCTGCTGCATCAGGCCGCGTCGGCGCAATGAGCATGTTGGGAGTGATGTACTGTACCGGCAAAGGTGTCACTAAAAACGAAGCGGCCTGTGTTGAATGGTATAAGCAAGCCGCACAGCGGGGTGATGGGCCAACACAATTAGCTTTGGCGAGAAAACTCGCTATTGGAAGTGGCACTCCTATTGATCTAGAACAAGCGTTGTACTGGTATAAACAGGCGGCAGATCAAAACATGCCTGATGCCAGAACTGAGTTGTGTCAAACCCTTGGCATAATCAAGCAGTCCCAACCGGATTATTCAAGATATGACAATATATGTGGTTGATTTTTTGATCCCTGAATCGGAATTTTTACCACTGTCATCCCGGCTAAGCCTGTCATCCTGAATTTAATTCAGGATCTCTTCATCGCTGTTCGGGCTTTATTCGAAATAGCAATTTACTCAAGGAGATAGCGGATCCCCGGATTAAAGCCTGTGCTGTACTTGATACAGTATCCGGGGCACGGCTTCGCCGGTATAACGAATATAATTGAGACTCAATCAGCTATCTGTAGCAATCCGGCTGAATAATTGATGATGCAGACGATCGTCGAATTCGTTGACGACAACTTCTCCGGCTTGCCATTGAGAATGATCAAGCTCTGGAAACTTGACTATCCCCTCACCCTCGATAGTTTCAGGAATCCAGGTGATATCGACTGCATCACAATAATCAAGTGATGCCTGATAAATCTGTCCACCACCAATAATCCAAACCTTATCTTCGACATTCTCTAGCGCACTTTCAATTGAGCTACAACACTCCACATCTTTCAATTTTCTGCTGGAAATAACGATGTTTCGGCGCCGCGGCAATGGCTTTGAGCCGATGGACTCCCAGGTCTTACGGCCCATAATGATTGTTGAATCAATGGTTTTACGTTTAAAGCGTTTCAAATCTTCCGAATAATGCCAGGGTATATCGCCATCTTTACCAATAACTCTGTCTTTTGTCATGGCGACAATGGCGGTGACTGTTTTATTCCTGGGCTGCACTCAACATACCTGCCATATTGTTATTTAATTCAATCATTCGACACTCTTCTTTCTAACTCCTTCCGTAAAATGAAAGAACATTCCCCGGCCTTGTGCCGGGGTCTCCATTAGAAAATGAGGAGCAAGTCCGAGGAGATCCCGTGACAAGCACGGGACAAGCCATCTCGCTCGCCACTTTACTTCAGTTCTTGAAAAAATAACTGCTAAAAGTCTGTTCAAACCGCAACCTTAAACGGAATAAACGGATGCGGGTTATAGCCCTCGAGTTTGAATTTTTCTAACAATTCCTCGGTTTCAGCCTCGAGTAGCGGTGTTATATCATCCAAACTGGTGATGGATGAATCGATGGTCAGCTCAGGCAAAGAACGTGTTTCACGTGTCAACTGCTGTTTTAAACCCGGAACATGATCGTACTCGGCCATTGTGCCGTCCGCCTTTGCAGTATAAATGTGTGCATCAATTAATGTATGCGCAAAAATTCCGGCTTTAATGCCACTTAAGTGTGCAAATAGTTCAAGTAAAAAAGCGTATCCGGCTATGTTGTACGGCACTCCCAGTGCCACATCACAGCTACGCTGGGTCAGGTGCAAATTCAGTAAAGGATCACCTTGCTCATCGTTTTGTACATTTAGCACCCACATCGCGTGACATGGAGGTAACTCGCTGGTCTGGGCATTACCGGGGGCCCAGGCCAACACCACCATGCGGCGGCTCATCGGACTGTTTTTCAGCGTATCCAGCGCATAAGCGACCTGGTCGTTGAATTCAGCTCGACCCTCTTGGTGTACCGGATAGTGGCGCCAGAAATTGCCATAGGCACTCGGCACTTTACCATCTTCATCGGCCCACGGATCCCAAAATTTGCAGTTATGTTCTTTCAGCAAGCCGATATGGGTATCACCTGATAAAAACCACAGGTTTTCAACGACGATGTTCTTCCAGGAAATTTCCTTGGTGGTCAATAACGGAAATCCTTGCCGCAAATCAATTTCGTAATTAATATTAAATGTTGATAATGTATCAACTCCGGTACGATTTTCTTTACGTGTACCTTTTTCAAGCACTTCCCGAACAGTGTCTAAATATTGTTGCACTTTTGTTCCTTGATTATTCGAATAAGCTTGCGGTCATTTCAACATTAGCACTTGTATCAAAATAATGTTCGATCATTAACCTAGATAAATAATGCGATTTTACTTTCCACTTGTCCAAATTAATGTTCAAGACAGCATAAGCCAGTTTTTGCTGATCGTTATACGCGTATCCAACAAACCAGTCATTTAATCCCTTTAGATTGCCGCCCGTTAGGGTGCCGGTTTTACCGCCCACCTCAATATCTGCATATTGACCTTTAAAAAAATCACGAAATGAACGACGTGCTGTGCCGATTGAAACCGTTTTAGCCATTAATTTCTGCATGTTTTGTGCTGTTTGTGGGGTGATTGCCAGAGTCAATTGCTCAGGTTCTCCCTTGTAGACTAAGCGGCCTTTTTCGTCGTAAGCACGCCCAACCATGTACGGGCGCATGAGTTTGCCACCATTAATCATGCTGGCTGCCAGTGCCGCGCCATGTAACGGGCTTAACGTCACTTTGTTGGTATAACCGGACGCTGCTTCAACCACCGCCCAGTCATCACCGCCGACAGGAATATAAGTCTGACTCGGATCGATCTGAATATCAGTATTAATATGAGAGTTAAAATAAAACCGGTCGGCGTAATGGCTTAGTTGTTGTGGGCCGACCGTGTAAAGACCAATGCGACCAAAGACAGTATTAATCGACTTGGCAAAAGCCTCACTCAGGGTCGGTTTACGGGTCCACTTGGTATTTTTATGTTCAAACACATTTTGCTTGTAAAGCGATGACGATTTGCCGTTAAACGGAATCACCGATTGCGGGTCGAGCTTGCCCATATCCATGGCAGCCGCGGCGGTTACAATTTTAAACACCGATGCGGCCGGAAAGGCTGATGACATGGCCAGGTTACCCAAAGGCGTACCATCACTAACATGTGTCGTTAATGCCAGAATCCGTCCCGTATCTGGGTCCACGGCTACGGCAACTGCGAAGTCAGGATCATAACGATCCAGCCAATCAGATAAAGCAGTTTGCAAACTCTGGTTTAAGGTATATTCAAGTTGCAGTGGGAACTCATAGCCTTGTACTTCAACATCCAGACGAGTGGGAAAATCATTCTGTCCGGCTGCAAATAATAAACTTGAAGCAAAATCCTCTGGTTTGAGCACTAAAGCTCTGGGTTTTACCTTTGTCGCCAGTGTTTGATAAATATTTTGATCGTCATCATCGCTAACCTGGCTAATTTCAGGTCGTATGATTTGTCCGGGAAACAATAAAACTTTAACTATAATCAAACCGGCAAATAACAAGGCGAATAAAGCCACCATTTTCCCTGGTGAACTGTTCTTTCGACGCTTGCGCCGATGAGTTGTTCTACGCCTGGGCGCGGTCAGACGAACATTCTTGCTACGACTGATTCTATGCGCCGCCAGCTTCGGCAAATCATTATTATTTTCTTGTGATTCTATCTCAGTCACTTGGCTATCAAGTTATAAATCGGTTTCCCATTAATCGGCTTTAAAGCTCAGTTAAGATTACACTGAACTTCTAAATGATGGTATTTTAGTCGCTTAACAAGTTTGACGAAACCGAACAAAGTAAGAAAGTGTAACGAATTGTGGAATCAAAAGCATACAAACTAGGCACTCATCGAACGCTGACTCCCACTGATACGTTAAAAAGGGTTCAACCTCTATTAAGCCGGATGGGGATTACCCGTGTTGCTAACGTAACCGGGCTTGATCGAGTTGGCATTCCAGTTTATACCTCATTTCGACCACAATCTCGCTCAATTTCTGTGTCTCAGGGCAAAGGCTTTGAAAACGATGCGGCCAAGGCATCAGCCATTATGGAATCAGTTGAGACATTTCATGCCGAGCGAATTACCCATGATTTACGATTCGGCAGCATCCATGATTTACAAGATCAAATCCCACTGGCTGATACCGAGAAATTACCGAAGGCCAGCCAGCAACAATTACACCCCGAGACGCCAATTTTCTGGATCAAGGGTATGAATCTGATTGATAAGCAGCCACGGTGGGTGCCGTTCGAAATGGTAAGCACAGATTACACCCTGCCCTACATCAATGGTTCCGGCTATTTTGCGGCCAATACCAATGGCCTGGCATCAGGGAATACCCTCAATGAAGCCACTTGCCATGCTATTTATGAAGTCGTTGAACGCGATGCCGAAGCATTATGGAATCAACAGCCTGTTCGAAGCCAGATGAATACCGGTCTTGACACTAATTCTATCGAAGATACCAACTGCCTTTGGTTGCTAAAGCAATTCGCAAATGCAGATATCGAAGTCAAAATCTGGGACATGACCAGCGACGTTGGTTTACCGAGTTATCTATGTCTGGCTATGGGTGATGAAAAGGACTGGGCAGACCCTGAATTCGGCGCCGGCACCCATGCCAATAAAGAGATCGCCCTATCCCGGGCATTAACGGAAGCGGCTCAGGCAAGGGCCACTTATATTGCCGGCAGCCGCGATGATGTCGGTTGGTCAGAATATCTACCAAGACAACGGCAAAAACGCCGCATTCAAGGCTCGCAACAGCTTGAAAAACATCAACCCGTTAAAAAATGGGATCAAGCTGATAGTTTTGATAATTCAGACATGGAAGACGATTTGCAACTTTGTATAGATCAACTCACTCAAGTTGGCATTAACCAGATTATCTCAATCGATTTAAGTAAATCTGAATTCGGTTTATCGGTTGTCAAAGTCATCATCCCCGGGCTTGAGGGTGCTTACGGCCACTGGCACAGTAGTTATGTCCCTGGTCCAAGAGCCAAGACATTAATGAATTTACCGTTTGATGTTCACCAGTAATTTTAAATTCTGTCACTAATCAAAAATCAATACCGTCATTGCGAGCGTAGCGAAGCAATCCAGTATCTGTTTCAAACAAAATCTGAAGAATTGCAGTATGATAATGTAACTAAACAAAATGAGAATCAAGGATGATCAAGCAACCATGTGTGTATATTCTGGCAAGCAAGAGAAATGGAACACTTTACATAGGTGTTACTTCGAATCTGGTGAAACGCATCTGGGAACACAAAGAGAATTTAGCTCCCGGATTCACTAAAAAATATACTGTACACAAACTGGTATGGTATGAATTACATGCAACTATGGAATTAGCCTGCACAAAAGAGAAAGCTCTAAAAAACTGGAAGCGTCAATGGAAATTAAAATTAATAGAAAAATCAAATCCAAGCTGGAAGGATTTATATCAATATATAGTTTAGGCTGGATACTGGCCTGCGCCAGTATGACGAGCGATAATGTATATATGTTCCTCGTCATTGCGGCGAAGGCCGCAATCCAGAATCAAACATAATTAATTTGTAAGCCGAATGAACAACGATACTTTCATTTTCATCGGCCCAACGATTACGGTTGACGAGGCGAAACAACATCTCGATGCAACTTATCTACCACCAGTCAAATATGGCGATGTTTATCGCATAACAGAACTCTATCAACCCAAAATAATCGGTGTTATTGACGGTTACTTTAATCAAGTACCCGCAGTCTGGCACAAGGAAATTCTGTGGGCGATAAATCAAGGTGTAAAAGTTTACGGTGCAGCCAGCATGGGAGCTTTACGTGCAGCCGAGCTTGAACCGCTAGGCATGATTGGCTGTGGCAAAATATTTGAGGCTTTTCAACAAGGCGTGATGCTACCTTATGTCGATGAAGCCTTTGAAGATGATGATGAAGTCGCTGTTGTTCTTGGCCCGCCCGAACTTGGCTATAAAGCCTTATCTGATGCGATGGTTAACATTCGTGCCACATTGGCTAAAGCTCACCAGCAAAATGTTATTGACCTGCAGACCCGAACCAAATTCATAAATATTGCTAAAAACGAATTCTATCCGGATCGAACTTATGAAAACCTGCTTGCAGCCGCCAAGCAGCAGGATATTGCAACCGAACAAATTCAATCATTGCGAACCTGGATTGTAGAAAATCAAATTGATCAAAAAAAAGAAGATGCCATAAACCTGTTGAATTTAATCCAGCAACACGGCCTAAGCCAGAAAAAAGATCTTAGAGAAACGTCTGCGACTCCTTTCCAGCACACTTCGCAATGGCAATCGGCTGTCAATGAAATTGATCAATCACACCGCCTTGAACATGTTGCCCTGGATGAGTTGCGGCTTAAGGGAGAAGAATATTTTCGCCAGATGGATGAAGCTGCGAATTTAATATTTACATCCGAATTCGAAGCACAGACCTACCGACATGACGATTTATCCAATTTTCACCAACAACCTAATGAACTTGATCAACAATTTAAAGTTGACTGGCAACAAAGATCCAAAAATTTCACCTATGAACAATTTTCAGCCAGCGAGCGTGATCACATACTCGTAAATAGACTGAGAATGGCTAGTCGCTTGGATGCTTTACAACAAAGGGCTGATCATAAGCAAAGTACATTGAGTCAGATTAAAGTACCCGATGCCCATGAATTGTCAGAACTCGATTTATTGCAATTAGCTGACTGGTATTTCACCCAAAACTTGCAACTTAACCTGCCTGATCAGCTTGAACATTATGCCGGACAGCTTGGCTTTACCGATATGGATGATTTTTATGCTATGATTTTAAAGGAATATTATTACTTAGAATATAACATCACGGATGATGAGCAAAAGCCCACCAATCACAATCCCTGAAGGGCAATTAACTTATTTACACCACAAATATTGGCAGTGATGTATATGTTTTACATGCGTTTACGAAAAAAATACAGCAAACGTCCAAAAAGGATTTGCAAATCGCCAGGCAAAGGTTAAAACAAATCAAGAATCAAAATGACTGAAAAAATTATTAAATCAGGTGGCAATGTCTTTAGCGATTTAGGCTTCAAGCCAGATGAAGCCATGAATTTGAAATTACGTTCACAATTAATGATGGAGCTTGAAAACTGGATCAAACAAAGCAATCTAACCCAAAGTGAAGTAGCAAAAATACTAAACGTGCATCAATCACGAATCAGCGATCTCATTCGAGGTAAAATTGATCGATTCAGTATAGATATGCTGGTCACTCTGCTAGAAAAAACAGGCAAAAAAGTGTCTATACAAGTTAAATCCAGAGCTGCATGATAGCGATTAATATCTAGTCAATTCCCTGAATCCAGCTTGTTTTATGCTATGATTTTAAAGGAATATTATTACCAACAAGAATTACAAAAGGATGGAAAGCCACGCACCACATCGACATAACTATCAATATCAGTCATGCCCATGTAGTGAGTTGAGTTCACTCAAGCTTGATTTTAGAAGCACTGGCACCCGCTTCCGGCTGTTTCCGCAGACACCCTTGCTTGAAGGGTTTGAAACACCGGAAATAGTGTGGATATCCAAGCCGCCCGAGATGATTGGCCCCGGCCCATCTGACGACCGCATGTATGTGGTCGATGCCATTGACAAAGAACCTTATGAATTCCCGAATATGCCGCCATACCAGGGTCCATCAAATCCTCCTGCAATGCCAGCTTCGGACGGACACTTTGATCACTTAGAGGTCGGTACTCATCAATTCGAGGCGGCACATATTTACGGTACGCTACGTTTTGTCATGGATATCTGGGAATGCTACCTGGGACATCGCATCGAATGGGCTTTTGCGCAGGACTACCCGTTCTTGGAAATCATTCCCTGGCTAGACTGGAACAATGCTCATTGCGGCTATGGCTTTATCGAAACAGGTTATCGAAAAGACGATGATGGACGAAAATTTCCGCTTAATCTGAATTTTGATGTACTGGCTCATGAGTTTGGCCACGCCATACTTTACTCGGAAATCGGTATGCCAATTAACGAAGCTGCCAATACAAGTTACTTCGCCTATCACGAAGCCGCAAGTGATATGGTGGCAATCATTTCGGTCTTGCACTTTAACTCAGTCATTGATCGGTTATTAGAGGACACGCGTGGAAACTTATATGTCACCAATGAATTAAATCGTGTAGGAGAAGAGTCAAATACTCGTCAGATTCGCATGGCCAGTAACCCCATGAAGATGAATGACGTTCCTGACCCAAGCACACCACGCGATCAACTTAGTTACAAACAGATTCATGACATTAGTCTGCCGATGACCGGCGCACTATTCGATTTGTTATTGGAAACCTATCAGGAGAATCTAGTTAATCATGGATTTATTAGCCCAGAGCTTGATGAATTGTCGCGAGGTCCCATTGAAACGGATACTGAATTGGCAACAAAGGTACAGTCTGAATTTGACATCGCTTACCTTGGACGACATGATGACTTTAAAAAAGCGCTAATCGATGCGCGTGATTATCTGGGTCAAACCCTGGCCACAAGCTGGCAGATGTTATCGCCCGAATTGTCCTTTAGCAATGCTTCTAATGCGTTATTCGATTCAGATCAAATCACCACAAACGGTAATTTTTCACAACAAATCATCGAAGTTTTACAATGGCGCAATATTGTGGTTTAATTTCTTATAAATCAAATAAATAACTTAAAAATCAGTAGGAGGATTACAAAATGTCACTTGATCCCATTTTCCCTGGTCACGAAGACCTCTACGAACCCAGTAAAATCTATCTTTTTGGCAAACCTTTTAAAGGGCTCAAGTATGTAAGAGAGGATTTGGCTCGTAGCAAGTTTGATGCTCCGCCTACTGGCGAAAGGATTGATATGCCACCAGGAATAACTGAAGAGACGCTTATCCGGGATCGTTTTGGTCCAGAATCAGGCGCACAACCCCCTCCTACAGTAACAGTTATCGTTGACCAGGATGGTGATAAGCCCCAGGAATTTAAGGGCACTTTAGAGGGTACAAGTGTAACTATAAAAAGCACTGATGGACCTAGAAAAGGAGAGAAAGTTTCTGGCACTTTGACTTTTGACGATACGAATAGAAATAACATTGCAACCCAAACCAACACACCAAGGCTTGCTAGAATTTACAGTTTTTCATATGGTGGACACTATTACAAGCTGCCCTGTCCTCTGATTTACTTAGTCTGGGGTTCAGGGCAGAATCCGATTGATGATGATCAAACGGCTGGTTTGCCTCAATTCCAAACTCTGAATACAGGTCTTGAAGGCAAAGGATGGCGTTTTGCTAGTGATATCAGAGTCTGGAAAATGGACAAAAATGATAAGTCAATGGTTATCGATATGGAAATTGGTGATTTGGATGATATTCTTTTAAATCCTATTTTTCAATTACATCAAAATTCACCGACCAGTAATGAACTGAGTTCCAGGGCAGTAGCTGCATCGCGTGCCGTTATGAATTCAAGAGCTGTAATAGCATCTCGTGCCGTTATGACATCAAGGGCAGTTATGGCTGGAGCGCATCAAGAATAACTAATTCAGTCTATCTATTAACTCTTTAGCTCGAATAAATACCTCGTCATGTTTTTGTTTGGCAAGCCAAGTGGATACAGGCATAAAAATTCCTCGGGCTTTTTCTATTTGAGAAAAATCAATATAGACCTTAGCTAACTCAACTATGGCACGTAATTGTAGTCGCTTAGCATTTTGTTTAGTTGCAATTTCAATAGCAGACTGAAAACACGTCTCTACTTGTTCAATATTAGAATTCAATGCAAGATTTAGCAATCCTTTCCTTCTGTAAAGTTCGGCATCCCAATAACACAATCCACTTTGCTTAGAATTAATTAAAGCAAGTTCAATATCATCCAACGCACTCTGATACTCACCTAATATTTGTTTTATTTGTGCAGACATTTCTAGATATACTGGTTTATCTTCCCATGTACCGGTTGAGAAATGCAAAGATTGACCTTCCAACAATGTTTTCAAGCCAGCCTGAGGATCAGAATCTATCGCCTGAGCCCAACCCATAAAAATCTTCACTTTTGCACTATAATCAGAAAGCGTTTGTTTATTAGTTAATGCCTGTAATTGATTGATTTGATTTTTTAACTGATCAGTATTCTTAATAAATCTGTAATACATCAAACTAATATCAATTTGATGCAAATGAGTTCCTAAATGATTGAGCTCGTTTGCTAATTGTTGTGCTTGCCGTAAATTAGAATCTGCCTTCTCAGGGTAACCTCTTAACCAAAAAGATAGAGCAGATTGTCCAAACGCACATACTCTCGGATCGTGCCCACCATATATTGAAGCATGATTTGCGTGCCTGATAGGATCATACAAACTGATACCTTTCTCGGTATGATAACAACATTCTTTCTGTTGACCTAAGTTATATAAAGTGCCCCATTGACAATGGTGAGCCTGTAGGAGTTGCTCATCATCTTTCGTTGCATTGGCTAGATTTAATAGCTCATCAGCCCATATTATTGCCCTTGGAAATCCATCATTGACTGATATACGCCAACAATTCCATAAAGTTGTAAATTTCAATTTCGAGTCAGATTCTTTTTTACTTAATTCTAGAGCTTCATCATAAATTACACGTGTTGATTCTGCTCCTGCTCCCTCAACAGACAAAGATACTAAACCCATCAAAAGCAATAATCTTAATTTATAAGAATTAACAATTTTAGGATTATTAAGTTTTTCAACCAGTGATAGTCCAGTTTGCAAATGGCTTTTGCCTCGATTAAGGCAAATTGCCTACTCGCCTTTTCCCCCGCCTCCAACCAGTATTTGCACCGCTTTTTCGTATTCTTTCCCCTCGGTGAAATGCCGCGCCACCAGTTCCGGGGTATTTTTGATAATGTCCGGATAGTTTTTTTCTATTGCTTCTGCTATTTTTTTGTGAATATCAATCCGTTCGCTTTGTAACAGGTTTTCATAGGCCACATCTCGCACCAGTGCATGCTTAAAACTAAACTCGGCGGAAGGAGGTGCTTTGTCCTGATAAACCAGTTGCGACTCTAGTAGTGGTGTTAAATCCTGATAAAGGTTTTTATCTTGATAATCGGCGACCTGTTCGAGCAAATCAAATGAAAAATCACGCCCAATCACTGCGGCAAGTTGTGCAACAGATTTTGATGCTTTGGGCAGCCTATCCAGTCTTGATAATAGCGAATCATGCAAGGTAGTGGGAATGTCTTTTTTTGCTAACGAGCTTGTTTTTGATGAATCGTCAACAGCATGCATGCTTTCCATCAAACTTTTACTCAACTCCTCAGCAAATAACGGAATGCCTTCTGTGCGTTGAATGATTTCGTCAACCACTTCTTTGGGAAGATTGTCAGCACCTTGAACACCACCTATCAATTGTGCTGTATATTGTTGAGGCAATCGATCTATCTCTAGTCGAGTTACATGCGCTTCCTCCATAAAATCAGCTTCGAAACCTGGCCTTGATGTAATTAACAATAAAATATTACGACCTTTTAGGGACTTAACCATACGACCCATCAATTCCAGCGTGGTAGGATCAATCCAGTGTACATCCTCTATTTTTATTAGTAGTGGTTTGGTTTTCGCCAACGCAAACATATTATTGATCAGAGAACTAAATATTCGTTCCTTTTTCTCATCAGGATCTAGATTTGGCTTTGGCCATTTATCATCTGCCTGTACTCCCATCAGGTTTACAAAAGCAGACATGTCTGTATCCATATCTTCAGAAGATCGAGCCACAAGTTCTTCTAATTTTTGCAATCGCGTCTCGTTACTATCCCCTCTTTCAAAGCGTGCTGTTGTCTCCAGCGCACTGATTAATGGATAAAGTGCAGTATTCGTGTGGTACGGCGCACATTGATATTCGAGATAAAAAAAGTCATCAACAGATATTTTCCTGCCCAATTCCTGCAAATTCTTGACTTGCCAATACCCGCCTCACCGGTGAAGATCACTGCATCCGCATGGCCGCGCTTGCTACTCTCCCAGCAGTCGAGCAATACTCCCATGGTATCTTCGCGATCCACCATTGGCGTCAGCTCGGCGGCATGTGCCATAAACCTGGAGGAGACTTTTTTTTCTTTGACCACTCGCCAGACTTGCTGCGGGTCTTTAATACCTTTTAACTCGTGTTTGCCTATATCCTCTAATTCAAACAAACCCCGCGTCAATCTAAACGTATCACCGGCAATTACTATTTCACCAGGTCTGGCTAAACTTTGAATGCGGGCGGCCAAGTTTAAGGGTAATCCGATGGCAGACTCTGAACGAATCCGTGTATCCCCAACATATCACCTACAACAGCCAAACCAGTTGCAATGCCGCAACGAATTCGCACGACATCACCGGTTGAACTGATAGTGATATTTTCTTCTTCCAACTTGCGGATTAAACCCAAACCCGCATTGATCGCCCGTTCCGCATTGGTTTCATGACGGGTGAACTGAGCGACGATACCATCGCCTAAATATTCGGTGATACGGCCACCAAACTGCTCAATTACACTTTTGGCATGTGATTGAAAATCACGAATGATGGCACGGGTTTCTTCTGGATCGAGGCTGTCAGCGATAATAGTAGAATCCACCAGATCGCAGAACATTACTGTTAATAAACGACGTTCTGCCTGTGAGGATTGTTGTGACTGATCAGATTTTGATTCTACCGCCAGCGATTGACCACACGACGAACAAAATCGCGAACCTGGCTGATTAGTATTATTACAGTTTGGGCATTCTAGTGCTGCAATTGTATTGCCGCACCCCGCGCAAAAACGCGCTTCGTCTGGATTCGAAAAACCACACTTAGAACACTCCATTATTAGATGTATACCGTTTGGGGGCTAATTATTTAAGCACAACACACTAGTATTAATATTAACAAAATATCTCCTCCAAATGATTGATTTTTATTGGTTCAAAATATGCCAGACTGTAATCAATAAAAATTACATCATTTTAATTTTTGAAGTTCGGCAGGTTAGAGCTATACTAATCTACATGCAAAACGCCAAGAATGAAAATGTGAGGAGTATGTGAAAGAACTAATGAGCAAAGTCTCTTTTTTTTCCAATCTTTCTGATGAAGATCTGGAAACAATTACTAAGCATGCGATCAGACGTTCGTTTCCCAAAAACGCAACTATTATTAACGAGGGAGATCAGACAGATTCGCTTTATGTTGTTGAAAAAGGTCGCGCCAAAGCATTTTTAACCGATCGAAATGGGAAAGAAATCGTACTAGGTATTATTCCCGAGGGTTCCTATTTTGGCGAAATAGCCTTGTTGGACAGCGAACCTCGCTCTGCCAATGTGATGACCCTGGAACCGTGCAGCTTTTTGATCATCAGCCGCAGTGATTTTCAGAAATGCCTGCAAGACAACATTAACATTGCCATGAATATGCTCAGCGCGCTCACTGACCGGGTGCGTGATCTTACTGAAGCATTAAAAGTTTAGCATTAAGCAATGTTTATCGACGCATCGTTCAATACGCTAATGAAACTCGCGGTCGAAAAAGACGGTGTTCTGGTTGTACAAGAAAAACTCACTCAACAAGATATTGCAAACATGGTGGCTCTTCGAGAGAAATGGTCAATAAATTTTTCATGATTTGGTCGAAGGCGGCTACATCAGCAGCAAAAATAAAATAATCACCATTCACAAAAAGCTGCCGTCCGGTTGGTGAGATACCCATTTTTTCAGCTCACAACTATTACGGTTTTCTTACGCTGATATCTTTGCGGTAAATCGCAATCCATTGTCATTGCGAGAAGGCGATGGAACAATCTGAAACAGCTTCTGGATTACCACAGTTGTTTATTACACTAATCTTTGTCAATGATCCAAAATTCTTTTACCACTGAACCCGTCGTGCATTTGGAGGGTTGCCCAGTGCAAATGACCTGGCGTTTAACCGCCGTCATTCCGTGCTTGACACGGAATCTATTGGCATTTCTGATTCAATAATTCTTTCAGTTGGTGCTGCCTTGTTCAAGATGGTACTGACTGAAAGGATTAAGTCATTAGAGATGCCCGTTACAAACGCACGCGCATAGCCAATCACTTCAGCGATATAGATAATCGCCCGTTTCAACTTTCATCTTGAAAAAGATGGTACTAACTGAAAGGATTGAGTCATTAGAAATGCCGTTGGATTGCGGATATTGCCTCCGGCAATTCCACAATGACGGGGTAATAATATGCAGTTAAATTGATGTTTAAATCTAAATGTACTACGGGTTACTACCTAAAAGGATTTAAAAAAAAACAGCTCAATTTTATTGATATCGTATTGCCATTTGAAACATCTTTTACCATGAAATTCTGTTATTGTATGACTGTTTTTCATGTTGCTAGATTGGCGTGATCAAACGAATGCTCTGGAAAAACCGCTGACTGACTATCAATCATCTTTCAGAAGTTTTTCAATGTCTTGCCGTCCGTGCAACACTCGAATTATGACCGGGGTGTTTTCCTCTTGCAGATAAATAATCAAGTAAGAATCAAACCTGCCTACAGGAAACATAAAACAGTCATACGAAGTGATAAATGATATTTGATAACCCAGATCGGGCATGTCAGCGAGTAAATTACAAATTCGTTCTACTTCGTTATTAAACTCAAGAGCACTTTGCGGACTGTCTTGCCAAATATAGTCCACTATATTATTGATATCTGCTTGTGCCTGACGAGTTAATAGAAAGCGACTCATTCGGTCGAGGGATCACCCGATTTAGTTTTTAATCTGGCACGAACCTGGGCAAAAAAGTTTTCGGGAGATTGATCGGATACACCAGAATTAATACCTTGTTCCAGTAATTTTTCAAAATTGTTTCGTTGTTCGTTTTTATCGAGTTCTTGCCGCAAAAGGTGTTGAATCAAGCGGCTTATGGACCCATAATTTTTTTCAACAGCAAATTGTTGTGCCTGATCTTTGAGTTTTTCTGGTAATGTGATGTTCAGTGGTTTTGCGCCCATAAGGACATATCCAATATTAACTGCCATTTAGGTTAACATGGAATAGTATAATGCGCAATAAACGCGCATTATAATCATTTGGGATGAAGACCACTTTTTTGTAAAAACAGGCGCCCTCTTTTTATTAAACGGCGAGATTCGCAGTTGAATTTCTTCTGCTAAGAAAGTATATAAATGTAATTGCAACCAATGACAAACTAACTATTGCTATCGAAATGATATTAATGACGTGCCACCCATAAAAACTCATGGATAACTCCTGCAGAAATCGCTGCAATAATCATTGTCGCCGACACAAAGGTTTCATTTAAACCTTGCGCTTTTGTCTTACAGGCATCTTCAGTAAAACAGTCAGCCAGAAGGGTTGAAGCGCTTATAAACATAAAATTCCAGCCAACTCCCAACAACAACAGAGATAAAACAAAATGTCCCACCGTTATGCCAGCCAAACCTGCAAGCGAAGAAAGTATGATAATCAATAAACGCAGAATCATGAGTTTTATATTGAGAGATGTTTATCTGCTGATTGTAAATATCTGGTAAGAGCCTGGTGAATAAGATTGTATTCTTGGATATCTCACTCATTCTCCATCACAAACCCTGATATGAGAAAGACAAATGAAGCAACATAAAAAAGTATTGCCTCATAAGAGGCAATACGGAAACCCCCATTCTTAAGTAGCTTAGCTTATTAGTTCTTGTTATTGTCTTATTATTATTTTGCTAACCACGATTTTAATTTAACAATTGTTAACAATTAATTCTGTTAATTAATTCACAGTTTTTAAATTAACTTTTTCACCGTCTAGAATAAGAATCAAATTTGAGTTTTCCAGCGATATTTCAACAAGAGACTTCCCGCTACAGAGATAATCCATTCATTGTTAATAAATAAATTATCGCCTGTAAAACGAACACGATAGTTATTGAGTGTATATTCAGCATCTTCGAATGCGCCGTTATGACTTTCAGCACTGATGTAGATCGTGCTTTCAAATGCCATTAACTCATCGTCCATCAACAAAACAAGTGGCACACAAAAAAGTATTTGTATTACTATTTTTTTGATGAGCTGTTTATAGGTAATCCCAACGTGCATCTTTGCGTATTGGTGCATTCAACCATACCCTATAAACATTCTTTCTTCCTGGGGGAATCATCTTCAGCAATCATCAAACGTTCCAAAAAGCTTTTATACATGCGCGAATAAATTGCTTGATCAGTACTTGATTGAAAACTGGAAATGTTTTTACGATATAACGCCAGGATCTTCCTTAGTTTGTTTTGCTTTCCCTCAACTGGAATTTCACTGCCCGAAATGTTGAACGCAACATCGCTTTCCTGCCGTTTTACATGATGCCTGGTTGAATTATGTAAAAACTCATCATGGTTAAAATAAAATAGTAATGAGTGAATTAATTCACCATCACGGTAATCCTGTGGCGGTAGCTTGTTAGGATTCTCTTTTTCACTTTTTTGTCTATCATCTGCACCTGTCTCAGCGACAGCTTGCTCAATTGTTTCAGGTGTATTAAAAGGATCGAAATGTAATTCCTCGGGTTGCTCAAAGTAATCGGCAAAGTTAATCATCTTGGTTTTATCGACATTGGGATAACATTTCCAGTAGGGCACGAAGAAAAACTTGGCGATGGATTCAATAATGCCCATTTCTATCAACATGCGTAGTGCCTGATGCCGGGCATCGACATCCGAATAGGCTTTTGCAAAACCTATGGTATTACCATCTACACTGATTGCATAGGAACGATCACGCGCAATCATATATAGGTCAAGTGAATTAGTCGAACTGGCATGATTGACAATATCTCCAACAGCAGGATGTACCACCCTAAAGTCCATCGTCATTCGAGCCTGATTGCGACCATTGAGTTTTGAATATTCGATAGTCGTCTCACCACTGCCGCCACCGAATTCACCGTCAATATCCAGTGTTTTTTCACGGGCAGTTGTGATTCGATCATATTCTGTCAGCGCCCCATATAGAATTAATGTGTCAGGCCGGTAATGGCTGAACTGAAATCCATCGAAGAATTTCGCTCGCTCGGGCTGGCTATCCACCCTCGCGGCGTCAAGTATTTCGTTGGTATCCGGAACATGAACAAGTCTGATTGGGCCACCGATTCTCGAGGCAATTCCCAAGGCCATATCGGTCATATCGTTGGGGATTTCACTTTCAGGATAGTCTCGTGATGAAATACTGGTTCTATCTTTAACCGATGGAATTGCGATTCGAATAGGTTGCGGATTGCCGTCATCCAATGCATAGCGATATTCAGCAATCATGTCGCTGATACACGACAAACGATCGCTCACATAGGTCTGCGCCGGCCTTGGTAATCGCTTAACACCTTTAAGATTATTGACTGCCTCAACGTTCAAACAGCCGCTGACCACAAGGCACAGCGAACTGATTGACAAGGCCACTTGAATATTTTTTGATAATTTTTTCATTTTGTTTTTTGTTTTTATTAGTGAATGATTCCTCCATTTCCTTTGGCTCAGCCAACAAAGACTGATTTTATAAATACTTATCTTGATATAGCAGTAACATCTCCTTCGTTGATATTAATAATAGTCACATTATCAGCATCCGCACCAGGTTGAACCACCACTGAGCTCGTTATATTTGATTCATCATTATTGATTCCATCCTGTCCTGCTGCCTCACCGTCATTTCTCGCACTCTTGGCCTCACCCAAAGCATTAGCAATAATAAAATCGACGTTAATAAGATTTTGATTACTGCGTTCGAGGAAATCTGAATGTGCCTGATTAATCTTAGGTGCTGCATATCTATTATTAGTCTGGGCGACAGTGATTTTTGTTACTCCTAATAACTAACAGAATGATGAATATATGTAGTAGTATTTTCATTTTTTTAATCTTCTTTTTAAGTGCTGGCGAACCAAGGTTCGCCAGCTGACATCAAGTCAGGTTAATACCTGCTAAAACTTAATGATGTTTCTTTTTATAGTGATGGCCTTCTAACACAATAGATCCAGCAATCGCATTACCTACTGCTAATGCGTACTTACTGGTATTTTTTAGATTAAGCTCCTTTAAGCATTTGCAATCAAATCTTGAAGGCATAACGATCGAACCTGCTATAGCAGGGCCAGAACCGCCAGCACTTGCATGCTTAACAACAGCATCGCCACCAATCGCTACAGCTTTATAAGAGTCATTTGTTGCGTTAACAACAAGACCGCCGCCAGCGTTAGCTACGCCTGTAAAGGCCAGTGCCGACAAGGCACCAATGATTAAAGTTTTTTTTAACATGATGATCTCCTTTGATTATCGTTATAGTTAAATTTATTATTTATGTGTTTTTCAACACCCCACCCCGGATCATCGTTGAGAACCCCTGTTTGAATTTATGATTCTCGTTGTTGCAAATCTGGGGCTTTTATCATTTTGCTTTAATTAAAAATTTTTTCAATCTGGCATTTTGACGCGGTGTGGCAAAATGACACATTCAATTCACACTGGGATATTTTTTCAGCTTACGTTGTAACGTTCGCCTGTTGATACCTAACTCTCTCGCTGCAGCTGAAATATTACCGTTTTGATTTGCTAATACTGTATGTATATATTCCCATTCAAACCGCTTAATCGACATTGGCTTAGCCATCGAGTTATTCAAAACTTGTTCACCATGAGTATTTGATCTGAAACTTTGAAGTAGCGTTCTACCGTCGATAGGCTTGGGCAAATAATTAAAAGCACCCAGCTTAATCGCCTGGACTGCATCTGCCAAACACCCCGAACGGGACAATACAATTAATCTGGCTTCAGCAACAATTGAAACTAGCGGCTTAATCAACTCAAAGGCCGAGCCGTTTTCAAGATGTTGTTCTAAAACAATTTTTTCAGGTTTTGATTGTGCCGCAATACTAAGAGCCGTGGCTGAATCATGCGCAATCAAGGTATCAAAGCCAATAGCTTCTAATGAATAAACCATGTCACGGCAGTAATGGTCATCATTATCGATAATAAGAATATTATCCATTTATACACCTCACAGGCACTCCTTTGTAACAATATTATTTTTGAATAATTATTATTGTTATAGTTACTATACTATACGAATATTACAAGAATATATATAACTTTCAGTTAAGTATTTCATATTTTTTCGTCTATAAACGGCGAATTTTGTAATTTATTCCAGCAAAATTGATTTTGCCTGATTAATCTTCGAAGCAAGATATTCAGACCCTCCCCGATCTGGATGCAGTTTTTGCATCAGTTTTTTATGCGCCTTGATAATTTCTTTTTCCCCTGCTCCTTCTTTTAAGCCTAAAATCGCCAACGCTTCAGCCTGTGACATTTGTTTGGTTGATTGCGGTTTTTGCTCAGTTTGTTCCGATGACTGTTGACTTCGCCACTCATCACCAAAACGAAAATCCAGATAAGCGGTCAGTAAATTTTGTGAATCTGGATCAGCCAAACATTCATTGTAAAAATTTAATAATTGTTCTTGATCGAGATTTTCTAACTCCTGCCCAACAAAGCTCCCTTTTAAAACTTGTCCATTCATTTCACCCGAATCATGATCCAAACTCATTGTTATATATTCACTCTGAACTGTCGATTGTCGACCGGAGGATGGGGTTGATTCTGTTTTTGGCTTGAATGAATTCCAGGCTTTTTTGACGACTAACAAGCGCTGTAGCCAAGGTATCGCTGCTCCAATGATTGCGAATAGCCAGTGCGCCCGCCCTGTCACTACCATCAACAACAATAATCCAGCCAGGGAATAAAGAAGAAACTTAGTTAATAATTGCTTGCGTTGAGCCACTGGCGCCTTATTGAAGGTAAATAGAAACCACCATAGAAAGGCAATTACTGAAATGATAATAAATACACGCAGCATTGGCTTTTATTCTAGCAAGCCTGCAATATTATTATTTTTGGCATAATCAAGATATGCTTGCTTCCCCCCTGTTGCGTAAACAGCAACCGCTGCAAGCAATGCTTTTAATTGCTCTGCACTACCCGAATCAAACGAACAATAAGCACCCTTGGATAATTTACCCAAATGTTTGAACACTTTCCTCGCTGTCAGATTGGAACCTTCCTGGAAAATAAACAGCGGCACACCAATTAATCCTAACTGCCCGGCAAGATCAGACAAATGGTCTGCATCTTCTTCCATACAATCACCGACAAACACCAAAGCATCAACAGACTGCTGACTGGCTTGTTTCAATACATATTCAAGTAGACGTCCAATTTGGGTTTTGCCGCCTTCGCATCTAACCGACTGCATCAGTTTTAGCATCTGCGCCGAATTACTCACCCAATTTGAAACCTTAAAAGTATTGAATCCACCGTAATAAGCCAACTTGATATTTAAGTTACCTATTTGGTCAGTCGCCAAAAACATTTCGCCTTGAATATGACAAGCCATATCCCAGGTTGGCTCACGACTAAATGTCGCGTCCATTGCAAAAATCAAATTACCCGAACCTTTCTGTTTAGCCGAAGCCATGGACCGTGCGTCTTTTAAAAACGCATCGATCTCGCTGGAACTTGAAACAGGCGCAATGGGTTTATCTTTGGAACTCATCATGATCAATAATAATATAACTATTACGACTTATTTCCGTAACCGGCTGTATGCCGCCAATGCTCTTTGACGTGCTTTTGAGTGCTCAATAATTATATGCGGGTAATTTTTGCCTAACTCAAGACCTGCTTGTTTAAGCACGGTTTTATCCGCAAGCCAGGGTTCATGAATATGCTTGTTATCTAAACTGCTAAGCTCCGGTATCCATTGCCGTATATACTGCCCCTTGGGGTCGAATTTTTTACTTTGGGTCATGGGGTTAAAGATCCTAAAGTAAGGCGCTGCATCAGCGCCACTTCCCGCCACCCATTGCCAGCCACAGCTATTGTTGGCCAAATCCGCATCAACCAGGGTATCCCAGAACCACTTGGCTCCTTCGAACCAATGAATCAACAGATGCTTTGTTAAAAATGAAGCACAAACCATTCGTACTCGATTGTGCATCCAGCCCGTTTGCCAGAGTTGACGCATGCCCGCATCTACCAAGGGATAACCTGTTTTACCTTGCTGCCATTTTGCTAATGACTGCTGGTCTTCGTGCCAAGGAAACTCAGCAAAATCCGCCCGAAACGGCTTTCGATCAATGTGATCAAAATGAAATAGTAAATACTGGCTGAAATCACGCCAGGCTAATTGGCGTAAATAAGGCCATATTTGTTGTTGCTGTGATTGGCTTGTGCTGGCTAAGCCCCGATAAATCTCCATCCATAATGCCTTGACACTAATTTCACCAAAATGAAGATGCGGAGAAAGCCTCGACGTACCTTCAATATTAGGTAAATCACGTTGTTTATCGTAGTGATTTATTTCATCATTGATAAACTCGTTCTTTATTTGGATTGCACCTTCAAAACCAGGTGACCAGTAATTGGGGAATTCAGCAGCCCAATCAACTTTGGAATGGTACAAACCCAATGATTGCAACGATTCATTTTTGATCAGCTTTTTAGGTAACGGTGGCAATTTATCTGTAATAGGATAAACATCAGGCGGTCGGGCAATCAAATCTTCTTTTACGCGTTTCCAGAACGGTGTAAAAACTCTGTATGGCGAATTAGTTTTATTCAGCGTTTTCCACGGTTCAATCAAAACATTACCTTCAAACGATACCGCTTCAATCCCAGCTTCCCGTAACTGTGATTTGATTTTTTTATCACGTCTGATCTGCACTGGCGTATAAAGTCGATTCCAGTAAACAGCATCAACGTTCGATGCTGATATGACCTTGCTTAAAAGAGATGCTGATTCACCTTGAAATAGTAATAAATCACTTTGGCGGTTTCTCAACTGTTCGCGTAACTTTGCTAAACTTCTCTCCAACCACCAACGACTCGCTGCACCCATGGACCAGTCATCAACATTCTGCTCGTCGAAAATATAAACGGGAATAACATGTTTGGCACTTATACTGGCTTCGAATAATGCGGGATTATCGTCCAATCTAAGATCCTCTCTAAACCAGACGATAATGGTTTTGTCACTCATGCTGCCAGTGCTTTAGTTACTATTTCCTTGACGTCTTTGGACAATTTTTTAGTGCTGTTTATTTTTTCAAGTGAGCGTTTCATTAACATTTGGCGGGTTTGATCATAACTTTTCCAGCTATTAAACGAACTTGCCAACCGTGCTGCAACTTGCGGATTAACCGGATCTAACTCTAACAACCACTTTGTCAGGTAATCATAGCCACTGCCATCGGGCGCATGAAAACAAACTGGATTTTGTGAAACAAATGTGCCTACCAGCGATCTTAATTTGTTAGGATTTTTCCGATCAAAAATACGCTTTTTCTCAAGCTCTTTCACTCGGGCTAATGTCTCAGGTTTAGGCACTGTAGCTTGAACGGCCAGCCATTTGTCCATCACCAGGGCATGCTGTTGATATTTAGAATAAAAATCTTCGGTAATTCTTTTTACCTGTGGGCAGGATGTTTTCAATAGCCCCTGGAAAGCACCTAAACGCTCGGTCATGTTATTGGCCGTTTCATATTGGGATATTGCCATTTGCCACGATGACTCATCATCAAGCGAGAGCAAGTAATTTAAACAAACTTGACGCAAACTGCGCCGGCCAACATGTTGCTGATCAACAATGTATTCAGATGAGCCTGATAAATCTTCATATAGTTTCAACCATTTGTCTTTATGAATTTGGGCAAGCCTTGTAATCAAAAACTCTCTGGCCTGATGTATGGCATCGGGATCAATCACGCTTAATTGCTGTGCCATATACAATTCACTCGGCGGCACTAAGCTTAAGGCAATTAAAGCCTGATCCTGATTTTTCGCATCGATAACCTGGCCTATCGCCTCGAGCAAATGATCAGGTAGACTCAGCTCACGATTATTCTGAATATCATCAATTAATGTTAATAGTGTTTCCCTCATCAGGTTTTGCGCGCAGTTCCAACGATTGAAGGCATCTGAATCATGTGCCAGCAAACGACTCAGCTCTTCCTTGAGTTGAGCAAATTCAACATTAATTGGAGCAGAAAACTCTCTTAAAAATGAACAAATGGGTTTAGCGGTAATCTGTTCAAAGATAAAGTCCTGCTGCCTTTGTTTTAAATGTAAAACAGCGCTGGTCGTCGATTCATCAATGGTTATAGCCTTGGACGAACAGATCAGTTTAAGTGCTTCACCCCGTACATTGAGCAAACCAAGCTTAATTGGAATATGAAACGGTTTTTTATTTTTTTGCCCGAGTGTATCAGGGCAAGACTGTTTTAAGGTTAATTTATACTGTTGGTTTTTTTCATCGTAATGTTCCATTACTTTAACCTCAGGGATACCTGCCTGTGAATACCACAACCTGAATTGTTCCAGTTTTATATCATTTGCATCTTCCATGGCACAAATAAAATCCTCTATGGTGACGGCTTGACCATCATGGCGTTGGAAATATAGATCGCTGCCACGTCGGAAGCCTTGTTTACCGACAATGGTTGAAATCATACGTACTACTTCAGCACCTTTGTTATAGACGGTCAGCGTATAAAAGTTATTGATTTCCTGATACGACTCCGGACGAACCGGATGAGCCATTGGCCCGGCATCCTCGCGGAACTGATAAGTACGTAAAACATTCACATCTTCAACACGCTTAACGCCGCGTGAGTGCATATCCGCGCTAAACTCCTGATCGCGAAAAACGGTAAATCCCTCTTTTAAACTAAGCTGAAACCAATCACGACAAGTCACCCGATTGCCGGACCAGTTGTGAAAGTATTCATGAGCGATGACACTTTCAACCCCCAAGAAATCATCATCTGTAGCCGTTTCACTATTGGCTAATACATATTTCGTGTTAAAGATGTTCAAGCCCTTGTTTTCCATTGCACCCATATTAAAATCATCGACAGCAACAATCATGTAAATATCAAGATCGTATTCAAGCCCATATACCTGCTCATCCCAGCGCATGGACTTTTTAAGCGATTCCAAAGCGTAATCGCATTGATCAATATTGTGTGCTTCGCTATAAATTTCCAACAACACCTGTCGCCCTGATATGGTGGTGTAGGCGTCGGTTATTTTCTTAAGATTTCCGGCGACCAGGGCAAACAAATAGCTGGGCTTGGGAAATGGGTCGTGCCAGCGCACCCAATGGTCTCCGTTATTATCTTCACCAGAATTAATTCGATTACCGTTAGCGAGCAACACTGGGTATTTTTCTTTATCAGCGATTATCGTCACCGTGTATGTGGTCAAGACATCAGGCCGATCCAAGAAGTACGTGATCTTTCTAAAACCTTCGGCCTCACACTGAGTGCAGAAATTACCTGCGGATTTATACAAGCCCATTAACTTAGTATTTTCCTGCGGCTTAATCGTTGTAATGATTTCAAGCTCAAAACTTTCAGTTACATTTGCGATCGTCAAACTGACATCATCAAACTTATAACCGTCCTCGTCTAATTCTTTTCCATCCAATACAATTTTGTCAGGCGCTAATTCATCGCCATCAAGCCGCAAATCGGTCGTGAGTTCCGCCGCAGTATTTCGACTTACATGCATTCGATTGGTAACAACCGTTTGGTCTTCGTCCAAATTAAAGATCAATTCAACCGAATCGATCAAATAAGCTGGCGCTTTATAATCGTTTCGATAAACAGTTGTAGTAACAGGGGTTGCGGCGGTATCTGACACTACTATCTCTAATTTAGCAGCATGATAACAAAAACGATCAAGCCAACAACGAAAGCCATCGGAATTAATAGTCCGGGCCAGTCTTTTTCTGCTTGCTTTGATCTTTCCAGCGTTGCTTTAACTCCTGGAAGGAACCAAACCAGAATTAATATGGCGATTGCACCTACGGCTATTTGTTCCCAGGTTTGCATTGTTTATTCCTCAAATATTTGGATCATCGACAGTCTTTACGGCCTGTGCTAGCATAATCTTAGTTTAAACTTCAGGAGTAGTTAAATGCCAGATGACAGCGAAGATCTTCTACAATTGCTCCGCACAATGCGCCAGGAACATCGCGAAATCGATGATAATCTTAAGCGGCTACTGAAATTCAAATATGTCGATCAACTGCAAATACAAGCATTAAAAAGAAAAAAGCTTCAGCTTAAAGATCAAATTTCGCGCTTGGAAAGTGATTTGATTCCAGACCTGCCCGCCTGAATTTAACTGGCTATTCTACCCGATGCCAGGTTTGGCTACGCCCGATTAATGAAAATCCAACAAATCCTCTGACCGTCAGTTCCTCACCCGAATCATTCAGACTCATCTTGGCTTTGTAAACCTTGCCCTTATTAGGATCAAGAATTGTGCCTCCGGCCCAACCATCACCCTTGGGCTTCATATTGCGAATAATTTCCAACCCCTCGATAGGCACACCCAATCGATCGCCCGGACATTTATCACAAACCGAATTTTTCTTCTCAGGATTTAAAACTTCTTCAACCGTACCGTAAAACATGCCGTCACGTGCCTCAATTCGAACATGGCTTTTAGCTTCACCGGTTTCATCGTCTATAGTCTTCCACAAACCCTCTACGGTTCCCTGCGCCAACGATAAAGAACTGCACAACACTAAAATTAATCCAACCAAACTACGCATTTTTGATCCTCGTTATTTCTGCTGGCCGCATTTTAACCCAGAAAGCTGAATGTTATTAGAATCAGCGTTTACTGTGACGGTCAGGCGTTAATCAAAAAATGGGCACCTATACTCGCAACATAACCAAAAGCGATCGCCCATACCCAGCGCAAATGAGAACCAAACGTATATATTCCTTGCGAAAGCCCCATGATGACAATCCCGGCCGCTGAACCGATGGAAAGCAATGAACCACCTACCCCTGCTGTCAAGGTAATTAACAACCAATGCCAGTGACTCATGTCCGGATGCATCAAGATAACGCTGTACATAACGGCAGCATTATCTAAAAGCGCCGAAAATAATCCGATTAAAATGTTGGCATTAGTGGCACCAAGTTGACCATAGAATGTATTTGAAACGATATTTAAATAACCTAAGGCCGCCAACCCGCTGATTGAAACAATAATGCCATAAAGAAACATCAGGGTGTCCCATTCAGAACGTTCCAAAGAGCGAAATATATCGTACTTAACATTTTTACCCGGTGTAGATTGAGTCGATAAATGGGTAATACCATGGCGTTTTAAATAATAACCATACAACTTAAGCAGACCCAAGCCTGTCATCATCCCAATCACCGCAGGCAAATGAAAAACCTGCTTAACAATGATCGAGCTCAACAAGGTAAAAACAAATAAGCCAGTTACAATCCAGGCACCTTTGGACATATGAGTACGATCACCATCATACCTGGATAGTTTTGATTCAAATCCAAAGCTCAAAATGATAGCGGGCACCAGCCAGTTAATTAATGAAGGAATAAATAGATTTAAAAACTCACCAAGATCAACCAGGTCCTTTTGCCAGATCATCAAGGTGGTGACATCGCCAAAGGGAGAAAAACAGCCACCGGCATTGGCGGCAACGACAAGATTGATACAGCCACAAACAACAAATTTATTGTTATCCTGGCCCAAAATCAAAATCACACTTGCCAGAACCAAGGCCACCGCAAAATTAGCTAACAGGGCAGAAAATATAAAGGTCAACGCACCACAAACCCAATAAACCACCCGCAACGAACTACCTCTGGACATTACTGTACGTCTTAGGCTTGAGAAAACACCGCGTTCACTCATGGCATTCAAATAAGTTGTGGATGCGAGTAAGAACAGAAATAACTCAACATAAAATTCCAAAGACTGACGAAACAATACCTCAGCGGTGTGAGTTTCGCCGCTATTGTTGTAACTCATGGCAACAAAAATCCAGATTAGACCAGATGCCACCAGCATTGGTTTGGATTTCTTTAAACTTAACCGCCCCTCACCAAATACCAGTAAGTAAGCCAAAATAAAAAATAATACGCATAGCCAGGCTGACCATTCGCCGGTGAGATTTTTAAGCACTAATTCTTCGCCACTAGCATAAGCATGCGGACCACAAACTAGCAGTAACAAAGCAATCCACCAATTGAGTTTTTTATTCAAATGATATTCCTAAACCTACATACATAAGTTTTCATTATTGCTAATAACATACTTGAAAAACTAACCAATTAGAAGACTTTAAATCATTTCAAACCTTGGTTATGCTAAGCATTGCGGAAGACAACACCAACTTGAAGATTTTATGCTTGGATGAAAACCGCTAGGTTAATCATTTCGATACTTTTTTTATTTGTGCCAGAATTTTTACTGGCAGCATCTGCTGATGGTGTGCAGGATTTCACTACCCACTGGGCAGGCATTGTCTGCCTTATCTTATTCGTGCTTGCCTATGCCCTGGTTATCAGCGAAGAAACCATCCACTTACGTAAATCTAAACCTGTCATGGTGGCGGCGGGTTTTATTTGGGTATTAGTGGCCATTGCTTATATCAGTATTGATGATCATCACACTGCATCGACTATTATCCGTCACAACCTTTTGGAATACGGCGAGTTGTTTTTATTTTTACTGGCAGCCATGACCTATATCAATGCAATGGATGAGCGGGGTGTTTTTGATGTATTGCGCGCATGGTTAGTCAATAAAGGCTTTTCACTCAAAACAATTTTTTGGATCACCGGTGTACTCGCCTTTATTATTTCCCCGGTCGCCGACAATCTCACCACAGCGCTGTTAATGGCCACGGTGATTATGGCGGTAGGTGGAAAATATAAAACCTTTGTCGCTATGGGCTGTATCAATATTGTAATTGCCGCCAACGCCGGCGGCGCTTTTAGCCCGTTCGGGGATATCACCACCTTGATGGTCTGGCAAAAAGGCAAAGTCGAGTTTACTCAGTTTTTTGTGTTAATCATTCCGTCGATTATTAACTGGATCATCCCAGCTTTCATTATGTCACTCAAAATTCCGAACCAACAACCCGAAGCGATGAACGAAAAAGTATCCTTGCAACACGGCGCCTGGTTTGTGGTCGGATTATTTGCTTTGACGATTTTCATGGCTGTTTCATTTCATAACTTTTTACACCTACCCCCGGTGATTGGCATGATGACCGGCTTGGGACTACTTAAATTATTTGGCTATTATCTCAACCGCCGAGACCGTTACTTTCCTCACCCGGCTGACGATGATCTCGGTGACACCGCCTTGTCTATCGAGACTTCAGATCAAGGCGGCTATGATTCACGCCATACTATGCACTACAACATTTTTAAATCCTTAGAGCGAGCCGAGTGGGATACCTTAATGTTTTTTTACGGCATCATTTTATGCGTCGGTGGACTTGGCGCGCTCGGTTATCTGGCCAAGGTATCCGAGATTTTTTATATCGATTTGGGTACGACTTATGCCAACATATTGGTCGGCGTTGTTTCGGCACTACTGGATAACATCCCGGTTATGTTCGCCGTGTTGGCATTGGATCCATCAATGAACCTAGGTCAGTGGTTGTTGGTGACCTTGACAGCGGGCGTTGGTGGCTCGATGCTATCTATCGGCTCTGCAGCCGGTGTTGCAGTCATGGGCCAGGCCCGTGGTGTCTACACTTTTGTTGCTCATCTTAAATGGACCTGGGCAATTGCGTTGGGTTATGCCGCTAGTATCGTCGTACATATGTTGCTTAATAAACATTTATTTTAGACCCGTATTCATTGTGGAATCTCCTAACAATTCCTTGCTTTATCATGAAGACCCCGGAATAAATCCGGGGGAAATTCCTCCCCTCTCAGGGGAGGCTAGGTGGGGTATTTGCAGTCAGAGAGAGTAAGGCCAGTCAATCTTATTTACGCAATTCCATTGGGAAGTTAAACTATAAATATTTTAGATCATTACTCTATAACTCCAACCAGTTACAAACAATCTCCCTAGCTTGCTCTTGACCTTGACCATCATGCGCAGAAAATAATAACAGTTCACAAGTTAATGTTGCCCAGTCCGGCTTATCGAGCTGCTTTTGCAATTTGAATAGGGCCTGGTTGGCATGATTACGAGTTAATTTATCGGCTTTAGTCAATAAAATCAGTGTGGACAAGCCTCTGACCATACAATATTGCAGCATTTGTTGGTCTAACGGCGTCAACTCATGTCGAATATCTATGGGCAAGACTAAACCCTTTAGGCTTCGACGCTCAGCAAAATAGGTTTCTATATGTTGCTTCCATTGATCTTTAATCGCCAATGGCACTTTGGCATAACCATAGCCCGGCAGATCAACCAACCGTTGGTGATCCGTTACTGAGAAAAAAATAATTTGCTGGGTTCGACCGGGTGTTTTACTGATTCGGGCCAGCGATTTTTGATCTGTTAACCGATTTATCGCACTCGATTTACCAACATTGGAACGGCCGACGAAGGCGACTTCATTGCCTTTATCTTGCGGCCACTGCTCTGGCTTGTGGGCACTGAGTAAATAACGGCAATTTCTTAACTGATTATCAATCATCTTTATTTCTAATCAATGCTGTTGATCAACTAATTCCAAACATTAGGACATATAGGCTTACCTGCCTATCAAATCTACAGTAAAATAGCGTGAACTTTGAGGATCACATGATAGTGATCGTTTGACATTAATCAAGACTGAAGGAGTTTTTCGATGTCATCCAGATTAATCGCACTACTGCTATTTACGTTGGCAAGTCCAGCGATGACCCAAGCGCAGACGACTACCGAGGCTGCTGAACAAGCTAATGAAGCAGTAGAAGCTGCAAGCGAAGAAACTAGCCAAGCTGCTGAAACCGCGATGGAAGAAACACAGGCTGCTACAGAAGAAGCCGCCATGGCAACAGAGGCAGCCGCCGAAGAAGCACAAACCGTAACAGAGGAAGCCACCGAGGCAACTGCTGAAAGTACAGAACAGACTGCCACCGAAATGACTGAAGAAGCAACCGACGAAGGCAGTACAACAGCAGAACAATCTGATGAATCAACAGAAACACAGGCTAGTGAGGAAAGCACCGAAGCTGCTGATACTGCAGCCGTTAGTGACGTTCAAACTAAAATCGTGGCTTGCGCTGCCTGTCATGGTGCTGATGGCAATAGCGTGATTCCTGAAAATCCTAAGCTTGCAGGCCAGGTTCCAGGCTATATTGCTGATCAGCTGGCCAAATTCAAATCCGGCGAACGTGAAAATGCGATTATGGCCGCACAAGTAGCTAACTTAACTGAGGAAGACATGAAGGAAATCGACGCCTTTTATGTCGCTCAACAACCACAATTAGGTGCAATTTCCGAAGATATGCAAGAAATGGCTCTGATCGGTGAGAAAATTTTCAGAGGCGGCGAACCTTCTATGTCAATATCAGCTTGCATGAGCTGCCACGGCCCTAGCGGTCACGGCATTCCGACCCGATTTCCTAAAGTCAGCGGGCAACATATTGAATACCTTGAAGCATCATTGCTGGCTTACAAATCCGGCAGCCGCGTTAGTGATGTGATGAATCCAATTGCATTTCGGCTTTCAGAGCAGCAAATCAAAGCGTTATCTCTATACATGCATGGTTTGAAATAAAAAATCGATTAACATCATTGCAAAAAGGGCAGCAATCGCTGCCCTTTTTGTTTAAAGTAATTATTAAACTTCCTGCAATTGACTTGATAAAAAATGGATTCCTTGATAGTTTGTTTGCTCGAAACACTAAAGAGGAGATCAACAATGAGAATAGTTCCCTACTCACTTTTGGTACTAACTACTTTCGTTTACGCCGGATACAGCCTGGCTGGTATCGATGAGGCAAACAAGTGGATTGATGAAGAATTTCAACCCTCCACTTTGTCGAAAGAAGAGCAACAGGCCGAAATGCAATGGTTTATAGATGCCGCCGCACCCTTCCAAGGCATGGAAATCAATGTTTTATCTGAAACCATTCCAACGCACGAATATGAATCTAAAACACTCACTAAAGCGTTTGAAGAAATTACCGGTATTAAAGTCAACCATCAATTGCTGGGGGAAGGTGAAGTTGTACAGGCGGTACAAACCCAAATGCAAACCCAGCGAAATTTATACGATGCTTATATTAATGATTCAGATTTAATCGGTACTCACTCAAGATTGCAACTGGCAGTCAACCTGACTGACTGGATGGCTGGCGAAGGCGCGGACGTAACCAACCCAATGCTTGATGTTGATGATTTCATGGGCAAATCATTTACAACGGGTCCAGATGGAAAACTATATCAATTGCCTGATCAGCAGTTCGCCAATTTATATTGGTTTCGCTACGACTGGTTTCAGCGTGAAGATTTGAAAAATCAATTTAAAGAAATCTATGGCTATGATCTGGGCGTACCGGTCAACTGGTCGGCCTATGAGGATATCGCTGAGTTCTTTACTGAGCATGTCAAAGAGATCGACGGCGTACAGGTTTACGGCCATATGGATTATGGCAAACGCGCACCGGATTTAGGTTGGCGTATGACCGATGCCTGGCTTTCCATGGCCGGTGCCGGCAGTCAGGGCTTGCCCAACGGTAAACCTGTAGATGAATGGGGCATCCGTATGGAAGAAGGCACTTGCAATCCAGTAGGCGCCTCTGTCTCACGTGGCGGAGCAGCAAATGCCCCGGCCGCTGTTTATGCCATTCGCAAGTGGGATGAGTGGCTAAGAAAATACGCCCCTCCGGGCGCCGCCAGCTACGATTTTTATCAATCACTACCTGCTTTATCACAGGGTAATGTCGCCCAGCAAATCTTCTGGTACACCGCTTTCACCTCGTCTATGGTTGCTCCTAAGAGCGAAGGCAATAACACCGTTGATGATGAAGGCAAACCACTTTGGAGAATGGCACCATCACCACACGGCCCTTATTGGGAGGAAGGCCAAAAGCTCGGTTACCAGGATGCAGGGTCGTGGACATTGTTTGAGTCCACTCCTGTCGATCGCCGCAAAGCCGCCTGGTTGTATGCCCAGTTTACGGTTGCAAAAACGGTGTCTTTGAAAAAGACGCACGTTGGTTTGACCCCGATTCGCGACAGCGACATCCGCCATGAATCGTTTACCGAGCGCGCACCAAATTTGGGCGGTCTGGTGGAGTTTTATCGATCCCCCGACCGCGTGCGCTGGACACCAACCGGTATTAATGTCCCGGATTATCCCAAACTGGCACAAATCTGGTGGCAACAAATTGGCGATGTGAATTCCGGTGTATTTACCCCGCAAGAAGCGATGGACAGACTCGCCTCAGAAATGGACCAAGTCATGGCCCGCATGCAATCGGCCGATGAAAATGCTCAAGTTTACGGTGGTTGTGGTCCCCGATTGAATGAAGAAAAAGATCCCGCTGAGTGGCTGAATCAAGAAGGTTCGCCAAAAGCCAAACTTGAAAATGAAAAGCCGCAGGGTGAAACCATAGACTACGATGAGTTAGTCAAACGCTGGCAAGAAGCCGCTTAATTCCAGTGGGCGGCCATGGGATGCGCTCCCGTGGCCGTTTTCATTCTACTAAAATGTCTCTTGAGCTTCGTGATGTATCCAAACAACAGGACGCTCAAACGCATATTTATGCTACCAATCTCAAATTAACAGCGGGTGTTTTTAATGTATTGCTCGGCCCAACACTGGCCGGCAAGACAACTTTGATGCGCCTAATGGCAGGTCTTGAGAAGCCTAGCGGCGGCAAAATCTATTTCAAAGACCAAGACGTCACCGGTGTTAGCGTACAAAAACGCAATGTTGCCATGGTCTATCAGCAATTCATTAATTATCCGAGTATAAATGTTTTTCACAACATCGCCTCACCGCTGAAGTTACAAAATATAAGCAAAGCCCAAATCAACGACCGCGTTAATCAGGTTGCTGAATTGCTGGGTTTAACCGGGATGTTAAAACGCATGACTCAGGAATTATCCGGTGGCCAACAACAACGAGTCGCCTTGGCCCGTGCATTGGTTAAACAAGCCGACTTAATCTTACTCGACGAACCACTAGCCAACCTTGACTACAAACTGCGGGAAGAATTACGCGAAGAACTACCTAAATTGTTTTCAGGCGATAACACAACCGTTGTATATGCCACCACGGAACCGACAGAGGCGCTGTTGCTTGGCGGCTACACCGCAACCATGCACGCGGGCAGAATCACCCAACACGGTCCGACTCACGAGGTTTATCACAACCCCAATAACTTACAAACTGCGATGGAATTTTCTGATCCACCCTTGAATATCATGCACATCCGAAAGCAAGGTAATATCATAAAAGATGATCAGCAACAATGGACCGCGATTGGACAATTTAAAGATCTTATTGATGGGGAATATTCAATCGCATTTCGTCCTCATCATTTGCTGATAAATTCAGATTCCACCGACATGCTGGAATTTCATGGCCAGGTTGAACTCACTGAAATTAATGGTTCTGAAACACTATTACATCTTAATATCAACCAGCAATGCTGGGTCAGTCAACTTCATGGCGTGCATAAATTAAATGAAAACGAGCAAGTTAAACTCGAACTTAATCCAAAAAACTGCTTTGTTTTTGATCAAAACGGCCAACCGGTAAGCGTTCATTAATGGCTAAGATCATCCTAAAAGATTTGGCCCATAGCTATAAACCCAACCCCAATCATCAAGATGACTGGGCGTTACAGGAAATGACCCTTGAATGGCAAGACGGTGGTGCGTATGCACTATTGGGCCCATCTGGTTGCGGCAAAACCACTTTGTTGAATACTATTTCAGGCTTGTTAAAACCTTCCAGGGGAAGTGTTTTTTTTGATGACAAGGATGTGACTCAATTATCGCCGGAACAACGCAATATTGCCCAGGTTTTCCAGTTCCCGGTGGTGTATGACACCATGAGTGTCTACAATAACCTGGCCTTTCCTTTAAAAAATCGTAATCTGGATCAAGCAAGTATAGACAAACGTGTGCGCGAAGTTGCACAAATGCTTGAACTTGAAACCGTTTTAAACAATAAGGCCGCCCGATTAACCGCCGATGGCAAACAAAAAATCTCTTTGGGTCGCGGCCTGGTCAGGTCGGACGTAAATGTGATTATGTTTGATGAACCGTTAACAGTAATCGATCCTAAATTAAAATGGTTGCTACGATCTAAACTCAAAGAACTACATCGCCGCTTTGCATTCACAATGATTTACGTCACCCACGATCAAACCGAAGCGCTCACCTTCGCTGACAAAATCGTGGTCATGGAGCAGGGCAAAGTATTGCAGGCCGGTACTTCCGAAGAATTATTCGAACGACCCGAACATATTTTTGTCGGTCATTTTATCGGTTCACCAGGGATGAACCGTATTAATGTCGAAGCCAGGGCTGACGGTTTTTACGCAGATAACAGGCGTCTGCCTATCGATAAACCAACTGATTCAATCGATCAATCTAAACCAATCAGTTTAGGGGTTCGACCGGAACATATTTATTTTTCTGACCATGGATTGGAAATAAAAATTAACAAAGTTGAGGATATTGGTCGGTACAAGCTGGCAAATGTGGAGTTTGGAAATACAAAACTTAAAATGGTTCTCACCGGGGATCAGATAATCCCGGCCGATACTGGTTATATTAAATTTAACCCTGCTTATACACACCTATATGTCGACGGCTGGCGTGATCCAGCCTGGGGTGTTACATGATTGACAGAACACATAACGAAAAAGCCTGGTTGTTGGTTTTGCCGGTTGTAATTCTAGTCGCCTTCAATGCGGTTATCCCTTTAATGACCGTCGTCAATTATTCGTTCCAGGAAACTTTCGGCAATAACCAATTTTTTTGGGAAGGCACCAAGTGGTATGAACAGGTTTTAAATTCTGAGCGTTTTCATCAGGCCTTAGGCCGACAAATATTTTTTACCGGGTCTATTTTGGCGATTGAAATACCTTTAGGTATTGCGATTGCGCTTTGTATGCCCAAACGCGGCATAGGTGTTTCCGTTTGCCTGGTATTGATGGCCTTGCCGTTGTTAATTCCCTGGAACGTTGTTGGTGCCATGTGGAATATTTTCGCCCTGCCCGATATTGGTTTACTGGGCAGAATGATAAATGGCCTGGGTGTTGACTATAACTTTACCCAGCAACCCGTCTCGGCCTGGCTGACGGTGCTCTTGATGGACGTCTGGCATTGGACTTCACTGGTGGTTTTGCTTTGTTATGCCGGCTTGTGCGCGATCCCGGATGCCTATTATCAAGCCGCTCGTATTGATGGCGCCAGCCGCTGGCAGGTATTTCGTTTTATTCAATTACCCAAGTTAAAACGTGTTCTTATCATTGCCGTTTTGTTGCGTTTTATGGACAGTTTTATGATTTATACCGAGCCATTTGTGCTAACAGGCGGCGGCCCGGGTAATACCACGACATTCTTATCAATTGATTTAGCGAAAATCGCACTCGGGCAATTTGATCTCGGGCCCGCGGCTGCGATGTCACTGATTTATTTCATTATGATTTTGTTGTTTTGCTGGATTTTTTACACTTTGATGATGCGTAACGAGGGTGAACAATGAAAATGCCACGCTGGTTGGTGCCTACGCTTTACATCATCTTTTTAATGCTGCCTATATATTGGCTAATCAATATGTCGTTCAAAACGACAAACGAAATTCTAGGCACTTTCACACTTTGGCCACAGGACTTCACGCTAGATAACTATCGTAAAATTTTCACCGATCCAACCTGGTACAACGGCTATATCAATTCCATTTTATACGTGGTCATGAACACGGTGATTTCGGTTAGCGTCGCCTTGCCTGCTGCCTACGCTTTTTCCAGATATAGATTCATGGGCGACAAACATTTATTTTTCTGGCTACTAACTAACCGCATGGCACCGCCTGCAGTCTTTGCGCTACCCTTTTTCCAGTTTTATTCCGCCGTGGGTTTATTCGATACCCATATTGCCGTTGCATTGGCACATTGCTTATTCAATATCCCGCTGGCCGTGTGGATTCTCGAAGGTTTTATGTCCGGCGTACCCAAAGAACTGGATGAAACCGCTTATATTGATGGTCATTCATTCTGGCGATTTTTTATCCGTATTTTTATTCCCACCATCACTGCCGGAATCGGTGTTGCTGCCTTTTTCTGTTTTATGTTCTCATGGGTGGAGCTGCTGTTAGCTAAAACATTAACTTCGGTAGCGGCCAAACCCATTGCTGCCACCATGACCCGTACAGCAAGCACCTCCGGCTATGAACTCGGGTTGTTGGCCGCGGCTGGAACACTGACGATTATTCCCGGTGCGTTTGTGATCTACTTTGTCCGCAATTACATTGCCAAGGGCTTCGCCCTGGGAAGGGTTTAAGATGTTTAGTCTAAGCTGGATGGCGTGGACCTGGCCGACCGCTGCCTTTTTTATAGTGATTGCTTCGTTGATTTTTACCATGGTGCTGTGGGAGAAAAAACATCCAGGCGGTGCACCTCGGCGTGGTACTTTCGGGCTCGACACCACCCGCGGTGATCGTTTGTTTATTTCTATACTTGGCAGCGCAATTATTCACCTCGCCTGGCTTGGAATTATCGGCACACCACTCTGGGGCGCTTTAGCGATCTCCCTATTATTCGCTGTTTTTGTATTTAGATTTGTTTGATTCAATGCTCAACACTTCGGCTCAATACTATTCGAAATAGCATTCAATAAAGTGCAGGTTTATAATGCCAAAACACACAGACAGATGAGAGTTTAGAGTGAGCAATTTACGTTATATCCCGTGGTTAGTAACCCTGCTAATGATCCCTTTTGGATTATTCGTGGCAATGTCTTTTCCTTTTTGGGGTGGAATCTTATTTTGTCTGGGCATACTCGGAGGTGGTTACGGCTTATATGACTTCATTCAGACTAGAAGTTCGGTACTTAAAAATTACCCAGTCACCGCACGATTAAGATTTTTGTTCGAAAGTTTCCGCCCCGAAATTCGCCAATACTTTCTTGAAAGTGATCACGATGAAGTCCCCTTCTCACGCGAGCAACGAGCTTTAGTTTATCGTCGCGCTAAAGGCATGGAAGGACTCAGACCTTTTGGTACACTTAGAAACCAAAGAGATGTCGGTCATTTATGGATCAACCATTCTATGTCTCCTTCTCACCTTGAAAGTTCAGATTTCCGCGTGCGTGTCGGAAGTAAAAATTGCACCAAGCCATATGAAAGCTCTGTGTTGAACATATCAGGCATGTCCTATGGTGCGCTTTCACCCAATGCTATTTTGGCTTTAAATAAAGGCGCCAAAATGGGAGGCTTTGCACATACTACCGGTGAAGGTTCGATTTCTAAATTCCACCGCGAACATGGCGGTGATCTAATCTGGCAAATTGCCAGCGGTTATTTTGGTTGCCGCAATTCTGACGGAACATTTAATCCAGATTTGTTTGCCGAGCGATCCAGCGAAGACCAAGTCAAAATGATAGAGATAAAACTATCGCAAGGAGCCAAACCAGGCCACGGCGGCATATTGCCTGGCGCCAAGGTGACTGAAGAGATAGCAGCAGCCAGAGGTATCCCTGTGGGCCAAGACTGTCATAGTCCGGCTCGTTACAGTGCGTTTACGACACCGCTGGAATTGATGGGTTTTATACAAAAATGTCGTGAGCTTTCAGGTGGCAAGCCAGTGGGTATAAAACTCTGCGTCGGCCATCCTTGGGAATTTTTTGGCATCGCCAAGGCTATGATTGAAACCGAATTGACACCCGACTTTATTACTGTGGATGGATCTGAAGGTGGCACCGGCGCCGCACCGGTGGAATTTGCCGATCACATCGGCGCACCACTGCGTGAAGGTCTAATGCTGGTACACAATACACTTGTTGGTCTGGGTCTTAGAAAGGAAATCAAAATTGTGGTTTCAGGCAAAATTATCAGTGCCTTTGATATGTCCCGCACTTTTTGCTTGGGTTCGGACATTTGTAATATGGCGCGCGGCTTTATGTTTGCGATAGGCTGCATACAGGCTCAGGCCTGCCATACAGGGCATTGCCCTACCGGCGTAACGACCCAGGATTCTGGGCGTTACAAAGCGTTGGTAGTGGCTGATAAATATCAACGAGTGGCTAACTTCCATAAAAACACCATGGAAGCGCTGAAAGAAACGATCGAAGCAACCGGCTTGCAAGACACTTCACAATTAACACCACACCATTTAGTGATGCGCATCAGCAGTACCGATGTTCGATCTGCCGCCAGTCAATACAGATGGCTTGATGAAGGTTCATTGTTAACTGGAAAATCAAACCACCCAGCTTTTGAAAAATTCTGGGATATGGCGCGTACCGATTCTTTTGTAGTGGCTTGAATATTATTTTCTAGCTTACTTTACTACGGATTGTTTGCGTTTGGTATAGGCGCTTGTTGATTCAACATACGTTTAGGATTAAGTTTTCAAAAAAATATTTTATAGATTCCCCCGGCTAAAGCCGGGGTTGTTACCGTAAGCCCTTGCGGGCTGATCCGATCAACATCGTCCCCTTACCAGGCGCGATGTTCAACCTATATACACTCATTCATCCACGGGCATCTCTAATTCCTCTATTCTTTCAGTGACCCCGATCTGTTTCAACATGTACGTCAAAACGGGCTATTAAGTGCATCACTGATCTGTCAGGTTTGAACAGCACAAGAGATTCCTCGGCCCGTGGTATTCTGTCGCTTACGCGAATGTTAATAAATTCCAGCCAAAGATAAAACTCTTAACGATCCGATCTTTCGATAAGTTTACTTATTCTATGCTTGCTAATTTAAAATTAATTTGGCGTTTAGGGTTGCCTTTGAGCTTAACCCTTGTGATCCAAATGATAATCATCATCGTCGATTCTCTGTTCGCGGGCAACATCGGCTATGTTGATTTGGCTGTTATTTCTCTAGGTGGAAGCGCATTTTACATTTTTCTTTTATTGCTGATTGGATTTGAAGTCGGTAGTAGCATTCAAGCAGGTCAAGCACTGGGGGGCTAAAAACGAAAAGGAAATGCTGGATTGTTTTCGGCATGGCATCATTCTTTGCCTGTTTTTTGGAATTCTGTTTTCTTTAGTTTTACTCAATATATCTCCAATACTGTTGAAACTGGGTCAGAAACCTGAGGTTGTGGCATTATGCGGGCAGTATCTGCGCTGGTTTGCCTGGACACTGCCTATTCATTCGATTGTGATTTTGTTTCGTGGTTACTTTGCTGTCATAGATCGCCCCTGGGCCAGTGTCGGTCCCGTGGTTTTTGCATTAGTTTTGAATTCTGCTTTGAATTACTGTCTTGCCTATGGCAATTTCGGCTTTCCAAGGATGGGGATTGCTGGGATCGGTTTAGCCAGCTTAATTTCCAACATCGTTCTGTTAGGTTTAATGCTTACAAATGTTGGCCGGCAAAAAACCCAGCATCTTTTTAACATTATTCAAAAACAAATATGGTTGGATAGTGGCTTGCTAAAATTATTTCTAGTCAGCCTGCCTATTGGTCTGACATTGCTGATGGAAGAAGCATTTTTTTCAGGCACTAACCTGTTGGCCGGCGCGCTTGGTGCAGACGAACAGGCCGCTCATCAGATCTTATTTAACGCAGTCGGAACCTCCTATTTATTCAATACCGGAATCAGCATGGCCGTTGCCATTATTATTGGAAAATATATTGGTGCAAAAAATTATTCACAGATTCGGCTGGTTGTGAAGTCCGGGTTAATCATTATTCTCACCTGCACCTTACCTTTTGCACTAGTGCTTGGATTTTTTGGCGAACAGTGGATAAACGTATTTCTTGACGAAACGCTCGATTCAAACCAGACCACTATCGTTCTAGCGAAAAGCGTAATCTGGATTGCGGTGATTGCATTATTTGTAGACGCTTGTTTCCTTATTTTAATAGAGTCTCTACACGGCATGCTGGATACCACCTACCCCTCAATATGCGCCTTGTTTGCTTATTGGATCATTGCCGGCCCGCTGGCCTATTGGGCCACTTTCAATGCTGAGTCAACCGTTTACCTGGATATGGTTTTGTATCCTGCTTTCATCCTGTCTACTGACGTTACTGGTTGGCATCAGATTGCGATCAAAAATTCAGGTCTATTCTTTATAGTCAGCTAGTTCAGTTTAACCCGTAATGCCGGTTCGCTGGGCAAATGGGAATGCAGAGTGTGATATAAATCTTTTACTTTATCCGGATCATGTGAACTCATTGGGATACCCTTAAGTCTTTTAAACCACCTTCATTAAAAACGTTTGTATAACCTATACTTTCTAATGAGTTTTTAGCGATTTGGGGCCCGCACACCAGCTATACAATATAAGTGGATAGTTGCTTGTTTGTCGTCAGTGATCTCAGCAATGCGCTGTTGTATTTCGGTATGTGGAATGTTTATCGCGCCATCTAAATGCCCTTGTTGATATTCCTTAACAGTCCGCACATCAATCCAAAAGCTTTCAGCAGAATCTTGCGCATAAACATAAGCACTAATCGCGAAACAAATACTCAGGATTAAATTTTTAATCTTGATCATAACTAAACAATTTAAATTTTACTTGTAACGCCTCATCACATCATTACATAGATTACCTTATAGGTTCAACTGCTATAATCTTTTGATTGAAATAATAGATATCACAATGGTTCGCGACGGATTTATAGACGCTATAGGCAATACGCCTTTAATCAAACTCAACAAGGCCAGTGAAGTAACTGGCTGCACAATTCTGGGTAAAGCAGAGTTTCTCAATCCCGGTGGATCGGTAAAAGATCGTGCGGCTAAATACATTATTGAGGATGCCGAAAACAAGGGTTTGCTTAAACCAGGTGGCACGGTGGTTGAAGGGACAGCCGGCAATACAGGTATAGGGTTAGCACTGGTCGCTAATGCCAAAGGCTACAAAACCGTTATCGTGATTCCAGACTCACAGTCCGATGAAAAAAAAGACATGCTCAAGCTTTGTGGTGCTGATTTAAGAGAGGTTCCGCCCGCTCCCTATCGTGATGATAATAATTACATTAAGGTTTCCGGTCGATTAGCTGAGGAACTGGCGGCAACTGAACCTAACGGTGTAGTTTGGGCCAATCAGTTTGATAATGTCGCCAATCGTCATGGCCATGTTGTTTCAACTGGCCCCGAAATCTGGCAACAAACTGAAGGCCGTATAGATGGCTTTACCTGTGCCGTCGGTACCGGTGGCACCCTGGCCGGTGTTAGTGAATATTTAAAACAGAAGAATCCAAATATTCTGACCGCAGTGAGTGATCCGATGGGAGCGTTTTTGTATGAGTATTACAAACATGGTGAACTTAAGGCTGAAGGCAGCTCAATCACAGAGGGCATTGGTCAAAGTCGAATCACTGCAAACCTGGTTGATGCGCAAATCGACGATGCTTTTCTAATCCCGGATGAAGAAGCACTGCCCGTCGTATTTGATTTGCTAAAAGAGGAAGGTTTGTGTTTGGGTGGCTCCAGTGGTATCAATGTTGCCGGCGCGATAAAAATGGCAACACAACTCGGCCCGGGTAAAACGATTGTCACCATTCTTTGTGATTCAGGCACGCGCTACCAAAGCAAGCTGTTTAATCCCGAATTCTTAAAGGAAAAAGGCCTGCCTTATCCGGATTGGCTTTGAGTAGCTACGGCTTGTTTCATCAACTCCCATAAAGCTTCGATATCACGGCGTTCGGTTGCTTCAACCCCAATTGAAACACGAACCATCCATAAATCCTCAAGTTTAGCCGGGCTTAAAAATGCCTTGCCCGATTGATTAATATGATTCAGCCAACTTAAGGTATGTTGATTACATTGCTGGTTTGTCATAGCATCGTTTCGGTGACGCACACAGACAGTCTGTAAGTTCACCGGCGCCACAACTTCCCATCCGGGAGTGGATTCGACTTGCTCAGCAAACCACTTGGCATTATCGATGTCTCTTCGCAGCCTATCTTGAATCGCATCAATACCATCGAGTTCAAGGTGGAACCAGAGCTTCAAGGCCCTGAACCGCCGTCCAAGAGGAATACCCCAATCTCGATACTGAACGACTTGTCCATCAGCAGATGATTGTAAATAACTCGGGTTAGTCGACATCGCACGGATCAAATCCTCCGGTTCACAAACATATAACAATGAACAATCCAAAATAGTGCCCATCCATTTATGCGGATTCCAGCTAATTGAATTAGCCTGCTCAACACCTTCCCACATCCAGCGGCATTCCGGTAACAGCATCGCCGAGCCAGCCATTGCAGCATCGACATGCACCCAGACGTTGTACTTTTCAGCTATCTCAACAATTTGTTTAATCGGGTCAATGGCGGTAATACCTGTTGATCCAATCGACGCGACAATAATGGTCGGCGTTTTACCCTTGTTAATGTCCTCTTCAATAGCTTGCTGCAAAGCCTCCATATTCATCGAACGAGTAAAATTATCCATCTCGATCATCTGAATATTGTCGCTACCATAACCGGCTAAAAGTGCCGCCTTTTGCACTGAGGAGTGTGCCTCAAGGGTTGAATAAACAACTAACGGTGAAGTCTGGGCCTGTAACCCACCCCGATTTTGAGCATAATTGCTGGCTTTCTCTCTGGCCGCCAACATCACTGTTGTACAGGTTGTTGAAGCGGTGTCAGTGATAGTTCCCTGCCATTGATCACTTAATCCTGCTAATTGCCTCATCCAGTCACAAACAACTTGCTCGACTTCAGTTAACGCCGGACAACTCTCCCAAGAAATGCCCAGCGTGCCCAAACCGGAACTGGCAATATCTCCCAACACAGAGGTCAACGATGCATTGGATGGAAACCAGCCGAAATGCATCGGATGCTGGACCTGAGTAATCCCCGGCACAACATGCCGGTCCATTTGCTGGAGAAGTTGTGGGAATTCGGTTGTTGTTTGCGGTGGTTTGCTTGAAAAGCCGGCTTTAACATCGCCTGGCTTCACCCTGGCTTTGACCGGCTGCTCGGAAATTGTTTGTCTATAGTCGGCAATCCAATCAATTAATTGATGCCCTGCTTGACGAAATTCTTCCGGGGTCATCGGCTTAATCTAATTTCATCAAATTTTTTACGTGATGGGTAGCGCTTTGAGCAAGCCCAACAAGATCATAACCACCTTCCAATGTTGAGACAATACGACTATTAGAATACATGTCCGCTATTTGCATGACCTGTTTAGTAATCCAGCCGAAATCCTCGGCCTCAAGATTGAGACTTGCTAGGGGATCATTTTTATGGGCATCAAAACCCGCCGAGAAAAAAATAAACTCTGGCTTGAAAGCATCCAGTTCAGGTAATACAGTTTCACTAAAAACTCGTCGGTACAGCTCACTGTCAGTGCCAGCTGGTAAAGGCACATTGACAATATGACCGGTCTGGCTTGGTGCATATTTGCCGGGGAAAATATATTGCTGAAATGTTGAACAAAATAACACTCGCTTTTCGTTTAAAAAGATGTCCTCCGTACCATTGCCGTGATGCACATCAAAATCAACAATCGCGACACGCTCGATACCGTATTCATCCATTAGATACTGGGCACCAACCGCAACATTATCGAAAAAGCAAAAACCCATTGCGATGTTGCGCTCGGCGTGATGGCCCGGCGGTCTGACTAAACAAAAAGCATTTTCAAATTCTTCTTTCATCACGCCATCAACGACATCCATCACCGCGCCCGCTGCTGTTAATGCGGCAGGCAGGCTATAAAAATTCATGGCTGTGTCACCATCAATTTGAATTTGCTCATCCTCCGCTGTTGGCGCATTTTCAAATATCCAATCAACATAATTGGACTCATGAACTTTAACCAACTCTGAGCGTGCGGCCGGTCGAGCCTTTTGATGAACTAATAAATCGGTCAAACCGTTTTTGGCGAAACTGTCTTCTATTGCTGCAATACGCTCAGGGCGTTCCGGATGGTACTCAGAAATCTTATGCTGAACTGAATGAGGGTGTCGAATTAAAGCGGTTTTAGGCATGGCTAACTATCCGATCGATAAACTGGCTATTTTGCCAGATTTGGCGGCCATGTTACCAGCTAATCTGCTGTTGATGAAAGTATAGAGTTAATCCTCACCCCGTTGTAAATAAAACTCGGCATGATCTTCTTCTTCGAGCATATAAATTAATGTATGTGAGGCACGTACTGCATAGGCTTTAAAATCAAGTGCGGCTAGCGGATCGGTAGTCAAGACATGCAAAATTTCTCCCGCTTGCATTTCATTTAATTGCGCTTTAGTTTTGAGAATTGGGAGCGGGCAATGCAATCCTTTGGCGTCGAGAGTAACGTCAATATGTTCCGGTGGATTTTCAAGCAGCTCTATCATGGCTATTCAAAGTAGATACCGACCGCAGATTATGTCATAGTTAAACATCAATAATAATAGTTTCGAGTGATGGCCGATAAATCTCTAATACTTGCCATAGATCAGGGCACTTCAAGTACACGTGCGATCATATTTGATGCAAAGGGCAATGTTTTGCACAGTGCCCAGGAAGAATTTCGCCAGTTTTATCCTCAAAGTGGTTGGGTCGAGCATGACCCGGAAGCGATCTGGCGCGGCACACAAAAAGTCTGTCGCCAGGTACGACAAGATACAATCACTTTCAGCTCAGGTGTCGTCGAAGCGATTGGAATAACCAACCAGCGTGAAACCACCGTAGTCTGGGACAGCAATACCGGAAAGTCCGTTTATAAGGCCATTGTCTGGCAGGACCGCCGTACTGCGGAACTCTGCCAGCAACTCAAGGCCGCGGGCAAAGAAGCCATGGTGACTGAAAAAACCGGCTTATTGCTCGACCCTTATTTTTCAGCAACTAAAATCGCCTGGATTTTGGATAATGTAGAAGGCGCAAGAAAAAAAGCCGAAAAAGGGGAACTTAAATTTGGCACGACAGATTGTTATCTGGTTTGGCAACTGACTAAAGGTGATTCACACGTCACCGATGCGACAAACGCCAGTCGCACCATGTTGTTCAATATTCACACCAATGAATGGGATGAAGAATTACTTGAGCTATTTAATATTCCCAGAGCCATGTTGCCTGAAGTCAAAAATTCTGTTGATGAGTTTGGTGTTGCCAGCAACCAGATTCTTGGCCAAAGCACGCCCATTCTGGGTATTGCCGGTGATCAACAAGCTGCTGCTGTAGGTCAGCTTTGCATTGAGCCTGGCATGACTAAAAGCACTTATGGCACGGGCTGTTTTATGCTGATGAATACCGGCGATAAACCAATTCAATCAAATCACAAACTGCTTACGACCATTGCCTATCGATTAGGCGATAAAAATTATTATGCACTAGAAGGCTCAATTTTTAACGCCGGCACAGCAATTCAATGGTTGCGTGATGAACTCAAATTCATCCAGCATGCTAAAGATACCGAACCAATTGTTGCCCAAATGGATTCCAATAATGGCGTTTATATGGTTCCTGCTTTTACCGGTTTGGGCGCCCCACACTGGGACCCGGACGCTCGCGGTGCTATCC
>CBDCFC010000013.1:0-17778 GCA_965215945.1 Arenicellales bacterium | reverse complement strand
AAAGTTAAGCGTATTGTCACAAATATTCGAGCAGACGATCTGGACCAGGCTGATCGATTTTACCAAGACATTTTTGATCTTGACGTTTTGATGGATCATGGCTGGATTCGAACTTACGGTAACGATTCAAAAAAATCTATCCAGGTCAGTATTGCCTCAGAAGGTGGATCCGGCACACCTGTACCCGATTTATCGATTGAAGTTGATAACCTGGATGCTGCTGTTCATCGAATAAATCAGGCGAATATTCAAATTGAGTATGGGCCCGTCAGCGAGCCCTGGGGAGTCAGACGTTTTTCTGTTCGTGACCCGTTCGGTAAACTGATAAATGTGTTACAACATGAGTAGTGTTTTTTAGTTTACCTCTGATATAGCGAGAAACCATAATGCAATCCGGAATCTATATTTTATTGGCCTTATTTGTTGGAATCATCTCCGCTATTTATCTGCCGATGAATAGCTCGGTTTCCAAATATTTAGGTTCACCGTTAACCGCTAATATTACGTTTTATTTCGTCGCCCTGGTAACTTCGATCATTGTATTTGCCATGGTTGGTGATTTTCAGACCATAGGCAATATCAAAACTGTTCCGGTTTATTTGTATCTAACTGGGTTTATTAGTGCATTCATTGTCTTGGCCATAACGTTTTTGATTCCGATTCTCGGCCCAAGAAAATTGTTGATTATTTCGCTTGCCGGACAGTTAGTAATGGCCATGATAGTCAGCCATCTGGGAATTTTAGAATCGCCAAAAGACCCAATTACAATCAAAAAAGTCATCGGCGCTGGCCTGTTATTTTTAGGTGTCATGGTATCGGTGAGCTAATAGCCCAGTGCTTTTCGGAGCAGATTAACTGCCATCAAGGCTAAAATAATATCGATAATCAGCACAAAACGTTTTTCTGATATTTTGGGACGGAATTGTTTGCCGATAACCACCCCCAACATCGCTGCGATACTGCCAACCAAACCCACTGGAACCATCTGCGAAGTGAGAATTCCACCAAACCAATATCCTAAGGTCAACGGAATACCGCCGATTAGAAACATCCAACCGGCAGCACGAACAAATTGCTCTTTATCCAAATTAATCAAGCGTAGATAAATGACAGTAGGAGGGCCCCAAACAGTGGTCAACCCGCCTAATAATCCCGCACAACATCCAGCAAACCCCGCATAAATTGAATGATTCGAATTTTCAATACTTAAGCTGGGCAGTTTTTTTTGTGAAACTAAAAATAACAAAATCCCGATTGCGATCAATAAATAAATAATACGCTCATTCACTTGGTTGGCGAAACTGGAAGCAATAAAAATAGTTATTGCAATTGCAGCAAGGAATGGCCAAAAATTTGTCAAGACCCAGCGAAATTGTCCCGACTGCCAGGCCTGAAGCATGTTGCTAAACAAAAGCGGCAACACGATTAAACCCAATGCCTGGTGGGCATCAAAGAAAAACACCATTAAGGAAACTGCAATTGTTGGCAAACCTAACCCTGCAATACCCTTTACCGACCCGGCAATCAGCATTACTACAGCCACAATCAACCAGTCTTCAGGATTGAGCATGTTTGTATCAGATGATGTTAAATAACAGTGTTGTGTTTAAATTAATTTTTATAGTCATGCTAATCCTTTCTCTTATCGCAGCCCTGATGATAATCAGCAATGGCCAAATAGTGCCCGCTACGAATGTTTCGTCTTGGCGGAATCACTGTCAATTCAAGGTAGCACTCACCAGAGGTTGGATGCGTTTTCTCTCGCCATGTGCCGGAAATGGAATTCGCTGAACCAGTACCTGAGCAGGATAAACGGTTCTTCATGGTCATACGGCCAATATCTCCGGTAAAACGCGCTTTCTCGTTATCAACAAAAACATCAAAACACTCACCTTGGTACTCGGCTACATACCAGCCGTTGTACTTTTCAGCCGCATACACAGATGAAACACAAAGAAGTGAAATGATGAAATATGAAATTATTGGTTTCATAGGTTTTATTTAACCACCTCATTTATCGTTATGCTGACGGTGTCGACCAGCTTCGGATTGATCATTTTTGAAATACCTTGTAAATCGCCCTGTTGTGCGATTGGATCTCCAGATTTGGAGACTCTGGCCGAGATAATTATCTGATCAAAACTGGATAGTTTCAGTTCGGGCATCATTGCCATCGAATCATTCAAAGACACTTTCAAGGGAAATTCTGCAACTGAATGTTTACTCACCGCTAATGGCATCGGTGGACCCTGGGCTGCTTTGGCAAACACAAACAAACTGTCATCCGGATTTATTTTTGATTCCAAGGATTCATCAATATCGACTTTAACATTGATTGAAGTTATTTCCGTCGATGGTTGATTATTTTGTTGAACATTTCCACGTTCTCTGGCTGCTTTGATTAATTCATCAATTTGTGCAATGTTTTGAGCATCATCTGTGTTGGCTTTGGCTTTTTCAAAGTAATCAATTGCCTGGTCAAATTGCTCTGCCTGATATGCTTGCGCTCCTGCTAACCACAGCGTATGAACATGGTTAGCATCAAGGAAAAGGGCTTTTTTAATAAGTTGTTTGGCTTTATCGGTAAACCTGCCTTCATTTGCCATCGTTAATGCATCGGCATAACGAGATAACACATCCGGCGTATCACCTTTTAATCGATACAAATTCTCCATCGCTTCAACACCTTGATCAAAGCGCTGCATTACCATGTTTGTCTGTGCCAAGACCAGCCAGCCTTCTTCATCATCCGGGTTTTCAGTCAACCTTTCTTCTAATTGTGAAATTAACTGTTCAAGCTGCTGGGCCTGTTGCTCTGGCTCGCCTGCAGTATTATTGAGTAATGCGGTTGGAGTACCGACTGACAAATAAACTAAAAACGCAAATAATGGAATGCAAACAACAATAACTGCTGTCCAAAAATTATGGAAAAGCGCTGATTTTTCCCGTGTTTCACCAGGTTTTCCATCAGACATTTCCAACAACAACGTTGTTTCTGCCTCCTGGCGAATTGAATCCAGTTCCTCGCTGGCGATTAAGTCGTTATCGACCTCCTTTTCAATATCATGCAGGCGTTCACGGGTTGCCTGAAGATTAGCCTGGTGTTGATCATGCCGAGTTGCCTGACCCCTGCCTCGCAATGGCGGCATGACAAAAAATAACGCAAGCGCAATGAGGATGAATGCCAGGGCCAAGAACATCAAAACAGGAATTAGTCGTTATCCAGCATCTGCCGAATATTTTCACGCTGCTGCTGGGTAGGTTGCATTGCAGAAGAAGAACTTTTACTTCTTCTCACATACAACACTAAAATAATTAACCCGATGATAAGAAAGGCACTTGGCCCCAACCATAGAAAAATTGTATTGGACTTAAGAGGCGGCCTATATAAAACAAAATCGCCATAGCGATCCGTCATAAACGTCAAAATCTGTTGATTTGATTCGCCCGCTAAAATTTTTTGTTGGACAATTTTTTTTAAATCAACCGCCAGTTCTGCATTGGAATCGGCCAAATTCTGATTCTGACACACCAGGCAGCGTAACTCGGCAATAAGTTTTTGATAGCGCTGAGTTTGTTCATCTGTATCAAAATCAGCCACATTGATCGCTGCATTGATAGAGCCTGAAAAAAGTAATAAAAAAACTAATCGCTTCATGATTTTGCTTTTAACTGATCAACCAATGCCAGCAGATTCTCTGCTGCTTCTTCATCTATTGGTCCGATATGTTTGTAACGAATGCGTCCTTCGGGCCCGATCAAAAACGTTTCCGGAACGCCATAAACCCCAAAATCAATACCAACACTGCCATCCGCATCGACAATGACTTGTTCATAGGGATTTTGATATGACTCAAGCCAGGCCTTAGCTTCTGGGTCAGTATCCTTATAATTCAGACCAACCAACAATGCACCCTGATTGGCCATATCCAATAGAACGGGATGCTCTACCTTACAAGCTGCACACCAGGAAGCCCAAACATTCAATAACCAGACATCTCCTTCAAAGTCAGAATTCGTGATTACAGTTTGCTCATCACTTAAAGTAGGCAATGAAAAACTGGGTGCAGCTTTATCAATTAATGGTGACGGCACCAGCTGCGGATCATTTTTAAGACCAAGTGCTAAAAATACTGCAACAATAATAAATGCCAGCAGTGGCAAACCAAACTTCAACAATTTCATGCTGTGGCCTCAGCCAGTTTAGCTTTGGGTGAACTTGAATTCCTACGATAGCGCTTGTCGCACACAGCAATTAATCCACCTAATGCCATCAGTAAACCACCCAGCCATATCCAGCGCACAAAAGGCTTGTAATAAAGCCGCAGCGCCCAATTATTATCATCAAGTTGATCACCCAAAGCCACGTACAAGTCCCGTGTAAAACCAGGGTCAATGTCTGCTTCGGTCATCGGATTCGCTTGAATCGGATAAAACCGCTTCTCTGGTGTTAGTGTTGCCTTGATTTGGTTGTTACGACTAACATCAACCGTACCGCGTACCGCAGTGTAATTCGGCCCTTGAATTTCATTAATACCGTTGAACGTAAATACATACGGTCCTATGTTCTGGCTCTGCCCACTAGCTAACCGTACATCTTTTTCAACGCTATATAAAGATACCAACGCTATTCCGATGGCACAGACTCCCAGTCCGATATGGGCAATCGTCATACCATTAATTGCGGCAGGAATCCGCTTTAATGCTTGGAGCTTTTTGTCACGCTTAAACCAACGTCGCCCCCATTCACTCAATGTACCGTAAATCGTCCAGCACCCCACAGCAATACCCAGCAGCGCCTGCCATTTAATTTCCGCAAAGTAAATCAAACTGACAGTCACAGCAGAAATTAATGAGAAAATGATCAAAGCAATCATTATGTTAGTTAAGCGACTAACCTGATCAGCTTTCCACCTTAAGTAAACCGCCACCCCACAAAGTAATAACAAAGGCAGCATGAGCGGAATAAATATGGTGTTGAAATAGGGTGGACCGACTGAAATTTTACCCAAACCTAATGCATCAATAAAAAGTGGATATAAGGTACCAAGCAAAACGCTAAGCGCTGCTACAAACAGCAACACATTATTTATTAACAAGCCTGCTTCACGCGAAACAAATCCAAATCGAGCAGCACTTTGGATTTGGCTGGCACGAAATGCGTAAAGCGTTAATGAGCCACCGATTGTAATCACCAGTAAAATCAAAATAAAAACACCGCGAGTTGGGTCTGTAGCAAAGGCATGCACAGACGTTAAGACACCCGAGCGCACTAAAAATGTACCCAACAACGACAATGAGAATGCCGCAATAGCTAATAACAAAGTCCAAGCTTTTAATGTACCGCGTTTTTCAGTTGCCGCAAGTGAATGGATTAAGGCCGTGCCTACCAACCAGGGCATGAACGAAGCGTTTTCGACCGGATCCCAGAACCACCAACCGCCCCAACCGAGTTCATAGTAAGCCCACCAACTGCCAAGCACAATCCCAATCGTTAAAAACATCCAGGCAATGTTGGTCCAGGGTCGTGACCAACGTGCCCAAGCGGCATCTGCTTTACCGCTCAATAGTGCGGCAATGGCAAAGGCAAAGGCAACTGAAAAACCGACATAACCCATGTAAAGCATCGGCGGATGTATGATCAAGCCCGGATCTTGCAACAACGGATTCAGATCGCGACCTTCTGGCGGAACTGGAAATAGCCGGGCAAATGGATTGGATGTAAATAAGATAAACAAAATAAAGCCAACACTAACCATACCCATTACGGCCAAGATTCGGCTTAACATCTTAAGCGGAATATCGCGGCTGAATCTGCCAACGGCAGCCGTCCAACCTGCCAAAATCAAAATCCATAGTAATAGCGAACCTTCATGTGCACCCCAAACACCGCTAATTAAATAGACAAACGGTAGCGAAGTGTTTGAGTTTTGGGCGACATAGGCGATTGAAAAATCATGCTGAATAAAACCATAGGTCAGGCAAAGATAAGAAAAACCAATAAATAAAAACTGGGCATATGCTAAAGGCCTGGCTAAATTCATCCACCGATCAATAGCTGTAGCTGCGCCCAGCAATGGCATAAGTGCTAACAGCACTGCCATACACAATGCCAGCGACAGGCTGAAATTTCCAATTTCGGCGATCAACGGTTTTTTAACTTAGATATTGAGAAATGAATTATAGATAGAACGCCAATTATACGCTTTGTTTTTAGCTAGTCGATTTGATTTTTGCCAGAGCCTCTCACATATTCTAGGCAATGTTCAGACAAGGTAAAAAGCGCAGTGTACACAGAGTAAATAAGCATTTTGAACGAAATTTTAATGCCGTATAAACAAGCATTGGTATTTTGAGATGGCTCTAAATTAGCAATCGCCGATTCGTTTTCCTTCTGACACCATAGTCATTTCAATATTCTGGCCCGAAATCTGGCTTTTCATCACCATTTCGCCTTTAGCTGTATCGCCGTTAACTGTGAATGAGCCATTACCAGTCATTTTGTTACCCTGCATATCGCAACTCATATCGTAGGTCATGGTATTGCCCAAAACCTTGGTATTGACCTCACAAGCATCCTTGGGCATACCTTCCATCATTTCCTTGGGATCAAATTTGAAGTCTTCCATGCACTCTTGATTGGTATGTGTACGCGTGCCCAAAAAAGGATTTGTTGTGGTTGCGGTTACCTCCCAAAGTCCAGGCGTAATTGGTAAGGTTTCGGCCGCTTGGGTTGCTTTCGAAACGGCCATGATTGCAAAAAAGATAATCGCAATTCTATTCATCGTTGATCCTCAACTTTGCTAAAACTGATTGCGATCTTAGCACGCTATGATTTAAAAAAAGTGTGAAGTATTTACTGACAAAGCAAAAATCTACAAATAAAAAATGCCGTATCCTAAAAAGAATATCGGCATTTTTTTATAACTTTTGATTTAAAGCTTCAAATCTATATCAGCATACTGATCATTTTCCGGTTCAGCACTCATGTTCGTACTATAAAGACTGATTTCGGTGATAATCAAATCTGTTGCATGCGCGCTAACTATCGCATCAACTTCCTCAATCTGAGAGTTATTATCAGTTTGATTAATTGCTCGCCAGACATGTCTGGTTTTATCGCTATTTGGATTACTAGTTGTTTCAGTCGGATTACCATATTTATCAACTAACAAATCATTGACGCGTTTCAGATTCCCTTCAACAACCTGAGTTAACTCAAATCGCTCAAGACGCGGCACGCGATTATCGCTGAACCAGGCTTGCATACATTTGGCATTGATTTGCACATCATCCACACAACGACCTGAATTCATCGTCATCAGTCCTTTGGTGGCATCATATGTGGGTTCGACTGAAAATGTTTGGCTAACTATCTCGCTAACCTGATCGACTGTCATTCCCAGATGAATACCGATGACTTGAAGTTGGCCATGCGTTAACTCGTCATCATATCGTTTAGTTGTCTGGTTTTGTTGATCAGATATCGGCGCTTGGCTGTATAGATCGTTATCAATAGCAGCAATCTGCTTAACAAGCCAATTATTATTACGAGACAACTCGCCCTGATAAACGACTTCATCCAAACCTCGAATCAAGCCAGTTAGTTTAATCGAAGAAAGCTGCGGACATTCGAAGCTCAACATCGCACGAACACTATCGCTTAAGGTTTGCAGCTGATTCGTCTGCTCGTATAACTCAGGCCTGACCGTATCAACGGTAATCTGTGCCGGCTGATAACAGGAAAAATTGTTACTGACTGAAACAGTTTGCACCGGATCGTCGATCAATACTCGATCCGCCCATACTGCTGAAATCATTAGCACATAAATGAAAACTGCGGCTACAAAAAATTTACTAACAGGATTATTCATTAGACTTTTACCCAGTTACCATCAGCTTGCTGACAGGCTTTGAATTGATTCGAATCAGAACGGCCATTTTGCAACTTCACCTTTTGGGTGATAATGCGGCACTGCTGTTCATAAGCCACGTAACGTCCTGATTGAAAACCAACAGAGGCATGACGAATCGCATTAGTCGAATAAGGTTGATTGTGGGACAAACGCATCAATGGTGCATATACAAAACCGGAGGCCTGCCCTTGCTCGGCAATCAAATACCAATCGCTGTTAATCACTTTACCAATAACAGGAACTGGCTGCCCTTTGCTGATCTTGTGAACCACCGTGTAGTCCGTACTTGGACCTCCACGTACATTGACGTTAGCCGTTGGGGAATAATAAGCATTAATCAGCTCAACAGGTGGCAGTTGTGTTAATGCAGGTTGCAAATGTTTATTGTTAGAGTATCTTGGCACATCTCGAACAGAAACGTGTGTACGAGCGCCCGTATCCGGATTATTCCAACTTACTGGTTGACCGCTATACATGGCCTGTGAAGTCGCCTGGGCAATACCTCGTCGATCTCCCTGACTTAAATGGCGCCCCACTTTACCGCCGACCCAATAGCCGGCCAGGGTTCCAGCGGCAACAGCGGCTAATTTACCCCGTCCACCGCCAATTTGTGAACCCAAAAGAGCACCCGCCACAGCACCAACACCTTTGCCAACATTTTCCTTGGTCAATTGTGGCCAGCCTTGCGCATAAACCGGTGCGGCAGTTATTGTCATGGCAGTTACTGCGGCAATTAAAAATCGTTTAATCATTTCATTCACCTCTTGGTTGATTTGTAATGCTCTCTTTTAAAAACGTTTTGTTGAATTCTTTTGCTCAACGATGCAATGAGTTTACCGAGGTGACAATGAATCGATTTTGAATTTTAACTATCAGTTTGCTGAACGAGATTTATTTTGCAAATTAAATCACACAATCCATTCCATCAAGGATCATGTGAATCAATAAACCAACTCCAAGTAATCTAACTTTTGGTGCTAGTGCTAAAGCTGCATAAACGACGATGGCGGGATAAGTATGTAGCGGATGAAAATTAATACTACATCTGTTTGGATCGTAAATTGGCTCGGCTAACAGATGATCGAGATCTACTAGCATAGTGGATATCATGATCAGATATGCTGCCTTCATGTTCTTACGAAAGAATACAAACGCTACAAAAAAAGGGACACAAAAATGTAAAGTTAAATGAAAAAACATGGCGATTAAGTAAATCATCAGCCGCCGTATCTTTCAAGCTTGATTGATGTTTTGATAGCTACTGCTGAGTTTTGACTGGGTGAATATTTTCTCTAACCCGTGCACAGTCGCAAAGCTTCTTCCAAAAGTAGTTGTTCAGCTTCTTTAATTGTCTTGCGTCGAAACAGAACTTCGTCCCAAAATTCTTCTGACAAGCTGGAGGTCTCGTTATGCAACATATTGAGAATCCGGCGAAACAGCTTTTCTGATATGACTTTTTGCACGTGCTGACGTTTCCGATCCAGCCTTTGAACATCGCTTGTAGCATCAAGTTGCTTGAGGCATTCCACCAATAAATCCTGAATACCCTCGTGTTTTGTCGCCGTGGTTTTTATAACAGGAACAGCGATGGTCCCGCGTTTTTGCAGGCTTACTCGCTGGCCCAAATCGCTGGCGGTTTCGTCCGCACCTTCTTTATCACACTTGTTGACGACTAAAATGGAGGCGATTTCCAGAATACCTGCTTTAATGACCTGTACAGCGTCTCCGTGCCCGGGAGCGGAGACTACGATTTTCACATCGGCAATCTCCGCAATTTCCACTTCCGATTGCCCGGCACCCACAGTCTCTAAAATAATTAAATCCCACCCGACTGCCGCGAGCACATCGACGACATCCTGAACGCTCAGGCAAAGTCCACCCAGGTGACCGCGCGCGGAGATGGAACGGAAAAATACGCTGTCATCGTCGGTATGATCAATCATACGTGTTCTATCCCCGAGGATTGCGCCGCCAGAAACTGGGCTGGACGGATCGACCGCCAGTACGGCCACCTTTTCACCGCTAGCGCGCAACACTTTAACAAAAGCATTGATCAATGTGGACTTGCCACTTCCCGGTGGGCCGGTAAATCCAATGGTTCGGGCCAGATTTGTACCCCCGACACACTTCATGATTTCGTCTGCACCATTAACACCGGATTCAACCAGCGTTATGGCACGCGCCAATGCACCCCGGTTTCCAGCCTTTAAGGCTGAAACGATTTTGTCTATGGGCATACTCATAACTGTCACGCGGCAATTAGCGGTTGGCCGAAACCCAATTCCTGGCGCAGACAGGCGACGATTTCGCCATGCGTTACTCCTACGTCTGCTGCCTCAACGACGGCTGCAAAAATGTTCAGATTCTCATCACTTACCGCTCGTATCAGATTGTCCAGAGCCTTGGTAACGTCGGCCTGACTACGATCAGCTTTGAATTTTCGAAATGCCTGCACATGTTTATTCATGTCATCCTGGTCAGGACGATAGGGGTCGGGCTCTTCATGGTTTTCCTCTTCCTGGTAGCAGTTAACACCAACAACCTTTTCTTCACCAGCTTCGATTTTCTTTTGATACACCAGAGCAGACTTGCCGATCATTTCCTGGACCATTCCATTTTCAACAGCCTTATACATACCCCCCTCGGCATCAATCTTGTTGATCACGTCGATAATATTTTTTTCCATTTCGTCGGTCAGCTGCTCGACGTAATAGGAGCCTCCTAATGGATCAATGACGTCACACAGATGTGCTTCTTCGCGCAGAATATTTTGCGTGGCGATTGCGATTTTGGCGGCCTTTTCAGTTGGCACGGCAATGGCTTCGTCGTATGAATCCGTGTGCATGGATTGCAACCCTCCCAGGATACCGGCAATCGCCTGTGTTGTGACTCGGGCGATGTTGTTAGTCGGCAGCTGGCGTGTCAGATCGGCGCCGGAAGTTTGACCGTGGAATTTGAATCGCCAGGATCGGGGATCTTGCGCTCCCAATCTTTTCCTGGCAATACGGGCCCAGATACGGCGCCCGGCCCGAAATTTGGCAACCTCTTCAAAGAAACTGATGGATATATCAAAGAAAAAGGTGAAGCGCGGGAGGAAACTATCCGGGGCCATATCGCGCTGGATGCAATCCTCAGCATACTGAATGGCGCTCGACAGGGCAAAGCCCATAGTCTGTGCTGGAGTAGCACCTGCCTGCTGCATGTGCTGACCGACGACGGAAACCGGATTCCAGTTCGGTACTTTATCGCAGCAGAATTGAATGTGATCCATAAACACGCGGCGCGAGCCGGGCAAGGACAACCGATAGAACATGTGGTTGGCAACAAAGTGGGAAATGTAATCACTTTGGTTTGCTGTTCCGGTCACCTGGTCCCAAGGTACACCACGACGTTTTGCCGTTGCCAGAAGAAAAGCAAATAATGTAAACGGCGACGGATCGTTCATGGCTGTTGAAATATTCCCGATATCCACGCCCGCCAGGGCTGTATCCATGTGATCGGCGGAGTTTACGACCGTACCGCAAGTGCCCAATAATTTCTCCGGCACTTCATCACAATCGTATCCGCGAAAAACTGAATTACAGGGTATCAGGCTGATGGCGCTGGCACCGAGTTCCAGTATTTTTTTAACCCGTTCATTGTAGTTTTCAGGTGTGCCCAGCCCGATTAACTGACGTTGTGTCCAGGTACGGCCACGATACATGCTGGGATAAATACCACGGGTAAAGGGGTACTCACCAGGCATGCCTAATTTGTCAAAATAATCATCGCTTTGTTCGTGATGAGCCGGTACATACAAAGGGGCAATTTCAATGCCGGATCGATTGCGAAAAGTTTTGTCGTTTTTTACCTGTGCCTTATACGCAGACTGCCAGACGTCGATTTCCTTGTTCATTTTTTCAGAATTGCTCATGGGTTTCTCCTGCAGGCTCTGTTAAGCAGACTTCTCAAACGCTTGAAACTTCTCCGCCCGGGCACTCTCAGTCAGCTGAGTGAATGCTTCCACTACCTGTTCACGGGAAGTGCCCGGTCCAAAAATAGCCGACACGCCAGCTTCCAACAGCAAAGCATGTTCGGATTTAGGGATAATTCCACCAACGACGACCTTAACGGTTTCTAAGCCAGCGTCTGTCAGCGTGCTCATCAGGTCAGGTACTATAAGATGGTCAGTGGCGAGCGAGCTGATGCCGATAACGTCGATATCTTCTTCGATGACTAATTTGGCGACGCTATTAATCGTCTGCCAGGGCGGGGTGTAGATGACCTCCATACCCGCATCTTTCAAAAATGTGGCAATCAGGCGAGAGCCGCGATCATGGCCGTCAAAACCAATTTTGGTCACCAATACACGGTATGGAATTTCAGGCATAGATTGGCCTTGTGTTAAAGTGTTCATTATTGTTCCTCCAGGCAGCCTTCAATCATGATTGCCAGTTGTTCCGCAAGATAAGAAGGGGATTTGCCTCCGGGCCGATACCACCACTGGGAATAATTGGCAGCGCCAATCATCAGCATCCTCAATATGTTTTTATCTGCATCGGGCTTGAATGGCAGCGTGTTCATCAAATCGATAAACAGTTTTTCATAATCGTTTCTAAGCCTGATCAGTTGATCTTCGAATTGAGGGACTTCGCTAGGTTGTACTGTGGTTAGCACACGGGCATAGTCTGATTCGTCCAGAATCACTTCCAGATGCGCATTCAAGGCCGCTTTTAACTTATCAAGTGGCTCGGACTGCTCTGTAATGGCACGGGTGACTTTTTCGCTAATGCGCTGCACACCTGTCTGGTAAATGGCAAGCAATAGTTCACCCTTGGACTTGAAGTGATAATAAACCGAGCCAGGCTGCATTTTGACTTCCTTGGCGATGTCGCGTGTCGTTGTCGCTTTGTAGCCAGCTTCGGCAAACCGCCGAGCACTTGCGTCTAGTAATTCGTCAATTCGGTTGTTGGCGCGTGTCTTTGTACTTTCAGTTGCGAGTGTTGCTGCTGTCATGTTTAGCAAAAAATTAACCAAGCGTTTGCTCAGTTAACCGCATTACGAAAATAATGTCAATAAAAAAAGCAAAGGCCTCTTTAATAAATATACTTAGAGTTAAACAGGCCGCTGGGGATTATTACTGCGAAGTGAATATGTGCAACCGCAACGGTTCTGATATTCTTATGGACTATGAAAGTTGAAAGACCATGCCCACTCGGCCACCTTAATCAATCCTCACTGGAAATGCTCATCACCGGTCTTGACGTCACACTAGCTGAAAATACCGACAATAATTTAGTCGAACTAATTACGCGCAATCCATTTATTGCTGATGAAAAATGCCCCTTTGATCCCGATGCTGATCAACCTACATATTTCACAAGTCGGAGCTAGTGTTAAATGAAACACTGTAATTACAGTTCTTGGATGCTGTTTTTAATGAACATATCACCATTACAGTTTTGTCCGTGTGAGTTTTGGCCCAATCTGGCTTCATATCTGAAGCGATCCTTGCCGAGCCTTATTACAATAAGACATCGTCAACGATCACTCCACCTATTTTCCCAGATCGACCCAAACCCTCAAATACTTATGAAATATGCAGGTTAAGGAAATCGAAATTAAGCTCGCCGTTCCCCCGGAGAAGGCGCACAAGCTGCTCAAGCTTAAGATCATTCGTAAATACCGTGATGGCAAGCTGAGCAGGCGGCGGCTGGTTAGCACATATTATGACACGCCACATCATGTACTTCGCAAAGCCAGCATGGCATTGCGCATCCGCGATGACGGTAAGAAAAGGACTCAGACGGTCAAACTGCCCTCTGGTGGTCCTATCGGCCTACAAAGCTTCACGGAATTCAATAGCACGATCACGTTGGATCGCCCCAGCCTGGAGCTGATTACTGATCCCCGGCTGTGCCGTTTCATATCTAAAAAGCGACTGAGCAATGATCGCCTCGCCCCGGTATTCACTACGGTTGTGACCAGGACCACACTACAATTTAAGTGCGGAAAAAGCCGATTTAAGCTTGCGCTTGATCAGGGAAAGATCTGGGCCGTGCGCAAGGGCAAGATGCGAACAGAAACCATCAGCGAGGTAGAGTTCGAGCTGATTTCAGGAAGTGTGTTGCCAATGCTGAACCTGGTTCTTGACGTGTGTGAAAAATCGGACGTTCTGCCTATACATCTGACCAAGGCACGCCGGGGTTATGCACTGGCGCGCAAGTCCCTGCGCCCAAAGCCCAGGAAAGCTACCGCAATCCGTCTCAACCCCGGGATGGCCACAGGCGACGCTTTTTTGTTGGCGATAGGAGAAGCGCTCGAACAATTATTCGAAAACCGGGTACCGGTATTGAGCGCAAACCCAAGGGCAATTCATCAGACACGGGTAGCGATGCGGCGGCTACGTGCCATCATGCGGGCATTCAAGACCGTGTTACCGTATCATGAGCGCAAGGCTTTCAACGGAGAATTTCGCTGGTTCCAGCGGAGAATGTCCTCGGCCCGCGACTGGCATGTGTTTCTTGATGAATCCATCCCTTTGATTACGGCCTGGCAACCTCTGGCAGATAAACAATACGCTAAAGTAGTTCGGATCGCCAGGCAAGAACGCAGGCGGGCGACAGCGGAGGCGATTGAATATCTTCAGAGCCGCCGCTATGCAAGGCTAATCATCCAGTTCGAGCGCTGGCTGGCCGATATCGAAAAATACATTCCAGACAAAGACTTCAAACAGTCCGTGGGCGATTTCGCAGTCGGTGTCCTGGACAAAACCGCACGGGATTTTCTAAAGGAAAACCGACCTTTGTCGCGTCTACCGGCTGAAGACCTGCATACCCTGCGCAAGTACGGAAAAAAAGCTCGGTACGCCACTTCGATATTTAGCTCCCTGTGGGAAAACGAACAGGTAAAGCCCTATTTAACGTTGATGAGTAAAATCCAAAACCAGTTCGGGGATGTAAATGACGCGGTTGTAGCAAGAGATATTTTGTGGACGGTCACCCCCGCACGTCAGGATCCTGACCTGGCGGTGCTGGTCCAGGAATGGTCGCAGCAGCGTGTGGATCGGGCGATCAAAACGGCCGCGCCTTCCTGGCGAAAATTCAAGAAATTCAAGCCATTCTGGGCAGAGATTTAAAGTTCTATCGTCCAAAAATAGAATGGACGGCACATGTTACGGTATTGGAATAGACCTGATACCCCAACTTAGCTAATTTATCGCATCATGCTTTAATCAATTTAACAGTTATCATGTCTGAGCAACTAGCGTGCTTTAGCAGAAGATTACTCAAAGTAAACTTACGCTCAGATTACTTTATCCATAATCACCTTACTACACGGACAAAAAATACTCCGGACAAATTTTGATATAATCTGTCGCAATCAAAAAACTCATTGTAATTTAAGGAGTTAGTTCACATGCAGATCCACAAAATATTAATCAAAACCGCATTCCTTTTTTCTATCGTTTTGAGTCCATTTTCTATTGCTGAAAATTTCATGAGCGAAGAAGAAATGCTGGATACCTTTTCATCAGCCACAATTTCTGGGCTATTTCTCTATGATGAAAAAACACGATGGACACAAGTCTACGATGAATTTGAAGCAGGTCAAACTGAAGGAATTATAAAAGGAGAAATTGCCGGTAAACCTTACGATTCTAAATGGTTTATCAAAAATGGTAAGTGGTGCGAAAACTGGGGCACTGGAAATGGTTGTTACGATTTAGTACGAGTTGACGAAAAAAACATTAGAGCCTACGAAAAAGGGACGCCATTAAAAATGTTGTGGGAGATACAATAACCTACTTTTTTGTTGAAAGATAAATATCGAATCTGCTACTGGTTTTACCTTGGCAACAGAATCTCAGTAAATTTGCCTCGGCAAACAAGTAATGAATCTTAGACCGGCTTGCTGTCAAGATATTTATCACATTGCAAAAGTCTGGCATGAAGGCTGGAAAGATGGTCATACAGGACTTGTGCCTGATGAGCTATATCAATATCGTACTTTTGATTCATTCATTCCCCGTGTTGAAGAACGCATCAAAGATACATTAGTTTCTGAATCTGCAGACGATGAAATAAATGGATTCGTCACTGTTAAAGGCAACGAGTTAGAACAGATTTTTGTAGCACAATCATATCGCGGTACTGGATTAGCCAAAAAATTAATTAAAGCTGGTGAGGACATGCTCTTAAAAAATGGACAGACTGATGTCTATTTAGTCGTTGTAGTTGGCAATGATCGCGCAAGAAAATTCTATGAAAAATCAGGATGGATTTTAGAGGATGCTGTTGATTATATGGCACAAATCCAGTCCGGGAAGCTGCCAGTAAAATGTTTAAAGTTCACCAAAAAACTATAAGCCCTACCGAAAATGAATCGATTATGTTTACAAGGGCCACTTTAAAGAGGTGATGTCTTGAGGATATTACTACTTGAAAGTCTGCTCTGGGCAACCACCAGCTCTTCATAATCAAAAACCCGTGCGCTATCTAATCCAGTGAATGAATTCCGTTCTTTCGAAAGTTAGATTATTACTGTAGCTTTTTTTAATCGAATGATTTGGCCAGATTTACCAATTGAATAAATTCACTTCGATAGCCGTATTGATCTTCGCCTTTTGCTGACTGGGCAAGTTTTAGTACATCATCGGAGCTTAATTGGTTTGTATATTTGCTATCCTTTAACAATTGCCCGAAGGCGGCCACAGCAATGGCAAAGCGAACATCCTGATCAGCAGCATCATAGTTTGAAATCTCATCTGTTTTTGTTATCGGTGTTGTGATTTTCTCACTACGGTCCGAGTCTGGCTTTTTGAAGCGCAGCTTTAAAAATGCATATTCATCTTTAAAGTCACTTGCAGTAGTCGGCACAAAACTCTTGTTGTCTTGATAGCGTGACTCGTCAATCAGTTTGTTGCTGGAATCGGCAGGTGTTTATTTCATAAATCGCAGTTACCGCATGCCCTGCCCCAATTTCTCCAGCATCAACTTTGTCATTATTAAAGTCCTCGGTATTTAATTGACGCGTTTCGTAGCCAATCAATCGATATTCAGCCACAACAGCCGGGTTAAATTCGATTTGAATTTTGACATCTTTAGCCACCGGAAAAAGAGTGCTTGAAGCTTCATCGACCAGCACTTTTTGTGCTTCATTTAAAGTATCTATATAAAAGGCCTGGGCCATTGCCGTTTTGCGCCAAGGTTTGCATTAGATGATCGTTGTAATTGCCATCGCCAAAACCTAACACCGACAAAAACACACCGGATTTGCGTTTGTCGGCAATATAATCTTTAAGTTTTTCTGGATCGTCAATACCAACGTTAAAGTCACCGTCTGTTGCCAGGAAAATACGGTTCACCGCTTGCTGGTCGTAATGCTGTTGTGCCAATGCATAGGCTTGCTTAATACCCGCATGGCCTGCGGTTGAACCGCCTGCCGTCAACCGATCAAGTGCATTGATTATTTTTATCTTTGTCCTTAATACTGGTAGGTTCAAGCACAGTCCCAGCCGTACCCGCATAAGTCACAATGGATACCGTGCTATGTTCATCTAAACTGTTTATCAATAATCGCAATGAGCTGATCAGCAATTGCAATTTATCACCGCTCTGCATAGAACCTGAGGTATCGATCAAAAACACAAGATTTGATTTTGGTTTTTCAACGCTTTGTTTTTCAAATGCCTTGATGCCGATATGAATCAATTTATTGTTTTCATTCCACGGTGATACAACCACCTGTGTTGTGGTCGTGAATGGGACATTGATGTCCGCGCTAACAGGATAATCATAATTAAAATAATTGATCATTTCCTCAACGCGTACTGCATCCTTATCGGGGAGTCTTCCAGCCATAAGCTGCCTGCGTATAAAAC
>CBDCFC010000012.1:0-63278 GCA_965215945.1 Arenicellales bacterium | reverse complement strand
AAATCGAAGCGGCTAGGGATATGGGTGCATCCTGGTCAAGGATTCACCGTAGAATTATTATTCCACATGCCAAGCCCGGTATAACTTCAGGTTGTACTATGGTGTTTATGCTCACTGCCGGGGCTCTCGCAGCTCCTCAAATTCTTGGTGGCCCAAGTAGCTTGTGGTTTACCCAGGTTATATATCAAGCCTTTAACGCGGCCGGTAACTGGGCTCGAGGTTCAGCATATGCAATCGTATTGCTGGCTTCGTGTATAGCTTTTGTATTGTTGATGATGAAAGTGTTCAAAGTTAAATTAGGAGAAATAGCGCGTTGATGGGGCAAGACTTCAAGCGTTTTTTCTTAATAGCGTTTGTTTTATTGTTTTTTGCTTATCTTTTTGGTCCATTGATAATTATGGGTATTACCGCGTTTAACAGTTCGGCTTTTCCGCGTGTTACCCCTTGGGAGTGCTTTTCAGTAGAGTGGTTTGAAGTGCTGAAAAATGACGTGCGCTTAATGGAAGGTTTACGTAACAGTGTTTTCATTGGTTTGGGGGTGGTGGCTTTAGCTGTACCAATTGGTCTAGCAGGCGCCTTGATTCTGACTCAGGTCAGCTCGGGCCTTAGAGCATTTTATTATACGGTTGTCATTTCGCCGATATTAGTTCCCGGAGTAGTTCTTGGGATATCCACTTTGCTATTTTGGGATCGTATAGGTTATATGCTCGGCTTCAGTCGTGAATCAATTTTTTATAATGGATTCTTTTTAACGATTATTGGCCAGGCTACATTTATTTCAGCCTATACCATGTTGATTTTTATATCTCGATTGCAACGCTTTGATACAGTGCAAGAAGAAGCCGCGCTAGACCTAGGTGCAACTCATGTACAGGCCTTCCGCAAGGTATTATTGCCATTTTTGAAGCCTGCAATAGGTTCTGCTGCAGTACTGGCCTTTTTAGCTTCTTTTGAAAACTACAATACTACGGTTTTTACAATTGTATCGGAAAGCACATTAACTACAGTATTAGCAAGTAAAGTCAGATATGGGATCAATCCCTCGATCAGTGCTTTGGCCGTGGTAATAGTAGTTCTAACATTATTTTTGGCGGCATTATTGGAAGTTAAAAAACGGCGCGATCTCAAACGTGACAAAATTTCTGCCAAAATGGCTAAAGGTGAAGCAACAGCGCACGGAAAGAATGTTCCGTTTTTGTTCGATCCGGCTGTTATCATAATTTTAGTGATTACGGTGGCAGGAATGGCAACAGTTTATATGTCTGGAACCATGGGAGTGAATGAATGTAAGATTGCTGTGAAAGAGCAAAAGCAGTTAGAAGCTGAAAAACGTATACAACAACTGCAACAAAAGAGAATGTTTAAAGATGCCGCTCCTTCTGATAAGCCATCACCTGCTGCAACCAAGCCCAAAGCTAAAGCCAAAGGGACGGAAGGTTACGAAGGTATATTTTCGCCTGGTAATTTAGAAGGTGGTGATGACGGGCAAAATACCGGGAGTGAAAACAAGGCAACAGGTACAGAAGGTTACCAGAATATATTCGCACCAGAGAACCTCAAAGATCAATCAGGATCTGAATAATGATTTATTATTAAGTTAATAATATCAGTGAAGAAATTAATACGATAGAACCAATTTGAATTATGGGTTTATGCGAATTATTTTTTTCACCTTTGTGAATTAGACCGTAGCAAAATAACAAACCCATTACAGTAGTTATCAGTAAAAGCACTTCAATATAAATTTTTATTATTTTTTCCATTTTTATATCCCTTTCTTATTATTCTTAACTTACTAGCAATTACATCTTTAAACAACGTAAATAGTACACAAAGTATGGTTCTGATTAGGTTGGTTGTCTATATGGCCTTAGACATACAACTACTGAGAGAATTACGATTTGTGATGAGTGAACTCAAAAATAAACATGGCTATGTAAGATAGCCATGTGTTTCAATGGTAACTATATCGACAAACGCATGTTATTTTTATTCTGTTTCTTATTCTTGTTTGTGTCTGGTTATCTCCTTCATCCTCCTGTTATCACTTCTTGATATTTGTTGGATTCCCAGATCTTTTTCTATTGTCGATGATGCCATTTAAACAGTAAGAGAAATTATTTTCTTCCTCCAAATAGAGGAATCGTAAAAAAATGTCTAGCGACTAAAACTTTACAGCGTCAATTAACCTTGACAGTAATCGAACAAGGTCAATTTGCCTGTTAGTTCCGGTTTTTCTAAAGACCGCATTTAGGTGGGTTTTTACTGTGGTGATTTTGATGTTGTTATACTCTGCATATTCTTCGAGCCTCATGCCGGAGTTGATTGCCTCTGCCAGCGCGCTTTCTTTCGGAGTGAGTCCATATAATGACTTTAATATTTCTGCAGTTAATGGTTGGTCGCGGCTGCTATCAATAATCATCAGCAGGGCGTATTCGAGTGAGGCTTGAGATGTATTGAGTCTAGTACCGTAGATATGACACCATTGACCGGACATCCATTTTTCGATTGAAAATACAGGATTGTATTCAGAGGAATTGCTATTGAATAACGCTGAAATATAGTTTGCAAATTGGCTTCTGGTGTTCGGATTATTTACACGAATCTTGCCATTCAATAAGCTTAAAACGTCGTTGGCCTGAAGTAATTCAGTCGCAATATTATTCAAGTTAATACAGTTTTGCTGTTGATCAATAACAACTGTGCCAAACGCCAGCTGATCGAGTATTTCGTCTGTGATATTGGTATTTCGATTGTTTGTGTAACGTGATGAAAGTTGTACATTAGCTTGTTCGAACTGTGTAAGCGCTAGCCTGATGGTGGGAATTAGCTGTTTGGCAGACAAAGGTTTAACTAAATAATTACATGCCCCAGTTCGAATTGCGTTATCCACAATATCCAGGTCATTATGCGAGGATAAAATTAACATTGGTCTGTATCGAATTTTTGAAAGCTTTTCGATTAAAGCGGCGCCAGTGCTATCGGGCAGGCTAAAATCAATAATGCCTATATCCGGAGAATCTTTTTCGTAGATTGCTGTGGCCGTTGAGCCGCTTTCAGCAGTAAAGACGATATATCCAGCTTCTTCCAGGCCAGGCTTTAACGTATTAAGAATCGTTTTATCGTCATCGACGAGCAAAATTTTTTTCGTGGTTTGGATATCTACACCTCGTTGATCAATTTAGAATCCAACACTAAATACTCACCTAGATCGTTAAACTGCCCAGCTTTTAGCATGTCTGGACTTTGTTCGACGTTGTTAAGACAGGTTCCGGTTAAGCATATCATTTTCCGAATTTAATCTCTCTTCCTCTATATAGATGAGGTGGCTGACCGGAAAATATTATAAAACACTTTAAAGTGTATCTGGTTTGAATTGTTTGCAAACAAAATATAATAATTTATGGCGATTTTTGCAGTAGTATTAAAAAGAGCAAGGATGTAAGACGGAGGCTTAAGACATCATGTCAAAATTTGATTTATTACTCAATAATCGCTTTGGTTTAATAAGTTTTTTAGTTATTTGTTTCAAATGTATTGGAATCGCAGTAGCACAGAACCAACAATTAATTTCTGAGGATGAGTTTTTAACCGACATTCCGATGATTTTATCGGCGACTCGCCTGGCCCAACCTCGCAATGAAGCGCCTAATTCGGTCACTATTATTGACCGGAAAACAATCCGCAATTCCGGCTTCAAGGAGATTCCAGATTTGTTAAGACTAGTGCCAGGTATGGTTGTCAGTCTTGAAACAGGTAATCGCTGGTCGGTCAGTTACCATGGTTTGAATGATCAATTTTCCAGGCGGATGCAGGTGCTGATAGATGGAAGGTCGGTGTATGACCCGCTTTTTAGCGGACCTGATTGGTCTGATATAACCATCGATATAGACGATATTGAGCGGATTGAAGTCGTTCGTGGCCCGAATTCAGCAATCTACGGTAGCAATTCATTTCTTGGCGTTATAAATATAATTACATCTGATCCGAGCGAACACACAGGTTTAAGCGCAAGATTACGGGAAGGTTCTAACGGTATTCGTGAAGCGGTTTTAAAAGCTGGCTTACGAACTGACAGATTTTCCGGGCGGGCGACTTTTGGTATTAGAGAAGAGGATGGGGGGGATTATTGTTGACCATTTTGACGGTAAATCATCACCCTTTATTAACCTAAAAACATCCCTCCAGGTTGATGAAAATGATAGTCTTGATTTTTACGCTGGCTGGATTGGTGGAGAAAGAGGAGAAGGGCATATTATTCCCATAGCTGATGATCCTGTCCGGTTTAGACGTGACAAATCCCATTTTCAGCAATTGATCTGGCAACATGTTTTTGATAATGGCAACGAGTTTAAGTTACAAGGATTTCATAACTATCGTAGATTTAGAGATCGCTTTACGACTCTGCCAATTGATTTAACAGAATTTGGTATTGAAAGTTTTTTTGACCCAATTTCTGGTCTAAGTCTTAGCGAGGAACAATTAGAAAACTTTCAACTGGAACTTGATGAAAGTGGTACAGCGCAACGTTTTGATTTGGAGGGGCAATATACATGGGCGCGAAATGATCAAATGCGTGCTGTGGCCGGAGTTGGTCTAAGACGAGATCGAGTAAAATCTCAAAATTTATTTGATTCTGATGACTGGCAGGAAAAAGATTTACGCCGGGGGTTTGGACATCTTGAGTGGAGATTTAAGGAAAACTGGTTATTAAACATGGGGTTAATGGTTGAGCATAACAGTATTAGCGGCACTGACGTTACCCCAAGAATTGCTCTTAATCATCACTTGGATAATGGTCACACAGTTAGATTTGGTATTTCAACTGCGACACGTACTCCATTTGCGACTGAGGAATACGGCGATTTAAGTTTAAAAATAGGCGAAGTTCCTGTGAGCCAGGACTTTTTGGCATCTGGGGGTTTGGATTCCGAATTCATCACTGCCTATGATATTGGGTATCTTGGGTCCGGTTGCTCTGAAAACTGTTCATGGGATGTTCGTTTATTTTATGAAGATATTGATGATGCAATACCGGTTATTGAAAAGCCTTACCCTGATCCAATTGATGGAATAATTCGCGATTTCGAGAACCTCGATGATATAAACATTAAAGGGGCGGAATTTCAGTTTAAGCACAATGTTACTGCCAAAACTAATTTCCTTTTTAACTATGCATATATTGATATTGACAGCACCAAAAATGCCCCACGCTATCAATTCGAGTTATCTACGCCCAAACATATAGCTAGCGGTTTGATTAGCCATGAGTTTGCTGATGATTGGCGTGCTAGCCTGATTGGTTATTATAAAGACGAGACGGTTTCGCTTGGAAGCGGTAGAAGTCTTGGAAATGGCGCGGATGCTTACGAGCGAGTGGACTTTAATTTGGCAAAAGAATTTCATCTGCAGGATAAGTCTTTTGAAGCATCAGTACATATACAGAATATTTTTAACGATCAGCTTAATGATTTTATATCTGATCATTTTCTAGACAGAAGAATATATTTCACCCTGAGGTTAGCTACCGATTAGATTGTTGCGTCATATCCAGGTTGAACGAGTATGAATTTTGAAAAAAGAAACGTAAATATTTTTGGGCATTCACAACGACATAATGACTATTGCCAGAACGATATTATCGGCACTTCTGATCGTTTCACAGTTTACTTTTGCCGGGTCAGCTGATGAAAATCAAAGCGTTGCTATCATACTGAACCAGTCATCGGTATCGCATGCTGATTTTCATAAAGCGATTGAAAAAAGACTTGAGGTTGAATCCAACACTGATACGTTAAATATCGATAGAATTGACTTAAGGAATTTCAACAAGACGGCTATAGACAATAATGTCCTGGTAGTTACGGTAGGCACGGATGCATTCAGAGAAGTTTTGGATGCGGACGTTAGTAATCCAATTTGGGCAGTACTGATTCCTGAACAGTCCTACTATTCGTTGGTAAGTGCTTACAATAAACAAAATACAAAAGCCTGGTTTATCAATCAGCCCTTACATCGTAGGATTGCCTTGCTTAAGGCGGTTTTACCTGAAGTCACAAAATACGGCTTGTTAGTTGAGCAGTTTTATCAATACCAGCTTGATTATATTGCTGAGCAGTTTTCGCAAAGTGGTTTGACACTTAACATAAAAAAAATCACTAGTAATGAGTCTCCAATAAAAGCAAGCCAGGAGTTGTTTGATCAAATCGATGCTTTGTTCACCGTTGTCAGCCCTAACATTTTAAATCGTAATACCGCAAAGGGGATATTGCTGAGTTCCTATCGAAAGAAAATACCTGTGATTGCTTATTCTAATGCTTATGTCAAGGCAGGTGCTTTAGCCGCAGTTTATTCTGAGCCAGGACAGCTTGCACAACATTTAGCCGAAGACTTGCTTGCACATCTCAATAACTCGGCAATCGAAACTGTTCAGCATCCAAAATACTATTCAGTGGCCTTTAATAACAATGTTGCTCGATCACTTTCGATTAAGCCCAAGCCCTTGGAGGAGATTTATGAAAGCATAAATCAAAATAAAAATGATTAGAAAGATTCAGAATCAATTGATCTTATTTGCATGTTTGCCCGTAGTGTTGCTTGGAAGTGTTCTGGGATATTATTTTATTAATTCAAGAATTCAGGGGATCGAAGCAAACTTAGTTAACCGCGGTCAAACTATTGCCAGGCAATCAGCATCTGCACTTGAGTATAGTGTGTTAATTGAGAATTATTCAATTATGCGTGAAATTTCAGATAGCATATTTGATGAGCCCGATGTTACTGCTGTATTAGTCAAAAACAAGTTTTCACATATTTTATATTCCCGTTCTCTAGTGCCTACTGTTCAGGTTCACGAAGACAATTCAATATCTGACCACTCATTAGTTTTCACCGCCCCAATTGTGCAAAAAGCGGTTGAAGTTGAGGATTTTTCAGATAGCCAAAACAGAACAAGCACTTCTTACGAAGATGAAATTGGCACCATTGAGATTTATTTAGATAAAACTCTGCTGATTGATCAACAATATGAAGTAATAAAAAATGGCATTTTAATTACATTGGCTTGTCTACTTGGCATGATTGCTTTAGCGATTTATCTGGGCAGAAAAATTGGATTGCCTATCGTTCGTTTAACTGACTCAGTTAACAAAATCGCCAAAGGTGATTTGAGTGAGAGGGTGTCAGAAGAGTCAACCTCAGAAATAGGCCAGCTTGAAAAGGGAGTCAATAATATGGCTGAGGCCATAGAGGAGGGCAGACATCAGTTACAAAGAAAAATTGATCAGGTTACAGAGAATTTTAATGCAGCCACGCAAGCTTTGAAGGACAGTGAATCTAAGTATCGTGATTTATTTGAAAATGCCTCAGATGTAGTCGTTACGTTTAATACCAACGGGGAGTTGATCAGCACTAATAATGCGTTTTCTGAGGAGATTTACGACACCAAAGAAGATAATCTGATGCCGCATTGGTCAGAAGTTGTGGCACCTCAGTCGAGGCCGCGGGCCTTGAGAATTAATAAAAAACACATGACCAGTGATGAAAGATTGACGTATGAACTGGATATCATAACCAAAAATAATGTTGTCAAGACATTTGAAATAAGCTCCAGATCAATTACTAAAGATAAAAACATCATCGGTATTCATGCCATTGCCCGGGATATAACAAAACGCATTGAATTTCAGCAGGCTCTGGTCGAAGCAAGAAAAGCAGCCGAGATGGCTAGTAAGGCAAAATCCGGTTTTCTGGCCAACATGAGTCATGAAATACGAACACCAATAAGCGGCATCATAGGATTTCTGGATCTGTTGTCTGAAAGTGGTCTGACAAATGAACAAAAGCGATTAGTTGATCCGGTGGTTCAGTCTTCTAATCAACTTGTTGCCATTGTTAATGATATTTTGGATTTTGCCAAGATTGAGGCACAACAAATCGACCTGCAAAATAAACCATTTGAACTCTACGAAGTTGTCTCGCAATCAATGGATATGTTAATGCCTATGGCCAGCCGGAAAAAAATTGACCTTAAATTTGATAAACAAGAAGATGATTCCTGTTACTTGATTGGGGATGCTGTTCGGGTCAGTCAAATCATCACCAATTTAGTTTCTAATGCGATTAAGTTCACTGACCAAGGGTACGTGTCTGTCAGCGTTAAGCATCAATCCGTATCAGCAGACAACAAAAAGATCGTAATCATTGTTGAGGATACTGGAATCGGCATCTCTGATGAGGATAAGGATCATTTGTTTGATCCTTTCTGGCAAGCTGATTCGTCGTTAAATAGAAAGTTTGAGGGCTCAGGGTTAGGTTTGGCCATTGCCTATCATTTTATTGAATTGATGGGCGGGAATATCAACATTGAGGATAATAACCAACGAGGGACAAGGTTTATTGTTTCCCTCACGCTGCCAAAGCATGATGAATCTTTGGGGAAATTTAAGGCTCGGGAACAAAGACTGGATTACGAATTCCTGTCATCCCTTAAAGTATTGGTAATAGATGACAATAGCATAGTGCGTGAGTATTTTAAGACCATGTTAACCGGTATGCAGTTGTCCCATCAGCAGGTCAGTAACAGGGACCAAGCACTAGATGCGTGTAAAAACGATCGGTTTGATTTGGTGTTTTTGGATTTGCATATGCCGGAAGTAGATGGAATACAAACATTTTCAGATATTCGTAACAATACTGAGATTTACCAGCCTAAAATAATCATCTCATTAACCGCTGATGCGATTGTCGGTAACCGAGAAAAGGTTTTGGAACATGGTTTCGATGATTTTGTTGCTAAACCGATGACTAAGCTTGATTTCATTAGACTAGTACAAAAATGGTTTCCCGATAAAATTTCAGTTAATCAAATATCTCGATCCGACAAACCAGTTCTGGATCATGACATCTTGAACTCTAAACTTGGTATTGAACTAGCGAACAATAATGAGGAACTATGGAAACAGAGCGTAAGGGAGTTATTAAAAGATATTCCGCATTATATTAATGTATTGGACTCATCGTATTCTCCAGGCTCAGCGGAAATGTTATATAACGAAGTTCATAAACTAGCAGGGACTTGCAGCTATATAGGTGCGAATGATTTACAAAATTGTGCAAGGCAACTGATGAATTTATTGCAGTCTGAACATAAGAATATAGAAAAAGCTATCGAAATCAATGCACTAAGACAATCTCTACATAAGTTTGTTGAAGTCGCAAAAAAGCTGTAACGCATGAAACTCTTAGTGTAGGCAGTTTTATGTTGACGAGAAAGCAGATCACTAAAAATACCAGGTCACCTCAAGTTGCAAGTGGCTGTCCTGGCGCAGGTCGAATAGCAGATTTTCATTATCAATTTGGCTGAAGTATTGCGCTTCAAGGTTAATTTTGACACTGTCCCCAAATCGGCGACTGGCTTCGATTCGAAAAGAACGGCTTTGATCCTTGAGGTCATAGCCAAGTCCAGCCAGTAACTCCGTACTTTGTACATCATTCATCGCCAGTCGGGTGCCAAAGAACAGATCATTTTGGAATGCAGCTTGGTCAGCACCGCGTTCATCGTAGTGATATTCCATTAGGACACCCAGGTCAGCATCGCTGTCATTAATTCCCACAAAAGTATATTCAAAGCCGCCGCCCGCGGCCCAGAAGTTTTGATTTAATCCATCACGATTAATGGCTTCCAGTTTCCACAGCCATTCGTCGCCTGTATATTGCAAATCCAAACCGGCCTGCTTAATTTGTTGATAAAAAGGAATGAGTCGGGTTTGATCCTGAGAAAATTGAAAAATTGGTTCACGGCCAGTACCATCGAACCAGGAAATACCAATATCAAAATTGCCAAAATAATGTGACCAGCGTAGAGCGTAATCAATATGATTTTCTTCATCGGAAGATTGATAAATTGCTTCATCAGTATCAACAACTAACCCGCCACGTAAACGACCATCTTTACCTGCGAAAGTTCGCTCACGAAAATAAGGCAGTATAAATAATTCGAATAAACCCAGGTCTTTGTTTAATCCAAGGTGTAACATGGGCTGTCCAAGCTTATCTTCGCCGTCGATGTTTTTCGACTGCATCAGTTTGGTTGATGATGTCAACTAAATGCTGGAATTCCAAAACACCCCAAAAGACTTTATTGACGCCAATGCGCCACTCCCAATCATCCTTTACACCTAAAAAATAAAGCTCTCTGATGTCAGCACGGGTGCGTTCGTCGTCTTCACTATCGACGCGGGCAAAGGGAATAAAGGTGAAGCCATTGTCGCCGTTGTTCCATTGGTAACGAAATTCGGGTTGAACACTGATTGAACCTGTGAAATCTTCGCTTTGCTCAGCAAACAATGGGTCATCTACAAAATAGCGGCCTTCAATACCTATATTGCCTGAAAATTCAGCTTTGCTTAGTACTGAAATAACTAAGCAGAGCGCTAATAATAAAATTCTAATAACCATTAAAAAAACTACAGCCCTTTAACCGTCATCCCGGGCTAAGCCTGCCCCGTGTTTGATCCGGGGACCCGGGATCTCCCTAAACAGGCTCCTCACTAGTATAAGGAGATTCTGGATATGTGCTTTGCACATTCCAGAATGACGAGTGGAGGGGATAGTAGTCATCATCGCAAACGTTTGAGTCCATTTTTATCAAAATCATTTTCTGTCAAACCTGTTTTAAAGGCATAGTTTTGCCAATCCAAACGAGTTGATTTGCCTGTCTGATGATTAATCATCTCCATGGTATTAGCACGCCAGTGTTTACCCGCATATTGTTGATAATCACTTGAGGTCAGTGTTTTGAGTAAAGCGTTTTTACGATCATAGTACTCAACCTTTATGGCACGATAAGCTTCTTTATCGATCCAGCCTATTTGTCGAGTGTAACCTGAATATTCGTAGGCAGGAAATCGCTCGATAACATAGCATTCATAGTCACCACAGGCTTCATCACGAAGATACTTATATGTGTATTTTTCAACTTCCTGCGAACCTAGATCTTCGAAAGCAAATTCACTACCCATAAATGGGCCGGACTTGTTTTTAGATGAAATTCGTTTAACGCGTTTTAATGCGGGCAGGTACAACCACTGATCATCCGGTTTTAAGCCATGCGAGTAGGTGAGTGAAGCTGTACCCTTGACATCTGCAGGCTCCAAAAACAACGACAGGCTTTTGTCACCGTCTCCTTCGACTTCAAGGGTTTTAGTTTTTATTTCTCTGATGCTTTCCTGGCCCTTGCGATTCTTCAGTGTCATGACCATATCTGCAGTGAAATCAACAAAGCCTGCATCGTATGCATCGGCTTCCTGGGCGATACGCAGGCCTTTTTCCTCATCAGTTTCAGCAAAACTGCTTACCGATAGCAGTGAGAGGAATACAGTAGATAAAAATAATTTTTTCATTGTTTAATCCGTGATTGGAATTGCATGTTCGAGTGTATTATCGCGTTGTTTGTTTGAAATTAAGATTAACAGGGGCGGTAATAATAGAAAATCAATCAATAAAGCCAGTGCCATAGTCAGCGAAGTCATCAATCCCATGTCGGCATTTAGTTTAAAAGAAGACGTACCCAATATAAAAAATCCAGCAACCAGCGCCAATGAAGTGATCCAAAGCGCGATACCCACACCGGAAAACGCTGAATCTGACTGCTTGTTCAGCACTAAGTCCTTGTTCACGAATAGCACGCAAATACTTACTCATAAAGTGAATGGTGTCATCGACGACAATCCCTAAAGTCATCGCGGTGACAAACGCCAGGCTCATGCCGATCTCGGCGACAAATATTCCCCATAATCCAAACGCCACGGCGATAGGTAACAAATTCGGAATCAAGCTTAAAAGACCATACTTGAAAGAACGAAACACCAGAATCAAAAGTAATGAGATCACAACCAGGGCGATACTCGTGCCTATCAGCATGCTTTTAATATTTGTAATACCGATATGTGAAAACATTACCGTCGGACTACCGCCATAAGTCGCAATTGCCGGCGTATTTTCGTTCATCCAGTTGATGATTCGTTGCTCAAGTACCAGCACCTGTTGTGTTGTTAAAATTTCCAGTGTGACAGAAACGCGAGTCGATGATTTTGAAATATCGATTTGATTATTTAAATCCAAACCATAAGGCAAGGACATTTCATAAAGTAAAAGGTATTGGGCAGCAAGGTCACGTTGCTCGGGTAATTTGTACCAGGACTGGTCATCACCATGCAGGTTCTTGTTTAATCGCTTCATGGTGTCGGTAATACTGTTGACATGCACGACTTCCGGTTGTGTTTCCAGCCAACGGACAAATTGATCTACTTGCGCCTGAAACTCGGGAATTGAAACGCCGCCATCCTGTTTCGAATCCAGAGAAAAATCCACGAAATAAATACCGCCTAAATGCTCTGCCACATATTCAGAGTGAGAACGAAATGGAATGCGTTCGTCAAAATATTTAACAAAATTGTCGTTAAGATAATTCTTGCTAACAAAAGCGGCAATGCCTAAAGTTAATATCAAACAGCCCCACAGTAATATTTTCTGCTTGTCGATGACGAAGTCCGCAAATCGTTCCATTATTAAAGTGAAGCGTGTTGAATCAGTTTGTTTAACATTGCCTCGGTAATATGGCCAGCAGAGCGGGCAATAAAGTAATGGCATAAACAAACGCGAACATAACACCGATCGCTGCAAAATTTCCCAGGTGGCGAAAAGGAGGTGCATCACTAAAATTAAGTGCCATAAAACCAATTGCTGTGGTTACTGAAGTGAAGAATATGGGTGTGAAATTCACCCGCAAGGATTCCCTGATCGCATCATTCTTGTCTTTGCCTTTGCGCATTTCCTGCACCCAGGTCACCAGCAAGTGCACACAGTCAGCTACGGCCAGGGTCATGATGATAGTCGGTAATGACATCAATGGGGTGGTTAAATCAACGCCCAGCCACCCAACCGATCCCATCGTGGTCATTACAGTGAATAGAATAACCAGGAACACACCAAGAACACGAAAGAAACCGCGGACAAAAAGGAAAATAATCAACAGGATTAGTATTAGTGAAAGCGGGATGAGATGAGTCATGTCGTAAAGTGATGCCTGGGCAAAGGCATTGTTCATCATCACGATGCCGCTTAAATGAAAATCATGATCGGGATAAGTCAGTTCGGCATAATCGACAATTTGCTGCACGAATTCGGCCACTTCAGGAACTTCAACATTTGGGTTTACACCCGGAAGTTCAACGGTAATATTAATAGCGGTTATGTCGGCCGTCTCTGAAACTAAGCGATGGACCAGGGTAGGCTCGTTTAAAACAATTGTTTTGATTTTTTTAAGGTCAACTTTGTTTAGTGCACTTGCATCGTCAATTAAATTTTCAACAATTAAATCATCTTCAATTGAATAAGTATGTTGATAATTGCTCAGCGAATCAACACGAATCGAATAAGGGGTTTGCCAGGCTCGATTAGTTAAATCAACCACAATAGCTAGGGTTTCGTTACTGAAAACCTCGCCATTTTTTGGAGTAATAGTGATTAACGCATTGTCATTTTTGGTGTAGGTATCCTGAAGATTTTCAAATGCAACTAACTGCGGGTTGTCGCCATCAAAAAATACACGGTAATCGTTGTTAAAGTCTAAAAAGCGTCCTCCTGATGCGGCCAATAAAACAAATGCGAGTGTTGCCAATATAACGAGATAGCGAAAGCGAATAACAAAATCTGCATAGCGTTTTATCATGCTAGGTTTCCTTTTGGTGGTGTTCAATTTCTGTTGATAACCGAGTAACCAGTTTTTTTAGTGTTTTTTGTGTGATTTCATTGTCTGATCGTTTTATTTCGCTGAATATTTTGGTGAATGCCAATTCGTCTCTTCGTTTAATTTCGGCATAAAGCTCTGCTCCTGATGTTGTCAGCGAAACAAGCGGCGAGCGTTTATGTTTGGGATTGTCATTTAATTCCACGATCTGACGTTGTAGAAGTGAGTTAACTATGGACTGAATATGTTGCCGTGAAACATCGTAAAGTTCAGCGATTTGCGGCACCGAAAGTTTTTTGTCCGGGTACAGATACTCCATGACTGAGCGATCACAGGCTGAAATATCTAAATCTTTAAGATATTGATCGACTCGTACACCCATTAATCTAAAGGCCCGGCGTATCAGCCAGGTAACTTGGTAAATTTCTTTTGGTGTGACTTTAACCATGTGGTCTAATATGAATTGACAAGTCAATTGTCAACTATGACAACTAGGTTGTCAAGTCTTATCCCGGATTTATTCCGGGATCTCCCTAAGACCATTTCTGATTCAAGCAAAGGAAGTCTATTTAAATGCCCGAGCAGCTTTTTTGAGATCCTGGACAAATGCTTCGCATTTTCCAGGATGACACTTGATATTATTTAACCTCTAAGCCGCTCTGCCTTGGGATCATACATGGCTGTTAGACTGGCTTGTGCAGAGATGCGTTCTCCACCGACTTCAATTTCAAAGTTACCAGAGTCTATATATTCCTTACTCACGCCTTGTTTGCATTTAACGTAACCTAGTCCAACTGAGCCACCTAGAGTATGGCCGTAATTACCCGAGGTTAAATACCCAACGGTTTCACCATCACGGATAATGGGTTCGTGATGATAGAGCATGACATCAGGGTCTTTTAGCAAAAACTGAATTAGCCGCTTATTTAGCGGGCCGTCTTTTTCTTTTTGTCTGGCAATAGCATCATGTCCGATAAAGGGAATCGATTTATGCATATCACAAACAAAGCTATAGCCTGCTTCAAGCGGTGTGTCTTCATCGGCAACATCATGACCAAAATGCAGAAATTTTTTCTCTAAACGACCTGTGTCCAGACTATGTAGTCCAGCGAGTTTGAGATCAAACGGTTCGCCAGCAGCCATAACGATATCAAATGCATGCCTGGCCTGTTCAACCGGGATATAAAGCTCCCAGCCTAGTTCACCCACAAAAGAAACTCGAAAGGCGTAACCGACGGCACAGCCAATTTCGACAGGTTTGAAAGTGCCGAATGGAAAAGCATCGGTTGAAAAATCCTCGTCAATAAAGCTTGCCAGCATTGCACGGCTATTGGGTCCCATGATGCCAAAAACAGCCCATGAATTAGTTACATCGGTGATAAAACAATGCGAATCCGGATCAATGTTTTTGTTTAGCCAATCCAGGTCCTTGTATGTGACTGCCGCCGCACTGACGACCATATACTTGTTTTCGGCCAAGCGATTGACAGTCAAGTCAGCTTCGATGCCGCCCCGTTCATTTAGCCAGTGGGTATACACCATTTTGCCTGCGGGCAAATCGACATTGGCTGAGCTGATACGCTGTAATGCAGTGCAGGCATCTTTGCCTTGTACTAAATACTTGGAAAAACTGCTTTGGTCGAACATCGCAATATTTTCACGAAAAGCTCGATGTTCCGCTGCTGAATGCTCAAACCAGTTTTGTTTGCCAAAGCTATATTCGTATTCGGGTTTTATGCCTTCAGGGGCAACCAGTTTGGGCGTTCCCAGCCTGAAACTTCCCCAAAACAGGCGTTATATTCAACCAGTTTTTCATGAATGGGTGAATGGCGGACGTTTCGTGAAGTTGCGAACTGTCTGAATGGATAATGATTATCATATAGCAAGCCTAGTGTTTCAGTCACGCGTTCTTTCAAATAGGGCTGTCGTGTTTTGAACAGGATGCATACGCCGAATATCGTTACCCCACAGATCCATCGGCGGGTACCCTTTATCCATCCATTCAGCCAGGGCTTTGCCTAATCCGCCAGAACTTTGTATGCCGACTGAATTTAACCCGCACCGATATAAAGATTTTTAACTTCCGGTGGTTCACCGATGTGAAATTGATCATCAGGCGTAAAACTTTCCGGACCACAAAAAAATTTACGCCAGCCGACGTTTTGCAAAAAAGGCACACGTTCCATAGCATCTTCGAGTACTGGTAATAATTGTTCCTCGACATGGCCTTCAATTTCATCAAAGGAAAAGTCTTCCGGTAGCTTGTTAATATCATAAGCGATAGCCTTTTTTTCAAAGGCCCCAACCAGCAAGCTCCCCGCATCTTCTTTATAGTAGGCACAGCGATCATGGTCTCTGAGTACTGGCAGAGTAGGGGGAATATCGTCCTGCTTTTCGGTTAGTGCATAATAATGTTCACAAGCATATAACGGAATATTCACGCCAATTGACTTGCCCAGATCGCGAGACCACATGCCGCCACAAACGGCCACAAAGTCCGCTTTAATTTCGCCGGCATCAGTTTTTACGCCAGTTACCTTGCCATTATGGGTCAAGATCTCTTTTACAGCTGTTCCTTCCAGACATTTGGCGCCATGTAACCGAGCACCTTTAATAAAAGCCATGGTCACATCGATAGGGCTGGCGAAACCATCATGTTCAACCCAGCTGGCGCCAAGCAAATCATCCGTTTTTACAAAAGGATGCAACGCTTTGACTTCGTCCGGAGTAATAATGTCAACTCGTGTTACACCAAATGCATTATTCATCGAGGCGACACGCTTAAGCTCTTCAAAACGCGCTTCACTGTGTGCAATGGACAAAGAGCCAACCTGTCGAAAACCGGTTGCTTGTCCGGTTTCTTTTTCTAGATCATCCAGTAATGACATCGAATATTCACATAACCGGGCATGACTATCGTTGGCGCGCATGGTGCCAATTAATCCTGCTGCATGCCAGGTTGTACCACAGGAAAACTGTTGGCGTTCTAAAAGTACAATATCCTGCCAACCTTGTTTGGCTAAATGATACGCAAGGCTTGCACCTGATACGCCCGCCTCCAATAACAACTGCGCTGGCCTGAGATGGAATGGCATTCGACATAGTAGACTTCCTCTGATAAGTATGCTTACTAGCGGCTTATAATAACCAAAGTTCCTGGAAAAAAATACACGTATAATCAGGCCAGCTTATTCTTGATTTTAGGTACACGAGGAGCAGTCAATGAGTTTAGTCACTACTGTAATTGGTGCTTATCCAAAGCCTGATTATGTCAATTTACCTGACTGGTTCGATCCTGAATTTGACGGGCCGGATAATGCCAACCCAACGGGGAGCTGGTTGAAAGCAATGGAGTCTTTGGGGGCGGACGCTGAGCAGATTCTTCAACGCGGAATCAAACAGGTGATTGAGGACCAGATTGAATGTGGCATTGATATTCCGACAGACGGAGAGGTGCGCAGAGAAAATTATATTCACTATCATTGTCGTCACTTGGACGGCTTCGATTTCAATCGTTTGACGGCCAAAGTGTTACGTAATGGTTCTTATTCAGCCAAGTTACCAACAATAACGTCAACTGTTTCAGCGCGTGATTTATTTTTAGCTGAGGAATGGAAAATCGCCCGGTCATTCACTGACAAAGATGTAAAAGTCACCATGCCTGGACCGATGACGATTACCGATACCAACGCCCGATGATTGCTATAACGACGATGCCAAGCTTGGTGCTGACTTGGCCGATGCTTTAAATAAAGAAGTCCTATCCCTGGCCGAAGCTGGTTGCAAACATATTCAAATTGACGAACCGTTATTTGCTCGTAAACCGAAACAGGCATTGGAATATGGTTTTGAAAATCTTGAACGTGCTTTCCACGGTTGTCCAGATCACGTACAGCGCACAGTCCATATGTGTTGCGGCTATCCTGATCGCATAGACCGGGATGATTATCCCAAGGCCGATCCCCGTGCCTATTTCGATCTTTCCGAGGCAATGGATCGTTCGAGTGTGAATGCTGTTTCAATCGAAGATGCACATAGACATAATGATTTATCGTTATTAGAAAAATTCCAAAATACCAAAGTTATTTTTGGAGTGGTCGCCATTGCCAAGAGCAGAATCGAGACAGTTGAAGAAATTCAGGAAAGATTGTCGCAAGCCTTGAATCACATAGATCTTGATAGATTGCTAACTGCACCGGATTGTGGTCTGGGGTTTCTAAGTCGTGAGCAGTGTAAACAAAAACTGACTAACCTGTGTGAAGCAGCTAGGCAGGTGGGCTGAATATCTCCCGTCATACCGTCATCCTGAATTCAATTCAGGATCTCCTCATCGCTGTTCGGGCTTTATCCGAGGTGCAGTCTGCTCAAGGAGATTCCGGAATGACAATACATGAGTATAAACCAATCCAAAAAAGTATGCCGTCATACCGGCGAAGGCCGGTATCTCCAACAAGATGGCAATATTCTTGTTTGTTAGCAAGGCATTATGCTTAATTCAAACCTACTAGTTAATTTAGCTCCGTGGATCTTTGTCTTCTTATGGAGCACTGGCTTTGTCGGTGCAAAATACAGCCTACCTTATGCTGAGCCATTTACATTGTTGTTAATCCGAATGTCCATCACAGTGGTGGTGTTTATCGGATTAATATTTGTTTTTAAGTCTAAAAAGTTGACTCCAATACAAGCTTTTCACCAAATGATAGTTGGTGCCTTTGTCCATGTCGGGTATCTGGGTTGTGTTTTCGCTGCCATCAAATTAAATATGCCGGCAGGAGTCAGCGCGATCATTGTCGGTTTACAACCAATCATCACAGCCGTTTTCGCACTATTTTGGTTTAAGGAGAATCTTGTTGTCAGGCAATGGCTTGGGTTAGTTGCCGGGTTTGTTGGCGTTGCAATCGTTTTAATCAGCGGGCAGCAGTTGGGTGATTTTGAAATAACAACAGCCGCTTTAATATTTGCAATAGTTTCAGTATTCAGTATTTCAATCGGAACGCTATACCAAAAACGCTTTGGCCAAGGTGTTGATTTGATCACCGGTTCATTTTATCAATATTTAATGACGGCAATACTGTTGGCTATTATTGCCTTTACCTTCGAAACACGCGAGGTCCAATGGACGATGCAGTTCATATTAGCATTGCTATGGTTAGTATTTGGTTTGTCGGTAACTGCCGTGTTACTTCTAATGTATTTGATCCGTATCGGTGAAGCGGTAAAAGTAGCCAGTTATTTTTATTTGGTACCCGTTTTTGCTGCAGTTCAAACCTGGATTTTGTTTGATGAGACCTTATCCATGATTGCGGTATTTGGTATGCTTCTCACTGTTTTTGGCATCTACCTGGTGATAAAAACCAAACAGGCAGTTCCGATTGTTCGCAGAAGTTAAAGGCAGAGGGTCGGGGTGAATTTATATATTGTATCATTACTGCCCCTTTAAAAATCATGTGATGAAGTGTAAAACCTTGTGAATAAGGAGAGAAACAGCAAAATGCCAGAAGTAAGACATGAATCAGAAAGGCCCCCAACGTCATTCTGGAAATCCCGAAGGGATTATCCGGAATCCATTCTATTCAAGCATTTCTGGATGCCGGATCAACTCCGGCATGACGATAGGAGTAGTTAACGGGACATCAGCAGTGATAATGCATTAGTTCGACAGGATCCTAAGTCATGAATCAAAATGACCAAACCGATTCGGCCGAGATACCTTTTTTTGATGCCTTGAAATTTTGGATTAAGCTGGGCTTTATCAGTTTTGGTGGCCCGGCGGGGCAGATCAGCATCATGCATGATGAACTGGTGGGGCGTCGGCGCTGGATTTCCAATAAACGGTTTTTACATGCCTTGAATTACACCATGCTATTACCTGGGCCGGAAGCCCAGCAATTGGCGACTTATATCGGCTGGTTGATGCATGGAATTAAAGGTGGCGTAATAGCCGGTCTGTTATTCGTGTTGCCGTCATTCTTTATTCTGGCAATTCTGGCATGGCTTTACCTTGAGTTCGGTGAGCTGCCGGTTGTTCAAGGCATACTTTACGGAGTCAAACCTGCCGTCGTTGCTATTGTGCTTTTTGCTGCTTATCGAATTGGCAAGAACGTTTTAAAAAATCCAATTTTGTGGCTGCTTGCGTCGATTGCGTTTATTGCAATCGCAATTTTGAATGTTCCATTTCCTTATATAGTAGTTGGTGCAGGTCTCATCGGATGGCTGCTGAGTCGTATTCGAGGTGATTGGTTTACCATCAGTGACGCACATGGATCAGTAACTGATAATGAGGTCATCGATGCTGTCATTGGCGATCAAACACCGCCGCCCAGTCATGCGCAATTTAGTTTACCTCGCTTTGTTTTTTATTCCCTGCTCGGTCTTGCAAGCATTGCAGGATTAATAATGGTTTTATCAATCGCTTATGGTTGGCAGTCTGTTTATGCACAAATGGCCTTGTTTTTCACCACGGCTGCCTTGGTGACATTTGGTGGCGCTTATGCGGTCTTGCCTTATGTGCATCAAGGTGGTGTTGAGGTTTAACACGTTTGGTTGACTGCGACTCAGATGATAGATGGTCTGGCACTTGGTGAAACCACTCCCGGGCCGTTAATTATGATTGTAGCTTTTGTAGGTTTTGTTGGTGGATGGACGAGTGATTTTGCCAATCCAGTTTTAACAGCCTGGATTTGCGCCGCGATTGCAACACTGTTTACTTTTTTACCATCTTTTTTGTTTATTCTGGTCGGTGGACCATTGGTTGAAAAAACTCGCGATGATATAAAATTCACTGCACCTTTAACAGCCATCACTGCGGCCATAGTTGGTGTGATCTTGAATCTGGCAGTGTTCTTTGCAATACATACATTTTGGCCTGCGGGGTTTGCCAACCATATAGAATGGGCGGCCATATTATTGGCGATAATTGCTTTCATCGCATTGTTGAGATTTAAAATTGATGTTATTCCGATTATTTTCGTCTCAGCATTAGCCGGACTGGTTTTTCAGCTAATAATTTAACTTATAGGCGCTTACAAGTTTAAAGCACTTGTTATAAGATTCATTTTGAAAAGCGTCATTTTTAAGTAATATAAATGTCAGGCACAAATCATTGTAAAACTTTAATTAACGATAACGATCCAGCAGTTGTAACTGTCGAAAATTTAACAGGCAAAGCGCCAGTGTTAGTCACTTGCGATCATGCCAGTAATTTGATTCCCAGGCCGCTGGAAAATTTGGGTTTGGATGATGGTGATCTAAACCGCCATATTGCCTATGATATTGGCGCCCTTGATTTGTCGAAAGCCCTGGCTGATAAACTTGATGCGCCATTAATTCACTCGGGTTATTCGCGTTTGGTTATTGATTTGAACCGCCATTTAGATGATCCAAGTTCAATTCCAATCGTTAGTGAAGGCACCGAAATTCCCGGCAACCACCCACTTGACCAACATCAACGTCAGTTACGTATCGATGAGTTTTTCTGGCCTTATCACAATAAATTCGCACAGATACTCGATGAATTCCAAGCAAAGGGCATTCATCCTGTTATTTTGGCTATACACACTTTTACGCGCGTTTACCATGGTATGGAAAGACCCTGGGATACAGGCTTGATGTGGGATACAGATGATCGCATGGCGTTGCCTTTTATGGATAATCTCCGCCAGCACGCAGATATACTAGTGGGCGATAATCAACCCTATACCGCACTCGATCCGTTGGGATATGCGTTCGATGTGCACGCACGTAAGCGGGGTTTGCCACATTTGTTTATCGAGGTCAGGCAGGATTTGGTTACCGATGAGCTTGGTGTGATGCGGTGGGCAACAATTATCCATCAAGCGTTAGAACCGCTATTAGATGATGAGCATCTTTACTCAATTTTGGAGCAGGCATGATAGTAAAAGAACCCGATTACAGTGTTGGTATCGAAGAAGAATATTATCTGGTCGACCTTGAGTCCCGTAACCTGATCGAAACTGTGCCGGATGGAGTCTGGCCAAGGTTGGAAAAAGCATTGGGTGAGTATGTTACCCGTGAATTTTTGCAATGCCAGGTTGAAATCGGCACTCCAGTTTGCAAAACCATTGCCCAAGCGAGGACCGAATTAGGTCATTTTCGAGCCACAGTGGCTGAAATCGCTCAAGAGTTTGATTTGGGTTTAATCGCCAGTTCGACCCATCCGTTTGCAGTGAGCGGAGAGCAACAATTAACAGACAAGGATCGCTATTACGATTTGGCTAAGGATTTGCAGCAGGTCGTCAGGCGCTTGTTGATCAGTGGCATGCATATTCATGTGGGCTTACCTGATGATGATCTGCGTGTGGATTTGATGAGTCAGGCCGCGTATATTTTGCCTCACTTGCTGGCTTTGAGTACTTCGTCGCCGTTTTGGCGAGGGCAGGACACGGGATTGAAGTCATATCGTATCTGTGTCTGGAATGAAATGCCGCGCACGGGTCTGCCTGCATATTTTGACACTTATACTGAGTATAAGCGCCATGTTGAAGTCCTGGTTTCCGCCGGGATCATAGAAGACTCCAGTAAAATCTGGTGGGATATTCGCCCCAGCCATAAATTTCCGACTTTGGAAATCCGCATTGCCGATATTTGTACAGATGTTGATGATGGTGTTTGTATTGCAGCGATATATGCATGCTGGATGCGAATGCTGTATCGACTTAGACGCAGTAATCAGCGTTGGCGAACTTATGCGAATTTTCTAATTGAAGAAAATCGCTGGCGTGCACATCGCTATGGAATAGATGATGGCTTAATAGATTTTGGTGTTGGAGAAATCAAACCCTATCATGTTCTGCTTGATGAAATGATGGAAATTATTGCTGAAGATGCTGAGGCACTGGATTGTGTTGATCAAGTTCGTCATGCCTATAATATCGTTGAACGCGGTACTAGTGCACATAATCAACTAAACATTTATCACCAATCAATTGAAGCTGGCAAGTCCGAACAAGATGCGCTAAAAGATGTCGTTGATGGATTAATCGTTAAAACAACACAGGGTTGCACAAAAAAAGATTAAACGATGCCTAACCGTGATCTACAGAATATGCGCAAAGACTATGTGTTGCGTAAGCTTGGGCGCTGCGAGTTACAGGCCGATCCTATTGAACAATTCAAACTGTGGTTTGACGAAGCTCTGAACTCAGATGTGTATGAACCCAATGCCATGGCCTTGGCTACTGTCGATTCTGCGTTCAAACCTTCATGTCGTATTGTTTTGTTAAAAGGCATAGATCATGGCTTTATTTTTTACACTAACTATTCTTCCCGGAAAGGACAACAACTGGCGAGTAATGCCTTTGCAGCTGCGACTTTGTGGTGGGATAAGTTAGAGCGCCAGGTTCGAATTGAGGGAGAGGTAGAAAAAATTGATACACAAATGTCAGATGACTACTTCCTGTCCAGACCGAAAAGCAGCCAGGTCAGCGCTGCAGCATCACCACAAAGCCAAATCATCGAGTCTTATCAATATCTTCTGGATCTTAAGAATTCGGTTGATGAAAAAAACATATCTCGCCCCGGATTCTGGGGCGGTTACAGAATTAATCCAGTTCGAATTGAATTTTGGCAAGGTCGTAGTAGTCGTTTGCATGATCGTTTTGTCTATACAATGGATGGTGAAACCAGGACCTGGGTGATTAATAGACTCGCGCCATGAGAGAAAAAAACATAAAAAATATTAATGCTAAAGAGCAATTCATAAATAATATTTATGAATAGATTGCAACTCTAAATATAGTTTCTGTTTATTTTCTGCATAAAAACGGTTAATCTACGCCTGCACAGTTAAGGCTGTGTTTTTTTATTTTCAATCTCAAAAGGAGAGTAACTATGTCTAAAAGTTACGTTGTTGGCGTTGACGGCAGTGAAGGAAGTATCCGAACTGCTCAATATGCCTTGGCGCAAGCTGAAAAAGCAGGTGCATCACTGAAGGTAATTCATGTGCTTGAATGGTCCCCCTACAGTTTTCTGACACCACAAGAGTTGGAAGAGAGAAAAATGCGACGCAAGGAGGAATTGGAGCGTGCAAATACTGCCATTCTTCAGCCTATTATCGAGAAACTAGGTTCAGATAATGTCGAGGGTGAAGCACGATTTGGTCAGATCGCCGAAGTCATTAGCGAATATAGTGATGAAATTGGCGCTGAACAGACATTTGTCGGTCGTAATGGTGATGGTGGATTAACATCTCGATTATTCGGCTCTGTGCCAAGTATATTGGTACAGATTTCAAATGTTCCTGTAACTGTAGTCCCATAACCAATAGGAGAATGAAGAGATGAGGAACTTTTTTAAACTATTTATTGCTGTGATGACTCTAATGATGACATTTTCAGCATTTGCTTCGATTGAAGAAACATTAACGTCCTATGTTGAACCCTGGGCAGGTCCTTTCGTCAGTTTTATTTTTGCGCCGCTTTATGGATCGGAAGCCATGTTTGGTACAGGCTTTCCCTGGATCGTAATGTGGTTGGTGATTGCGGCGACGATTTTCACTTTTTATTTTGGCTTTATTCAATTTCGAGGATTTGGTCATTCAATCGAACTGGTTCGTGGTGATTATCTTGACCCGAACGATGCGGGTGAAGTTACTCCGTTTCAAGCCTTATGCACGGCGCTTTCAGGCACCGTCGGCTTGGGTAATATTGCCGGTGTTGGTGTTGCTGTGGCGATTGGTGGACCAGGTGCAACGTTTTGGATGATCCTGGCTGGCTTAATGGGTATGGCCTCAAAATTCACTGAGTGTATTTTGGGCGTTCATTATCGTAATGAGTATGCTGACGGTACCGTTTCCGGTGGTCCGATGTATTACCTATCAAAAGGTCTGAATGAAAGAGGTATGGGCGGACTTGGTAAAGTCCTGGCCGTTCTGTTTGCGATTGCCTGTATCGGCGGTTCACTGGGCGGTGGTAACGCCTTCCAGGCAAACCAGTCGGCACAACAAATAGGTAGTTTAGTACCGTTCTTTGCTGAAAACCCAGCGATTTTCGGTATCATCATGGCGGCTTTAGTATTCATCGTTATCGTTGGTGGTATTAAATCCATCGCCAAGGTCACTGACAAAATCGTTCCCTTCATGGCAGCTATTTATGTTGGTTCCGCTTTAATTATTATTCTGATGAATATTGGCTCAGTCGGGGCTGCATTTGGCGCGATTTTTGAAGGCGCGTTTACAGGTCCCGGCGTTGTAGGTGGTGCAATCGGTGCTCTGATTCAAGGTTTCAAACGTGCGGCGTTCTCAAACGAAGCCGGCGTTGGTTCTGCTGCCATTGCCCACTCAGCGGTGCAAACAAAGCATCCGGCTACCGAGGGTTATGTAGCATTACTTGAGCCTTTTATTGATACGGTTGTGATCTGTACGATGACTTCTTTGGTTATTACCATTACCGGGTCTTGGATTCCGGTTGGTGAGGAAGGGCACTTGGCTGGAATCGCATTGACTTCAAAAGCATTTGAAAGTCAATGGGGTGGTTTTGGTTTAGTGTTAGCAATAGCAGCCGTGTTATTTGCATTCTCCACAATGATTTCCTGGTCATACTATGGCCTTAAAGCATGGACATACCTGTTTGGTGAGAATGCGATGGGGCAGTTGATTTTTAAACTTATCTTTTGTGCAGTAGTAGTTGTCGGTGCATCAATTCCCTTGGGAATTGTAATTGATTTGTCAGATGCAATGATTTTTGCAATGGCCGTATTCAATATTACCGGCGTATATTTACTTATGCCAAAAGTTAAAGAGCTGTTGCTGGATTATCAAGGTAGATTAGCAACTGGCGAATTTCCTAAAATGAAATAATAATTACAAATCACTTAACAAAAAGCCGGGCTATGCCCGGCTTTTTCTTTTATTTAATCCCTTACTGATGATTTGAAGGCATAAACAATTAAGGGTACAATTTTAAGTTAAGGTATTGTCAATTAGTTTAAGTTATACTTGCGTAGTTTGCTATAGTTTAGATATTTGAGGGTAAGAAAATGCAAGAATCTCGTCGGGATATTTTAAAAAAAGTAGGCACTATTTCTGTATGGAGCACACCTGTTGTTCAATCTATTGTTTTACCCGCTCATGCCCAAACATCTGCGACGACAACAGCAGCACCGACAACGACAGCACCGACAACGACAGCACCGACAACGGCAGCACCGACAACGGCAGCACCGACAACCACAACCCCATGTCCTGAACCAGTTCTGACGTCAGGTGATATTGTGTTTTCAGGTGATTTGACTATAGAGTCTGATCCTGGAACAAGCAACGGTAGACTAACTGCAACAATCACTAATAACTCAACAGTCCCTGTCAGTTTATCAGGGAGTTTCGGACCAGTCGGAACTGAAGCATTTACAGTCAACCTGCCTTCTCAATTACAGCCGGGAGAGGGTGCAAATTTCACAATTGAATCTGTTGAGGACAATATTTGTAGTATTTTGAATCTTAATATTGATCTAAACAATGTTCCGTTTAATGTCACAGCAACCTCGCTAGATAATACTTGTACCGGCAGTGTGGATATAAATCAGCCGATTAGGATTAACCCTGCTTGTTAACTAATATTCCAGCTGAATACCCCTTAATGTGACTTTACTTTCATTGAGGATTATCCTGTTAGATAGGTTTTATCGAGATTTTCTTTTGTGAGTATTAATAGAAAAATATTTTGCCGAGGATTATTATAATTCTATCCCAGCCTGCCATTCTTTTAATTTGAGCACAGATTTTGCGCCCAGGGACATAAACGGTTCTGGAGCTAATTTTTGTGGTGATTTTTGATTGAGATAGAACTCAAGCAGATTAGATTTGCAATCAGCCGCCAGTTCAGCCGCTAACATACCTGATAAGGTACCTTTAGTCGTACCAAGCCCATTCTGACAGGCAGCAGAATAAACATTTTCTTCAACCTCGCCAAAAGCGGGAACGTTATTGCGCGATAAACAAAGGCGGCCGCCCCAGCAATATTCCATTTCAACATGTTTAAGCATGGGGAAGCGTCGGTTGAAACTCAATCTATGGGAAGTTGAGATAGACCGCAGACGAGCCTCATTGATTTGCATGGCAGGATCATAAGTAAATCGATTGCGTACGACAATTCTGTCTCCACCAAATAATTCACCAGATATCCGTCTTACTGTCGTTCCCATGGGGTCGGCTGGAATGATGTTCCACTCTTTTTCACCGCCAAGATTAACAACTTCATTCTCGGTCAATTGACGGGTGGTTGAGGCATAAGTAAAAACATGCATGAGTAGTGACTTAAAAAACCCGAATGATTGCACATGACCATTAACAGCCAAGATGATTTTAGGCGTATGGATACTGCCTTTAGGTGTTTTAACTCGATAGGTGCCTGCAGATTTCTCAATCGCAACAGCAGGTGTGTTTTCGTATAAATCAACCTTAGATGCTATAAATATTGCGATGCCTCGGACATAAGCGGCTGGTTGTATTATTGCCGTGCCTGGTGTTACCAGACCTGATTTATAAAAATCTATTCCCGTCAATTCCTGCATTCGTTGCCCGCTAAGCAAGGAACAATCTTCATTCAGGGCTGACAAGTGTTTCTGGTAGTCTTGCAAATGCTTAATTCCTTTACCGGTAGCCGCTGCATTCACTTTGCCGCAAGCATTAAAAACTCCCGGCTTCAGTTGTGCCTCTTCAGCTGCTTGTTGGGCGTACAGTATCGCGGTTCGATTAAGATAAATTTCGTCCTTATCAGCTTGAACGGCACCTGAGTAACTGTCGGAAGCCAAGTCATGAGGCACATCAATCATGAAGCCTGAATTGCGACCTGCAGGTCCTTGGCCAACGCGACAAGCGTCTATTAATATAATTTTATCGCCAGTTTGCAATTGGTGTAATCGTCTAGCTGCAGCCAGACCCGCGAATCCAGCCCCAATAACCAACCAATCGGCTTTAATATTCTGTTCAAGGATTCTGGCTGGCGCAGGTGGGGGCAGAACTTCATTCCAACCACTCAGGCCAGTGTCGATAGGGAGTTTGGAGACTTTCACTAAGTAATGTCATTCTGAAATCGCAGAGCGATATTCAGAATCTCCATATAGGACTGCGGATCTTTAAGGAGATTCTGGCTTTCGCCAGAATGACATTTGGTCAATTTCACTGTAGTTTAGTTCAGGACAAATAATCCATATCATCATCGGACAAATCCACCCAGATGGTTTTCATCTCTGTGTATTGGTCGTGAGCATGAATGGAATTATCGCGGCCGCCAAAGCCGGATTTTTTATAGCCACCAAATGGGGTGGTGATATCGCCTTCGCCATAACAGTTAACCGTGACTGTGCCCGCACGAATTGATCGGGCTGCACGCAGGGCTTTTTTGCTATTTGCTGTAAACACAGAGGCTGCCAATCCGTATTCTGTATTATTGGCCAATTGAATCGCCTCGTCATAATTACGCACGGTAGTAATAGACATTACTGGTCCAAAGATTTCTTCTTTAGCAATGGTTTGATCATGAGTGACACCATCAAAAATTGTAGGATTGACAAAGGCATCATCAAAGCTATCCCCACCCAAGATTGTAGTTGCACCTTCTTGCTTGCCCTTGTCAAGATAAGAACAAACTTTGTTGAAATGTTCTTTATCGACTAATGCGCCAAGTTGGTTTACGGGGTCAAGAGGATCACCAGTGCGCCACTCATTGGCATTTTGTAAAACTTTTTCAACCAAGGCATCTTTTATGTTTTCATGTACGATTAGTCGAGAGTTGGCAGAACAGTTTTCACCCATATTCCAGAATGCAGCATTAACCACATGAGCAGCAATACGGTCCAAATTTTCAGCGTCTTCGAGCACTACACAAGGATTCTTGCCGCCGCATTCCAGAACGATTTTCTTTAGATTCGAATCGGCCGCATAGCGTAAGAATCGCGTCCCAGTTTCGGTTGAGCCGGTAAAACTGACCATATCGACATCATTATGCAACCCCAGTGGTTGACCAACATCTGGCCCCATACCAGTGATCATATTTAACACTCCGGCCGGTATGCCGGCTTCCATTGCTAATTCAGCAATACGAAGTGCAGTCAAGGAAGTTTGTTCTGCAGGCTTGACTATCACAGAATTACCCGCTGCTAACGCAGGACCGATTTTCCAGGCCATCATTAACATCGGGAAGTTCCAGGGCAGTACTGCACCAACAACTCCAATAGGTTCACGGACAATCATCGCTACAGCATCATCACCCACAGGTGCCGTCTGGTCATAGATTTTGTCAATAGCTTCAGCGTGCCATTTGATGGTGTGAATCGTTTCTGGAATATCAATCTCTACACAATCCTTGATTGGCTTGCCTGAATCCAGACTTTCCATTACCGCAAGTTCCTTACGATTACGAGTGATTAATTTGCATAATCGAATTAATACATGTTTTCGATCACTCGGGTGCATGCAGCGCCAACGGCCATCGTCAAAAGCTTGTTTGGCTTTACCAACTGTAAAATCGACATCATGAGCATCACAAGCAGCAATTTGGGCCAGTTCGTCACCCGTGGCAGGATTAATACTGGCAAAAGTTTGACCAGATTTTGATGCTCTGAATGAACCATCGATAAAACTGGTGGTTGGCAGGGTTAAACTGTCGGCTATGGCTTGATATTCTTCGCGGGTTTGTAATTCGCTCATGATGTTTTTCCCTCAGCTTGAATTTTGGCAATTGTCGTTTTCAAAGTTCGCACTACTTGTTCCAATGTGCGCTTGCCATCTTTGTTAAGGTGTTTAAGAGGTTTGCGTGGTTCACCAGCAGTAAGTCCGTTCATCTCCACACCATGTTTGACGCATTGAACAAATTTGCCTCCTTGTTCTAATACGCGCATTAACGGCATCATGGCTGACATAATCCGTCTGCCTTTATCAAAGTCACCTTCGACAGCACAAGCTTGATATAAAGCAATGTGTTCAGTGGGTAAAAAGTTTGATCCGGCACAAACCCAGCTGCGTGCACCCCAGGCAAAAAACTCCAGGGCCTGATCGTCCATGCCGCAGGAGAGCTGAATATGTGGATAATCACGTGCTAATAAATGCACTCGATTAATGTCGCCTGAGCTTTCTTTGATGGCACAAAAATTCGGTGAACGTCCAACCCGGTCCAGATATTCTTCACCCATCATTGCTCCCATACGTCCCGGGTAGTTATAAAGCATAATCGGTAGCCGGGCAGCTCTGTCAATTGCTAATGCATGTAAAGCATTTTCACGTTCTGTTGGGATCGAATAGGGAGGGGTAGCAACCAGCAATGCACTTGCACCATTTTGTTTGGCGGCCTGGGCAAAGGCGATTGATTCTTCAGTGCGTAATGCACCCGTACCTACAATTAATGGTACACGGTCGTTAATTTGAGCATTAGCTAGCTGCATCAATTCGACTCGCTCTTCATAACTCTGAGCATAATATTCACCGGTTGTGCCAGCTACGATAAGTCCATGCACACCTGAATCAATCAAAAAATCAACGACTTCTGCAAATGCATTTTTGTCGATACTTTGATCTTGCTGGTAAGGCGTAATTACAGGGGTGTATATACCTTCAAAACGCATGTTTTGCCTCAATTAATGTTAATCCAATTAAGAGAGCTTAGGTCAATAACTCTCTCGTCATTCCCGCGTAGGCGGGAATCCAGAAATACTTGCAGCTTGAATCCATAATGACAAATAAGATCAAATGATCGATATTCTTTATTCTTGTCAGCCATTTGCAACCAGGTCAGGTTCAAACGGCAAAGCATCAGGAATCACAAACATTTCCATGCGTTTGCGTGATAATTCCCAATGTTCAAGCGAAACGGTAGCTGCTTTTTCCTCATTGCCAGCCTCAATGGCAGCAATAATCTGGTCATGCTGTTTTACCGCTTTATCAAGATATTTTTTCATTTGAGCATCCTTGGGACGGTAAAAAGTTTGCGCAATTCGAGCATGATCGATCAGCAGACGCTGCAGGCTGGGTTGAATATATTTATTGTCAGCCATGTCACCAGTAATCGAGTGAAAACAATCATTATAAAAAGCCATTTTATCCGGGTTATTAGCTTTCACTGCCTGCTTAAATTTTGACTGTGCGACTTTTAATTCTTTAATCTGTTCTTCAGTAGCATTTTTAACTGCTAACCGACCAATAGTTGAATAAATCAAAGGTGCAACCAAATAAAAATCGCGTAATGTTTTATGATTCATTGAAGAAACAGAAGCGCCTTTATTGTTGGTGATCTCAATATAACCTTCGCCGGCTAATCGTCTAAACACCTCACGCACTGGTGTTCTCGACAGACCATATTCACCACTGATTTTGACTTCATCAAGATCTGTGCCCGGTTCCAAATCCAGCGTAAGTATTCGTTTCTTTAAATCTTGATAAAGTGTATCTTTGCTATTCGTTGACATCAAAAAACTGTTAGTAATTGTATACAATAAGTATTATAGTATTCAAAAGTTGAGATGTCATTAACAATTTTGGTTTTGCAGTAACTATGAAAGAAAACCGATTCGAAGGCCAGGTTGCACTGATTACCGGAGCCAGCGGTGGCATGGGACAGGCCATTGCTAATACGCTGGTTAGTCAGGGTGCGAGCTTGGTGTTAGCTGACATATCGGAACAAAACCTTGCTCAATTAAAGGCTGACCTTCAGAGCTTAGGACGCCGAATTGAAACATCGGTCGGTGATTTATCGGATAAAGGTTATTGTGATAGCTTGCCTAGTCAAGTACACGAAACATTTGGCAGGTTGGATATCGTTGTCAACAATGCTGGGTTGATGCACAGAGGGGCGATTACAGACGCGACAGATGATGATTACGCACTTTCGTTTGCGATTAATGTTGAGGCGCCATTTAGAATATGTCGTGCTGCGATTCCGATAATGGTTGAGAATGGCGGCGGTAAAATTGTGAATATAGCGTCTTGTTGGGGCTTATATCCTGGGCCGAACCATGTCATTTACTGCACTACAAAAGGCGCATTAGCGACCATGACAAAATGCCTGGCCAGGGATCATGCCCACCAGGACATTCGCATTAATGCAGTTTGTCCAAATGAAGTCGATACGCCTATGCTACGAACCGGGTTTGAAGTTCGTGGCTTAGACCCGGATGAGGCTGTAGATACGTTAAATCAATCAGTCCCCATTGGCAGAATAGCACAGCCAAGTGAAATTGCAGATGTGGTTGGGTTCTTGGCTTCAGACGAATCCAGTTATATCTGTGGGGCCTGTGTTGAGGTGAACGGTGCTAAACCAGTCTATTGAGAAAAGACGTCATCCCGGACCCCGATCCGGGATCTCCTTGAGAGGTGGCTACTTATTTTGTAAATTTTCCATTCATGCATGATTTCAAAAACAAAACCGTATTAATCACAGGTGCATCTCGTGGGATTGGCCTGGCCTGTGCTAAAGAATTTGAATTACAGGGTGCGCGAGTAGTTACAGCACAGCGAGGAAAGCCAGATCAGTTCGAGTCAATCGAGGTCGATTTTACTGACCTTAATTGCTGTAGTCAGATGATTGACCAAGTAATAAATAGCACAGGTCAGCTTGATGTTTTGATTAATAATGCCGGTGTCATGCTTGAAGCTACAACAGAAGAAATGAGCCTGGCAGATTGGGATAAAACCTTAATGGTTAATTTGACGGTTCCATTTTTATTGACTAAATATGCATTACCACAACTGAGAAAGACTAAAGGGTCCATAGTTAATATTGGATCCATAGAAGGACTGGGGTCCAATCCCAACCATGCTGCCTATTGCGCCTCCAAGGCTGGCTTGCATGGTTTGACAAGGGCAATTGCTGTTGATCACGGTCAGGAAGGTATACGCTGCAATGCTGTCGCGCCTGGATGGATTGATACAGAACTTAATGAAGAATTTATTGAGTCAATGGATGATCCAAGTGCCTTTAGAGAATCCATTGGAAGAATACACCCACTGGCTCGCACTGGAGCCCCGGAGGAAGTCGCTAAACTGGTTTGTTTTCTCGCAAGTAGTAAGGCCAATTTCATCACTGGCCAGATTTACACCATAGATGGCGGTAGAACTTCAAAACTCTCGTTGCCCTAGCAGGATAAACCATGAAGATAACTGAAATACATGTTTATCAACACGATCTGCCAGTGAAAGCCGGGGCCTATAAAGCATCAATAGGGGAAATGACACTTTTTGACACTACTATTGTTGAAATTATTACTGACAAAGGTTTGAAAGGTTATGGTGAAACTTGCCCACATGGGCCGATTTACCAACCAGAGCATGCTCTAGGAGCCAGAGCGGCTATTGCACAAATGGCACCTGCTTTGATCGATCAAAATGTACTTGAAATCACCAATTTACAACGAAAGATGGACGCTAATTTGTTAGGTCATAATTATGCCAGGGCCGCTATTGATATTGCAGCCTGGGATTTACAAGGCAAATACTACAATACGCGGGTTTGCGATTTATTGGGTGGTGCAGTAACGGATAAGGTGTCTTCGTATTATGCCGTAGGTTTGGAGCAACCTGATGAAGCTGTGCGTATAGCCGTTGAAAAAGCAAAACAGGGTTTTAAGCGTCTACAATTGAAATCCGCAGGCCGTGAGGTTGAAGCGGATATAGAAACAGCTCAAAAAGTCTGGGAAAGATTAGGTAATAAAGTGCGTCTGGCTGCAGACGCGAATAGAGGTTGGACGAGTAGAGACGCGTTAGTATTTTCACAGGCCTGTAAAGATATTCCAATTGTTCTTGAGCAGCCGTGTAATACGATTCAAGAAATTAAATCGATTCGAACACTACTCAATCATCCAGTCTACCTCGATGAAAGTACAGAGAATTTGAATGTATTTCTGGATGTGGTAAGTCGAGGAATTTGTGATGGTTTCGGGTTAAAAGTTACCCGGTTAGGAGGCTTGACGACAATGCGTACAATCCGGGAAATATGTAATGTCCGCTCAATGCCGCACACCTGTGATGACTCTTGGGGTGGGGACATTATTGCCGCAGCTTGTGTGCATATTGGGGCTACTGTTCAGCCAAAGTTGCTGGAAGGTGTATGGATAGCAGCTCCATATATTGGCCAACATTATGATCAGGAAAACCCAATCAAAATAGAGCAGGGTCATATCGGGGTTCCAAATGGTGTGGGTCTTGGTGTTAATCCAAATACCGATTTGTTTGGTGATCCGGTTTTGTCATTCAATTAATTACTTTTTCTTTCCGTCATTCCGGAAATGCTGTAAGCATTATCCGGAATCTCCCTGAGTAAGTTTGCTTCGTTAGAGGACCAAACAGTCGCTAAGAGATCCTGAATTAAATTCAGGATGACAGTACATAATCCTGAACTGTCGTTAGGAGATATCGGATCAAGTCCAGCATGATATTCGCCCAAAAATTTATTTTATTTCTAAATTGCTAGGTGTACAATAATATGTATACAATTTGTATTCAATGGCAAATAAATGGAAGAAAAAATCCGTCGAGGTGGGCGGGGTGCACGCCGCCAGTTAAGGCAGAATAAGGTAGAAAGCATGCTGCCACAGTTAACTCGTGGCATACCTTATGTTGAACTGGCTTCTGAGGAGCAGATTGAGCGTATCCACAATGCATCAATGGACATTCTTGAGAACGTTGGCGTTGATTTCCGCGATCCAACAGCAATTGAAGATTGGAGACAAATTGGAGCTAAGATAGACGGAGAAAGAGTCTACCTGGATCGCGGTTTAGTTATGGAACTAATCCAACATATTCCTTCAGAAATTACGCTCCATGCGCGCGATCCGGAAAAAACCGTATCACTCGGCAATGGCAAGTCAATATTTGTGCCCATGACGGGTGCGCCATTTATTCGTGATTTAAATGATGAACGGCGTTGGGGCACACTGAAAGACTTGAATGATTTTCACAAGCTCTCACATATCTTGCCAGCCATGCATTCCACTGCGCATGTGATTTGCGAGCCTATGGATATAGCGGTAGGTCATCGTCATTTGTGGATTACCTATTCATCATTGAAGCACTCCGACAAAACCTTTATGGGCATGACCACTTCGGGTGAGCGGGCTGAGGATGTTATCGACATGTGCAAAATCATGTTTGGTGACGATTATCTTGAGACACACCCCGTTACGACTGGAAATGTAAATGGCAATTCGCCGTTAGTTTGGGATGATACTATGCTAGGGGCTCTGCGTGCGTTTAGCCGTAACATGCAGCCGGTTTTGTGTTCGCCGTTTGTCTTGGGCGGTGCCAATACACCAGCCTCAACGGCTGCAACGGTTGCACAGTTAAACGCTGAAGCGCTCTCAGCCTTGGCCTATACTCAAGTTGTCAGGAAAGGTTCACCAGCCATTTATGGCCATTATTTATCTACTGTTTCCATGCAGTCAGGAGCACCAATGGCGGGCACCCCGGAAATCAGTTTGATGAATTATTTGATCGGTCAGATGGCGCGCTATTACGATGTGCCTTGGCGAACGTCAAATACTTTAGGTGGTGCCAAAACGTTTGATGCCCAGGCCGGTTATGAAAGCGCAACAACCTTAATGGCGGTTTGCCATGCAGGGGCTAACTATATTTGGCATTCGGCAGGTTGGAATGAAGCAGGCATGCATGTATCAATGGCCAAATTCGTTGTAGACGCCGAGCAATGTGCAATGGCTTACCGTATGACAGAAGGGGTGAAATGGGATGATTTCGATGAAGCACTGGCAGCAGTTCCTGACATTGGTCCCGGCGGACATTATCTGGGGCATCCATACACACAATCAAATTTTGAGACAGCGTTCTTTATGCCCAAGCTGTTTGATAACAATTCATTTGAACAATGGCAAAGCGAAGGTGAAAAAGAAATTACCGAACGGGCGCTGGCCTATGCTGACAAACAATTGAAAAATTACCAGCAGCCTGATCTCGATCCGGCTATAGACGAAGCGCTACTCGAATACATTGCTAAGCGGGAAAAGGAAATTCCAGGGGATGTGACTTAATCAGTCATTGCGAGGCCAGGCACAGAGTAGGGGAAAGCAAGTAGTTTCCTGTGCTTGACGCGAGATCTCCTCGAGTTAACATTCTTTTAAAAAGGTGCTGATAGATATTAGCTGTTCTGATGCTTATTATATATGCTGAATCGCTTGGTTTAGCTTTTGTGTTTGTTCTTCAGTAAGAGGTTGTACAGGTCGACGGCAGAATCTTAAATCGTGACCCAGCAAATTTCCTGCTGCTTTAACACTTGGATTAAACGGGTTATGCCAGACAAAGTCATTGATTGCGTAGATTTGATTCCATAAAGCAATTGCCTGATCCCACTTGCCCTGTACGCAGTAGTCATACAGTTCCACCGCTTTTTCTGGTATCGCATTCGAAGAGCCCCAAAAACACCCAGCTGCACCGGCCATTAAGCTGTGAAACATATTCGGATCGGCCCCATTGAATAAATTAATACCCCTGCTAACTAACTGCTGAACCCGAATAAAATCTCCCGTGCTGTCTTTTAAAAAGTTGATGTTATCGATTTGCATCAGTCTTTCACAAAAATCAGGCGTCAGATCAATACCTGAATGAACGGGTATGTTGTAGGCCATGATATCAGTTTTGACCGATTGAGCTACCTTTTCATAGTGCTCGTAGCAGCCTTCCAGTGTTGGACCTTCAAAATATGGTGGTAAGACTAACAGGCAATCAGCACCGACATCTTCAGCATGTTTAGCGAACTCAATAGTTTCCTCAGTCATTACAGCTGATACATGAGCAATTAATTTTGCCTGACCATCAATATGTCTGGCCACCAGCTCAGTTAAAGACAAGCGTTCTTTAGGGGTAAGGAATGAAAATTCCCCCGTGCCACCACAAACAGCAATAATGTGTATGCCCGCGTCAAGCAAACGATCAAGGTGTGCTTTTTGAGCGCTTTCATCAATACGGTTGCCATTCTCTGTAAAGATAGTGCAAACAGGTGTACATATGCCTTTCAATTCAGTCATATTCTTGTCTCGTAGATGGTTTTTACAGGGTATTAACTGTTATGGAAAATATTTAGATCAGGATATATTAAATATTGATTTAATTTCAATTAATTACTTAGTATAAATAGCGCGACTCAATTTTTTCCAGCCATAGTTGAATAAAAACCGACTATAACTATTTAGGTATTAATTCTTAATGCTTGCGGGAAATCCCACATTAATATTAGTAGCCCCGAGCTGGATCAACAATATTCAAAAGTGTTTCCCCATTCCGCCAGCGGGTGAGGTTCTCGGCGAACATATAGGCAGAGCGTTTTTCCCAGCCTTCGTAAACACTGGAACAGTGGGGTGAAATCACAACATTTTTATAGTCCCACAAAGGGTGATCTTCAGGCAGCGGTTCGGTTGTAAACACATCCAGAGCGGCGCCAGTAAGAATTTGGGCATCTAGGGCTTTAATCAGAGCCGATTCTTGCACGATGCTGCCGCGCGAAACGTCAATCAGTACAGCGCCAGGCTTCATGGTTGCAAATTCCCGCTCACCAATCATGCCCTTGGTGCTGTCCAGCAAAGGCATACAAACTAGTACAAAGTCCGCCAGAGACAGGGCGGTATGTAATTCATCGTTTGAATAAACTCTATCCACGTATTCTGTGGGTTGCACCCTGGCACGCACGCCGATGACATTCATGTCCAGGGCCTTGGCTTTTTTGGCCATGGTCTGGCCGGTTTTTCCCAGGCCCAGAATTAACAACGTCTTGCCATAAATGGGACTGACCTCCCGGTATCGCCAATGGTGATCAGCCTGATCAGTTAACAGACCAGGTATATCCAGTGAAAAATAGAGCATGACTCCCAGTGCATACTCTGCCATCATGCCGGCGGCAACGCCGGCCGTATTGGTTACAGTGACTTTGCTTGCATCCCAAGGCATTAAATGATTCACGCCTGAACCGGCATTGGATACCCATTTGACTGATTCTGTTTCAACCAGCACTTCTCGTGGAAAAGACTCGCTGGAATATCGGCAACTAAATACAACTTCAGGTTGATGTTTATCAACGCACTGAGCCAGACTGGCATTATCTGCACAGACAGCAGGCGATAAATCCGGGTGCGTTCGCTTCAGCACATCCACTGTTAATTGTGGCTGGTCAGAATGGACAAGTACGTTAGGCACATTCATTTTAAAAAGTCCAATTTTGTTCTGCAATTAAGCAATATTAACTCATACGCCCCGTCAATGCAGGTGCTCTGAGAAGAGTATAAATCGTACCGATCAACAATTGCTGTTGAATATAAATTCGTTAACCGAACACTCAGTCTATTCTTACTTGTTTATCTGATTTGAGTGTTATTTCTTCAGAATCTCAATAATTACACCAAAATCACTTTAATTGATTACTTTATTTAACCAGCCTAAGGTTGCAGAACGCGCCGCAGGTAAATTAATCAACGTATGTGGAGCATCGGGTATTAATAACACTTCCGCGCTTTCGTTTTCAGCCAGTGCCCCCGCGCAATTGCCGGTGGCAGCATCATTACCGATAAATTCATTTTTTAAAGAAAAATATTTATCTTTGGCGCTGATGATATTCAGTATGGGCTGCCCGCTTTTAACCGCGGTGTTATGCGAATCCACAAAATAATTATCTTCGCATGACCATGAGTAAATAATTCTTCCAGCAAACGCGTCATTATCATTACGTGCGACCGATATAGCTCCCTCACTGGTACCGGCAAGAATGATATTCTCCCTGTCCACCCATTCCAATTGCTGCATTTGTCCTAACACATAATCAATTTCGGATGCCCTGAGCGAGTGAATCTGCTCGTATATGGCCTTGTCCACTGGAGACTTGTACTTCAGTCGATCTTCCAGTTGCATGCCATCAAAGATGATGCTGGCAAAACCAGGTTCAGCTAACCAGGTCTGCCACTGGTCAAAGCCCAATTTTGGATTAATACCCGAAGAACCATGCAAAAAGATCACCAATGGTGTTTTCTCCGTCAGGTCACCAGGCAAATCGGAATACTTCCCGAAATACACAGTATCCCCGGTCAGGATGGACGGTAAGGCTACATCGGCATTCGCCAAACCTTTGCTAAACGATTCTTCCGTATGCTCTGCGGTGCTGCCTTTAGTCTGGCCCGGTTCTAATTTTTCGGCATAAACGGATTGGCTTGTAATTAACATGCTAAACACTACGGATATTAGTACTGGCACTCTCATTTTTATCTCCTTTTATGATTTGGTTCATTAGAAAAAACTGATCGGAATAATAGTCGTATTCGCCGTCGATTTAAAGTTTTTTGATTAAGGGAACAATATTTGCTTGTCGTTACCAGTTGGGCAAATTAAAAATTATTGACAATAATAGATCGTGCTCAGTTCTCTTGCTTCAGGATAGGTCTGAGATCCTCCAGTTTGTCAAAAAGATGCCAGATATAACTGTCTGTTCCATCGACTCGGTGCTGGTGCAGATCGGTAATGGACGGATCGTTGCAATAACTATCGAATGCTTCCATGGATTCCCATTCAACAAGAATCAAAACATTGGCGCGGTGTGATATCGCCTTCAGCAGCTTCACGGAATTTCCCAAGACCGATAACTCGTCCGCCATGTGTTTGCACCTCTCTCGCGGATCTTCGCGAATAGGCAAGATATTCATCTTTGTTTGATACATTGAAGAGATTCAGGGCATAAATCGGTTTGGACATCAAAATTTCTCCAGTTACTCACACAAATATAATACTGAATGTTAACCTGAATCAGACAAATTAAATACAGAGCCTTGGAATTCAGGAAGCTGAGTATGTTGGCGACAAATACAGTATAAATGTTTACCCTTTGTCATCCACGCCTTTTTATTATGAGTTTGACCTACTGTTTTCATGCAGTTTGTTTATATTGTCGAAGTATTGAAATCTTTGGCTCGTCGATCAAATCATAAAGAAACCGCTCTAAAAATAGAGCGGTTCCAAACGTGGGGGTTTAATATAAAGGGGTATAAACTTTATATTAATCCAATAGATATAGTATCTATTGGAGATCAAATCATACTACGATGAGCAAACTGAAATTAATCCTACATGCGTATAAAAGTGGACTTTATTTATATTACATGCGTATAAAAACGGGGTAAATTTAACCTCAGAGTCGAATTTAACACCCTGTGCTGTACCTGTATTCGGGAGTAAATGGCAATGATAAAAAAGACAGCAGATTTAGCGCTTAAATGCCGTTGCGGCAAAGTAACCAGTGTTGTGCGTGATGTTACGCCGAATTGTGGAAATCGGCTGGTGTGTTATTGCCGGGATTGCCAGGCCTTTGCTAATCATCTTGAGCGCGGTTCGGATACTTTGAATGCCTATGGCGGAACCGAAGTTTTCCAGATTCCGCCTTCAATGGTGGATATCCGTCAAGGCTTCGAGTATGTCAGTTGCCTCAGACTAACCGATAAAGGTTTATATCGCTGGTTTGCCTCCTGTTGCAACACTCCCATAGGCAATACAGTGAGTTCAAAGCTTCCTTTTATTAGCCTGATTCACACCTTTATATCACCTGACCAGGATCTCGATTCGAAAATCGGCCCTGTTATCGGTTCGGTTAATGTGAAATATGCCTTAGGCGAGCTTCCACAAGAACTTAAGGGAAGCAAATCACAGTTCAGCATTATACTCAGAGCCATAAGACTGCTGCTGGCCTGGAAACTGACAGGAAAAAGCAACCCGAATCCTTTCTTTGATAAACAGGGTAAGACGGTGGTCAAACCAAGTATCGTGAAATAGCCCTACTTATTCGTGCCTGAAAGTTTCATTTTTCTTTGTCGTCCCGGAATCCAGATATCATAGTGGGGCTTGCTGTAATAAATATTGTCGTTCCCCTGCAATATTAAGACATCACGTCGACATACCGGTGAATGCCGGTAACCAGACAGTCTGTATCATTGCCGGATTGCGGACATCGTGTTATGCACTTTAGTTAAATAACGAAACAACCGTTTGTGTCTAATTATTTGTGTGAATTACTATTGTTAGAGAACCACACTTTTTGTTACTAACATCCCAGGAAGAGGGCGCTGACAAACGCTAATGTAAATGCTTCTCGTTTATCACCGATCTTTTTTATTACCAGTACATTCTGACTTTGTTTACCGTTTGTGGTGTACTTTTTAAAATAGTAAAGTTAATGCCTTCGATCTCGAACTGTTGACCTGTTTCAGGAATAGAGTGTAAATGTTCCAACAAATAACCGGATAACGTTGCACTTTTATAACTTGTGCCCAGACTGATTTTCAACTCGTCGCAGAGTTGGTCAAGTTCTATTCTGCCACTAACCGTATAATCCCTGTCAGCATTTTTCAGGATGCCATGTGATGAACTCTTATCTGAATCATACTCATCATCAATTTCCTGCACGACTTCTTCCATGATGTCTTCCATGCACACAATGCCCTGGGCACCGCCAAATTCATCGACAACAACGGCAATCGAATCCCCGTCTTCTTTAAATTCAAACAATAGATCTTTGATACTTTTAGTTTCAGGTACAAATTTGACGGGTTCTATAAACTCAGTAATAGGTTTTGTTTTTGCTTTGCCCAGCAGTTCATACATGTCGATAATACCGACAATCTGGTCAACCCGTTCGCGATAGACCGGCAATCGTTTGTGGGCACGTTCGACCGCAACATTTAAGGCCTTTTTACAAAGAGTATTTTCCTCAACAGCGACCACATCGATCAGCGGTATCATGATCTGTTCAACGTGAGTTTCTGAAAAATGAAACATCCTCTTAATCATATCTTTTTCAACGGATTGAATATCACCGTGCATATCGCCGGACATATTCATCATGGTCATGATTTCTTCACGCAAGGTGAAAGGGTTTTTAGGCTGCTCGCCCAGGACTTTGGCCAATACCTTGGTCAAAAACGTGAATACCAACAATATCGGGTAAAAAACGTAGGAGGCAGCATTCAAAATAAAAATCACATAAGGGGTGATCACATCCGCACGCTGCTGGAAGACACTTTTGGGCACGATCTCGCCAAAAATCCAGATCAGCGGTGCTGCCAGCAAAATGGCCAACCAGGCACCATTTTCCCCAAATAATTGCAGCATTAATGCTGTTGCCATTGTCGTGTTTGTCACCACACAGATATTAGTTCCAATCAAAGTAGTCGATAATAGCCATTCCGGTTTTTCAAGCATGGTTAATGCCAGGCGGGCACCGCGGGATCCTTTTGCGGCCTTATGGCGTAATAGCATATTGTCAGCACTGACGATTGCAATCTCTGAGCCTGAAAAAAAACCTTCCGCAACCAGACATAAGATCATAATCAAAATGATAGTAGTTGGGTCCATGCTCTATCGCTCCTCTTTTTCAGTTTGAGTATCCGGCGAATCGATGTCCTGATTGTCTGAATTTTCGGTAGTTTTAGTTTTATTGCTGTCAGCGGATTCAGCCGGTTTGTATGAATCGAGCCGCTTGATATTTATTTGGGCAATTCGGTTGGCCTGTATATCAGCGACTTCAAACTGAAAATTTTCATGGTTAATGATCGAGCCACGCGGGGGTAATTCACCGTGCAGGTGCAACAGCAGGCCCGCAATGGTATCGGCAGTATTACTGTTCAAGTTAGCATTCATGGCGCGATTAAACGTTGATATTTCACATGAACCCGCAACCCGAAACAAATTGTCTGAGACAGTATGAATTTTAGTTTCTATTGCGGAATCCGGTGTGCTGCTGATTTGGCCGAATATACACTCAAGTAAATCTTCCATTGTCACCAAGCCAGTCACGCCGCCATATTCATCAACCGTAAGTGCAATAGATAATTTGCGTTCTTTAAATGTATCAAACAATTCAATGGCCGGTTTGGTTTCGGGAACAAAATAAGCCTGGCGCAAGAAACGTCTTAATGGTTGTGTTTGTTTAGATAGTTTCTTGATATCAGTGCCGAAAAAGTCCCGTATATAAACAAAGCCTAAAATAGTGTCACGATGGCCCTCATACACCGGCATTTTGCTGTGCTTGGATAATCGATATTGTTTAAAAACCTTCGATGGTGATAAGTTTATATCGATAAAACTGATATCCGAGCGTGGTGTCATGACGTCTTCAACCGTTTTGTTACCGAAGTCGAAAATTTGCTCAATAAAATGAGCCTCGTCGTGATCCAGCGTTCCTTCACCAACCGCTTCACGGGCGAGAGTCTTAACCATATCTTCAGTAATAATGTTACCTTTTGAGCGTTCTTTGCCTACAATCAGTGTGATAATTCGTTCTGAAACAAAGTGAACTAAAATACGAACAGGCTTGATGATCCGACTGAACAGTTCCAGAGGGCCGCATTCGAAACTTGCAAATGCAATATTGTTGCGGATGGCCAATGTTTTGGGTGTGATTTCGCCAAAAAGCAAAAGAATAGGCACCATAATCAAAATATTGATCCATTTATTTTCAGCACCCAGCAAAATGATCACCATGGACGCTGATAAAACAGAAGCAGAAACATTGACCAGTTCGTTGCCAATCAATATGCTGATGATAAGCCTTCTTGGGCTGGCTAAAAGCTTTTCTATTAATCCAATGCGCGGGTGATTGTCACGGCGCATTTGTTCCAGTTGAAGCTCATCAAGTGAAAATAGTGCGGTTTCTGAGCTTGAAAAAAAGGCGGAAAAAGCCATCAACACGATAAAAAGAATCAGTTCTAAAAAGAAAATCTCCACTACATCCCCGTAATATTATTAGTTAATCTAAATATAAGTATGTAAGCTCCTGAAACAGGATCGCCATTATTCATAAATAGCATCATTGATAGAATTTTACAAAGAAATTATCTTCAATTGCATCAGTCTAGTTTACCTGTATTATTATCGCCATCATTGACTAAAATCAAATAATAGGAGGGGGTCGGTGACAAACGAGAATCATTTTCATTAGCACTCGTCACCAAATTGCGTAAATAGTGACGGAGGGATTAAAAAATAATCCCTCCGTCACCTATAGCCATATTGATTGGATGTTGAAATCTCAATATTTTTTGGAATCGGGGCAACAACACATCCAGCTAGAAAAGACATTAAAAACATTAAGCAGACAAGCCTCATACAATGAACGTCACTTTTTTAAGATTACATTTAACACAACAACTAGTTTGTCATTTATAGTGATTTCAATAATCAAGTATTAATGATTCTCATTTGTCACCGACCCTTTGTGCATCTTACGTCCCTGATTTAAACGCTTCTTTAGTGAAAGAAAACTGACTATTTTTTAATCCCTCCGTCACCATTTATCTAGTTATAATTTCAAGAACTAGGTGATACAAATTCGCCATTTTCCCAAGTGCCTTTCTCGATCTCACCTGATGCTTTATAAAATATGCCAAAACCTTCAGCCTTTCCATTGACAAAACTTCCATCATGTCTATCGCCATTTGTCCAATAGAAAACACCTTGCCCCGTTTGCTGGTCACGCTTAAACTCTCCCTCATACCGGTCTCCATTGGCGTAATGGAAAATGCCCATGCCGTCTTTTTTGTCTAAAAACCATTCCCCTTTATAACGGTCTCCGTTAGACCAGTAGTAAGTACCAGGCCCGGTCCTATAATCTCTAGCAAATCCTCCTTCATAACGATCACCATTTGAATAATAGAAAATGCCTTTACCTGTTTTCCCATCTTCAAGCCATTCTCCTTCATAGTGGTCACCATTGGCCCAATAAAAAGATCCATGACCGGTTCTGAAACCCTTAACGAAGTCACCTTCATAGCGATTTTTATTCGCATAAAATATTTTTCCTTTACCATCAAATAAATTATCGACGAATTCTCCTTCATATCGATGTCCATAAATGAACGAAAAATATATTCCTTTTCCATTTTTCTTACTATTGGTCCAATCACCGTTATAAAAATAATTATCTGCATCAAACAATGTTCCCTTGCCAGTACGTTCGTCATTGGCCCATTCGCCGGTATAAATTGCACCAGTGTCAGCAAAGTAGTAGGTTCCTTTACCATGTCTTTTGTCATTTGAAATTTCACCAATGTATTTATCACCTGCAAATTTGCCATGCTCACCGAAATAAACGGCGCCATGGCCTTGCATTATTTCGTTTTCTAAATTACCTATATATAAAGCACCATTATTGAAACAAAAATATCCTTTCCCATCTGGAAGAGTTAAACCCCCAGCTTTTTTAGTCTTACCATAGTAACGACCTCTCGAATTTTCAATATCGGGCTTGATACGTTTATCACACGCATTTGCTGGAGAGTTAACCTCTGCCATCTCTTTCGAGCTTGTAGAACAAGATGAAAGTAAAATTACTGATAATGAAACCAGTATTAATGATCTATATCGCATTATTAAAAACTTAATCGAATTTTTCCTGTCCTCAATTTCCAAATATTAGAGTGTATCTGATAATATTTGTTGAAAATCTCTTCACAATTAATTGTCTGCCAATCGGTCCAGGATTTCCAGCTGGGGCTGACGAGTCACCTTGTGATGATTCGGACCCGCCATCGTCTCCTTTATTATCCGGGCCATCAAAACCTTTCTTTCCCTCTCCATCATCATCTGTACCTGTTACTGCGGTGTCAGAATTTTCAGTTCCAAATGGGCCATCAGGAGCACCTTGAGCAATAGAGTTATCACCAATATTGCCAATCCCATTGGGATTATTACCGCCAATACCGAATCCATCTGAAGTCGGATCATTACTTGTTCCGTCTCCTACAGATACTCCACCTGATGCCCCTGCTAGACCTGAGGGGCCTATTCCAGCACCAACAGGACCCACTGCACCATCCGCACCACAACCACAACCAGACACACCACCTGCTCCACCTCCATCACTACCAGGGGGGCCTCCATCATTACCCGCTGGACCGGCTGCTCCTGGATCACCTCCACCCACTGCTTTATAAAGACCTCCACCTGCTACCTGATAAAACTTAACCACCACCGTAGCTGCCCCAATTTGCCTACTGATATTCCGCTTTAATCCCGGGTCAGTCACTATCCGGGTTGTTTTCAGAGTTGAACTGTTATGATTTTTGTTTAAATTCACTTTAAAACTTTTAGTCGACACTGTTGCAATTTTCGCCGCTTTAAACGAAAACTTCATTAGTTTTAATGCCGGCTTACGCATGTGTCCTGTCGGATCCGTAAACGAAAGCGGATTATTTCTGACATACGAATAGCGGTTATACGATTGCAGGTTCTTAGTGTTCGGTATTTTTGAATCCGGACTTAAGAACCGTCCGATCACCGGATCGTAAATCCGGGCATTCATGTTCACCAGCCCGACTTCATCATCCATCTTGTGACCGGTAAAGCCGATGTTGGATGAACTGGTGATTTCCTCATCAAATTCATTCCAAGTCCAATTGCGGCGTTTACCCCAGGTATTAAAGCTCAGACGTTCGACAATATTGCCGTCATTGTCAACAATGACATCGGTTGAACCTAAGTGATCTTTGAGTAAATACTGTTTTTCAACTTCGGTAAAGTTACCCGCAGCAATTGGGCCAGTTTGCTTGTATTTAATTTCAAGCGTGGCTTTACCCACCGGAATATAGTATTTCCAGTAGGTTTTACCCTCATCTGTAATATGCTCCATTTTGCCATCATGATAAAAACGAACATGCTTTCCGCCATTCATGGTGGTTTTAGTGATGCGCTGGAATTCAGAGCCATAAGTAAAGCTCAAACCTCTGAATGACCCGTTGATATTACTCACCATTTGCTGCGGTTTATTAAAGGACGTCCAACCTACCGTGGTCAAACCACTAAACGACCCTCGACTGTAAGTCGAGGGGTTTAAGTATTGTCGATTGGAAATCGACTGTCATCGGCGATCTGTTCACCTTCCTGACCATCTATATACTCTTGTATCATTTCATCCGTTAAATTTCCTGAACTTACGGCCAAATAGCCTCTAGCCCAAAAATGCTTACCCCAGAATTGTCTGCGTAAGTGCGTGAATTCCTGCAGCAATACTCTCGAACTTGTTCCCTTCAACCATTGCACTATTTGACTGACCTTCTGGGTAGATCGATAGGATAAAAACACGTGAACATGGTCGGATGCGACCTTGCCACTGATGATTTGTAATTCATGTTCAAATGCAATCTGGCGAATAATATCGCGCACACGAACGGCCACTTCACCGGTTAATACCCGCTTTCGATATTTCGGAATCCAGACCAGATGTACTTTTAAATCAAATTTCGTGTGCGCACCGTAGCGATAATGTCGCATCCGCTCATGTTACACGAATCTTTGCTTCGCCTAAAGGCGAGGGGTTTCAACCTTCCCCGAAAGAGACACTAACAGTCAGATTACCGTTGGCATCGTATTCATAATCCCCATACGGATTACGCGTTTGAGTAGGTTCTGGATGATTATCAATATTATCGACAGATGTGACAGCATGAGGACCAAATCCATTCTCACCATAGTTCATTTGACCGACATCTGAACGGTAGATAAGGTTTCCTAACTCATCATAGTCATAATTAACACTCACGGTTATTGTTCCGGTTCCACCAAATGGATCGGGAACAGTAGCCCTATTCTCCGTTAACCGATTTAAATCATCATAGTAGAAGTTTTCATTGGTTCCGCGCACATCATCACGGCGACCCACCATATTCCCAATTTCGTCATGCCAATAATTGAGATCCTGTATGATTGTTGAATTGTTCAGATAACTATCCTGATACCACAAAAACCCCTTTGTTGGATGATATTGTTTGGTTGTAGTGACACCATTGCCAAAGTTTTCTGAAGTCACATTATTATGCGCATCTTTACTGTCAACGACCCACAAGTCCTCGCGTATTGGATTGCCTCCATTGTTGTCATATTTATGGATTTTGTATAGGTATCCGTGGGTGTTGTAGTTGTAGATCAATCGATCTGCATATCCCGGAATTCCAATCGTCATTCGGCCCGGATAACGGACTTCATGAATTTTGCCGTTTGAGTTATAGGATTGCAATCTGGTCATTTGTAGACCATCAATTTTCTCATAGGTATATCTAAGACGGCTTTTGTCATCATAGGTATGACGGCGCTGATAGCCATTTGGTCCATCAGTTTGATTTAGTCTGCCAACCCCATTTGCCGCTTCGTCATAGTCCCAAGTGCTGGTGCCTTCGGCGGTAGTTCGCTCGATTCTCCGGTTGAGTTTGTCATACTTGATGGTAATAACTTGATCTTTGGCATCCTTTTGCCAAATCAGATTTCCTAACGCATCATAATCGTATTCCCAATAACCCATATCCGGATCATCATTGTAGATTTTACGGCCCATCTGGTCATAACCCGCTTTGACCTGATTACCTTCTGGGTCGGTTGTGGAGGTCAGTTTTCCGAGTGCGTTGTAGCTATACTGCAATTGGTTACCGTCAGCATCAATTACGGTTACCAATTGACCAATAACATTTTTAATCTCGGTATGCGTTTGACTAAGCGCATTAGTGGTGGTGATGGTTAACCCATTATACGTTTTGCGCGTATCTGAATTATCCGGTTTCCGTGTTAAATATAGGCGATTGATAGCATCATAGAAGTATTTAGTCCAGTAAACGGTGTCACCCAGATAATAGGGCAAGGACTCTTCAACAAGCAATCTTTTCCAGTTGTATTTCTTCTCAGTGATGACCAAGCGACCATCAAAGCCTTCTTTCTCTTTTTTGATTTCCCGGCCTAAGATATCAAAGTACGTGGTGACATCGGGTTGACCCTTGGCTCGATTGATAATTCTCAAGGGTGTGAATCCATAACCGGTTGTTTTCCAGGTTGTATCCGGATAATCAACTCGGGTCACACGACAAAATTGGTCGTAACTGGTCGTAGTAGTTAAATTGTTAGCATCCGTTTTGGTCGCAATACCATCACACTGATTATCATGGGTATAGCTAGTGATGTGTTGCTCCGCATTTTTCGTTTCGATTAAATGTACCCCTTTAGCGTCATATCTGGTGGTGCTCAATCGAGCATCGAAGCCTTGACCTTGAACTAGTTTGCTGGTTTTATTCCCGAATCCATCGTAACCATATGTGGTTGTCAATTCAAAATTTGTATCCGGTTCAACTGTGACTATTTCTGGTAAACCCCGACTATTAAACTGTGTTCGCTTCAAGCTGACATGATTAGTCTTCCCTGGTGCATGCCGTGTGACTGTAACTTCTTCGGGCAAACCAATCAGCCAGTTTGCCTGATCATTTTTAAATGTGGTATGGGTAATCTTATAATGATGATTGGCATGATTTATATTTTCGTAAGCAGGCCCTGCACCCGGCACTGTCACTGTACGAATAGTGGTTGGATTTAGATAAGTATCATAATTCTTTTCTGTCCAGATTGACCTAATTGCGGCTGTTTGTCCCAACTCATAGTCCAGTTTTCGTGCACGGCGAATGCGAGGTGCATAGGTCTTTTTACCGCTAGGATGGGTAATGCGATCTATACCTGCCACTGAGCCCTGTTCCGTGAATGTGCTCTTACGTTTAATAAAATTCAGACTTTGACTAAGTAGTTGGGAATTACCACTGAGTCCTCCGCTAGCGGTTACTGCATCGGTCTTATAAACTAATTCACGTTTGGTCATGCCCGTGGCAGGAAATTCTTGGTATAAATCCTTAATTGATAACATCTTCCGAACCGGATCCCACACTCGGCGTTGCGCAAATCCCTGGTAACCACGCTTACCGTCATTACGTGCATAGTAATAAAAGTACTGCAGTCTTGAGTTACCGCCAATGCCATTACTCCGCCAGGTATCTGAAACGATAGGCGTTGGACCCTGGACTTTTTGATTACGGTACGTAAATGGGCCTGAGCCAACGAAATAGACCGAATTATCCATCATCGTCTTATAGGCGATTGTTGTCACTGCATCTATGCTGTTGGTAATCGTATGCAATAGATCTGCAGGCTTGGCTTTGCCTAAATATGTCGCAATGACTGGATTACCAAAAATATTGTCTGCAGACATTAAATAATCCACAGCACCATCCCCATTCAAATCCATGATCCCACCATATCGTACTGAAGAACGCTCCCAACCCAACTTATTATCGATCAATATATTTGGGAACTTGTAATCTGCATTGGCTGAACCCCAACCAGAACCTGTATTCAAATACGTATTGCGTACTGTTGTGCCAGCTTTATTTTTGTAAGCCGTAATCCAATCCACCAGACCGTCACGATTAATATCAAAAAATGTTCCTGATGGATGGCCTTTGTGATTTCCGGTGCTTGATGAATAGTCATTCATCACCGCACCACGAAGATCATAATTTCTATTGGCTGTCCAGCCTTTACCGTTATTTAGCCAGGTGTATTTATAAATCGTATTATTGATGCCGTCTTTATACGAACGCACCCAATCGACCAAACCATCCCCATTGACATCAACAAAGACGCCTCTGGTTTGCGGCGTAAAATCTCTTCCTCCACCGTGATCCACTTTAACTCGAGTGTAATCTCGAACATAATCAGGCAACTTATAATCTGGCGTATGCTTCCAACCTGACCCTGTGTTCAGCCAAGTATCACGAAGATCAAGCTGCGTAACACCGGGTGCGCCACGCTTGTAGCGAATAGATCTGACTAGATCCGGCAATCCATCACCGTTAACATCCTCTAACTGAGTAGGCTTCACCGACATCGTCGCTTTGGCGTTATATTCCCAATAATCATCAAATACCGCCGCTGCGGGAGGGTCATAATTCGTTGCACGCACCCAACGGTTACCATTGTTGAGCCAAACACCACGGCGGTTGGTTAATTCAAAGTTGTTATACGATACCACCCAGTCGACCAAGCCATCGCCGTTGATATCCGCCAAGTGAGCCTTGGTCATCTGTGCGTAGTTGAACGGATCACGAAATGCAAATTGATCCGTATTAATACTGGTATTGCGATTTGACCCCCACCACGCGGAATAACTCCACATATACGTCGGTGGTACAAAGGTTGACGATTTTGACCACGTCCAGTTTTGATTGTTAATCCATACTTCTCTTTTCCATTCAAGACTACCGCCATACCACAACACCGAATAGGAACGAATAATATCTGGATAACCATCTCCGTTAACATCGGCATAGGTCCCGCGCTGAATGTTTCGTTTACGTAGTGTGAAATCACGCATCACAAACGAAGTGGGTGGTTTTTGGCCGATTAATTGCCAACCCGACCCGGTGTTTTTGTAAATGGCATGTTTGGCTATTTTGGTCGTATAGTCTTTATACGACACTACATAATCGACCAATCCATCATTATTCACATCAATGAAATCACCGGATTGCGAAGCAATTTCAAATTGATCCTGGTAATCATAGATACGAACAGGGAGCTTATAGGCAGTATTGCCACTGAATCCCTTTGCTGTATCTTTCCAGGCGAATTCATGACGGGGCAAACAGCCTCCATCTGAACCACATTGCTGGGCATAACGTAGCCGTGATAGCCCACTCACGGGAGATTTTTGATAGGTGAATCGATATTCTTTCACCAGACTATTCTCGACATAAGTCTTGATTTTACTCAGACGATGTTTGCTTTCAGATTTGATTCCTCGTAAATAAGAAAAACGCTTGTCTGGTCGATTTGAAGTATATTCGAAGACAACCTTTCGATTACCGTTAAAATTCTTCGCCCCCCATACTATTTCCTCAGGTAAATAACGTTCACCGTCTACATGTTTATACCGATAATAAATTCGATTTCCGGAACGATCCTCCTCGACATGTTTTAACCAACTACTTACATTACGACGAGTGGCAAGCCCTGTCGAAGACACCACAACTCGCCAGTTGTATATGTGCTTCTCTCCATCACGTGTATACACTTCGAAATAATCAGTCGCCGCACCTGAGCTTGTCGTGCCTGTTCGATACACCACTTTGTCGAATGAATCTATCTCTGAGCGATACACTGTACCGTTGCGCCAGTGTGTACCGCTAATTCGAATCAAACGCTGTCCGTTCATACAGATCATATCTGTATCATCGTATTTCACTCCTGTGGCCTTCCCATCTACGACATGTGACGAACCGCAGCGGTGAATGCTTGATGAAAACCCAGCTAAACCAAACCCCACCCCCATGAGACCGTTACCGCTCTGGCTATTGTAGCTCACTGCCAGTTCTGGGCTCATTCCAGCCACGCCAGCCGGTACTGATACTGGCAATGCGTAATTAGCTGCTCCAGAATCGTCCACTGCAAAACTACCCGGTGTAACTCCAGGATATTCTGCGCTAACTAACCCGCTATAAAGGATTGTTGTGGAAATAAATGATGTTAGTAAAAAGCGAATAATCCTACCCATATCTAACTCTCTTGTTGTGTTTAGCTTTAAATATGGAAAGAATTATTAAATTTTCTTAATAAACTGTAAAGTTAAATTTTGAATTATTTGTCATCTATCTCCTGATCTCAGATTTTTTTATACAATAAAGCTGTTCTAAGCAGCTTATTTTTCCCTGATAGATGCAATAGGTGGTCTTCAGTATTTTATGAATAAGTTATTAATCGCTTCATCAATTAGAGACTTGTTGGTTCTATCCTCAATAATAGCCATCACTTTTAATTGTTTCCAGGCATCAGCAAGGGGCCGAATTGTCGTGGAAATACGTCAATCCCTGGACAAATTTTTTGTTGTTTCCGGCTGAGATACGGGTTCTACTTTCTCATCTACTTGAGAGTGATTCTCGGAGTCTTGTGTTTGTTCAGTATTTGTCAGTTTTGTTTTTTTAGCCAGTTCAATAGCTTCTTTAATTGCATCCGCTTTATTCATGAGATTTTGTTAATTTTAATTGTTTCTTGGCAAATTTCCGGAGTGCATATAATTCATCCGCTGCCTTGATAGGTTCGAATTTCGTCTTGTTGTGGTTGATCGGATTATATTCCATCGAGAGCTATAGCCGATCACCTATAGCTGCCTATAGCCGCACTTTTATCTCCTGCTCCCATTCCTTCACGAAGCACAAACTTCAAGAACGCTGATAAACCGAACCGAGCTTACAAAGCAACCGTCACTTAATCATTTATGGAAGAATTGGGATCAAACTCGAATTAATATAAGCGCTAAGTTAAGGGCGTACAATTAAAAACGTGAATTTATTACAAAATTTTCGCGTATTACGTTACAGAATATTCTTTCAACAAAATATATGATGGTCTCAGCAAATGCAAAAGAGACTATCTAATGAAAACTCAAAAGCTATACAATCTACTCGCAGCGGCTGATTTTTTCCAATTTATGGTGGTAGGTTCATCCAGTAGCTCACTCTTACCAGTTTTATTATTCATATGAATTTGATAATAAAACTATTGAGTTTAATGACGATATTTTTCAGTTCGTTTTCGGCAACTGCTAATATTAAATTCCTCACTTATAACATCTTGCATGAAGAAACTATAAACGGTACACCACATCATTTATGCGATATTCAGGTAAATTGCGGCATTGAATTATGGCCGAATAGGAAAAGTCATATTCGAGACTTTTTAAGAAACCAAAACGCCGATATATTCGCTCTTCAAGAAGATATTCAGCATCAAGTTCAATATCTTAAGGAAAGCATGATTGAGAATTACTCGGAAATCAGCTATGAAGATTTTCCAAACAACTATCAGGAGGCCCCAGGAGTTATACCTTGGCAGGCCAAAGGATTACATTCAATCTTCTACAAGCGAGCAGATTTTAGAGTACTCAAACGAGGTTTTTTCTGGTTATCAGATACTCCAGATACACCATCTCGAACATTTGCAGTCACCAAAAGAGGTAGTATTGTTACATGGGGAAAGTTTTATCATTATCAAACTAAAAAAGCCTTTTATGTATTTAACACCCATATGCCAGCATGGAGAGAATGTAAATCAAGTTTTTCTCGAGCTAAATCAATTAATCTCATTGTCAACAAAATTTACAACCTTAATTCAGAAAACCTTCCCGTCATATTATTGGGTGACATGAATCTGAAGTGGTACAAACCTAAAGATCAAGATGTTCTCCGATATATAACAGATTCTCAGCATTATACGGTTGATTTTAGATGCGATGATGATAGTGGAAGTTTCCGTTTGGAAATGAACTACCCTAGTGATATGAACAAACTAAAAGCCGCTTATGGAACGGGTGACTGTAGACCTAATAACTGCACAAATATTTATTCGAACAATAACAATGCGAAACTTGATTATATTTTTACCTCGAAAGCTGTAAATATCCTAAGTAAAAGTGTTGTTGGATCAACAGCCTATATAGGGTGGCGGGGGATGTGGTGGGGGTGGGGGATGAACTATTATTTATCGGATCATGCTGCTGTTAGCGCAACCCTCAATTTTAGCAACTACCCAGAATACAATATAAATTTAAACTTGATAGATTATGACTCACACGCTGTTCCAATATTCAATTAACTAACATTTAAAAATCATGAAAAAACTATACATTACAATCTTAATTGCATTATCCAGCATGACTACACATGCTGCTGATTATATCAATAGAACGATTACCTCCATATATGTTTACGATACTGATGCAATAATAGTGGTCAACGGTATTCAAGCAAACACGGATGGATGTGATCCCAATAAGGTAAATCAAGTTACAATAAGTAACATAGATACAAGTAATAAATCCTTATATACAGCATCATTGGTTGCAGCAGCCGGTGGAAACTTGGTGGATATTAGAACAAGTGGTTGTGGCCAATGGAATGTTCCAAAGGTCTATCGTATTAGGCCTAAATTCTAGCGTAAGTGGTTGAATTTATGGCTCTGTTCGTTTTGCGCACATGCTGGCTTCACGTAATGCCTGGCAATTGGCGCCGTAGTCTTTAAAAATTATCCTGACACCCCTGCCCTCAATAAAATTCTGATAGTCGCCAATATAGATTCTGGGCGATAAGGTATGCTTCGTGAATTCTCAGGGTAACACGGGAAATTGAATTACAAAATCTGCAGAGCAACCTCATGTGGTATCTGCAACTGCCTGACTTGAGCACAACAAGGGCAAATAAATGCAAAGACCCAATGTGACCGGTGTGTTAAAGGCGCCTTTAATCGTCAGCGGTTTTCGTGAAATTGATTATTGAGCACTCTATTTTATGTTCCATGTACTTTTCCATTCAATAAAGCGTATTAACTGCAATATTCCATCTGTAAGTTCGTAGTAATAGGTGCCGAGCTCTTTTCGCTCTCCCGGTACTCCGTTGATTATAAGCAATCTGCTATCGATGCGATAAGAAATATCATATTTCTCCATGGTTGCAGGCTCGTCCGACAGCCAAGGAAAATTTACTTCTCCAGAGAGGAAGAGGACTCCTCCCGTTTTAGCATCGACAATGGCGAAGCTGGTGCAACCCGTTCCGCAACCCCAGTCTATGAATGTGTAATGTCCTGCAAAATTTGGACCCTCTTTCGCGCTAGCTTGAAGCCTGGTACGAAACTGTGATGCTTTTGGATTGCTAGCTAAATCAACTGGTGCGGGCTCATTTTTGAATATGTTATTTGCCGGATAGCCCTCAAATCTCGGTAATGGCTGTGCCGATGCAGCAGCTGAGGCAATTAACAGAATTGCAACCAAATTAGATAAAATCCGAGTACCGATGGGGAGGCTTTGCATATTAACGTTTACAGCAGAACCGTTTGTATGTAGGTAAAATCACTATAATCCGTAACGTAAGAACAGGAGAACAGGGGTCGGTGACAAACGAGAATCATTCATACTAGCATTTGTCACCGACCCCCAAAAAACAATTTTCCACAATCTATTTCGTTGGGCGATACGTCAATGTACTGCAATGCGTTGAATAGCATCGCTTGGTTGGAGGTGATGACGGGTTTGTTGAGTTCTTGCTCGAGTTGGTTGACGACTTCGACGGCGCGCATGTCTGTGCAGGAGAGGACTATGGCCTGGGCTTGATCGCTGTTTGCGTTTCTGGCCAGTTCGCAGACTTGTTCGGGGGCGAGGTTGCCCTGGCCGTAATTGTCTAGTTCGTCGTCGACGTGGGCGCTGGAGACGGTTTGAATGCCGTTTTGTTTTAGGAATTCAATAGCGTCATTGTTGATGTTTTTCACATAGGGCGAGGCAAAGCCTATTTTGTCGATGTTCAGTGCCTGTAGGGCGTAAACCAGCGAACCCGCAGCGGTAACACTAGGAATATTCCATTTATTCAATATGTTACGTGATAATTCTAAATCAAATTCTGGGCCATGTGTCAGAGTGGCCGAGGTGCAGCCATAGAGAATTACATCTGGTTTAACACCAGCCAGTAGTCGCAGAGGTTCAGATAAGTCCGCGGCGCCCAGGCCGGCCATCTGGTTTTCATCCGGGATTTCGTCCATGTCGTAGCCGCCCAGTCGGGCGTAGTGCATGGTCACGCCTTTTGGGCAGAGCATAGCCATGTCGGCTTCAAGATTAGTGTTGGTGAACGGCACCAGTATGCCAATGCGGGCTCGGCCGCGTGACGGGTAGTTCATGAGCCATACTCCTCAAGAATTCGGGTTAAGTGTTCGATAGTTGCATTCATGTGGTCCTGATGAGAGAGGGTGGCGCGCAAACAATGGGTCAAACCGTAAGCGCCCATGGGCCGCATGATAATTCCCTGGGCACGTAATTGTTCAAAACAGAATTGGGCTCTGTCTTTAGTTGTAAAGTCAATGAGTACAAAATTGCTGTGGCTCTGTGGAACATCAAGGCCCAATTGTTTTAATTCGAAGACGAATTTCGTTCGGATCGAATCGATAATAGCTTTACGCTGCTCAACGATATATTGCTGTCGCATGGCCATTGTGGCAGCCGCCTGTGAGGGAGCAGAAATATTATTCGGATTCATCGCTTTACGCATTGCTGAGTAAACTTCGGATGGAAAATAGCCCCAGCCCACCCGCATACCAGCCAAACCGTATATTTTGGAAAAAGTTCGCAGCACCACGGTGTTGCCGTGACCCACCAAATCAAACAAAGCGGGATAGGTGTCTGGGTCTGTGAATTCGGCATAAGCTTCATCAACTACCAGCAGGATGTTTTTCGGAAGCTCGTTGCGCAAGCGCAGAATTTCTTGCGCTGCTAACAAAGTGCCCGTGGGATTGCCAGGGTTGGCAAGGAATACGAACTTCGTGTTTGGCTTGACTAGTTCCAGGATGCTATCAATGTTAACAGTGAAATTTACTTCACGTGCCATGTCCACTGCCGTTCCATACATTTGGGCGACGGTTTTAAAAAACGAGTAACCGTATTGACTCATCAAAACCCGGTCATCGCTGGACAGATAAACCCGTCCCAGCAGCTCCAACAATTCCATGGAGCCAACCCCACACAAAATTTGTTTGGCATTTAGATCATGCACGCCAGCTATGGCGGCAGTGAGCTCCACCCAGTCGGGATCAGGATAAAGCTGAGCGTTGTTTATGGCTTTGTTTGCGGCTTCAATGACTTGTTCGGAGGGTGAAAAACATAATTCATTTTGAGCCAGAGATATAAGTGTTTTGTCCTTTGGCCCTGACAGATCGGCCAGCACGTAAGGGGCTAGTGTTTGTATGGTTGGGATTGGTGTGATGTTCATGTTAAGCCGAGTGGCCATAAAGATTGTTAGCTGAGTCCTTGGATATAAGACCATTGTGCAAGTCTGAAAGGATGGCATCCTTATTCCGCGCAGTTGGATCTCCAATACCACCACCGCCAGGGGTTTGCACAATCATGGTTTGGCCCGGGTCGATCCTGAATTCGCCTTTGCCTGGAATCACTGTTCCGTCGCATAGCGTTATTTTTCCGGCTGCGCCATCATGTCCGCCGCTGCGACCCTTGGCGGCATATTTCATTCGTTCCACTGACAAAAACACCACAAACGCATCATCGGTTGCGGGTGTCAGTTCGATGTGTTGACCCAGGCCTCCGCGGAATTCCCCAGCGCCGCCACTGTCGGGGATTAGTTCGCGGCGTTTGATCAAAATCGGCGTGACGCTCTCGCTGATTTCCACCTGTGATCCCCAGACGCCGCTGGGATAGGCCGTGGCTGACAAACCGTCCAGCCCCGGCCTGGCGCCGGTTCCGCCATTATGAGTCAGTTCTATGCCGAAGGGTTTGCCGCCGTTGCGGGTGACTTCAGGTGCATGGCGCAACGGCAGGTCATACATACAGGAAGCACCTTCGGCTGGCACCCGCTCAGGAATGGCCTGGTGCAGACAGCCGAACATCAAGTCTGGCGTCATTTGTCCGAGTGTGTGGCGCATGGCCACGGGTGAGGGATATTGGGCATTGAGAATACAGTCTTTAGGTCCACTGACTTTAAACGGTGCCAGCGAGCCGGCATTGTTGGGAATGTCCGAGCCGATTAAACAGCGCATGGCAAATACTGAATATGCCGTAGCGTAGTTTAGCGGCACATTGATGCCGTATTTGGAGCAGCCTGAGGTGCCGGTAAAATCCACTTGTATGTCGTCGCTGGTAATTTGCATGCTGGCGTGCAGTTCGATTTCTTTTTCATAGCCGTCTACGGGCAGGATGTATTTATAGACTCCTTCAGGCAGTTCGCGGATGGAATCGACTGTTGCCACTCTCGAGGTTTCAATAATGTGCCTGGACAACTCATCCAGATCGCGGAGATTAAACTCGCGCATCATGTTTAACAGTTGAGTAACTCCAGTTTCGCAACAAGCAATCAGAGCGTAAATATCGCCTTCGTTAGCAATGGGCTCGCGCGAGTTGGCTTTGATGATGTTCAGTAACAGCTGATTAACTTCCCCGTCTTCCAGCAGTTTACAGGGAGGGATGAATAAACCCTCGTCGTAGATGTCGGTGCCGTCCGGACCCATGCCTTTGCCGCCCAGATCAAACAAATGCGAGGTGCAGGAGCTGAAGCCGACCACGCGGTCATTTAAGAAAGCGGGTTGCAGCAATAGAAAATCGTTTAAGTGGCCCGAGGCGATCCAGGGATCATTAGTCATGTATATTTCACCCGGCTGCATTTGTTCCACCGGAAAGTGTCTGATCAGGATTTTTACCGCTTCAGCCATGGTGTTAATGTGGCCGGGTGTACCGGTGACTGCCTGGGCCAGCATGTCGCCCTCGAGGTTGAATATGCCTGCTGAGATATCGCCGCACTCGCGCACAATCGGGCTGAAGGCGGCACGAATCAGTGCCTGGCCCTGTTCTTCGACCACTCCCAGCAGACGGTCCCACATGACTTGTAAATCGGTTTTGTTGAGGCTCATTAGGATTCCTCCTTTTTGGTCATCACAATATTCATAGCTGTATCGATATATGCTTTGTAGTCGCTGCTGACCAGAGTGGTAGTTTGAGGCTCAACGATCAACGCCGGTCCGTCAAATGAATCGCCTGTGTTCAAATCCTGTCGATAATAAACGGCTGCCGCGACTGGTTCGGAAGTTTGATCACAAATAATAGCTCTAGTTTCGGTTGCCTGAACGGTTTGTCTCGCATCAGTGTTTATCAATGGTTTGGGTGGTTTGTCCAGTGTTGTGACTTTAACCGCCCAGTTAAGAATTTCGATTTCCATGTTGGGAACGACTCGTGAATATTGAAATGCATATTCGGTTTCAAACTTTTTAAGTAAATCCGTCAGATCTTTTTGTTTTAATTCTTCGCCGTTGAGTGGAATTTCAATTTCATGGCCCTGGCCGTGATAGCGCATAAACGCTGAGCAGTATGATGCTAGGGACGAATCTGGTGCGCCCAGTAAAACCACTTCATGCGCTTGCTTGAGCATTTGCTGCAAAAGCAGGTTAACGCTTTTTATGTCAATACTGTTTAGTAAGGTGTAATAGCTGCGAATAATTTCAAAGGAAACGGGCGCATCCAGAAAACCGACCGCTGAACCCACACCTGGGTTAACTGGAATGACAATTTTTTTAACCCCGCAGCGCCGGGCCACCCGCGTGGCGTGTAACGGTCCGTTACCACCAAAAGCGATCATAGTGCGTGAGCCGATGTCCATGCCTGATTCGACAGCGTGCATGCGTCCGGCGCCGGCCATGTTTTCATCGACAATTTGACTGATGCCATAGGCGGCTTTATTGATGTCCAGTTCCAGTCTTTTACCGATGGTGTCGTTCACGGCTTTGCAGGCTTTGTCCTTGTCCAGCGTCAAGCGTTTTTTCTGCAAACAGCGTGGGATCAATGTAGCCCAGCGCGATATCGGCATCGGTTACCGTGGCAATGGTGCCGCCACGGTCAAAGCCGGCCGGACCCGGTTCCGAGCCAGCACTCTCCGGGCCGATGGTAATTCGATTTAACCGGTCAATTCCTGCATAGGAGCCTCCGCCGGCACCGATTTCAATCATTTCCACTACCGGTATGCGCACCGGCATGCCGCTGCCCTTAATGAAACGCGCCGCGCGGTTGATTTCAAAATTGCGCGCGGTTTTTGGGGTGTAATCGTTGATTAAACACAGTTTGGCGGTGGTGCCGCCCATGTCAAACGATAGCACCTGATCGAGTTCGGATTGGCCAGCCACTTTGGCCGCCATCACCGCGCCGCCTGAGGGGCCGGATTCCACCAGGCGGATTGGAAATTTGCGGGCTGTTTCCAGGGTGGTCATGCCGGCCGAGGAAGTCATCATCAGGATAGGGCAGTTCAAGCCTACTTTTTTAAACTCTTGTTCAAAGCGCGTCAGATATTCAACCATCAATGGTTGCAAGTAAGCATTTGCCACGGTTGTGCACAAGCGCTCAAATTCACGCGCCTCGGGGCTGACTTCGCTGGATAAAGTGATATACAGATCAGGTCTGTGTTTGTGTATTTGCTCACGTAATTGCTGCTCATGGATAGGATTGGCGTAGGAATGTAATAAACAAACCGCTACGGCTTGAGCACCGCAAGCATCTATTTGCTCAATGACTTGATTGATGCTTGCTTGTTTCCAGCGGTGTTAGAACCTTGCCATGCACGTTCAATCGTTCTTTAACTGTAAAACAGCGTGAACGCGGTACGATTAAATCCGGTTTTTGCAACATGATATTGTATTGGAATAACGCCTTTCATAGGCGATTTCTAAAATATCCCTGAATCCTTCAGTAGTGATCACCGCCGTCTGTGCGCCACGCCGTTCAATCAAAGCGTTAGTAGCCAGGGTGGTGCCGTGAATGAATCGAACCAGTTCACCGGCCTGCTTATTGGTTTGAGCCAGGGCGGCTTTTAATCCCTCCAGTGCACCCAGCGTGGGATCCTGCGCTGTGGTTGGATTTTTGGCGGTGATGAGTTCTCGCTGGCCCGGAATTGACAGCGCCGTGTCGGTAAAGGTTCCGCCGATATCGATGGCCGCGCTGAATGTGTTGTTGTGATTCATTAATCATCCAAATGAGTAAAATAGAGAAAAGTCGATGAGGCACCTGTATCAAACACAGGCAAAGAGGCAAGGAGGTCAGACCACCAGGTCGTGTTTCAGATGGCGGCGGCAGTTGGGAATAATGTAATCAGCCACAATCCTATAATACTCCGTGTGAAAGGATGACTTAAAGGCTACTACTATCTTTGAATAAGTCAAATGATTTTTGATCTAAGGATACGGTGCTCAATGCAGGCAATTATTTTAGGTGTGTTTAACATAAAACCATGCTCAAAGTCTGCAGGTAGATGATTTATCAAGGCTCATGCGAGCTTGATGTTTTTTAACTTTAGATTTGAGAGTGTTATTTTCCCCAGCGGTTTTATTTGAGAAAACAATTCTTTTTTGTCCGGTCAATCAAGCCAAGCAGTTGCAGGATTTCTGAATAACTGCCGTACATCTCAGGGTGTTCAAGAAAATTTTCTCTAAGTGAATTCAGCCGTGCATGTATTCTTAAGTACCTGGATAATGGTTTGAGCGTGCGTTTCTCGTTTTTTGTATATTTATTATTCAGTTTGCGAAATAGTTGAAGTTTTTGACGATATCGTATAATCGCATCGCTTAAGTCAATGGCATTTTTGTCTGATGGCTTACTACGAAATAAAGCATACTGCTTGGTAAGATTATTCTTCTCAACTAACAGCTTAGCGCCAAGTTCTTCTACATTAGTGATATTTTCAAAGTTCAGGTTATCCAGTAAATAACGGGCATGATTCAGTGTTGTTTTAGCATCCTGAACTACTTCGTTAACATACTCGACATCCAGGGCAATTACATCGGATTCATCGTGAAGAACGCGCTCCGCATTTTACAGGGATGGATCTTAAACCAATCAGGATGGACCTTTTTCAGGTATTTAAATGCTTTTAAATCTATTGTCGAGCGATAAATCTCTGCATAATTGCGATGATTTTTGCCCAATTTTCTGATTTGATCATTAAACTCAGGCGTACTATATCCGGATACCAGATCATAGACAGCCACAATTTTATCAACATGATCGCTCACATAGGTTTGTTTGTTTCTCGATCCCTGCCAATTATTCAATCCCGAGACAGCCATATCAATCTGATCACTGAAAATTCGTTTCAGGCTGTCATCAATGGATTCATTTTGTAGAAAAGCGTAGACCATGATTCGTACACTCAGATAATTTTAACCAGCATAGAGCATAAATATCCACAAAGGCATGAAAAACCGGTGATCGCACCGCCGTGTTCAAAGGCTTCTGGCAACATGGTTTCAGCAATAGCAGTAAGCATTGCCCCGGCGGCAAGGCCTTCGATGGCGGCTATCCATAGCAATGTATGACCGGTTGGATGAGCGGGATAAATGATAGTGCCAATATAAGCACCAATGGCCGTCACAATGCAGACAATCATCCACATGGCAAAAATTTTCATGCGTGAAAAACCTGCGCGCTTCAAACAATTGAGCTTGACATGGCTTCGGGAAAATTAGCTAGAAAACACCAATGATAAAAGCGTAACTGATCCCTTGCGGCTGACTGCGAGTATGCCTATCACCAGCGATTCAGGGATGGCATCTATAAATATACCCAGCCAGATTGCAAGGCCGGCACTTTTCAGTTTTTATCTTCAGGAATGGATGTGTTTTGTTCAACGCCGGACAATTCATTCAAAAAACGCAGTATAGATTCTTTTATTTTGGTCGCATCAATTGACGGATTGACACTAGCAAATTTGTTGATTCGGCGATAAGCGATAGAACGTATCGTATGTTGCAAGGCAGGGTTGTCTCTAAGAATTGGCAAAAAACTTGAGATTTTAATTTTGTAAACGGTAGTTAAAGTGGTTGCTCGTGCCGATGCTATATATCCACCGTATTCAGCATTGGACATCAGTGTAGTCAAACCAAAAATGTCCCCACTGTCGACTGTTTCAATAACCGGCTGTGCATCAGGATTATCGGGAGTATGAGTCAGTGATACGCTTCCTCTTCGTATAAGGTAAATATATTCATGTTCGGGATCATGCTGTCGGAACAGCACTTCTCCTTCGCTGATTGAATCGGCTCCATGACTTGCAAGAGCAGTGCGAGGCTGGTGGTATCAAGGGACTGCAGTACATGAATGTTCTGCAACTCGCGTATCTTGCTCTGATGCAGGAGGGCGCCGCCTCTGGCTATATAGTTTTGGAATTCGAAAGA
>CBDCFC010000011.1:0-24936 GCA_965215945.1 Arenicellales bacterium | reverse complement strand
AGTCAGACATCATTTGCAGATGTCCTGGACGGCTCAGCGTGAGGATATTAGCGACCCACGAGTAATCAAAAAATTTGCTGGACTCGTCGGTGATCAACAGCACCTTAATTGCCTTTATCTACTCACTGTTGCCGATATCAAAGCGACCAGCCCAAAGTCTGGAGCCGCTGGAAAGGCAAGCTACTTTGGGATTTATATATTACGACCAGCCGCAGATTAAGTCGTGATCTACCCGACAGCGAAGATATCGCTAAACGAATTAAAAGAAGCAAAGCTGTGGTATTAAAGCGTTTAGCAAAAGACATCTCCAAATCCACGGTGGAAATTTCTGGCATAGCATTGAACCGCAATATTTTCTACACTTTGGTACCGATGCAATTTACTGGCAACAACAAACAATTTTAGCGGCTGCAGCATGTGAAATACCGCTCACCAACATTCGTTACAATAAAGATCTTGAAGCCAATCAGATATTAGTTTACGCCCCTGAGCGGGACGCCCTATTACCTATTGTCTCTAGGGCGATTGATCATCTGCACTTAAGCATTATCAATGCACAAATTGAACGCTTAAAAACGGCATGATCTTATTGGCATTCGTTACTACCGACCAGCAAGGTGAAGCGGTGAAAGATAATCACCGGCTTCAAGAAGCTAGAGATTACTTGAATAAGTTGTTAAGGCTCGGTGAAAAGATTTAAAGCCGAAAAACGTATCATTAGCCGTCGAAGTAAACATTTTCCGATCAAAACTCAAGTCAGTTTCACACATTCAGACACAGGCAATTTGACCATCATGCAAATAATTGCCCAGGACAGACCTGGGTTGCTTTATCACATTACCAATTCACTATTAGAAATAAAATTCATTTGCATACCGCACGTATTAGTACCTTAGGGGAGCGGGTTGAAGATCATTTTTTTATTAGTGATCGGGATGGCCAAAAATCGAAAATGAAAAAACCTTAAAACAACTGGAAAAATCGATTTTATCCGCGCTTGGTGGATAGCTTTTTTACTATAATTTAGAATCTAAATATTTAACTAACAAACCATCATGCGCAAACAGAAAAAAATTATTGAACAAGCTTTTGAAAATCGCCAAAAGATTAACGCTAAAATGCAAGCGCCCAGTTGTGCGATGCACTGAATGACGTAATTGCTAGCCTTGATAAAGGTGAAATTCGTGTTGCAGAAAAAAAACGTAATCGCTGGGTGGTGAATGAATGGATGAAAAAAGCGGTGCTTTTATCATTTCGCACTCAGGATAAAGCTGTTATTGCGGCAGGCTATACCAACTTTTTTGACCAAGTCCCACTGAAATACGCTGATTACGGCAAGCGTGATTTTGTCAATGACGGCGCTCGCGTGGTGCCTTCGGCGGTCGTGCGCAAAGGCGCCTTTATTGCACCGAACGCTGTGTTGATGCCCAGTTATGTGAACATCGGCGCTTATGTTGACGAAGGCACAATGGTTGACACCTGGGCAACAGTTGGTTCCTGTGCTCAAATCGGCAAGAACGTGCATCTTTCCGGGGGAGTGGGTATTGGTGGTGTCTTGGAACCACTGCAAGCTTCACCCACCATCAATGAAGACGACTGTTTTCATTGGTGCGCGCAGTGAAGTCGTTGAAGGTGTGATTGTGGAAAAAGGTTCGGTTATTCAATGGGGGTTTATATCGGCCAAAGCACTCGTATTTATGACCGTGAGACGGGCGAAACTAGTTATGGCCGGATTCCAGCCGGTTCGGTAGTGGTATCTGGAAACTTGCCGGCCAAAGATGGCAGCCATAGTTTGTACTGCGCTGTAATTGTTAAGCGTGTCGATGAAAAAACCCGCAGCAAAGTGGAATTAATGAATTAATCAGAGGAATTTAATTTTTTCCTCCATTAGTGCTACAATCCACCCGCATTTTAAACTATCACATTTTATAAGAGGTAAACATGGCCGGAAAATTTGAAACTTTTACAGGAAATGGCGGTAAACAATACTTCCGTCTTAGAGCAAACAATGGCATCCCAATTCTGGCAAGCCAGGGTTATGCGGATAAGCGTGGTTGCACTAACGGAATTAAATCTGTACAAAAACATTGTAAGGACATTAAAAACTTTGACAAAAAAGTTGCTAAAGATGGCCGTGTGTTTTTTAACTTAATGGCAAGCAACGGTCAGGTTATTGCTAAAAGCCAAATGTACAAAAGCCGTTCCGGCATGAACAATGGTATTAAGTCGATTATGAATAACGCGCCTGGCGCAAATGTTGTTCCTGGTAAAAAATAAGCCTCGACTTTTATACTATCAACACACAAAAAAGCCTCTAAAACAGAGGCTTTTTTGTTTTTCTAACCAACTATTTATACGCATAGTCAAAAATAAAATAAAACGCGAATTTTAATATCTAGAGTTAACGAAAGTTAACATTCATAGTAGAATATAAGAATATTTTAAGTTTCAAGGATTTATAATCATCTGTAGACCTTAAAGCCACCGCAATTTTTAACGAAATATTGCTATAAGACAAGGGTAGCAATCGTTGATACACAAGACTATTACACTAATCATATTTTCACTACTGCTTTCCGCTTGTTGCGAGAAGGAAGGAAGTTTTCTTAACAATATTGTTAAGAACCGCGCCGCTAAAATTGCAGCCGCTGCAGAGCAAAAAGACATTAGCAACCCCGAATCCTCAACATTAAGTGCCAATGCTGCAGCTATTTCTATTAAGAACACAAAAACGACTCAAATTACTTCAAATGAAAAGAATGTAAAGCTCAGTGATTCAGCAGCAGGTAAGCCAATCATTTGATAAAACGTTAGGTGAAAACGAAATTACAACCAGGCAAGAAACAGATAAAGATACTGGTAAGAAAACCGATAATGTAGTTGAAGTTATCGATGAAAAAAAAGCACAGACCTCCCTGCTGGCGAAAAATCGGATGAACAAGAAATCGTCGCCAAAATAGAGACAATAGATACGAGTTCTAGCTCAGGAAAGCTACTAACAAAAGAGGATATGAACACTGTCACCCCAGTAATCGAGGGCTCCGAACAAAGCATTAGCGAATTTAAAAGCAGTACCGATGAACCTGAGCAAACATTAAGCTTGAACTCGACCGAACAAAAAATACCTGCCGACAACAGACCAGTAGAACCGTCTGAATTAACAGTACCCCAAGATGAGCAGGACAATGTTGCAACTGAACAAATCACCAGTAAGCAAGCAAAAGATCAAACTACAGTCAATGAGACAGGATCCGACAGGGATCAAACCTTACACAAACTGTTATCAAAGGACATTAAACAACAAGCCGATAAACCTGATTCAAAAATTGATCGACAATCGCTTGAATTACTAAATGAAATACTGAGTGATTAATATCATGATGATATTCAGCATGATGCATCTTTTAGGCCTGTCACTGGGTTTTGGTGTCGCAATGGCCTTGGATTTGATCCTGTTAAAAAACATTGTCAGATATGAAACCTTTCGTGCGAACCATTATCGAATGATTTATCAATTTTCGGTTTTTGTTACTTTTGGGTTATGCCTATTATGGATCTCAGGATTTGGTTTCCTCTGGGAATATTATCAACACGAACCTCAGAAACTTTGTAATCCTAAAATCTGGGCAAAAGTCTGCATTGTGATAATCCTTACATTTAATGGTATTTTCATCCATTATAATCTTATTCCCAAACTCAAAACTTGTGTTGGCAGAAAATTGATGGATCACCTGGAAGATCGGCAATTACGTTTAATTTCCACCAGCGGAGCTACTTCAGTAGTTGGCTGGGTCATACCATTCATCTGTGGCACGGTACCGATGTTAAATAATGTTTATCCTTTTTCAGGATTATTATTTTGCATTTTTAATGGTGCTGCTCTTTGCCATTATTGCCGCTAACGCCCTTTTAAGATTTGTATATCAAAACCACTATCGGCAACTTACAGCTAAAATTGAGGATAATCCCATTTCGCAAAATTAATCCGCTTATGGTCATTCAAACCGCTACAAGTCTCTAAGCAACTCAGAGACACCATCGATATGCTGAACGAAAATGACTTTTTGCTTTGATTTAGATTTTTTTTGCCCTATTCGCCTTTGGGATCAATACTTGATCAAAGCCCATTTTATCTGCTTCTTTAATTCTTTCCTGCCCTCTTTGTACCGGTCTTATTTCACCGGTTAACCCGATTTCACCAAATACAGCCATTTTCGAAGGCAGGGTTTTATTTTGATAGCTGGACAATACAGCCAGCGCAATCGCTAAATCAGCAGCCGGCTCCTGAATTTTGACTCCGCCAATTACATTCACGAAAACATCATGGTCATAGAGCAAACAACCCGTATGTCGATGCAGAACGGCCAGAATCATGGCTAAACGTGAAGCCTCCAATCCAACTGTCAATCGCCTTGGATTAGCTAACGGGCTTTTATCAACCAGCGCCTGCACTTCAACTAATAACGGTCTTGTTCCTTCCATTGCTGCCAGGACAATGCTCCCCGGCACAGGATCACTTTGTCTGGAAACAAACATTGCCGAAGGGTTGCTGACCTCTTTTAAACCCTGATCCGTCATCGCAAAAACACCTATCTCGTTAACCGCTCCAAAACGATTTTTTGATACCGCGAATCAAGCGGAAACTGGAAGATCGATCACCCTCAAAATAAAGCACCGTGTCAACCATATGTTCAAGTATGCGAGGACCGGCCAAATTTCCGTCTTTGGTTACATGGCCTATCAATAAAACCACACAACCGGTTTGTTTGGCTAAACGCACAAATGCTGCAGCAGTTTCACGAACCTGGGTGACACTGCCGGGAGCTGACTGAAACGATTCACTATAAAACGTCTGGATTGAATCAATCACTAAAACTTGTGGATTCGTGGTTTGAGAGGCCTTAAGTGTACGCTCCAATAAATTATCAGCAATTATCTGAATATTTTCACCCGAAACACTTAAGCGTTTTGCGCGAATTGCAATCTGCTCGACGGATTCTTCTCCTGAAACATATAAAACCGATGAAGCAGCACTGATTGAGGATAATGCTTGCAATAACAAAGTTGATTTACCAATTCCTGGATCACCGCCAAGCAGAACGACGGACCCGGGAACCAGCCCACCACCGAGCACTCTATCCAGTTCATTCTGACCTGTTGGAATTCTAAAAGATTGCGAGGGCTGGACCTTAGCCAGCATTTGAACCGCCCGTGGTTCTACGAATTCGGTGAAACGCCGTTTTGAACTGGATGTTTTACCATCACTTTGTAACCGGGATTCAGATAAGGTATTCCATTCACCGCATTCCTGACATTGGCCCGCCCACTTGGGATAATGGGCGCCACAATCAGAGCAAATATATACTGACTTTGTGGCCATTAGCCTGCATATTGCATGAAGGGAATGGGAATTAGGGAAAATCCGGCAAAGGAGTTCGAACTATCGTCCGAAAAAGCATAGCCACGATCATGTAAGACACCCAGGTCATTCATCGAAACCTTTCGCTTTTTAACACTTCTGGACAATCGGAAATGCCAGTGGTTTAAGGAAGATGGGTCGAAATACACAGCCAGATTTTTCATAAAACCATTCAAATCTACTTTGGATTTTCTGATTCTTATCATTTTCGTTTATATCCTACTGATTAAGTAACACTTGTAGTAAATCACCGATCGCCTTTGTGCAATATGCAGGTTAGTTTTGGTAAACCCTGGGCACACGCTTTGATACATGGGTCAGTAGTTCGTAGGGAATCGTTTTAGCCGCGTCTGCAACTTCCCTTACGGGTAATTCCTGCCCCCACAATGAGACCGGATCACCAACCTGTGCCTGAGGAATCCGGCCCAGATCAACTGACAGCGTATCCATCGATACACGGCCGAGAATCCTGGTCTGTTGACCACAAACAACGATTGGGCTACCGGTAACCATATTCCGTGGATAACCATCAGCGTAACCACAAGCGACAACTCCTATTTTCATATCTTCATCGGCGATAAATGCCTGACCATAACCAACACCGTCACCCTTTTTTAGCATTTTTACTGCAATTAACGCGGAATTTAATTGCATAACCGGTTTGAGGCCAAGCTTGGAAGCCGCATCATGATCAATTGACGAGGTTCCATATAACATTATTCCGGGCCGGTTCCAGTCCTTATGGCTGTCAGGCCAGGCCATGATGGCGCATGAATTGGCTAGGCTAAGCGGTAATTTCAGTTTGCCTGTCAACTGATTGAATTTTTTAATCTGCTGTTTAGTAAAATCATTTTGCGTTTCATCAGAACTGGCGAAATGCGACATCACACCAACGGGATTAATTAAGGCAGTATCATTAAGCTTTTCTAGTACTTTAGCGAAGCCCCGGCGACTCAATCCCAAGCGATTCATCCCGGTATCTATTTTCAGCCAACAGTCTATTGACTGCTCCACCTGGTGACTTCCAATCAATAACTCGAGTTGATATAAGTTATGTATGACTGGCATTAACTGATAATGGCTGAGCAATTCAACTTCATCCGCCTGACTGAAACTGGACAAAACTAAAATCGGTTTATTTATTTTTCCCAGCCGTAATTCAATCGCCTCTTCAACCGTTGCCACCGCAAAACCATCAGCCTGACCTAACGCTTGGGCACATTGAATCGCCCCGTGACCATAAGCATCGGCTTTGATCACAGCAAAATTTTTACTATTGGGTGCTGCGCTCCGGGCCTGGGAAAAATTATATTTGAGCCCAGCCAGATCAATACGAGCAACAAGTGGACGCATTAAAAATCTGGGGATGCAAAGTGAGGTGAATAATTTTCAAAACGTGTGAATTCACCCAGGAATGTCAGTCTGACTGTACCTATCGGACCATTGCGCTGTTTACCGATTATCAGCTCTGCAGTGCCTTTGTCAGGGCTATCTTCGTTATAAACTTCGTCGCGATAAACAAACAATATCACGTCAGCATCCTGTTCTATCGCGCCTGAATCTCTCAAGTCTGACATGATTGGACGCTTGTTCGGGCGCTGCTCAGGATTCCGGCTGAGCTGTGATATAACAACCACAGGTACATTCAACTCTTTCGCCAGCATTTTTAATGATCGCGTCATCACAGACAGCTCTGCCACCCGGTTGTCACTTTCTGTTGTTCCCTGCATGAGTTGCAAGTAATCCACCACAATCAAACCTAGCTGCCCGCCTTCCACTGTACGAGCCAGGCGCCGCGCTCGACTACGAATTTCCAAAGTGTTCATACCTGGCGTGTCATCAATATAGATTGGCAAATCAGCTAAAATACGTGTACTTGAGGCTAAGGTATCGATATCGGCCTGAGTCAAATTACCGGAGCGAATATTTTTAATACTGACACGACTCAGCGAACTTAAAAATCGCATAATCAATTGTTCCGCCGGCATCTCCAGACTGAATACGGCAACCGGTAGCTTGTCTTCACGGACAACGTTTTCAACAACATTCATGGCAAATGAGGTTTTACCCATGGACGGGCGACCTGCCACAATAATTAAATCGGAGCGCTGTAATCCTGATGTCATTTCATTAAGCGAAGAGTAGCCGGTATCCATGCCGGTTAGCTGCCCTTTGGTCTGTATCAATTCTTCTATTTTATCGACTGTGATTTTGACCAATTCCTTAGCAGATTTGAACGAACTCTCTCCTGAAGCATGGTTCTGAGCAATATCAAAGATAATTTGTTCTGCTTGATCCAATATATCTCGAGGTTCTTGATCATTGGGGGTATAAGCATGTTCAATAATTTTATTACCCGCATTAATCAATTGTCGCAAAATCGACCTGTCACGAATAATATTGGCATAGGTAACCAGATTTGCTGTGCTGGGAGTGTTTCTAACTAATTGATCGAGATAAGCCAAACCGCCGATAGTCTCGAGTTTCTCCCGATTGTCCAACAGTTCACGAACGGTGACCAAATCAACTGGCTTGTTGTCAGCTTGAATCGATATAATGACATCAAAAATAATTTGGTGGGTATGGGTATAAAAATCTTCGGCATTAACAATGTCAACAACATCATCAAAACGCTGATTATCGAGCATTAAGCCTCCCAAAACAGATTGCTCAGCCTCAATCGCTTGAGGTGGAACTTTCATGATTTGGGTAATATTATCTGCTTGAGGTTGCTGCGCCATTTCTATGTGTTTTTATCTAAATTAGTACGTTATTGAAATCGATTAAGGTCGTACAATATACCATGTCATTGCGACAGTGGCGACGCAATCCAACTCAAATGCAGCACTGTATCATTTGACTGGTTTGCCTGTATTTAAACAAGTAATTTAGACATGTAAAAATTAGTACTTTTAACTAAAAAAGCGGTGTTAAACACCGCTTTTTTGAAATATAAATAAAACAAGAATTTTAAGTGATATCTTCAGGTACAACTTTAACATTAATTTGGGCTTTCACCTCAGGATGCAACTGTACCAAGACCTGATAGTCACCCACCTCTTTAATTGGACCGTCGGGCATCAACACTTCCGAGCGTTCCAATTCGTTGCCTGCTTTGCCTACATAGTCACAAATTTCTGCTGCAGAAACAGAACCGAACAGTTTACCTTCTTCACTGGCATTGGCTGGAATTTCAACCATCATGCCATTGAGAAGGTCAGCACGTCCCTGGGCCTTTGCCAGCATATCCTGTTCTTGAGCCAGCAACTCAGCCTTGCGCGATTCGACTTCGGCTTTGGCCTGCTCTGAAGCGCGAACCGCTTTGCCATGTGGTATTAAATAATTTCTGGCATAACCGGGTTTTACATTGACCACATCACCGAGCTGCCCGAGGTTTTGTATTTTTTGCAATAAGATGATTTCCATGACCTATCTCCTAGCGATCATGCTGATCGGTAAAGGGAAGCAAAGCCAAAAATCTGGCACGCTTAACCGCGGTAGCAAGTTGTCGTTGATAACGGGCTTTGGTCCCTGTATTGCGGCTGGGAATAATCTTGCCGGTTTCGGTAATATAGCTTTTTAAGATTTCAAGATCCTTATAATCAATCTCAGTAATACCTTCAGCTGTAAAACGACAATATTTACGTCTTCTAAAATAGCGACTCATTATGCAGCCTCCTCAGTTTCGACTTCTGGCTCAGTATTAGCTTCGGCTGAATCATCAGATTCATCTTTGGAATCTTCTACCTCATCCTTAACTACTGGCTTGGATTTTGATTCTTCTTCCTCTTCTTTCAGAGGTGAATCATCAGTAATAGCCTGATTACGCTTGATTATCATTGAACGGATAATCGCGTCATTGTATTTAAAAATACCTTCAAGCTCTTCACGAACAGCTGCATCACATTCGATGTTCATCAAAATATAGTGCGCTTTGTGGATTTTATTGATGGTGTAAGCCAGTTGCCGACGCCCCCAATCTTCCTGACGATGGACTTTACCGCCAGAATTTTCAACCAGGGTTTTATAGCGCTCGACCATGCCGGGCACTTGCTCACTCTGATCCGGATGGACCAGAAATACGATTTCATAGTGTCTCATTAAAAACTCCCTATGGGTTAAAGCAGCTTCCCGGCCTATCCGGTGAAGCAAGGAGAAAGAAGGATGGGTATTCTAAGGGATTACGGTTAAATTTGCCAGCTCTTAACTACGATCTTAAAATATTAAAAACTCTGTTGTAAATCAAGGTGTTAATCGAGCTTAAGATCCAAAAGTTGAAGTTCAGTGTAGAGATGGTCAAAGTCTTTTTTAGCCAATCTTGACGATTTAAAAAAACGAGGAACAGGCAAGCTCTCTATCTCTGCATCAGTAGCCCCATCTGCAAATCGGCAATCTACTGCCAGCACAGCGGCTCCCGTTGGTAACAATGCATTTGCCAATTGCTGTCCGAATTCACCGACGAATCGCCTACCACTTGTGTATAACAAATCAAAATAAGTAACATCCTCACCTTTTTGTTTAATCGAGAAAAACAAAAGACACTGCCCATACTGGTGTTTTGCTAAAACCGACGTTACCGGCAACCCAGAATGATCATCCAATAGTTTTTTCTCAAGGCTGGAACTCTCGATATGGATTTGCTTGTGATCAGTGATAATTTTAAGTTCCGGTGGTTGATCTTGTCTAAACCAAACATAGCGTTCATCATCCAGTATTTCATAGCCGACTTGATCTAGTATCCCAATCGTGTTCTTTGAACTAGTCATGATGGTGTAACTCATTGACGAATCGGACGTCGCGTCAGCCATTATTGACTTACCCAGACCTAAACCACGAAGCGACTTATGCAGATACCAGGCGCAAATATTAACGATTCGTTCACTATGCCGGCCAATTTGCCGATCAGCATAAATCATTCCAAGGTAACCCAATATTTCTCCTTGATAATCGATGACTCGTCCAAGATCTGGTTTGTTTTCAAGCCATCGATAAGTCATTAAATTACGCCATCGATCCGGTTCAATTTTGCGATTCATTTTTGTATGAAGTAACTTGCAAACAGCATCAATATCATCGCTTTGGGCAGGCCGAATGACTGGGTCTGTTGTCATTTCTCAACATGAAATATTGTTTTTGGATGGCACCACTTGGCTGCTGGGTGAGAATGAACCATTTCACCAAGCTTAGCGACAAACTGCCAGGATTGTTCATCCATATCCAGATGGTGTGTCAATAACCCTGTCGGCTCATCTATTCTTGTGACATTTATTCGTTGCATTTGAAGGTGCTTACAGACCATTGCGATTGATTTTTCTTCTCCGGTAAAGCGCGGCCCTCCTTTCCATTTAATCGGATCGCAGTGGCAATTCGCTTGAACCATTCCATTAGTCAATTTACCTGAATCTGTCGAACCGAATGCTGAAACGCCACGATAGCCAAATTTCGACATTGATTTAAACAAACTCGAATCAATTCGATTCCATGGCGGTACCACAACAGGTATGAACCTATCCCCAAACATTGATGTAAGAATCTGATAACCATCCGCCAAGTCTCCCATTACAGCCTGTTTCCCTCGATGCAAACCTAATTCCCAGGCACCAAGTCCCTGCCCTTTCGGCGCGTGATTAATATGAGCGTATCCGTGCTGGGCAATGGTCAAGTGATCATAACTAGCGACAACGTCTTTTAGAGTTGATTTTACATGTAAAGGAATCACGGCAAGCAGCAAAGGTGCATCAACACATAAAGATTCTCTGATCAAACGATCGAGTTCAGAAGTGGCTTCTACCGCATCATCATCACGCCACCAAAACGTGGCAGCCTGACCCGCATCCGCCCATTTATCTAGCTCGTTATTTAACCTATTCCACATCTTTTTAACCCTTTAATGAGGTCAGACTTGAATTTTTAGACGGTTTTGTCTGTAGCTTCTTTATAAGATCTAACATCAGATATAATTATATTAGTCAGAAAAGCCGTTGGGTCTGACTCCGTAGCGTTCAGACTCTATTTTTCGATTAGACAGATAATGCTATAAGTCCTCGAGCTTTTTGATATTGTCGTCACCGGTTTGTTGCCAGTAGGTGGCGAGGCTGGAGTTAGCCTCAACACCGATTCCGTTTGCGTAGAATTCTGCCAGCAGTCGCTGCCCATACGGATGGCCTTGTTCGGCGGACAATTTAGCGTATTCAAAGGCTTTGTTTAGATCCAGACCTACCCCTTTGCCTTCGGCATAAAGCAGCGACAAACGAAATTGTGCCTCAGGCAACCCGGCCTCAGCCAACGGTGAAAGCTCCTCAAAAGCTTGCGAATAGTTGCCGGACCTTACCGAATCTAGACCGGTTCTAAGCTGCTCCTTGATTGGGTCACTCAATCCATTTGAGTTCAACTGCTTTTTTGCATAAATGGTAAATACGTCATCAGTAGGGCTATCGTCTGTAGTTGTTTTTTCAGGCATTTGAGGTTCTGTTTCTGCTTGTTCTTTGTCGAGGCTGGCAAGTTTTTCCTGGCTCTCAGTCTCAACGGCTTTTTCATTATCTTCGATATTTTCAGTTGATTGCTCTTGGCTTTGCTCTGCTTTCTCAGATTCTACTGGCTCTGACTCAGTTTGATCCGCTTGCTCAGCAGCCGCAATTTCCTGCTCAGGCTGTTCATCCATGGACTCGACGGGCTCCTCTACCTCTACTGTTGGATCTTTTTCTACAACTTGCTCAGTGACTTCGGCAGATTCGGCAACAGCCTGAGCCTGTGATGCAGAAGTGTCAGTTCCCTCCGGTAGTTCAGGGTAGAGCGTAGCAAATTTTCTTACCCATGGTCTTTCATCACGCAGGTCCTGAGGCAGACCGCCAATTTCAACCGCCGCATCATTCCATTGGGCAAAGCTTCCAAGAATGACTTTGTAATATTGCGTCCCTTTAACTATTGCAGCAATAACTTTAGCTCGATCAGTCAAGGCATACTGTTGGATGAATTTTTCGGTTTTTGATTCTTCTTTTGTAGCAAATAACTGGATAGTGAAGTTTTCTTCTGGCTGCGAATAAACCCAGGGCCAACCCGATAACGGTTGGTTTTCCGGCTCAGTAGCTTGTGCAAGCTCGATTGGATTGTTATTTTCGATTATGATTACATCAAAATCAAATTCACTAAGCTTAGCCGCATTAGCCGCTGGAATAATGCTGAAATAATCGAAAAAACTGACACTGGATTTAGTCAGGGCGGACTGTTTTTTCAATTTCTCTCTGGATTGTTGGTAGAGATCAAGATATTTCTCCATCGCGGTCTCTGCAGCACGTTGATACCATAATGCGGCTTTTTCAGGATCTTGTTGCACTCCCCAACCTTTTTCATACAGAGTAGCCAAATTATATTGGGCTTCCGGTACGCTTTTGTTGGCAGCTTTTTCCCACCAAAATTTGGCATTGGCATAGTCTTTTTTCTGGGCATAAATCGAGCCAAGATTAAACATGGCCGGTGCATAACCCAGATTGATCGATTTAGTATAGGACTGTTGTGCTTTGGTATGATTCTTTATTACGCCGAGGCCTTTCTCATAGAGCACGCCGATATTAAACCAGGCTAAGGCATTGTTAGGATTCTTATTGGTGAGTTCCTGCCAGTGCTCTAATGATTTATTTTGCTGGGCAAAACTATTATTAAAAAATAAACTTGCAAAAAAACTTAGTTGTAAAAAAACAATTATTTTAATTAACGATCTAGATCGCATCGGCGTCTGTCTCCCCTGTACGAATACGATAAATTTGTGTTAGCGGTTGAACGAATATTTTACCATCACCAATCTTCCCGGTATTAGCCGCATTGATAATGGTTTCTATGACTGTGTCAACACGGTCATCGTCAGTTGCAATCTCAAGCTTTACTTTGGGCACAAAATCAACCACATATTCTGCACCTCGATAAAGTTCGGTATGGCCTTTTTGACGGCCGTAGCCTTTGACTTCAGTAATCGTCATACCATTGACACCGATGTCACCAAGCGCGTCCTGGACATCATCAAGCTTGAATGGCTTAATGATCGCAGTGACCATTTTCATGAGCAAATCCTATCGTTCAACCGTTGATTTGCCCAGATTATAGCAAAAGACGCTTGTCAGGCTGCTTTTTGGTCGCTACCCGCTAATTGCCTGAGAACATAATGCAGAATGCCGCCGTGCTGATAGTAGTCCCACTCTTTTGGCGTATCAATCCGCACATTTACATCGAAGCGTTTTTCATTACCATTATCATCGACCACGATGGTGACTGTCTCTGCACCGGCTTTTATACCTTCAATGCTGTAAAGCTCTTTACCTGATAAGCCCAAGCTCTCACGCGAATCACCAGACTTAAACTGTAATGGCAACACACCCATTCCGATTAAATTAGAACGGTGGATGCGTTCAAAGCTTTCCGTCAAGACTGCTTTAATGCCAAGTAATATCGAACCTTTAGCCGCCCAGTCGCGCGACGAGCCTGTGCCATATTCCTTGCCGGCAATAACCAGTAACGGTGTACCCTCTTGCTGATAGCGCATCGCCGCATCATAAATGGTCATTTGTTCACCGCTGGGTTGATGGCAGGTCCAGCCACCCTCGGTGCCGGGCGCAAGCTCATTTCGAAGGCGAATATTCGCGAAAGTGCCGCGCATCATAACTTCGTGGTTACCGCGCCGGGAGCCGTAAGAATTAAAGTCGACTTTGCTGACACCGTTGTTTTTTAAATATTCTCCCGCCGGCGAGTCTTCTTTAATTGCACCGGCCGGGGAAATATGATCAGTGGTAATACTGTCGCCCAGTCTGGCTAATACTCGGGCATTTTTGATTTCTGGTACGCCTGGAGGCGTTGCCGACATACCCACGAAATACGGCGGGTTTTGGATATAGGTTGAATCCGCCTGCCATTGATACGAGCTTGATTCTGGCGAAGAAATCGCTGCCCAGTTTTTATCGCCTTTGAATACGTCAGAGTATTTCGCCTGGAACATTTCACGTGAAATGGTTGATGAAACCACGTCATTAATCTCCTGCTGAGAGGGCCAGATATCCTTAAGAAAAACATTATTGCCTGATTCATCCTGGCCCAACGGTTGGCCATAGATATCGATATCTGCTCTGCCCGCTAACGCATAAGCTACCACAAGTGGCGGTGATGCCAGAAAATTCATTTTAACTTCGGCATGCACGCGGCCTTCAAAGTTCCTGTTACCGGATAACACAGATGTAGCGATTAAATCATTTTGTTTGACTGCCGCACTAATGTGCTCCGGTAACGGACCTGAATTACCAATACAAGTCGTACAACCATAACCCACCACATCAAAACCCAACTGCTCTAATGGTTCCAGCAAATTAGAATCCTTAAGATATTCCGTTACAACTTGAGAGCCCGGCGCCAGGGACGTTTTCACCCAGGGTTTCACTTTAAGCCCCTTGGCTACGGCATTTTTTGCTAAAAGACCTGCTCCCATAATCACGTCAGGATTAGATGTATTGGTACAGCTGGTAATCGCGGCGATCACTACCGCACCATCGGCTACTTCAAACTCTTCACCATCCTGACTCACTTGTGCGGGCTGCCCTGAGTCGGGGTCCTCTGCACGCATGTCACTGATTAATTTTCCGATCTCAGTTGACGCCGACTTGAGCGTGATTCGATCTTGTGGACGCTTAGGACCGGCCAATGACGGTTCAACTTCGGTCAAATCAAGATCCAACACATCTGTGTATTCCGCCTCAACACTGCCGGATTCCCTAAACATACCTTGATGCTTGGCATAGGCTTCGACCAGAGCAATTTGTTCTTCGCTGCGACCGCTTAAATGCAGGTAATTCAATGTTTCGGCATCGACAGGGAAAATGCCGCAGGTTGCACCATATTCCGGTGCCATGTTTGCAATAGTCGCCTGGTCGGCCAACGATAAGTGATCTAAACCATCGCCGAAAAATTCGACAAATTTCCCGACAACTCCTTTTTCTCGCAGCATTTGCACCACAGTCAACACTAAATCTGTTGCCGTTGCGCCCTCAGCCAACTGACCGTTAAGTTTGAAACCAATAACGTGTGGAATCAGCATGGTGATAGGTTGGCCCAGCATTGCCGCCTCAGCCTCGATACCGCCAACGCCCCAACCTAATACGCCTAAACCGTTGATCATGGTAGTGTGTGAATCCGTTCCGACTAAGGTGTCCGGATAAGCTTGCAATACACCATTATTGACACGGTTAAATACGACCTGCGCCAAATACTCGAGGTTTACCTGGTGGCAAATACCCGTCGCCGGTGGCACGACCTGAAAATTATCAAAGGCTTGCTGTCCCCACTTAAGGAATGTATAACGCTCTTGATTGCGCTTGAACTCAAGTTGGGCGTTTAAATCAAGCGCATTTTGTTTGCCAAAGTGATCCACCATAACAGAGTGATCAATAACCAAGTCGGCCGGTGAAAGCGGGTTAATCAACGTCGGATCACTGCCTAGCGCGCTCATGGCATCACGCATAGCAGCGAGATCAACCACAGCCGGTACACCAGTAAAATCCTGCATTAATACACGCGATGGTGTAAAGGAGATTTCCTGATCAGGTTCGGCTTTGGCATCCCAATTCAATAATGCTTCCACATCAGCGGCAGTAACATTTACGCCGTCTTCAAATCGAAGCAGGTTTTCTAACAGGATTTTTAACGAGTACGGCAGTCTGGCTAAATTATGCTTTTCCTCTAGAGCTTTGAATGAAAAAATTTCATACGATTTGTCATTTACGTCTAGTGTTGTTTGGGCGTTAAAACTGTTTGTCATATCAGCGTTCCTCAATAGCTTTAGATGGACATATCCACTCGAATTGATTTTGGTCAAATTATTATCGCATACGTTGGAATTATTAGTGCTTATAACACTAATAATTCCAAGCAATGTTCAAAATTAAGGAGTGACGACCTAAAAATGGCAGGCATCTTGGATAGGTTCTAGCTTCAGGCTAAGAGATTTTAATGCGTAGTGGTAAAACTCTCTCCACAACCGCAACTGGCAGTAACATTGGGATTATCAAACACGAATGCCTCTGATAGATTTCCCCTGGTGTAATCGATTTGAGTACCGGAGACTAATGGCAAACTGTCAACATCGACCACAACTTTTATACCTTTTGTTTCAAATACTTGATCATCTTCATCAATTGAATCCGTAAGCTCTACCACATAGGCAAAACCTGAACAGCCTGAGGTTCGTACGCCAAAACGCAAAGCCAACTTTGCTTCATCCTTATCAAGATAAGAACGGACCTGCTTAGCCGCTGATTCTGTAAGTGTTACTGACATAGTATTAATATAGGTCTTAACAGTTGAATTTTAAGTGAATTTGATAAAAATTTCTGTTTTTTTAGCGATTTATTCTGGATTGAATACCCGCGAGAATGCCGCGCATAATATTAACGTCCTGCTCAGACATACGGGCGCGATTGAATAATCGTCCAATCCGGCCTGATAATCGCTCATGAGGTTTATTGGTTAAAAAACCGATTTGATCCATTACATCAAATAGATGCTTGATAAAACCCTGCACTTGTCCTGAAGTTGCTTTTTGCTCAATTTCAGATTCTGAAACGTAAGTTTTTGGTTCATCTATAAATGCCATGCGTATCTCATAACAGATTAACATCACGGCCGCTGCCAGATTCATGGATGAAAAATCTTCATTAACGGGAATATGAACAAGCCGATGACTCAGCTCAATTTCCTGGTTGCTCAACCCGGTTCTCTCCGGACCAAAAACCACAGCAATCTTGCCTGACCGGCCCTCGTGAACAATTTGTGCAGCCGCTTTGCGGGCATCCAGATTGTCCCATTGCAATGAACGATTACGGGCTGTTGTGGTGATCACAAATTGACAATCGGCTATCGCCTGCTCGAAGTGAGTACAAACCTGTGCCTGTTCTAACAGATCTTCGGCTCCGCTCGCCCTGGCACAAGCTACTTCGCTGGGAAAACTTTCCGGGTTAACCAGATAAAGCTGATTAAAACCCATATTTTTCATGGCTCTGGCTGCCGCACCAATGTTTCCCGGATGGCTGGGTCTGACTAGAACGATTCGAATTTGATCCATTGTTGAATACTTTAGCGCTATTTATGTGATTATAGCTTTAATCCCTTTGCGCTTTGAGTGTGACTGGTTAAAATCCCCTATTCACAATAACAATCGTCTATCATGCATCCTTTTGTAAATACCGCCATCAAAGCGGCTCGGAAAGCCGGCTCAATTATGGTTCGTCATCTCGATCAGCTCGATCAAATTCATATCGAAGCCAAAGGACGCAATGATTTTGTCAGTTCAGTCGATAAACTCGCCGAAGAAGAAATCATTTACACCATAAAAGATATTTATCCAGACCATTCGATTCTTGGCGAAGAAACCGGGCATAGTGGTGATGGTGAGGTGCAATGGATTATCGATCCTCTGGATGGCACGACTAATTATTTGCATGGTTTCCCGCAATTTTGTGTTTCCATCGGCATTAAAGAAAATGGCGTTTTAGAACATGGTGTTATTTATGACCCACTGCGTAATGAATTATTCATTGCTTCACGTGGACGTGGGGCGAGGCTTAATGATTTGCGCATCAGAGTCAGCAAAGCTAATTCTCTTAAGCAATCGTTAATTGGTACGGGTTTTCCGTTCCGCAAAGACAAAGATGTCGTTACTTATTTAACCTGCCTTAAAGAGATCATGGAAAACTGCCAGGGAATACGACGTGCCGGTGCAGCCGCTCTAGACTTGGCCTATGTTGCCTGTGGCCGATTAGACGGTTTCTGGGAAAGCGACTTGCAACCCTGGGACACTGCGGCAGGCTGTTTGTTGATCCAAGAAGCCGGTGGTATGGTGTCAGATTTTAATGGTGAAGCTGATTTTTTAGACTCAGGCAACATTATCGCCGGCAATCCTAAAGTGTTTATTGCACTAACCAAGATTTTGCGAAAAAACTTAAAAAGCTAGAGAGTGTCAACCTCAAGTAGTAAAAATTCCACGCACACACCGATGATGCAGCAATATTTGCGCATCAAGGCCGACTACCCCGATATATTACTGTTTTATCGCATGGGTGATTTTTACGAGTTGTTTTTTGATGATGCCGAGAAAGCCGCTGTATTGCTAGATATAACGCTGACCAAACGCGGCACATCAGCGGGAAAACCGATCCCCATGGCCGGTGTCCCTTTTCATAGTGCCGATCAGTACCTTGCCAAGCTAGTCAGGCAAGGCCATGCTGTCGCTATTTGCGAACAAATCGGTGATCCACAAAAATCCAAAGGGCCTGTCGAGCGAAAAGTTAAGCGGGTAATCACACCAGGCACCTTAACCGAAGAGAGCCTTATGGAAGACAGGAAGGAAAATCTTCTTGTTGCCTGTTATATCGATAACAATGATCAAGTTGGTTTGGCCTGGATAGAGATTGCCAGTGGGCGACTCGAGGCGATACAACACCAACAATCTGCGAATCTGATTGATGAGCTATCTCGCCTTAACCCTGCTGAAATTCTGTTACCGGAATCATTAAAGCTAAGTTTTGATGTCGATGCAATTGCACCTGTTCAAGTGATTGCTGACTGGCAGTTTGATACTGATCGCAGCATACAAATTCTTACTCAAAGCCTTCAAACTCATGATTTGAAAGCCTTTGATGTAGAGGCCAATCCAATTGCCATTCGCTCAGCTGGCGCTTTACTTTACTACGCCAAGGACATGCATGGCCGTGAACTACCACATCTACAGGAATTTAAGCTTTACAACGATGACTCACTGTTACACATTGATGCATCGACGCGCACACATCTGGAAATTTCTGAATCAAACACCGGAGACAAACGTTTTTCACTGATTGCTTTATTGGATCAATGTCGTACGCCGATGGGAGGCAGGTTATTAAATCGTTGGCTGAATAATCCAATTCGAAATCACCAACAATTGCGCGAACGTCATGCTTGTATTGACTATTTTCTAGAGAAAGACGACACCAGCTTTCGCGAAATTTTACAATCAATTGGCGATATAGAGCGCATTGGGACTCGAATCGCGCTAGAGACTGCACGCCCGGGCGACTTGGTTAAACTACGCGACGCGTTAGCAGTATTTGAAAGCCTAGTTGAACTATTAAAAGATTCACACCTTGAAAAGATTGAACAACTCAAAAATCATCTTGGTCCTTTTCCTGAATTATTTCAACTTCTAGCTGATTCAGTTAAAGACGAACCTGCTGTTCATCTGAGAGACGGTAATGTGATACGCGATGGATTTAATGCTGAGCTGGATGAACTTAGAAGACTAAAATCTGATTCAGGTGCTTTTTTACTGGAACTTGAGAAAACTGAAAAACAGCGTACCGGCATCAAGAACCTAAAAGTCCAGTACAACCGGGTACACGGTTATTATATTGAACTGCCGCGCAGCGTTTCTGATGAACTCCCTGAAGGATACATCAGACGGCAAACACTTAAAAATGCAGAACGTTTTATCACCGAAGAGTTAAAGACCTTCGAAGATAAGATTTTAAGTGCCAATGAAAAAGCGCTGGCACTGGAAAAATCAATTTATGCTGACCTGCTTAGTCAGTTGACGTCTCATGTGTCGTCTATTCATGCTTGCGCGCAATCGGTTGCTGAAATTGATGTGCTGGCTAACTTTGCGTTACAGGCCAGGCAACTGGATTTGGTCAAACCGCGACTGATTGATCAAAGCATCCTCGAGATCAAGCAAGGTCGCCATCCAGTGGTTGAGCACTTTCAACAACAACAGTTTATTGCCAATGATACGGAACTTAACGATACAAGTCGCATGCAACTGATTACCGGCCCGAATATGGGTGGAAAAAGCACCTACATGAGGCAAACGGCAATTATTACACTACTGGCACATACAGGCTGCTTTGTTCCAGCACAGCAAGCAACTATCGGTAATATAGATCGCATATTTACCCGGATTGGTGCATCGGATGATCTTGCTTCGGGGCGTTCGACCTTTATGGTTGAAATGACGGAAATGGCACTGATTCTCAGAAATGCGACTGAGCAAAGCTTAGTCCTGGTTGATGAAATTGGCCGCGGCACCTCAACGTTTGATGGTTTGGCACTGGCCTGGGCCTGTGCGCTGCGTTTATCCAGCAAACAGCCTTTCACGCTGTTTTCAACTCATTACTTCGAGTTAACGACTTTGCCTGAACAACTCACTAATTGTACGAATGTGCATTTAGAGGCCGTCGAACATGAGCACTCAATAGTCTTTCTTTATGCAGTAAAACCGGGCCCGGCCAGCCAGAGTTATGGTTTACAAGTGGCTAAACTGGCCGGAATTCCACAAACGGTGATTGATCAGGCAAAAATTAAACTGCAGGAATTGGAACAGCATCAAAATAAGCAACTGATTGAAGGTCAAGATCAGCTACCTCTTTTTCAAGCCACGTCATCAACTGAACTTTATTCGGAAATTTTCGATTTACTTGATGACATTAATCCGGATGAATTAAGTCCAAAACAGGCATTGGAACATCTCTATCAACTGAAAAATGCTTATAAGAAAATTTAACGCCAAAAATTGTAGAAACTTAGTTAATACTCCTGTTAACATATAAAGAAATCTTTATATAACCTTGATTACCTAAAAATGCAAAGATGGTTTAAACATCAACATGTCATTTTTGACTGTGATTCAACATTATCTCGAATTGAAGGCATTGATGAACTTGCTGAAATTGCTGGTGTAACAAAACAGGTCAAGAAAATGACCGATGCGGCCATGGCCGGTGAAATTGCACTCGAGGAAGTCTACGGTAAACGCCTTGAATTAATTAAGCCCACTCAAAGTGATATTCTAACGCTCAAGCAAGCTTATAAAAACACCGCCGCTAAAGATGCCGAATTAGTTGTACAAACATTGAAAGATCATGGTCATGATGTCTATATTGTCAGTGGCGGTTTAATGGAACCTGTGAGTGAGTTTGGAATTTCACTTGGCGTTGCCGAGGAAAATATCAGAGCCGTTGGGGTCAATTATAATCAACTCAGCGGTCAATGGTGGTTGAATGATAAATCAACTAGTAATGATTGGAGTCCGGAATATTTAGATTTTCACCAAAGCCCACTAACCTTGAGCGAAGGTAAAAAAAACCATTATTGATGAACTGATTGGAGATAAACCGGGCAGGAAAATTTTAATTGGTGACGGCATGAGTGATTTACTCGCTGCGAGCCGTGTTGATGAATTTATTGGTTATGGTGGTGTCGTATTGCGCGAAAATGTAGCTAACAAATCAAATATATTTATTGAATGTGAATCATTATTACCTGTCCTGGCATTTGCAGGCGGAGAGCCGCTGATTGATTCATTAAAAAAATCTGCAGAAGAATTAGTGCAGAGAATTCAAACTTACATAGGGGACGTGAGATTTACCGATTTAAATCAAAAAAACTATTTGTTCTCATTATTAAATTAAAGGAATTACGATGTTTAAAATACTGGTTGCTGACAAACTGGGCCAAGCTGGCATTGATTTGTTAGAACAATACAAAGATGTTGATTACGATATAAAAACCGGGCTTAGCAGCGATGAAATATGCTCACTCATTGCCGATTATGATGCCTTAATTGTACGTAGTGCCACCAAACCCAATGCTGAAATTATTAAAGCGGGAAAAAGGCTCAAGGTGATAGGCCGCGCCGGCATCGGGGTCGATAATATCGATATCAACAAGGCTACAGAACATGGCATCATCGTCATGAACACACCGCAGGCCAACAGTATCGCTACGGCCGAGCATGCGATGGCAATGATGTTAGCGGTCAGTCGTCATACTGCGCCAGCCCATCAAATCGTCCAGTCGGGCAGATGGGAGAAATCCAAATTCACTGGTCAACAGCTTTACCGTAAAAAACTGGGTTTAATTGGTTTTGGTCGAATCGCCAAGTTGGTTTGCAAGTACGCTAAAGCTTTTAACATGGAAGTCAGCGCTTATGATCCCTTTGTTTCGGAGAGTATCGCTGCCGAACACCAAATAAAATTAGTTAATCTGGATGAGCTGTTAAACGATTCTGACTATATTTCGTTACACACCGTAGCGACGGCTGAAACTGAGAATATTATTAATCAAAAAAGCTTAAAACAAACAAAACCTGGTGTAATAATTGTCAACTCAGCCCGAGGAAAATTAATTGATGAACAAGCTTTAGCAAGCGCACTTAAATCAGGTCAGGTTAAGGCCGCCGCCGTCGATGTATATCAAACTGAACCCCCTTCGGCAGATAATCCGCTGATTGACCTGGAAAATGTACTGACCTTGCCACATTTAGGTGCCAGCACTATTGAAGCCCAAACTGATGTCGCCCGCCAAATCATCGAACAAGTCGTTAATGCACTTCGTGGTGATGATTTCAAAAACAGCATAAACATGCCGTTCAGTACCGGGCCTGATTTCGAACGCATTCAACCCTTTATTTTGCTGGCAGAAAAAATCGGTGCTCTGCATTACCACATGGCAAGACAGCACAATTGAAAAGATTGAAATTCAGGTCAATGGAGAAGACACCGACTCGATGATCAAACCCGTTGCCTGTGGTTTACTTAAGGGCATGCTGGATCATATTCATGGCGGCATCGTCAACTATATCAGTGCACCTTCATTGGCAGCTACGCATGGTATTGAAATTGCCCAAAGCCAAACGCACTTTCATGACGAGTACAGCACTTTGGTTAGCGCTAAATGCTATTTTAAAAACAAAAACAGCCGAGTCATTTCCGGCACCTTGTTTCATCGCCAACCCAGAATCGTACAGATCAGTAATTATCAACTTGATATCGATCCGAACGGAATAATCTTGATTATGCTTAATCATGACCGGCCAGGTGTCATTGGCAAAGTCGGCACCATTCTTGCAGAAAACCAAGTCAACATTGCCGAATGGCGACTGGGCCGAACAAACGCAGGTGAACAAGCGATGGCATTTATTAATCTGGACAGTCAACCGGAACAAGCTGTTATCGATCAAATTACGGCGATAAAAGATGTGATCAAAGCTAAAGTAATAGCTTTATAGTAATTTTTAGTTTTTAATCAATCAAACTATGCTCTATCCTGGTAAATCGTTTAATTGTTATTTAATTAAGTTTTTATACCTATATAATTTCAACATTCAAAAAACTACTCACCTATGAAGAAAGTGTTAGTTTGTGGGGCCGGCGGCTTTATAGGCAGCCACATAGTTAAGCGATTAAAATCTGAAGGTTATTGGCTCAGAGCCGTCGATTTGAAATATCCTGAATTCAGTGATACACAGGCTGATGAATTCATTATTGGCGATTTACGTGAACAAAGTGTAGTACGCTCGGTATTGGATCTTCCTTTTGATGAAATTTATCAATTAGCAGCTGACATGGGGGGCGCAGGATATATATTTACTGGTGAACACGATGCTGATGTGATGCATAACTCCGCAACGATTAACTTAAATATCATCGATCAAGCAGTTAAAGCGAGCGCTAAGAAAGTGTTTTATTCCTCTTCAGCATGTATTTATCCGGAGCATAATCAAATGGACCCTGATAATCCCATGTGTGCGGAAAATTCTGCTTATCCGGCTGACCCGGACAGCGAATACGGTTGGGAGAAATTATTTAGTGAAAGGCTCTATCTTTCCTACGCACGTAACTACGATATTGATGTCAGAATAGCAAGATTCCATAATATCTTTGGCCCCGAAGGTACCTGGCAAGGAGGAAAGGAAAAAGCTCCTGCGGCCTTATGCCGCAAGATTGCAGAAGCTGAAACAGGTAGTGAAATTGAAATCTGGGGCGATGGTAAACAAACACGCTCTTTTCTTTATATTGATGAATGCCTTGAAGCGGTTAGCCGGTTAATGAAATCAGATTTTGAAGGGCCGGTTAATATCGGCTCAGAGGAGATGATTAGCATTAATGATCTCGCTAAAATGATTACTGAGTTTGACAATAAAAACTTGAGATTCAAACATATTGAGGGACCACAAGGTGTACGTGGGCGGAATTCCGATAATGATTTAATCTTGGAAAAATTAAACTGGAAACCCCAACAACCTTTAGTCAAAGGTATTGAACAAACCTATCGTTGGATTCAATCACAATTAACAGCGCAATAGAAAGTTCTGAGAAAGCCTTATCCGCTAGAGGCAAATTAAATGTTTATTATCATTTTTACTATCCAGATGATGTCGTTAGTGCTGAACACTTTAAAGATTTATGTGAAGGTCTAGCTGCGCGAGACTGGCAAGTCACAGTTTTTACCAGCAACCGTTATTGCCGTAAATCAGGCTCAATTTCACCGTCTTTCGAAACAATTAACGGTGTTAAGGTAAAGCGCTGCTGGCGCCCTGCTTTTAACCAAGCAAACAACTTGGGCAGACTTGCAAACAGTTTTTGGATCAATTTATCCTGGATACTAAAAACAAGTTTTTCTTCCAAGCCCGACTTTTTTATCATCGGCACTGACCCTCAATTTTCACAGTTTTT
>CBDCFC010000010.1:0-24298 GCA_965215945.1 Arenicellales bacterium | reverse complement strand
CTGCTCGATATCGTCCTGATACTTTAAGATAACTCCGAGTGTTTGCTTTACTGTATCGATATCTAATGAATCAGCAGGTAATTGTTCTAGTGCGTTAGCCCAATCGATGCTTTCTGCCACACCGGGTTTTTTATAAACATCCTCATTACGCAAAGATTGAACAAAAGCCACAACTTGCCCGATGAGCATATCAGAAGCGACAGGAGCTTTGAGTCTAACAATTTCATATTCTCTGTTTGCGTCAGGATAATCAACCCAATAATAAAAACAGCGCCGTTTGACGGCATCATGAATCTCGCGGGTACGATTCGAAGTAATAATAACAACCGGCGGTTGCTCTGCTTTAACAGTGCCTAATTCGGGAATCGAAACTTGGAAATCAACCAATAACTCCAATAAATAGGCTTCAAACGGCTCATCTGCGCGATCCAGTTCATCAATCAACAAAACCGCAGGGTTATTATCGTCACCATTCAACGCCTCCAGCAATGGACGCTTAATCAAATAATCTTCTGAATAAATCAGTTGTTCAATATCATGCTTAGACTTAGAACCTTCGGCCTCGGCCATTCTGATCGCCAGCATCTGCGCCGGATAGTTCCACTCATAAACTGCCGTTGAAACATCAATACCTTCATAGCATTGCATCCGAATCAATTTTGTATTCAGTGCTTGTGCCAGGACCTTTGCCACTTCAGTTTTGCCTACTCCGGGCTCACCCTCCAGAAATATTGGCCGACCAAGTTTTAGGGCGAGCAGCAGTGTTACTGCCAAGCCTCTGTCAGCAATATAATTTTGATTCGCTAATAGCTTTAGCGTTTGCTCGACACTTTTTAAAGGGGGACAGACCACGGTTTTACCGACCAGTTAGTTTTCTAATATGATTTAGGTTAAAACCGTGCTCTGCCCCCAAGTTATATCAACTCGCCACCACCACCGCTCTAGCAGCCATCACACTGACTAAATGACCACGATATTCAGCACTGGCATGAATATCACTGTTAAAATCGTCCGTTGCTACAGCAATTGAACGAACAGCATCCGGGTTGAAATCACTGGCCAATGCTTGTTCCATTTCAATGGCCCTGAACGCACTGCCCGCCGCACCGGTTACCGCCACTCTGGTTTCACCATTCGTCTGTGCAGCCATAACACCTACAATTGCATAACGTGAAGCCGAGTTAGCAAATTTCGCATAACCCGCCTTATCAGGCACAGGAAAAGAGATGGCGGTAATAATTTCATTGTCGTTCAATGCCGTTTCAAACATCGCCGTAAAAAAGTCATCAGCAGAAATATCACGTTGATCAGTATGCACAGTAGCAGCAAGGCCAAGCACTGCCGCTGGATAATCCGAGGCAGGATCGGCATTGGCGATGGAACCACCAATCGTGCCGCGGTTTCGCACCTGCACATCACCAATATTTCCGGCCAAATCAGCTAAGGCAGGTATTTTACTTCTGATTAATTCTGAATTATGGACATCGCTATGTGTCGTCATTGCGCCAATACGAATAGAACCATCGGTCTCAGTAATCCTGATTGCAGCTCTGTAACACCAGACAAATCCACTAAATCCGAATGTTGGGCAAGTCTTTGTTTTAAAGTTGGAATCAGCGTCATGCCACCGGCAACAATTTTTGCATCGTCACCGCTTAACAACTGGCTAGCTTCATCTAAGTTATCAGGTTTATGGTATGTAAAATCATACATAATCGTTCTCCTTATGCTTGACCGTTTGACATGGCCTGCCAAACTTTCATCGGGGTTGCTGGCATATCGAGGTGTTTTACACCGTAGTCACTGAGTGCATTTACAACAGCGTTAATTACCGCTGGCGGCGAACCAATCGCTCCTGCTTCACCACAACCCTTTACACCCAGTGGATTATGTGTGCAAGCGGTAACCGTTGTATCAACGGTAAATGACGGCAAATCATCTGCGCGTGGCATGCAATAATCCATGTAGCTACCCGTTAATAATTGACCCTGGTCATCATAGACACAACTTTCCAATAGCGCCTGACCAATCCCCTGCGCCAAACCACCGTGCACCTGCCCTTCGACAATCATCGGATTAATGACATTACCGAAATCATCGGAAGCATGCATGCTAACCAAATCCACGACACCGGTTTCAGCATCGATTTCAACTTCACAGATATAAGTACCGGCAGGATAAGTAAAGTTTGCCGGATCATAAAACGAGGTTTCTTCCAAACCGGGCTCTAAGTCCTCCAAAGGATAATTGTGCGGCACATAAGCGGTTAATGCGACGTCACCGAATGCGGTTACTTTATCAGTACCGGCAACCCTGAATTCGCCATTTTCGAATTCGACATCTGCAGCATCGGCCTCCATCAAATGCGCAGCGATCTTTTTCGCCTTGCTGATGATTTTTTCAACGGAACGATAAATAGCCGAGCCACCGACCGCGATAGAACGCGATCCGTAAGTACCCATTCCAAAGGGCACTTTATCGGTATCGCCGTGAACGATTTCAACTGAGTCGTAATCAATCCCCAGCATGTCAGAAACCACTTGCGCAAACGTCGTTTCATGACCCTGGCCATGTGAATGAGACCCCGTTAGCACGGTTACTGAACCGGTTGGATTGACACGAATTGTAGCCGCTTCATAAAGCCCTGCCCTGGCACCGAGAGCACCAACAACATTTGATGGCGCAATTCCACATGCTTCGATATATGATGCGATTCCAATACCACGCAATTTGCCTCGTGACGCTGCTTCTTCTTTACGCGCCTGGAAGCCCGCATAATCCGCTGCTTCAAGCGCTTGATCCAAGGTGACTTCATAATTACCGGTATCATAAGTTAAAGCCACAGGTGTATCGTACGGAAATTGGTCAGGCTGAATGAAATTCCTTCTTCGCAATTCGACCGGATCAATATTCATCTCAATCGCGGCAAGGTCAACAACTCGTTCTAAAAGAAACGTTGCTTCTGGTCGACCGGCACCACGATAAGCATCGACAGGCACAGTGTTTGTGAAAACCGCTTTAACTTCACAATAAATAGCAGGTGTTGAATATTGCCCTGCCAACAATGTACCATGTAAATAAGTCGGCACACACGGCGCAAAGGTGGACAAATAAGCCCCCATATTTGCCAACGTATTACAGCGCAAACCAAGGAATTTGCCACTTTCATCCAGCGCCAGTTCAACATGGGTGACATGATCGCGTCCATGCGCATCAGACATGAAAGATTCTGATCGATCTGCCGTCCACTTGACCGGACGTTTTAATTGTCCAGCCGCCCAAGTCACCATTGCCTCTTCAGCATAATGGTATATTTTCGAACCAAATCCACCACCCACATCCGGGGCGTAAACTCTGAGTTTGTGCTCTGGAATATTCAGCACAAATGCACCCATCAGCAATCGAATGACATGTGGGTTTTGACTTGTTGTATAAAGCGTGTAGTCACCGCTACTGGCATCAAAATCACCAATTGCCGCACGCGGTTCCATAGCATTAGCAATCAGACGATTATTAATCAAATCAAGTTTGGTGACATGATGTGCATTTTCAAATGCCGCATCTGTTGCCGCTTTGTCACCTAACTCCCAATCAAAACATAAATTACTGCCAACATCTTCATGTGTAACCGTTGATCCGTCTTCCAGTGCAGCTTTCATATCAACAACTGCGGGCAATTCTTCGTAATCAACGATAACCGCTTCAGCTGCATTTCGAGCCTGCTGACGGGTTTCTGCAATAACCAGCGCCACTGGATCACCCACATGTCTGACCCGGCCTTCTGCCAGAATCGGATGCTTAGGCTCATTCATGGGCGTGCCATCTTTATTGTTGACCTGCCAACCGCAAGGTACACCGCCAGCCTCAGCAAAATCTTCCGAGGTATAAATCGCAACCACACCTGGCTTTGCCGCGGCGTCAGCGCTATCTATGTTATTAATATTGGCATGTGCATAAGGCGAGCGAACAATCCATGCATACGTCTGGTTTATCAGATTAATATCGTCGGTGTATTTGCCCTGGCCGGTCAGAAAACGATAGTCTTCTCTACGAGTGACAGCCTCACCTATTCCTGTACCTCCCATCTTATACCTCCCTCATCATTTCAGCGCCGTGCTTTACGGCTTTAACAATATTATGGTAACCGGTACAGCGGCAGATATTCCCTTCCAGCCACTCGCGTATCTGCCCTTCATCAGGCTCAGGATAATTATTGACCAAATCAACCGCACTCATCACCATTCCTGGAGTGCAGAATCCACATTGTAAAGCATGGTGAGTTTTAAAGGCTTCTTGCATCGGATGCATTTCACTGCTCGCGGCCAGACCTTCAATAGTAGTTACAGACTTGCCATCGACTTGTGCTGCCAACATAGTGCAACTTTTTACCGACTTGCCGTCAACATGAACCACACAGGCCCCACACTGACTGGTATCACAACCAATATGCGTTCCGGTGGAACCGTTTTGCCTCAGCGCGTCGCTTAATAATTGTGAATCTGGCACATCAAGCGTCGTTGATACGCCATTGAGCTGAAATGAAATACTAACTGTCATTTGACCTCCTCAATTTTGAACTACCCATTTTCTTGGCCCATGTCATCATGAACATGAATTTTCACCGGGCACATTGGCTAATCTGTGTGAGTAGCCACGGGAAAGCCATATTAGCATAGAGAATATAAAATGGCTAAATTGAACACAGATTAAGCATTTATTACTTTTCTATACTCGCCCGTAAACCTACCTCTGGAGTCAACAATTAATTTTGAATGCTTAAAAAGCAGATCATAATCAAATTCGTCATGATCAGTTGCGATCACCACGCAATCATAAGTTGCTATCGATTCAGCCGTGAGTTCGATACTCTGAAGATCAAAATAGTAGTTACGGATTTGCGGGAAAACTGGAATATGTGGATCACTGTAATTTACGTCTGCACCTAAACTGACTAGCTTATCCATAATCGCAACTGCCGGTGACTCACGCGTGTCATCCACATTTTTCTTATAAGCAACTCCAAGCACGAGAATGCGACTACCGCTCAACGCCTTTGCTTGTTGATTTAGGCCAAAAATGACTTTATCAACTACATAATCCGGCATGGCACTATTTATTTCTCCTGCGAGCTCAATAAACCGAGTATGAACACCATACTCACGTGCTTTCCAAGTTAAGTAAAACGGATCGATGGGGATACAGTGCCCGCCAAGTCCCGGCCCCGGATAATAGGCCGTAAATCCAAACGGTTTAGTTTTAGCTGCATCAATCACTTCATAGATATTAATTCCCATTCGATCTGCCAAAATTTTCATTTCATTGACCAACCCAATATTCACTGCCCTGTGTATATTCTCTAAAAGCTTTGTCATTTCGGCGACCTTGGTCGAACTGACAGGAACGACTTCATCACAAACCTTTGCATAAGCTGCTTGAGCGAGCTGTAAACATTGCTCAGTCTGACCGCTGACAATTTTAGGAATAGCCTGAGTCGAAAATTTCTCGTTACCCGGATCTTCACGCTCCGGTGAATAAACTAAAAAGACATCGTCACCTACCCTTAATCCGGTTGACTCAATCCTTGGTAATAATTCTTCCTCGGTCGTTCCCGGATAAGTCGTACTTTCAAGAGAAATAATATGTCCTTTTTTTAGCTGAGGAATAATCTGTTCAACAGTATTAGTGACAAAGCTTAAATCCGGCTCCCTATATTGATTCAATGGTGTCGGAACGCAGATCACAATCACATCAACACTTTTCAACTGAGCAAAATCGCCGGTAAAACTTAGTCGATCAAAGGCTCGCTCGATTCTTGCCGATGAAATATTCTTGATGTAACTACGCTTATTGGAAAGTTGTTTTATTTTATTCGGATCTATATCAATACCGATTGCGTTGATTCTCGCTTCAGCAAATCGCAATAACAATGGCAGCCCTATATAACCCAAGCCAATTACGGCTGCTGAAAAATCACCTGCTTCGATCTTTTTTAATTGATTGGCATAACAATCAGACATTTATTTTCTCTATTTCAGTTGATTTAGTACTATACACCGAGCTTTATGATTTGTTGAATGCCTATCTGTTACAGCCGAAAGATTATGTGCGCTCATCTCAAGAATGGCCGGGCAAAGTTCAGGCGAAGTAAAAGTGCAGTTTACGGATTAGTAAATTAGCATTTTGAGCGAGATTTTTAACTCAGTATCAACAAGCGCAGGTATTTTGAGATAGGTTCATAGTATAATGCCGCAAAAATCGCCTATCACAGGAGTGACCATGTCTAAATCATACGATGTAATTGTTATCGGGTCTGGCCCGGCTGGATATGTCGCAGCTATTCGTTGTGCTCAATTGGGTCTTTCGACAGCTTGTGTAGAACGCTGGACCACTAAGGATGGAAAACAATCCCTTGGCGGCACTTGTTTAAATGTTGGCTGTATTCCATCCAAAGCTTTGCTGGATTCTTCTGAGCAATATCATAAATTAACGCATGATTTCGCTAAACACGGCATCGAAGTTGATGGTGCGCGTGTTAATGTCGCTAAAATGATCAATCGCAAACAAAAAATCGTCGATCAATTGACAGGCGGCATTGGCATGCTATTCAAGGCTAATAAAATAGACTCCATTCACGGCCACGGTAAATTATTAGCCGGTAATAAAGTTGAGGTCAGTAATCCTGAAAACGGCGAAATTCTGGACACGATCGAAGGCAAAAACATTATTCTCGCCAATGGTTCAGTGCCGATTGAATTGCCTTTTTTGCCTTTTGACGGTGACCGTATCGTCGATTCTGCAGGTGCCTTAGATTTCACTGAAGTGCCAGAAAAACTGGCTATTATTGGCGCAGGAGTCATTGGTTTGGAATTAGGCAGCGTCTGGCGTCGATTAGGGTCTGAAGTTGTCATTCTGGAAGCGTTAGAGACTTTTTTGGCCACTGCCGACCAACATGCCGCCAAGGAAGCGGCCAAACAATTCAAGCGCCAGGGACTCGATATTCGTCTCGGAACTAAAGTGACCGGAGCCGAAAATACCGGCAAAAAAGTCAGCATCAAGTTTGAGGATAAGGATGGAGAACAGTCAATAGATGCAGACAAGTTAATCGTTGCCGTCGGGCGTAAACCCTACACAGAAAATCTGCTATCTGAAGATTGCGGTGTTGAACTTGACGAACGAGGCTTTATTCAAATAGGCGACGAATGGCGCACAGGCGCCTCGAACGTGTTCGCCGTTGGTGACACAGTGCGCGGGCCAATGCTTGCCCACAAGGGTTCAGAAGAAGGAATCGCTGTCGCTGAGATTATTGCCGGTAAACACGGTCATGTTAACTTTGACACCATTCCCTGGGTGATCTACACAGATCCTGAAATTGCCTGGGTTGGAAAAACCGAGCATGAACTTAAAGATGCAGGCATCCTTTTTAAGTCCGGACAATTTCCATTTGCCGCGACCGGCCGCGCCAAAGCCATGGAAAACACAGCTGGTTTCGTGAAAATTATCGCTCATGCCGAAACTGACCGAATTCTAGGTGTGCACATGGTTGGCCCTCATGTTTCCGAGTTAATTGCCGAAGCAGTTGTGGCAATGGAATATGCCGCCAGTGCCGAAGATTTGGCCAGAACGGTCCACGCCCATCCAACGCTTTCTGAAGCCGTTCATGAAGCAGCCTTAGCCGTTGATAAGCGCGCAATACATAAGGCCAACTGATTTATTTGATTAAATCCAACTTATTCGAGAATCTTTTAAATGTCTGAAATCGCAGCTGAAATTTTTAAAGCTTATGATATTCGTGGAATCGTCGATAAAACGCTAACAGTTGAAGCTGTAACACTAATCGGTCAGGCATTAGGTTCGCTTGCACAAGAGAAAAACCAATCCAGCATTATTATTGGACGTGATGGAAGATTATCAGGCCCCAAATTGTCGACTGCCTTGGCGAATGGCATAATTTCTTCGGGCTGCGATGTAATTGACATCGGCGAGGTTCCAACTGGTTTGGTTTATTACGCCACTTTCAAGCTTGATTCACAGTCCGGTGTTGCTTTAACCGGCAGCCACAATCCACCAGATTATAACGGTTTGAAAATGGTGATTGCCGGAGAGACACTTTCCGGCGAGCAGATTCAGGCAATCAAAACATGTATTGAAAACGGCGACCTTAAAACCGGCCAGGGAAAATTGCATAAACAGGATATTATCCCTGCTTATCTTGATGAAGTCAGCGATCAGATTAAACTCAAGCGGCCACTAAAAATTGTTATTGATTGCGGCAACGGTATCGCCGGTAATACTGCGCCCGAGTTATTTAGACGATTAGGTTGTGATGTGACAGAATTATTTTGTGACGTCGACGGCACCTTCCCCAACCATCATCCCGATCCAAGCCAACCAAAAAACCTGGTCGATTTAATAACCAAAGTAAAAGAAATAGACGCTAATCTGGGTTTAGGCTTTGATGGTGACGGGGATCGAGTCGGTACCATCGCACCCAATGGTGACGTAATCTGGCCAGATCGGCAAATGATTTTGTTTGCAAGAGACATTATTTCACGCAATCCAAAGGCAACCATCATCTTCGACGTAAAATGCTCTCAATTACTCCCGGAAGAAATTACAAAGGCGGGTGGCGAGCCATTAATGTGGCGTACCGGCCACTCATTAATAAAGAAAAAAATGAAGCAAACCGGTGCTCTTTTGGGCGGCGAAATGAGTGGTCATATCTTTTTTAAAGAACGCTGGTACGGCTTTGACGATGGCTTATATGTTGGCGCCAGACTCTGTGAATTACTATCAAAACAAGCTGATATTCAACAAACATTTGATTCCTTGCCGAACTCCATTAACACCCCTGAAATTCAAATACACAAAGAAAAAGAAGGTGAACAACATACTTTAATTGAAAAGCTTGTTGAAACCGCGAAATTTCCAGAGGCAACAGTCAGCAATATTGATGGATTAAGGGTTGATTATTCTGATGGTTTCGGGCTGGCTCGCGCATCTAATACAACTCCTACCGTCGTTATCCGTTTTGAAGGCAAGACTGAAACTGCGATCGAGAGGATTCAATCTGAATTTAGAACGCTGTTTAGCCAAGTTGATGACTCTCTGGAACTGCCTTTTTAATGTTTCTTGATCAAGAATATCCGACCACCAACCTTCAAAATTTTAGTTAAAAACTAGTTTAATTTGATTTTTTAGTCATTAATGATCAAGCTGACTAAAAATAAATGCCGCTAATTTGTTAAAAACTGTAGATTCAAGCCGTAATTTAGTTGATTGTTCGATTAAATAACTGTAATGTTTTTAGTTGTTGCTGTATTGCATACTTTCGAAGCAGTGTGACGTTGTACTCAGGATGAAGGTAAAACTTACGATTTACAATGCTGATCAAAAGTATAATCTTTAAAAAATGATAGGTAGATCATTGATAGTTCGGCAACATAGTACTACTAAAAAATGTCGTGACCTTTCACTATTAGAAGGACTTGTTAAAAATGAAGATTTTACTCGTTGAGGATGATGTAGAAACAGCTCGTTTTATCGAAAAAGCAATGCGAGAAACCAATCATTTGTTGCATCATGAGGATAATGGCGCTGACGGCTTCAAAGCAGCGATGGAAGGTGACTATCAGGTTATTATTGCTGATCGTATGCTGCCACGAATGGATGGCGTCAAAATGATTTCCAAACTACGAGAGAATGAGAATTATACACCGGTTTTAATTCTCAGCTCGATGGCAAAAACGCAGCAAAAAGTTGAGGGTCTTAAAGCAGGAAGTGATGACTATCTGTCCAAGCCTTTCTCCTTCGCCGAATTATTAGCGCGCACCGAAGCATTAGCACGCAGACAACCTTTCACTAAAGAAAACAATCCCGAGCTTAAATTGGAAGATTTAGAACTAAATAGATTAAATCGTGAAGTTCATAGAAATAATGTTCGCATTGATCTAAATGCTAAAGAATTCATGATTCTCGAGTATCTAATGCAGCATATCGATCAAGTGGTAACCCGAACCATGCTGCTTGAAAATGTTTGGGACTATAATTTTGATCCACAAACTAATGTCATTGATGTCCATATTAGTCGGCTGCGTAGCAAAATTGACAAAGATTTTGACCCGCCGCTTCTCCATACCAAACGAGGAATAGGATATATATTAAGTTCATCGGGTTAAATAGAGTTTATTAAATTACCTATTCCCCAGTACATCGCCCCAGCAATGTCACAGTATTCATCTATTACTCTCATAAACCCATTCGAGTTAGCCAAAATTTATTAGCTCTTTTTATTTTTCCAATTGCGATAGCTGATAATACTATCAAAAAAATTCAGCAGCGATTAATCAACAGGCGCTAAGCTACTTTTGATACCAAATATGCGTTTACTGGGGTTAAGCATGAAACCCATCTCTATGATATTGATGCTAATCGTAGCAATTTCAGGTTGTACGAGTAGTAAAGCAATCCGCACTCCTGTTGCCGATAGTATTTCGATTGAACAGGCTCGGCAAACAAAAGAAACTGGAAAAATGGTTCGCTGGGGTGGGCTCATTGTTGGTGTTGATAACAAAAGTGATCACAGCATCATTGAAATTGTTGCCAAACCATTAACTCGATACGGTGTTCCTAAAATTAGCAATAAAACCGGCGGACGGTTTCTGGCGAGAAGTGATGAATTTCTGGAACCTGAAGACATTAAGTCGGGTCGTTATATCACGGTTAGCGGTTTGCTTAACGACTACCAAACGGGGAAGATTGGCGATTATGAATACGAATACCCGTTAGTCCAAATCAACGAATATAATGTTTGGCCCGTTAACAATTACAGAAGGCCATACCACCGATATCACTCCTTCTATCACTATGATCCATTTTGGGGACACTATCCTTATTATTTCTATCATCATAGACATCACTATCATTATTGGTAAGTATTATTAAAATGAAAAATTTCAAACTTGCAGTTTTTCTCCTGAGCGCAGCTTTAGCGATAACAGGATGCACTACAGCTAGACTTAACACTGATAACTCAGCACAAGCGAGTGAGCCAAGACTGGCCTCAAGCGAAGCCGATTTAAATAAAAAATACCTCTGGGGTGGTGAAATCCTAGCAGTCGAAAACCTTGAAGATACAACAGAGTTAACTATTATCAGTTATCCGCTAGATAATAGTGAGAAACCAAAGTACTCTAAACAATCCACCGGACGTTTTATCGCCTCCCATCCCGGTTTTCTTGAACCCACTGACTATCATCGAGGTCAATTAGTTACGGTCATCGGCACTTTAAGAGAATTTAAAACTGATAAAGTATCACAGGCTGATTATCAGTTTCCTGTTTTAGCCGTTGAGCAGATCAAACTTCAAGGCAAAGCCTCCAGAGGTTACAGGCTTCCATTTACAATCGGTATTGGGATAGGCATTCATAATTAACCTAAATAGTCACCAGCCTGTACTATTAACGATTCTCCCTTAAAGACTAGATAAAATCATAGTTAGATAGCATAATTAGGCTTACAAAAAATAAGATTAATTATTCCACCAATCTCAATATTGACCAAAATCATACAGTGGTGGGTGATTTTTAGTGGTAGGATTTTATTTATGCGTATACAAATCAAAGATGTAATATTACTTATTCGACGTCTTGTTTTAACACTTTTCCTGGCAATTTGTATCAGCAAGACTGCACTTGCACAAACGGATACCGATAACGATGGTCTGAGTGATAGCGATGAGATTGCCTTGGGCACCGACCCTAACAATCCAGATACAGACGAAGACTTAATTGAGGATGGCACCGAACATACTCAGGGCACAAACCCGAGACATCCTGATACAGACGGTGATGGATTAATTGATGGTGAAGAAATTGCTCAGGGCACCGATCCACTATTAATCGACACAGATGAAGATGGCCTCACCGATGCCGATGAAGCCAACGGCAATACCAACCCAACCCAAAAGGATAGTGATAGCGATCAGCTAAATGACAATATAGAAATCATCAGAGGAACAAATCCCGCCAACCCGGATAGCGATGGCGATGGCGTGATTGATGGCGATGAAATTGCTAATAATACCGATCCATTAGTCGCGGACACAGACGGTGATGGGCTCAATGACGGTGACGAGGCAAACTACCAAACCTCAGCCATTCAGTCGGATACTGATGGAGACGGCCTTACCGACGCCGAAGAGGTTAATGGCGGAACCAGCCCGATTCTTGCCGATAGTGATCAAGATGGACTCTTTGATAATGATGAAATCAAACTAGGCACAAAACCTAATCAAATCGATTCTGACGAAGACGGCATCAGTGATGGTGAAGAAATTGCCAGGAAAACCGATCCTTTAAATCCTGACAGTGATTCCGATTCCGTTAGTGATGGCGATGAAATTGCCATCAATACTAATCCACTTGAAGTAGATAGTGACGGTGACGGCCTTAGTGACAAACAGGAATTCGATAATAATACTAATCCACTCAGCCTTGACAGTGATGCAGACGGCATTAATGACAATGATGAAATTGCACAAAATCTAAACCCGGCCAAACCCGATACTGATGGCGATGGCATAACTGATGGTGATGAACTTGCTAACAATACCAATCCAGGTAAAGCCGACACCGATGATGATGGTTTGGCTGATGGCATCGAGTTACTTCGGTCGACCGACCCTAACAACCCCGACACCGATAATGATGGCCTGAACGATGGTGAGGAAATCATCCAGGGCACTGATCCCATCGCTGTCGACACAGATGGCGACGGCATCCATGACGGCAATGAAATCACTCTAAATACAAGCCCGCTGCGTGCCGATACGGATGGCGATGGGATTAATGATGCCGATGAAGCCAAAAATAACACCAACCCAACCAAAATTGATACTGACTCTGATGGTTTGATTGATGGGCGTGAGATCGAACTTGGCACAAAACCCAACGATAAAGATTCAGATGGCGATAGTTTAATTGATGGTCACGAATTTGCTCTTGGCACTAACCCCACCAATCCTGATTCGGATGGTGATGGACTTACCGATGGCAAAGAAATCAGCTTAAATACTAACCCGGCCGAAGCTGATACCGACGCTGATGGATTAAGCGATAGTGATGAAATAGCTAATAATTCTAATCCAACCTTACCAGATACCGATTTTGATGGATTAATCGACGGAGAAGAAATCGCCGGTGGTTCAGATCCCACCTCTGAAGATACTGATGCGGATGGCCTCTTAGACGGAGATGAAATAGTTAGTGGTACCGATCCAAGTAATGCTGATTCTGATGCCGACGGAATATCCGACAAAGAGGAATATGATACCAATACCAACCCTTTAGTTGCTGACAGTGATGAAGATGGAATTAATGACGGTGACGAACTAGCTCAGCAAACCAATCCATTGGAACCAGACAGCGACGGTGATGGCTTATTGGATGGGGCTGAAATTGCTAATAACACTGATCCTAACAACTCCGACAGTGACGGGGATGGCTTGCCAGATGGCGAAGAATTAAATATCAGTACAAATCCACTGAAAACGGACTCGGATGAAGACGGGTTAGCGGATAATTTGGAGGTGGCTAATAACACTAATCCAATTAAGATGGATTCCGACGACGATGGTCTTGATGATGGCAATGAAATTAACCGCAAAACCAATCCACTCAAGGCTGACTCTGATGAAGATGGATTAACTGATGGTGAAGAAGTAGCCAATAATACCAACCCTTTAAAAGTTGATACTGATGACGATAGCCTCAGTGATAAAAACGAAATAGACCGTGGCACTAATCCAAACAAACCCGACACGGATGAAGATGGTCTTAATGATGGCGAAGAAGTGGCTAACAACACAAACCCAACCAAGATTGATACCGATGGCGACGGCCTGACGGACAAAAGCGAACTTGAGAAGAATACGAATCCAACCAAACCGGATACCGACGAAGATGGACTCAATGACGGTGATGAAATCGTCAATAACACAGACCCACTGAATATCGATACTGATGCGGATGGTTTGACAGACGGCAATGAAATTGCCAAAGGAACAGCCCCAACCAAACCCGATAGTGATGAAGACGGGTTTCTTGATGGTGATGAAATAGCTCGGGGAACAGACCCATTAGTTCGTAACAAACCTAATGAACCTGTTAAAGAAGAACAGGTTGCTGAGGTGGAGCCTGAACAAGAAGAAGTTGAACAAGAACAGCAGCAGACTGAACAACCCGAGATTGTTGCTGAACAACCAACTGCCGAGCCAGAACCAGAGGTTATTGTTGAAGAGCAACCAGAGCCTGTCGAAGAAACACAGGTTGCTGAAGTAGAACCTGAGCCCGAAGCCGAGCCTGCCGAGCAAATTCAACAAACAGCTAATGATACTGAGATTGACCAGGAAGCCCAAAAAGTAGCTATTCTTAATAATGAAAATACCAAATGGCTAAGTGAACAATCAGCAGAAAAATTTACCATTCAGCTGTTCAATCACACCGATGAGGCCAAGGCTGTTGAATTTATCGAATCGTTTGATTTGGCGGAAGAGGCCAAAGTTGTACCATTACCATCTGACCAGGGAATACAGTATACCGCCGTAATGGGCAGCTATAACTCATGGTTGGAAGCGGCAAAAATTATTGCCAGTTTTTCTAAGGAACTGCGTCGAACCACACCGCTGATTGTCACCTTTTCATCGCTGATTTCACTGCAATCAAATTTACAATCGAGTAACAGCTAATGGAAGATTCGGCGCTGAATTTTTTCTACTTAAGATTTTTTCACCACATCGAGCTTCCAGACCTGCCTGAAACCTTTGGGCAGTTTCAACCCACGCTTAGCACGATCGCCTAAATAATGATCTATTTCAGCAGGTTTTAAGTTCAAATAACGTTTACCTGAATGGACGATCAAATGGTCTCCTTCAACAAAAGCAACGGCAGCCACAACTTTTTCCTCGCCTGCTTTGAGCCTTGCAGTAGGGATATTAATCAGCTTAATGCCTTTACCCTTGGCTAACCCCGGTAATTCCGCAGCCGCGAACACCAACATGTGCCCTTCGCTGGTAACCGCCGCAATCCAATTCTCTTTATCAGATTCTAACTCTGAAGGTGGTAGACTTGTAAACCCTTTAGCAATTCGAATGACTGCTTTACCTTTTTTGTTCTTGGTCTGAAAGTCTTTTAGCTCCCCTATAAAACCATAGCCAGCGTTTGAAGTCATTAAGTACTTATTCGATGCCGGTCCCATCATCAGGCCTGTAAAAATGGCACCCTCAGGTGGATTCAAACTACTGGTCAAAGGCTCACCGAAGCCTCGTGCTGAAGGCAAACTATGGGCTGCAATAGTATAAGCACGACCGCTACTATCAAGTGACAATAATAAGTCATTGGATTTGCCCTTTACTGCACTCAAATACTCATCGCCACTGCGAAAATTCAAGGTACTTGCATCAACTTCATGGCCTTTTGCAGCCCGAATCCAACCGTTGGTTGATAAAATAACGGTAATTGCTTCTGAAGGAATCAAAGCGGATTCGTCCATGGCTTTGGCCATTTCACGTTGTGCCAATGGTGAACGCCTGGCATCACCATAATCTTCTGCATCCTGCATTAATTCATTGCGAATCAAGGTTTTCAAACGCGCGGTAGATTTTAATATTTTCTTAAGCCGTTCACCCTCTTCTGTAAGCTGAGATTGTTCGGTTTTGATTTTAATTTCTTCGAGTTTAGCTAAATGACGCAAGCGCAAATTCAAAATCGCTTCAGCCTGTGTATCAGTCAGTTTGAAGCGTTTGATCAACTCCTCTTTCGGCTTATCTTTGGTTCGAATAATCTTGATTACTTCATCAATATTCAGATAGGCGATCAATAGACCATCAAGGATATGCAAACGCTCATTAATCCGGTCTAATCGAAATTGTAAACGCCGCTTAACCGTCTGTTTACGATACTCCAGCCATTCTTTTAAAAACGATTTGAGATCAAAAACCCTGGGCTTGCCATCTAAGCCGATCAAATTAAAGTTGACGCGATAACTGCGTTCCAGATCAGTCGTGGCGAACAAGTGACTCATTAACGACTCGATGTCGACACGATTGGATTTAGGTTCTATTACCAATCGTGTAGGATCTTCATGATCCGATTCATCACGCAAGTCAGCGACCATTGGCAATTTTTTGGCATTTATTTGATTGGCAATTTGCTCCAATACTTTGCTGCCTGAAACCTGATAAGGCAGCGCATTAATCACAACGTTACCATTTTCTTTTTTCCATACTGCCCGCTGCCTGAGGCTACCGTTGCCTGTTTTATATAATTCCAAAATCTCTTCTTTAGAGGTGATGATTTCGGCATCACTAGGAAAATCAGGCGCCTGGATATGCTCGCATAAATCCTCAATCGACGACCTGGGAGACTCTAGCAAGCGTATGCAGGCACTGACAACTTCGCGAACATTATGCGGTGGGATATCAGTGGCCATACCAACAGCAATACCGGATGCCCCGTTTAAGATGGCGTTAGGCAAACGTGCCGGCAAAAGCTTCGGTTCTTTCATGGTACCGTCAAAGTTGGCTAACCAATCCACCGTGCCCTGTTCAAGTTCCTCCAATAGACTATTGGCATAAGCCGTTAATCTGGCTTCGGTATAACGCATGGCCGCAAATGATTTTGGATCATCCTGGGTTCCCCAGTTACCCTGGCCATCAACCAAAGGATAGCGATAACTAAATGACTGTGCCATCAAGGCCATGGCATCATAACAAGCCGTTTCACCGTGAGGATGGAATTTACCGATTACATCACCGACTGTCCGTGCGGATTTTTTGAACTTGGCATTGGCGTGTAGGTTTAACTCCGACATCGCATAGATGATGCGACGTTGGACCGGTTTTAAACCATCACCAACATGAGGTAATGCACGGTCCAGAATAACGTACATTGAGTAATCAAGATAAGCCTGTTCGGTGAATGATTCCATCGGCATTTTGGCTATTTCAGCTATTTGTGAATGTGGAATACTCAGCTGTTTATTGGAAGAGCTTGTCTTTTTTCGTGCCATATTACTTTGACCTAAAAATTCATTAGTTAAACAATTGCTTTATCACCTTTTTCACCCAGCCACTTTTTCCGGTCAGGCACACGTTTTTTTGCTAACAACATATCTAGCATGTTAACGGTTTTAGTAGGTTGCGGGATTTCCAACTGAACCAATCGTCGGGTTACCGGATCCATGGTTGTTTCCTTGAGTTGACCCGGGTTCATTTCACCCAAACCTTTGAAACGTTGCACATTAACTTTACCGGTAATCTTGTCGTTTTCGATTTTTGTTAAAATTTGTTCTTTCTCATCTTCATCTAAAGCATAAAAAACCTGTTTTCCCACATCAATCCGATAAAGCGGTGGCATAGAAACGTGAACCCGACCTTCTTCCACCAGCGAGCGAAAGTGCTTTAAAAATAACGCGCACAGTAAAGTCGCGATATGCATACCATCTGAATCGGCGTCGGCGAGAATACAAACTTTACCATAACGAAGATTTTCGGTATTGGTAGAGCCAGGATCAACACCTAATGCTACTGAAATATCATGCACTTCCTGGGAAGCCATCACTTCTGCGGAATCAACTTCCCAAGTATTTAGAATTTTGCCCCGCAGTGGCATAATCGCCTGAAATTCACGATTGCGAGCCTGTTTGGCCGAACCACCGGCAGAATCACCTTCCACTAAAAACAGTTCGGTTAACTCCAAGTCCTGCGAAGTACAGTCCGATAATTTACCCGGTAAAGTGGGTCCCGCGGTCAGCTTTTTGCGCTTTACCTGTTTGCTGGACTTCTGCCGCCTTTGCGCTCGCTCTATTGCAATCTGCGCTATCCGCTCGCCTGCTTCAATATTTTGATTCAACCAAAGACTAAAACTGTCCTTAATAATACCCTGAACAAAGACACTGGCCTGGCGAGATGACAGTCTATCTTTTGTCTGGCCGGAAAACTGAGGGTCCTGAATTCTGACAGAAAGCACATAACTTAGATCCGCCCAGATATCCTCCGGCGTTAGTTTAATTCCACGGGGTAATAGATTTCTGAAATCACAGAATTCTCGAATAGATTCAGTCAAGCCACTTCGAAATCCATTGACATGAGTGCCACCTTGCCCGGTTGGAATCAAGTTGACGTAGCTTTCCCGTAACCATTCACCCTCCTCAGGAACCCAGAATAACGCCCAGTTTAATTCACCGTCGTCATTTTTTACTTGTCCCGAAAAAGGTTCGGCAGGCACACATTCGGCAGCAGTATTTTCCGCCGTCAAATACTCCACCAAGCCGTCTTCAAAATGCCAAGTTTCTTCATTATCGGCATTATTTTCATCTTTAAACTTAATGACTATGCCGGGACAGAGCACTGCTTTGGCATGCAATAAGCGTTTTAGACTTTTAAGATTAAACTTAACCGAATCAAAAAACTGCGGATCAGGCCAAAAACGAATGACAGTTCCGGTGTTGCGTTGGCCAACCTTGCCGATTACCTTCAAATCGACACGTTTGGCTCCATCTTCAAACTCCATCTGATATTGCTTGCCAGCTCGCCTCACCCAGACGATTAAGCGTTTTGACAAAGCATTGACAACAGAAACACCCACTCCGTGCAAACCACCTGAAAATTGGTAGTTTTTGTCCGAAAATTTACCTCCGGCATGTAATCGGGTCAGAATCAATTCCACGCCGCTGATTTTTTCTTCTTTATGGACATCCACCGGCATTCCGCGGCCATCATCAGCAACCGTCAAAGAGCCGTCCTTATGCAGTATCACGCCTATAGCCTTGGCATATCCGGAAATAGCTTCATCAATGCTATTATCAATAACTTCCTGTGCCAGATGATTGGGGCGTTCTGTTTCGGTATACATTCCAGGGCGCTTACGGACCGGATCGAGGCCAGTTAAGACTTCTAGCGCCGAGGCATCATATTTTTGGTTCATTCAAACCCTTTAAATAGTTAATAATCAGTTGATGATAAGTAATATGCTTAATCGCTGTATTCAAGCACAGCAGATTGAAACAAGGTAAAATTTGGGAATCTAGTTTCCCAACTGCGAATTGTATCGAAAAGTCATGGCAAAGAAAAAAATATCAACCGACACACCTGATTTCGAGTTAGCGTTAAAAGAGCTTGAGTCTATCGTAGAACGCATGGAAAAGGGCGAACAAACGCTTGAAGATGCGCTCAAAGATTTTGAGCGTGGCATGGAGTTGTCCAAACAATGCCAGGATAATCTTAAACAAGCGGAGCTACGGGTTGAAAAAATGCTAAGTGATCAACAAAATTCTACAGACAATTAAGTGGCGGCAAGCTTAGACTTTGATCAACGCTGGGCTGATTTACAAAACCAAACCCAGCAACAGCTTGATAGGCTTTTACCTGCTACCGATGAAGCGCCGTCGCGACTCCATCAAGCAATGCGCTATGCCTGTCTCGATGGTGGCAAGCGGCTCAGGGCTATTTTAGTCTATGCCTGTGGAGAATTATTTGAGGCCGATACTGAAGTCTTACATGCGCCTGCCTGCGCTGTTGAGTGCATGCATGCTTATTCTCTGATTCATGATGACATGCCGGCCATGGATGATGACAAGCTCAGGCGCGGGCGAGCCACTGTTCACATTGAATTTGACGAAGGAACAGCGCTGTTAGCCGGTGATGCATTACAAGCATTTGCAATTGAATTGTTATCCAATCACCCGTCGTTACAGTCATTAAAAACAGCTACTCAACTGCAATTAGTCAGTATTCTTTCCAAAGCATCAGGCTCTCAAGGTATGGCAGGCGGGCAAGGCATTGACCTTGATTCAATCGGTAAGCAACTCAGCCTGGCTGAGCTTGAAGTCATGCATGAGAAGAAAACAGGCGCTTTGATCTGTGCTTCTGCATTGATGGGTGCTATATGCAGCGAAAAAATATCCACCGAAGATTTGTCAAATTTAAACTGTTTTGCTGATCATTTGGGGTTGTTATTTCAGATTACCGACGATATGTTAGATGAAACCAGCACAGATCTTGCATTGGGCAAAACAGCCGGAAAAGACAAGGCCGATGATAAACCTACCTACATCACAGTACTTGGGCTTGACGCATCGCGCAAGCAAGCACAATTGCATCATCAAAAAGCGCTTGAATACCTAAAAAAAATCAACAAAGATACTAATTTCCTGCTTCAATTGAATGATTTTGTACTCAATCGAACTTTCTGAGAGATGCACTTTTAATTAAGCCAAAAATCCGAAAAAACGTTAAACTAAGCCTTTAATTTGACTTTTGTAACATGACGCAAGCACAAGATTACTCATTATTGAAGTCATTGAACTTCCCACCGGATTTGCGCAAGCTGGAAGAAAGCCAGCTCGAACAAGTTTGTGGCGAATTGCGCGACTATCTTATCGAGGTTGTCTCACAAACAGGCGGACATCTTGCTGCTGGCCTGGGTACGGTAGAGCTGACCGTCGCTCTACATTACGTGTTCAACACACCCTATGACCGCTTAGTTTGGGATATTGGCCACCAGGCCTATCCACACAAAATCCTTACCGGCAGGCGGGATCAACTGCACACCATTCGCCAGGCGCATGGACTTTCGGGTTTTTTAAAACGCGATGAGAGTGAATATGACACTTTTGGTGCGGGTCATTCAAGTACGTCAATAAGCGCCGCGTTGGGTATGGCAACCAGTGCTGCCTTGAAACAAGAAGGCAGGGATGTCGTTGCAATTATAGGTGACGGCGCTTTGACAGCGGGAATGGCTTATGAAGCACTCAACAACGCGGGTGATATGGATGCCAATTTGCTCGTTGTTTTGAATGATAATGAAATGTCTATCTCACCGAATGTAGGGGCATTATCCAATTATCTGGCTCGAATTCTGTCTGGCAAAGCCTACATGAGTGTGCGGGAAAACAGTAAATCTGTTTTGAGCACATCACAACCAGTGCGTTCTTTGGCAAAACGCTGGGAAGAACATATGAAAGGCATGGTCACGCCCAGTACCTTGTTCGAAGAATTAGGCTTTTACTATATCGGCCCAATTGACGGTCATGACATCAATACCCTGGTCAAAACTCTGCAGAACATGAAACAAATACAAGGGCCAAGGTTTTTACATATCATTACTCAAAAAGGTAAAGGCTTTAATCCCGCCGAAGTCGATCCCTGCGTTTATCACGGTGTCACACCTTTTGACCGCAGCACCGGCAAGCTGGAGAAAAAACCATCACCGGGTAAATCCTACACCAGTGTTTTCAGTGATTGGTTGTGCGACATGGCCGAACAGGATGAAAAGTTGGTTGGCATTACCCCTGCTATGCGCGAGGGTTCCGGTTTAGTTGAATTTTCCAAGAAATATCCTCAACGCTATTTTGATGTCGGCATTGCTGAACAACATTCATTGACTTTCGCTGCCGGACTGGCTTGTGAGGGTTTAAAACCGGTGGTAGCGATCTATTCGACCTTTCTGCAGCGTGCCTATGACCAATATATTCATGATATTAGCATCCAGGACTTAGACGTTACTTTTGCTATTGATCGCGCCGGTTTAGTCGGTGCAGATGGCGCAACCCATGCCGGCGCTTACGATTATTCTTTTTTACGCTGTATTCCAAATACCATTATTCTTGCCCCAAGTAACGAACAGGAGTGTAGAGATATGCTCTATACTGCTTATCAGCACAAGGGTATCGCCTGCGTTAGATATCCTCGCGGCACCGGCCCGGGCGTGATGACTACTGAACACATGAACAGTATTCCAATAGGCAAAGCTAAACTTGAGCGTAAAGGCCATGGTATTGCCCTGTTTGCTTTCGGTTCTATGCTAGATCCAGCCATGGAAGCGGGTAAAGAACTTGACGCAACTGTTATCAATATGCGATTCGTCAAACCGCTTGATGAAGAATTGATCAAGTCATTGGCTAGTTCTCATGATCTGCTGGTCACAATAGAAGAAAATGTGATTATGGGTGGTGCAGGCTCCGCTGTAAATGAATTCTTAGCAAAGCATGGCCTGAATACACATATTCTAAATTTGGGATTACCGGATCAGCATATTGATCATGGGAACCCCAAAACAATGCTGTCAAATTGCGGTTTGGACAGTCAAAGCATTATCAATACGATAAAAAATATTCAACTTGGAGAACTTGCGCAAGGCGCTCAAAGTGCATAAACTGCGCGCTGTCCGCATGCCAAGCATTAAATGAGTATAGCTAGTAACAAAGATTTTCACGCTATCCCCGACGTTCAATCGTATTTGGACACACGGGAAATCGCCATTGATGAAGTCGGAATAAAGGATCTTAACTACCCCATTAATTTTCACGATGGCGAAACTGTTCAGCCAACCATCGCAAACTTTTATATGGCTGTAAGTTTACCAGCTGATCGCAAGGGCACACACATGTCTCGCTTTGTGCAACTTTTAAATGATGAAATCAAAGAAGTTTCATTAGCGTCGATTTCATCATTGTTAAAAACCATGAATGAAACATTAAATGCCGAGCAAGGTATTATCGGGCTGAAATTTCCATATTTCATGACTAAAAAGGCGCCTGTCAGTGGCCTAGCCAGTAAAATCGATTACTCGATCCATATTGAGGCTAAGGCTACTAAGGAGTCTGAGCAAGTTCTTCTCTCCGTCACCGTGCCAGTAACAAGCTTATGTCCATGCTCAAAAGAAGTTGCCGCATACAGCGCCCATAATCAACGTTCACATATTGTTATTACCATTGATCAACATACGAGTTTATCAGTTGAGCAACTGATCGGAATTGCTGAAAAGCAGGCCAGTAGTGAACTTTACGGTCTACTCAAACGCAGCGATGAGAAATTTGTCACTGAACATGCCTACGACAATCCCAAGTTTGTTGAAGACATGGTCAGGGACGTTGCCCGTGAATTAATGGATCATGACCAAGTCTCAGGTTTTATTGTCGAAACGGAAAACTTTGAATCCATCCACAATCATTCGGCTTACGCCTGTATTCGGCACCAGCTTTAGTTAATTCCAAGTATTTAGCCTCACCATGAGAATCGGTATTGACTTAGGTGGTACCAAAACAGAAGGCGTTGTTTTATCTGATAACAACCAGATTATTAAGCGCATCCGTACTCCTACTCCACAAAAACACGGCTATCAAGCGATCATTGATAATATTTCTTCGATAGTCGGCCAATTGGAGCAGTCAGTGGGTAAAAAATGTACCATTGGGATAGGCACACCTGGATCAATCGTTAAAAGCACCGGGTTAATGCAGTATTGCAATACCGTTTGTTTGAATGATCAGCCCTTACTCGCAGATTTGGAACTTTCACTCAATCGTCCAGTCCGCATGGAGAATGACGCTAATTGTTTTACCTTATCAGAAGCTATTGATGGTGCGGGACACAATCATAATAGTGTTTTTGGTATTATTATGGGCACAGGAGTTGGTGGTGGTATTGTCATTAATAAAAGAATTTTGACTGGCCCCAATGGCATGACCGGTGAGTGGGGTCATAATGTACTTAATCCTGATGGTCACCTATGTTATTGCGGCCAAAAAGGCTGTGTAGAAACTTATTTGTCAGGGCCCGGCTTACTGCAACAATTTCAATCTAATGGTGGAGATGAGATTGGGACAGTTGAACATCTTATTAAAGCAGCCAAATCCGGCAACCTGATTGCGCAAACAACGTTTGATCAGTTTTATAATCATTTTGCCCAAGCTATTTCATATATTATCAAAATATTAGATCCCGATGTTATTGTAATTGGTGGCGGCCTTTCCAACATTAAATCGCTCTATACAAAAACTCTGGACCGGATTGGCAATTACTTCTCAACGCCAATTAATATTAATATTGTTGAAAACAAGCACGGAGATAGCTCTGGTGTACGGGGTGCTGCATTTTTATGGGAGCAAAAATAAAGGGTTCTGCCCGTTTCCAGGCAAAACCCTTCTACCTACTACCCCTAAAACGATTAATACTCACCTAGCATTTTGTAATTCGTTGAAAGTCTAATAAAAACCAACCACATACGCACCCAAGCTTGAAGCCGTAACGACTTCTAATGGGTGTAAAATGAATGAAAAATAATAATGAAACTGAAGATACTTCTGCCCGAAGCTTCGTCTACCTAATTAGAAGCATGTCTCTCCTTGTGGTTTTACTTAAAAGCTAGAACGCAGGTTAATTTAATTTTATTTGATTGTCAATTGAAATTATTAAAATTAGTTAATTATTAAATATATTTAATTTTCAATGCCCGGAGGTAAA
>CBDCFC010000009.1:0-59964 GCA_965215945.1 Arenicellales bacterium | reverse complement strand
GAAATGCATTGGCGCAACAAACATTAGATATTTTTGCACCGCTGGCAAATCGGTTAGGTGTTTGGCAACTTAAATGGGAACTGGAAGATTTTTCACTCAGGTATCTAAAACCAGAAATTTATCAGGATCTGGCTAAGAAACTGGCTGAACGTCGCACTGACAGAGAGAAGTTTATTGAAGTATTCATCGAAACGCTCACAGTTGGCCTGAGTGAACAGGGCATAAAAGCTGAAGTCTATGGAAGGCCCAAGCACATTTACAGTATTTGGCGAAAAATGCAGCGCAAGAATCTTGATTTCGAGCAAATTTATGATGTGCGTGCAGTGCGCATACTAGTAGATAGTATTACGGATTGTTACACGGCATTGGGCGTTGTTCACACCCGTTGGCCCAATATTGCTTCCGAATTTGATGACTACATTGCCGTGCCAAAAAAAGAATGGATATCGATCAATCCACACCGCTATAGTCGGCGAGGGCGGCAAGGTGGTTGAGGTACAAATACGCACCCATGAAATGCATCAGGAAAATGAGCTCGGCATTGCCGCTCACTGGCGCTACAAAGAAGGCATGTCTGATTTGGGTCTGGATAATAAAATTCTCTGGTTGCGGCAGTTATTAGAGTGGAAAGAAGAAGTTGCAACGGCCAGTGAAATCGTTGATGAAATCAAGACAGAAGTTGCCGATGAGCGTGTTTACGTTTTTACTCCCAGGGGGCAGGTGATTGATTTGCCGCGTGGTGCAACGCCGCTTGATTTTGCCTATGCGGTGCACACCGAAGTCGGGCATCGTTGCCGGGGTGCGAGAGTAAATGGCCGGATCGTATCGCTAAACTTCAAACTGGAAACCGGACAGCAGGTCGAAGTGTTGACTGTTAAAAAAGGCGGTCCCAGCCGTGACTGGTTATCACAGGATAATGGGTATGTGATCACTCATCGGGCGCGTTCGCGAATCCAGCGTTGGTTTAAGGAGGAAGACAAGGACACCAATATTGCCGAAGGCAGACAGATACTTGAGCGGGAATTACACCGACTCGGTGTCCAGGATGTTAATTTTGAAAAACTGGCGCAGTCGAATCGATTTAAAAAAGTCGATGACATGCTAGCGGCAATTGGCTTTGGTGATATAAAAAATTTCTCAGGTTGTTTTCCGGGCTGGCAGGCACAAGACAACAGGCCAAGCGAAAAAAAATACCCAAAAGGGGACGCACACCTAGAACAGCCAGTAAGGACGACATTCAAATCGAAGGAGTGGGTAATCTAATGACCCAGATGGCCAAGTGCTGTAATCCGGTGCCGGGTGATGAGATCACTGGATTTATTACCATCGGTCGTGGCGTTACAATTCACCGGCAGGATTGCGGTAATATATTACGCTTAGCCGATGATGCACGTGAGCGTTTAATTCAGGTCGATTGGGGTAAATCAACCGAGGAAATGTATCGAGCAGACTTGTTTATTCAGGCCTATGACCGTTCCGGGTTGTTAAATGACATCACCGCCGTTTTCGTTAACGAACAAATTAACGTCATTAGAATCAACTCGCAGAGTGATTTCAATAAGCATCAGGCGAGCATTGAGCTGACCATTGAAATTGCAGATGTTAACAAGCTTAGCCAGGCGCTCAACAAGTTGTCACAAATCAATAATGTGATCGATGTACAACGCGTATCGCGTGTTTAGATAGATTTCCCCGGCTTGGAACCTCAATATGGTTACTAAAATCCGGGTAAACCCGGGATTCTTATCTATATACACTCATTCATCCACGGGCAAGCCCGTGGTATTTCTGTCGCTTGCGCGAGCGCTAATAAACCATCGCTATAAGCGGCATATAAGTAAACAATGTTTTTGCGCTTGTTCAAGCGGTATAATTTCTAATCTATTTTCACCTAGAAGGATTCGCTATGAAAAAAACCTATTCGCGTGGCTGTGACAGGCGCAGCAGGACAGATTAGTTATTCGCTATTATTTCGCATTGCTGCCGGTGATATGCTGGGTAAAGATCAACCCGTGATCTTGCAGTTGCTTGAGATTCCACCGGCAATGGATGCGTTAAATGGTGTGGTCATGGAAACTCGAAGATTGTGCTTTCCCAACGTTGGATGGCATTGTCAAAACAGATGATCCGGAAGTAGGTTTTTGGTGATGCCGATTTCGCTCTGCTGGTTGGCGCACGTCCCAGAGGCCCCGGTATGGAGCGCAAAGATCTGTTAGAAGCGAATGCACAGATTTTTTTCAGTTCAGGGCAAGGCTTTGAATTCAAGTGCCAGCCGCGATGTCAAAATTTTGGTGGTGGGTAATCCAGCCAACACCAATGCGCTTATAGCTCAGGCAAATGCCCCGGACATTGATCCTGGACAATTTACCGCGATGACTCGCCTGGATCATAATCGAGCAATTAGTCAGCTGGCTGCCAAGACAGGTACTGCCAGCACTGATATCATCCACATGGACCATTTGGGGAAATCACTCGGCCACCCAATATCCTGATCTTCATCATGCCAAAGTAGCGGGAAATGCAGCTCTGGGACAAAGTCGAGCATAGTTGGTTCGCTGATGAATTTATTCCTACAGTGCAACAACGCGGGGGCAGCGGTTATCGGTGCCCGCGGTGCTTCCAGTGCCGCTTCAGCAGGTTCAGCGGCTATTGACCACATGCGTACCTGGGCCTTAGGTACTGAAGAAGGCGATTGGGTCAGTATGGGTATCCCCAGTGATGGTAGTTATGATATTGATCCAGGCATTATTTATTCCTATCCGGTGACCTGTAAAGACGGCAGGTATGAAATCGTTCAGGGTCTTGAGGTGAATGATTTCAGCCGAGAGCGTATGAATATTACCGAAAACGAACTTCGAGAAGAAAGAGACGCGATTAGTCATTTGTTGTGAGATTCGGCTTGAAAATCTCAGTTGTCATTCCGGTTTACAACAGAGAAGCACTATTGCTTCGCGCTTTACGTTCTGTTTATTCTCAAACACTAACACCATATGAAGTCATTGTTGTAGATGATGGCTCTGACTGCGATTTAAGTTCAGCTCTGAGTAAAAAATACCCTGAAGTAGTTTTGTTAAAACAATCTCACGCTGGTGTCAGTTGTGTACGAAACCGAGGAGTTAAATATGCGACAGGGAACTGGATTGGGTTTCTGGATTCAGATGATGAATGGTTGCCCAAAAAATTAGAGCAGCAGGTCGAAGCTCTGCGGGACTCTAAATTATCACTCTGCCATACCGATGAAATATGGATTCGAAATGGTGTCAGAGTGAATCCACACAAAAAACATCGAAAATTTGGCGGTGATATTTTCGAAAAGTGCTTACCGCTTTGCCTTATTTCTCCTTCCTCGTCATTAACAAAAAAAAGTTTGTTAGATGAAGTAGGGGGATTCGATGAGAATTTAGTGGCTTGTGAAGATTATGACTTATGGTTAAGGATCACGGCAAAACATAAAGTCGAATATATAGACCAACCACTGATCATTAAGCACGGTGGACATGATGATCAATTGTCACGTAAGCACTGGGGAATGGACAGGTTTCGGATTTATTCAATGGAAAAACTCCTTAACCACACAGATCTTAGTAACCTGCAAAGATGTCAGCTGCTAAATGAATTAGTCAAAAAGTGTGACATTTTTTCACAAGGCGCTCTAAAAAATAAAAACACACAGGCCCATCAAAAGTACATCAAAAAAGCTTAATAAATACCAAGGCTTACTGGCCGATACGTCGTAACTAGACAAGTCGCGTAATTGACAATCATATAAAGAAATCTTAATATCCGCATCTTGTTGTATATTCACCGTTCTCACGGAGATAATAAGTAATGTCCAAAGAGTTTATTTTTACTTCTGAGTCTGTCTCGGAGGGTCATCCTGATAAAGTTGCCGATCAAATATCTGATGCAATTTTAGATGATTTATTAAGGCAGGATCCGAAGTCTCGAGTAGCCTGTGAAACCTTGGTTAATACCGGAATGGCCGTTATTTTCCGGTGAAATCACCACTGAAGGCTATTCCGATATGCAGGCGGTTACTAGAAAAACTATCGAAGAAATCGGCTATAACTCTTCTGAAATGGGTTTTGATCACGCCAGTTGTGCAGTGATTGTTTCAGTCGATAAGCAATCACCGGATATTGCTCAAGGTGTTAATGAGGGCGAAGGGCTTGACCTGGATCAAGGTGCTGGCGATCAGGGTTTAATGTTCGGTTATGCTTGCAACGAAACTGATGTGTTAATGCCTTTCCCAATTACTTACTCACATCGGTTAGTAAAAAAGCAATCGGATGTGCGCAAGTCTGGCCAATTGCCATGGTTAAGACCCGATGCCAAATCACAGGTTAGTGTTCGATACCAGGATGGCAAGCCAGTCTCAATCGATACGGTGGTGTTGTCAACTCAACATGACGATGGTGTGGTTCACGCTCATTTGGAAGAAGCTGTGATTGAAGAAATCGTCAAACCAGTATTGCCGGCGGACATGCTGACTGCCGATACTAAATATCTAATCAATCCAACCGGGCGCTTTGTGATCGGTGGTCCAGTGGGTGATTGTGGCCTGACTGGTCGAAAAAATTATAGTTGATACCTACGGTGGTGCAGCCCACCACGGTGGTGGTGCGTTTTCCGGTAAAGATCCGTCTAAAGTTGACCGCTCTGCTGCCTACATGGGCCGTTATGTAGCTAAGAATATTGTCGCGGCAGGCTTGGCTGATAAATGCGAAGTGCAAGTCGCTTATGCAATTGGGCGTTGCCAATCCGGTTTCATTAATGGTGAATACCTCAGGGACGGCAAAAATTGATGAAAGCAAAATTGAAGATTTGGTCAAAGAACATTTTGATTTGCGCCCCAAGGCCATAATTCGGGATCTGGATTTATTAAGACCAATTTATCGGCAAACGGCAGCTTATGGGCACTTTGGCCGCACCGAAGAGGACATTACCTGGGAAAAGACCGACAAAGCGGACACCCTTAAACAAGCCGCCGGCCTTTAACTGAATACTAGTGGAGTAAAACCATGACTCAAACCGCAGAACAAATAACACCCGACTATTATGTAGCCGATATTTCCCTGGCTGACTTTGGTCGTAAGGAAATGAGAATTGCTGAGACAGAAATGCCCGGCTTAATGGCTATTCGTGAGAAATATGCTAAAGAACAATCGTTGAAAGGCGCTCGTATTGCCGGGTCGTTACACATGACAATTCAAACAGCGATGTTGATCGAGACCTTAACAGCATTGGGCGCAGAGGTGCGCTGGGCTTCGTGCAATATTTTTTCTACCCAGGATCATGCCGCAGCGGCGATTGCTGAAAGCGGCGTGCCCGTGTTTGCATTCAAGGGTGAAACCTTAGACGAGTATTGGGAGTTCACTCATCGAATTTTTGAATGGCATGATGGCGGTACGCCAAACATGATTCTTGATGATGGTGGTGATGCAACCTTATTAATCATTCTCGGCAGCAAGGCTGAGAAAGATCCGAGTGTGCTGGATAATCCGGGCAGTGAAGAAGAAGTAGCATTATACGCAGCGATCAAAAAGCGCTTAAGTTCTAAACCAGGCTGGTATTCAAATATCTTGGCTAATGTCCAGGGTGTTACTGAAGAAACCACCACCGGTGTTAATCGTTTGTATCAAATGAAAAAAAGCGGCACATTGCCTTTCCCGGCAATTAACGTTAACGATTCTGTGACTAAATCAAAATTCGATAATCTTTACGGCTGTCGTGAATCATTGGTCGACGCGATTAAACGTGCTACCGATGTGATGGTGGCAGGGAAAATCGCGGTCGTCGCCGGTTATGGTGATGTCGGCAAAGGATCGGCACAATCATTACGAGGTCTGGGTGCGACGGTGTGGATTACAGAGATTGATCCAATTTGTGCGCTTCAAGCCGCCATGGAAGGTTATCGTGTGGTGACGATGGATTATGCGGCTGATAAAGCAGATATCTTTGTAACGGCAACAGGTAATTATCAAGTCATTACTCATGAGCACATGAAAGCCATGAAAAATCAGGCGATTGTGTGCAACATCGGTCACTTTGATAATGAAATAGACGTTTTCTGCTTTGGGTGAATATGAAACTGAAAACATTAAAGACCAGGTCGATCATATTATCTTCCCTGACGGCAAACGTATTATCCTGCTGGCACAAGGCCGCTTGGTTAATCTTGGTTGTGGAACTGGTCATCCGAGTTTTCGTTATGTCAAATTCCTTTACGAATCAAACGCTTGCTCAAATCGAATTATGGGCAAACGGTGATCAGTATGAAAATGATGTTTATACATTGCCGAAAAAATTGGATGAGGAAGTTGCTAGGCTGCACCTGGAAAAAATTGGTGCTCAATTGACCACGCTTAGCCAAAAACAAGCAGATTACATTAGTGTTGAGGTCGAGGGTCCTTATAAACCTGACCATTACCGATACTAAGAGAATCTTAAAAGCTTGAGAAAAAAAGCCCCTGTTAACAGGGGCTTTTTTGTTATGATTCTCAACATCTTTTAGATTATTTGGGATTTTGTAATATGTCCGTCCAAAAAGAAAAAACCAAGGCCATTACGGTTGTCAGCCTGCAAAAATTAAAAAATGAAAAACAGAAATTTGCCTGTTTAACGGCCTATGATTATTGCAGTGCTTATGCGGCAAGCACTAACGGTATAGATGTCATTTTGGTCGGCGATTCACTGGGCATGGTCATCCAGGGCCACGATAGCAGCCTGCCGGTGACTGTTGAGGACATTGCCTATCATGTTCGTTGTGTGAGGCGCGGCAACCAAGGGGCATTACTGATGGCAGATTTGCCATTTATGAGTTATTACTCTGAAATGCAAAGCCTGGAAAGTGCGGCGGCACTGATGCGAGAAGGTGCGCAGATCGTCAAGCTGGAAGGAGGAGCCTGGTTAGCGGAGTCAACTAAGTTGTTAGTCGAGCGTGGTATTCCGGTTTGTGCCCACATGGGCTTGACACCGCAATCGATTAACCATCTGGGCGGTTACCGGGTTCAAGGTCGTGATCCTGACCATGCACAGAGCATGATTGATGAGGCACTGATTCTGCAGGATGCCGGTGCCAGTATTTTATTATTGGAATGCGTGCCGATTGAGCTGGGCAAGCGTATTACTGAAACCTTGGAAATACCCGTGATCGGTATTGGGGCGGGCATGCATACCGACGGACAGATCATGGTTTGGCATGACATGCTGGGCTTGTATCCAGGCAGGCCCGCCAAATTCGTGCAGAATTATTTAAACGGTAATTCAGAAGGAATTCAAAGTGCCGTTGCAAATTTTGCCGCCGCTGTAAAGGCAGGAGAATTTCCGGATGAGGATCATAGTTACAAATAACCGTCAGTTTTGCCTTAAATCGGCCGCAACGATTCATGTTCCACTAATTCTTTTCAGTATTTTATTTCTCTTATCTTCAATGCCAGTGTTGTCATCAGCTAATAGTGAATGGGAAAACACACAACCTGAGCAAGTAAATATTTCTGCTGAACTTGGAGTTAAGTTAGATCAAGCGTTTGCAGAAAATGAACTAAAAAATTTGCATTCTGTTTTAGTGATCAGGCATAACAAAATTGCTATTGAAAAATACTACACGGGTCAGGATGAAATCTGGGGAACGCCGAGCGGAGAAATTCAATTTGATCAGCGAACATTACATGATTTACGCTCAATCACAAAAAGTATTGTAAGCTTGTTGTATGGAATTGCATTGCAGGATAAAAAGGTTCCGACTGTAGATGCTCCAATTATTGATTCGTTCAAGCAATATAAAGAGTTAGCTGAAAACAAAGAACTAGAGAAAATAACCATCGGTCATGTGCTTTCTATGACCATGGGGCTTGAGTGGAACGAGAATGTACCTTATTCCAATCCGGCTAATAGTGAGATAGCAATGGAAAATGCGGCAGATCGGTATCAGTATATTTTGAGTCGTGATGTTTTGTTTCCAGCTGGTCAAAAATGGGAGTATTCCGGCGGGACAACGGCGCTAATTGCCCACTTAATCACTACTGGTGCCGGAAAAACTTTACTCGAGTATGCACAGGAAAAACTATTCGGCCCGCTAGAAATCGAGGCAGAATGGACCAAAGGGTTTAATGGTGAGGAGTCAGCCGCTTCGGGGCTGCGAATGACCCCCAGAGATTTGGTAAGAATAGGGCAACTGATACTTAACCGGGGAGAATGGAACGGAAAACAGCTAATTTCAAAATCATGGCTTGATGAATCGTTCGAACAACACGCTGAAACGGGTGACGGCTTGTCCTACGGTTATCAATGGTGGTTGGGAACCATGCGTAAAAATGGATCGAAATGGATCTCAGGATTCGGCAATGGCAGTCAGGCGTCTAATCATTGTGCCATCCTTGGATTTGGTCGTGGTAATTACAGCAGGGAACTACAATCAGCCTGAGCAATGGAAATTACCAGTCAAGATAATGTCAGAATTCATCATTCCAGCAATTGAAGATTATTAGCGATTTACCCGTTGTGCATTTGGAAGGTTGACTTTTGTAAATGACTCAATATTTGGTCATCGTCATTCCGTGCTTGACACGGAATCTACTGGCATTTCTAATTCTTCCTGGAAATGACAAGGGGTACAGTAGTGCAGGGTAGTATGAACACAATTAACCGGGAAACGAAACAGGCATTGATGAAGAATGTTTATTAGCAGTGTACTTAACTTCCCGGTGAATGATATGTGTGCAAAACTGACTGGTCTCACTCCGAATAATTTTCCCATCCCCCTTCCAGATGGAGCTAGAGGGACGGGCAATGATTAGCAGCACGGGAGTTAAGTTAATTTTACTTTATAAAAATTCTTAGGACTACGATGTTTGAGGGTGACTCATGATAAAACCATGCAGGTTTAATTAGGGAAATAACTATATCATTGAATCCGCTGAGTAATAAGAAAAGCCGCTGGATTGCGGATAAATGCTGCGCATTTTCCACAATGACGGAGTAATAATATACCAGTTAAATAGATATTTAAATCTAAATACACATAAATAAATACACAACGGGTTGGCGATTCAACTTGCTAAAGCGGTATCCAGTTGTGCAATTTTATTGATTTGCTGTGGATTGCCGATATAAAAACCTTGTGCGTAATCAATATTAAGAGTCTTTACCTGATTAAATATTTCTTTGCTTTCAACACACTCGGCAACAGTTTTGATGTTCTGTGAGTGGCACACTGAAACGATTGAGCGTACTATTTTTCTGTCAAGGTTGTTCGTAACGGCGCCTTTGATAAAATTCCCATCAATCTTGACCATTTCAATGGGTAGTTCCTTTAGGTATTGAAAGGATGAGAGACCGGAGCCAAAATCATCCAGGGCAAAAGAAAAGCCTTTATCGGTTAGTTGATTCATCACTTCGGCCGTTTTTTGCAGGTTATCAATGCCGATGGTTTCGGTGATCTCAAAGAAAATACTTTCACAGTCAATGGCAAATTTCTTTTGCTGACTTTCGACAAACGATAAAAAGTTACCTTCTTCCAGTGTTTGTGCAGAGATATTGATAAACATTTTTTCGAACAAAAAATGTTGGTTGTCATTTATCCATTTAAATGTATTGGCGACAACCCAGCGATCTAAGTCCGGCATCAGCTTGTATTGGATCACTGCCGGTAAAAATGTTTCAGGGTTGATCAATTCACCGTTTTCATTTTTCAGTCTTAGCAGAATTTCATGACTGCGATGGCCGCTCTGATTTTGCACAGCAATAATCGGTTGTAAAACCAACTCCAGGCGATTCGATTTCATCGCATCCGAAAACATATTTAATAATTCCAAATCGCCCCAATGTTTGCGCACTTCGGGTTGGTTACGGTCATACTTCCAGACACGATTACCACCATTGACTTTGGACAAATAACAGCTTGCATCTGCCTGCCTAAGAATTTCAACCTTGGATAAATCATCGGAATCAATCATTAACAAGCCAATACTGCTGGTTAATCTGATTTGATGGTTGTTCCAGTTCTCTCTGAAATTTGAGACTTTTTCACAAATTAGGTTCGCTTTTTTCATGACAGCTTGCTCTGATGAATCGTTGATCAAAACGGCACACTCATCACCACCAAGTCTGGCAACAAGGTCATCGTCATCAGTAGATTGCTTTATCAACAGGGCAATTTTTTGCAAGATGTCATCACCAACAACATGGCCATAGGTGTCATTGATTAGTTTGAAATTATCCAAGTCGACATAAAGCAAAGCGCTGGCCTGTTTGGTCTTTTTATAGCGCTCTATAGCCTTTTCCAGTTCAGATTCAAAAAATCGCCGGTTGGCCAGGCTGGTTAAAAAATCAGTTTCGGCAATTTTTTCGAGCTTTTTATTGGTGACTTTGAGTTCCCTGGTGGCTTCATCAATTCTGATCTGCAGCTTTTCGTTCAGCTCATCCACGTCAGCTTTAGAGGCACGTAGCCCCGATATCAGTGACCGAATCGTGTTACCCAGTTGGATAATTTCTTTTGGTGCTCTACCTGTCAATTCAGAAATTTCACCTTGATAATTGCTGTTAGCCACTGAGTTGGCTGATGTCGCCAAACTATTGATCGGTTTAGTAATCCATCTTGCCAAAGGGATTGCTAACAGGATTGCACAGAGTAAAGCGCCCAAGCTCCATTTAAAATGCGAATATAACTGTGCGTTAACTTCACGGGTAATTTCATATTTAGGCTGGTCGACCATAACACCCCAATTGAGTCTGGGGATAAACGTGTAACCTGCGACCATGCTCATGTTGCTTACAGGCGATACATATTCGGTCACCCCAGTATCTTTTTCCAGCATCTTCTGAACAACAGTAAGCGACGATAAATCCTTCATTTCTTCCATCCAGGATGAATTTGCATGAGCGATCACTTTGCCGTCAGGATCAAAAATAGCGGGCTGTCCTTCCGTGCCGAATTTGATGCTGCGTCTTAATTCCTCTATGGGTGCGATATTAAGCTCTGCAATTAAAACATCGGTATTAGAAGCCTGTTCGGTTTTTTCGTTTTGTTCAACGTTTGATTCAGTGTCCTTGATAATTGGTTTGGTAATAATAATGGTCGGCTTATTGGTAAAAGGGCTGGTGGTAATCGCCTCAATTAATGGGACTTGTTGATTCCTTGTTTTGATGAAATAAGGTTGTTGGGCAAACGCATCTATTGACAGAGGTGCAGAGGGGCTGGTTGTTATGTCTGTATCATCATGTAAAAACTTTTCAAGCTCACCGGTATGCTTTACATACGCCAGAGATGACAACTCTGAAAATGACTTGAAAAATGAAGACAGGTGTTCACTTTTTTCTTCTGTTGAAAATTCTTTCTCAGATAAGGTTTTGGACAAATATCCAAGTTGTGTCGATCTGTCCTGTACATATAGGGAAATCGATTTGGTCAGATTAACGGCTAATAACTGATGCTTCTCTGTCGCCTCTGTCCAGGCATTGTCCCACGACTTCTTATAGACATCATAGGCGATAATTCCAACCGGGATCAGCGAAATTAAAATAAAACTCGCAAAAATCAGCTTAAAAATTGACAGTGATTTAGCAGCCTGAGGCATAGAAAATGCGCTGAAATATTATGTTAGAGTCAAATCTTACCAGAAGAAGGGGTTAAAAACTGCTTTACAAGCCTGGTGAATTGCTCAGGTTGTTCGGCATGCAGCCAGTGACCGGCGTTATCAACATCCTTAATCACCGCGTTTTCAAACACTGAATTAATTAAAGCGTGATCGGCGGGCTGGACGTAATTTGAGTTTTTTCCATGTAAAAATAAGCTAGGGTGTTTAGACGATTTAGAGGTTGATATCGGCCCCATGATTGTTGTCAGGCTTTGATCTAGTACCGGTAAATTGATTCGCCAACTGTAGTGTTCGTTTTTAAAGACTAAATTTTGTAACAGAAATTGAATAATGGGTTTGGGTTCGTTTAACTTTTCGGCCAAAAATAAATCAGCTTGCTTGCGTCCACTTAATTGGTTCAAATCAAGACTGCGCATAGTATCGATATAGTATTTGTGTGAATCACCGTGAGAATAGGCTTTGGGGGTGATATCAGCAATGACCAATTTATTCAGTCTGTCTGGGAAATTTAACGCGAACGTCATCGCAGTTTTACCACCCATGCTGTGTCCGATAACGTTAGTATTTTGAATTTGCTGAGCATCCAAAAAATGTGCGATATCTTCAGCCATCTCCTGATAAGTCATTGAATCAGACCAGGGCGAGTCGCCATGATTCCTCGCATCTAAAGCATAAACAGTAAAATCATCAGCTAGTTTATTGGCGATAGTTCGCCAATTAGAAGATGAACCGAAAAGGCCATGAAGAATGACTAGCTCTGGCCCGGTACCAATCTTCGTATGATTAAGCAGAACAGGCATAGACTAAGCTGTTAATTTTAGTTCCTGCTTTTGACCGGAGTCGCTTAGAACTTTTTTCAAGTATTTGCCGGTGTGGGATATTTTACTTTTGATTATTTTTTCTGGTGGCCCTTGGGCAATAATCTCCCCGCCGCCATTACCCCCTTCAGGTCCAAGATCAATAATCCAGTCCGCCGTTTTAATCACATCCAAATTATGCTCAATAGTGATAACGGTATTGCCATGGTCACGCAAGCGATGAATAACTTTCAAAAGTTGTTTGATGTCGTGAAAATGCAGGCCAGTAGTCGGTTCGTCCAATAAATACAGTGTATTACCCGTGTCACGTTTGGATAATTCTTTGGCTAGTTTGATCCTTTGCGCTTCACCACCGGAAAGTGTTGTCGCACTTTGTCCAAGTTGGATATAGCTTAACCCGACATCGAGCAGCGTATCCAGCTTGCGTTTGATGCTGGGTACGGCGTAGAAAAATTTAGCCGCCTCTTCGACGGTCATGTTCAGCACCTCAGAGATATTGCTGTTTTTGTAACGGATATCCAGTGTCTCACGGTTGTAACGTTTGCCTTTGCAAACATCACAGGGAACAAAAATATCAGGCAAAAAGTGCATCTCGACTTTAATCAAACCGTCGCCCTGACAAGCTTCGCAGCGCCCCCCTTTGACATTAAAGGAGAAGCGCCCCGGTGCATAACCACGCGCCCGCGATTCCTGTGTTTGTGCAAACAACTCACGGATGTGTGTGAACAGCCCGGTATAGGTCGCTGGATTAGATCTTGGTGTGCGGCCGATGGGGCTTTGATCGATTTCAATAATCTTGTCAAAAAGCTCAATGCCCTCGATGGATAGAAAAGGTGAAGGTTGCAGACGGCTTTTATTAATCTTGCGGGCCATTGCAGGGTATAGGGTATCGTTAATCAAAGTTGATTTGCCCGAACCGGAAACGCCGGTCACACAAGTGAATAATCCAACGGGGATGTCTAGATTTACACTCTTTAAGTTATTACCTTTTGCGCCTTTTATTTTTAACAGCCGCTTTTTATCGACACAATGACGTGTTGATGGAACTTCTATTTCTTGAATACCATTAAGATATTGTGCGGTAATGGAATTTTGGTTTTTTAGTACTTTATCAGGTGTTCCACTGGCAACCACATCGCCGCCATGCTGACCGGCACCCGGGCCTAAGTCGAGTAAATAATCCGCATTTCGAATGGCCTCCTCGTCGTGTTCAACGACAATAATAGTATTGCCCAAATCACGCAGGCGAAACAAGGTTTTTAATAAGCGGCCATTGTCGCGTTGGTGTAGTCCTATCGAGGGTTCGTCAAGCACATACATAACGCCAACCAGGCCGGAACCTATTTGTGAGGCCAGCCGAATACGCTGTGCTTCACCACCTGACAAAGTGTCGGCGGATCGGTCCATGGATAAATAATTCAGGCCAACGTTAGAGAGAAAGCCTAGTCGATCAATAATTTCATTGACAATTTTCTCGGCGATTTCGGCTCGCTTGCCCTGAAGACGGATACTTTTAAAAAATTCCAGACACTCATCAACGGTCATTTCAGTGAGTTGATTAATACTTTGGTCTTCGATAAAGACGTTTTGCGCTTCAACACGCAACCGGCTGCCATGACAACTCGTGCATTTGTCAGAGGTAATGTATCTTGCCATGTCCTCTTTAATAGTGTTTGACTCCGTATCCCGATAGCGCCGTTCAAAATTATTGACTACGCCTTCGAACGGGTGTCGATGCTTGCTGTTGCGTTTACTTTTGTAACCGGGATAAGTGTATTCAATCGGCGTATTCCCAGTGCCGTACAACACGGCATTTTGGGCTTCTTTAGAAAGCGATTCAAACGGTTGCGACAAGTCAAAATTGAAATGCCTGGCCAGGCCCGACAACAAACCGTGATAATAGGCATGGCGCTTGTCCCAGCCAGGCACCGCACCTTCAGCCAATGATTTGGATGAGTCGGCGATTATTCGTTCAGGGTCAAAATAGCGTTGTACCCCCAGGCCATCGCATGAAGTACAGGCGCCCGCGGGATTGTTGAAGGAGAATAAACGCGGTTCCAGCTCGCTTAAGCTATAACCACAGTAGGGGCATGAAAATATGGCTGAAAAGAGTATTTCCTCACCATTGGGATAGTTATCGTCGGCCAGGATATTAGCGATAGCCGTGCCGTCACTCAATGCTAAAGTTGTTTCAATTGACTCGGCAAGTCTTTGCTCCTGCCCAGCTTTGATGATCAAGCGATCAACAACGGCGTCGATATCGTGCTTGATGTTTTTTTCAAGTTTCTCTATTTCATCAAGTTGATATAGTTTTCCGTCAACCCGTACACGAATAAAACCTTGTTTGCGTAACTGATCAAACACCTGCTCAAACGTGCCTTTGCGATTACGTGCAATCGGAGCCAACAACAACAGCTTGCTGCTTTCAGGCAGGACCATGATTTGATCAACCATCTGGCTGACGGTTTGAGCTTCAAGTGTCACGCCATGTTCAGGGCAGCGTGGTTCACCGACTCGCGCAAACAGTAACCGCAAATAATCATAAATCTCGGTAACCGTTCCTACTGTCGAACGGGGATTATGAGAAGTTGCTTTTTGTTCGATACTGATCGCCGGGGAAAGACCCTCAATCAAATCGACATCGGGTTTTTCCATTAACGATAAAAACTGGCGGGCATAAGCTGAAAGTGATTCGACATAACGGCGTTGACCCTCGGCGTAAATTGTATCAAAAGCCAAAGATGATTTACCTGAACCCGATAAACCGGTAATAACGATCAATTTATCACGCGGCAAATCGACATCAATATTTTTTAAATTATGTGTGCGGGCACCACGAATTTGTATCGGCGAAGACATATTTACCTAACTATAACCAACATATAAATATACGATGTAATGCCTGATTGATGCAAAAGAATCTGTAGATATTTTGTAATAAATCTATAAATTTTGTTAAAGCTGGCTGTATAATTTCCCGATCAAAATTACAGGAGTAAACTCATGGCACGAGGCATTAATAAAGTTATCTTAGTTGGACATCTTGGGCGTGACCCGGAGGTGAGATACTCACCCAGTGGCGCGGCTATAGCCAATATCACCGTTGCAACCAGCGAAGGCTGGAAAGATAAGCAAACCGGTGAACAGCAAGAAAGAACCGAATGGCATCGTGTCGTGTTTTTCAGCCGCCTGGCTGAAATAGCCGGAGAATATCTGCGCAAAGGCTCCCAGGTTTATATCGAAGGCCGCCTGCAAACCCGCAAATGGCAGGATAAAGAAGGTCAGGACCGTTACACCACTGAAATCGTCGCCAACGAAATGCAAATGCTCGGTAGTCGTGGTGGCTCCAGCGGCCAGCCTCAATCAAATGATCAATTTGATCAGTCAGCACCTGCTTCCCAAAAGCAGTCTGCAGCAAAAGATTTCGACGATTTTGATGATGATATTCCTTTCTGAATGCTGTAAAGCTATTTGTGTTAACTAGTTTGATGGTCATGCGGATGTAATCTATTGAATTTGTTAGATAATTTTCACCTAACTTGGCAAAAAACAATCCTCCATAGAAACTGAGTCAAATTAAATTATATTTAAAGTTTCAAATAATTCTTGCAACTATGATATAGTGGGAATTAATAAGGGACATTTGTCGTTCAAATAACTAAAGGAAATCGTCTCGGGAAACGATTATCTTTAGCTCTACCATCAAAGCTGTGACGGAGATAATAGCATCAGTTTTTGTTGTGTGATGTTAGATGTTATAAATGCAATTGTAAGAAACTGTTACATCAGCAACTGTAAACAAATGCAAAATATGTTTATAAGCGATTGCTATAAACAACAAATTTTTAAATACTTACGGGTGTTTAAGTTGTTTCATGAATGTTTAAGTTGTTTCATGAATAATTTTAGTGGGGAACCCCAAAGATGTTATCAAGGTTAACAGTATTTTTCGTTCTGCATCTGGTTTTTGTCAGTCATGTATTAGCACAAACTCTCGCGGATATTCGCTATACCTATTATGTGCCGATTTATGCTGATGACGCATCTAACTGGATTGATGATGCCGGTGCATCTACATCCGGAGATTTGACTTCTAACGTATCGGTATCCGTGCCGGGTAATAATACCGTAGTGTTCTACGACCATTGGGAAGACGGGCTGGATGCCGACCCAACTGATACGGCTAACCATCTGGGCAATGGCGGAACAACAGAAGTTTGGGGCGATGGCACTGCAGCAAACGGTTGCGCATTCGGAATTACACCCTGTACTGATGCCGCTGACGTTTTATCTCAAGGTGACGTTGTGTTTACCAATAACGACGTTCCCGTGACTCCAAGGGGTACAAATATTTTCTACGACGGCGGTGACAAGATTGCGTCCACGGGTTTCTTGGCGGTCACGCACGCTGCCTGGCACAGCCCGGTGATGGGCGGTGCAACCGAGGTGCGGCCTACACGTGATTGGGGTACGGAGTATGTCGCTCCTGCTGGTGAGGACCATGAGACGGGAACAGATTTTATGTTTTCCACCACTCAGCTTGAAGTAATGGCAGGTGTTGGTGGAGCAAGCGTACAAATTGACGCGGATGGTGATGGGACATTTGAACAGACTGTTACTCTGGTAGAAGGTCAGGCCATACGTGTAGATCAGGTCGACGGCGGCGGTAGAATAGTTTCTGATAATCCGGTTCAAGTTACTCAAATGTCCGGGCGCAGCACAGGTGATTCTCATGCCGGGCGATGGTTTGCTCTTGTGCCTGTCGATCAGTGGGGGGATTCCTACATATCACCAGTTGGATCGCCGGATGATGAATATGGATATGTGATTTACAATGATGGTGCCAGTGATATTGTCGTTGATATTTCAACCTTAAATGGGACAAACACCACGGACACAACTCCTCAGGGACCTGTAACGGTTCCGGCAGGTGGCTGGATAAGCATTGAAGACACTAATGCTGATACTGGAGTCCGGTTCGAATCTCAAGGAGGTGAACCATTTTCGGTTATCGGGATTAGGTGATTGGGGGTCGGGTTTACGAGATTGGGGATTTACTGTGTTACCAACCGACGTTCTGACACCTGCATTGAAAGTTGGTTGGGCGCCGATTAATGAAAACGAGTCCGGTGGCGGTCCTGACGAGGGCAATCCGGTTTGGGTGGTTGCAGATGGGGCGACTACTATTTGTGCGGATACCGATGACGACGGAACCGTCGATCAGACGTTTAACGTCAGCGCGCTGCAATCGGTTCGTATTGCCGACTCAGACGGTTCTATGACCGGTGCACGTATTTTTAGTTCGGCTGACGGAACTTGCGCCCAGGCCAATGGTGCTAATATAACCGGTGCCTGGGGTCAGGCTTTTGACAATGGTACTGGATCACCGTGGCTTGATTTAGGTACGACTATCCTGCCGTTACCGGGTCTGGAGCTTGATAAAACCGTCGAATTGCTTACCGATATGAACAGCAACGGACTGGTTGATGCGGGTGATTCTGTTCGCTATACAGTTGTTGTGACCAACGGGGGAGAGGTTCCCCAGGATATCACTACCTCTGATATGCCACCTGCTGAGTCATTATATATACCGAACTCCACCACATTTGAGGGTACTATACTTCCGGATTCGGGAACCACACCATTTCCCCTTGACGAAGGTGGTCACAACAGCGGTATTCTCGATCCTCAGGAATCAGTTACTTATGTGTACGATGCGGTAATCGATTCGGCTTTCTTGGGAACCGAAACCTGTAATACCGCCGATACGGCCTCAACCGATGGCTTAACAGCTTTCGATGAGGCTTGCATTCCAGTTTTTCAACCTGGCTTGCGTGTAATTAAAAGTAATGATGCCCCGGCAAGCGGAGCCAGTCCGGGTGATACGATAACTTATACCGTCCGTGTCGCCAACACCACGGATAACCCACAAACGAATGTCAATGTGGTCGACCTGTTACCGATTGGCCTGACATATGTTGCCCAAAGTACTGTTGCTCAGGGACATTCTGTAACAGTAGGGCCGGATGTGACTTATGCTGATGATTTTGAAAGCAACAATTACTCTGGTAGTACTGGGACAGGGTCTTGGGCTGACGACTGGATAGAAATCGGGGAAACGGACGGAGCCGGAAATGGCGATATCGAACTTGTCGCCTCCCCACAAGGTTCAGGAGATGTGTTACAGGTTAAAGATAACGACAAGGGAGCATTTCGTGAAGTCGATCTCTCAGGATCTACTACTGCCTCACTGGAGTTCGAGTATTTTAGAACTGATCTGGATGATACTGATGACTGGGTAGAGATCCAAGTTTCGAATGATGGTGGTGTATCGTGGGTTACATTGGATCAATTTACCGATCCAGGTGGAAACGGTGACGACACGGCATGGCAGAACGCGGGTCCCTATGACCTTACACCATACCTGGCGACCAATACACGAATTCGATTTATCAGCTCACCTGATCTTGGTAATAGTGATGAAATCTTTTTTGACAACCTTGTGATCACTGCTGATGCGGTGACAATTGGACCAGTCACTAAAGATAATGTGCCAGGGGGAGCAAATCCTGACTTGGTTGACGGAACTCCCTCGCCGGGAATTCTTATCAGCCCGGGAGTGGCACCTGGTGGCGACGATTTCACCATTCCTGCAAACGACGAACTTGTTATTACTTATCAAGTTACAGTTGATGCCGGTGCCTCAGGTGATTTAATTAACACTGCTACAGCTACCACAACCGAAGAACCGGATGGCAGTGAAGATACGTCCACTGTCACAGTAATTTCCTCCGTTGCGAGAGATTTTGGTGATGCGCCGGATAGCTACGGTACCAGCCAAGCTTCAGGTGGTGCGGTTCATATTATTGCTAATTATGATGAAACGAATAATACGGCTGACTTGATGCTGGGCAGCAGTATAGATAAAGAAACCAACGCCGAAACGCCACTTGACGGCAACGGTGACGGCGATGACGAAGATGGCGGTATGACATTTTCGGCGACCTCGTCTATTCAGGGTTTATATACGGTATCGGGGATTAGTGCGACGAATAATACCAATGCCGATGCGATGTTGTGCGCCTGGTTTGATTTTGAGAAGAACAATACGTTTAATAATACACCCAATACCTCGACCACGACTGATGATCCAAATTCTGGAAGTGCGGTGGATACGGGTGAACGCAGCTGTATCCTTGTGCCCAAAAATACTTCAGATGCGTATGATTTAAGCTGGACCATTCCTAATGCCCACCGAACAAAGACAGGCAGCTTTTACTTTCGTTTTCGTTTAACGACAGATGTTGATTTTTTCACTTCATCATCGCCGTCACCGACCGGCCCGGCAGATGATGGTGAGGTAGAGGATTATCAAGCAAGCATTACAGCCCTTCCGGTCACCCTATCTAGTTTTAGTAGTGAACGAATGGGTAATAAAGTTGATGTTACCTGGAGCACGAGCAGTGAGCTATTTAATGTGGGTTTTCAACTGTGGGGCCTGGATGGTGCGGATGGTCAGTGGGCGAAATTACACAACTGGCTGATAAAATCCGGTAGCGGCAATGCGGTAGAGCCGCAGAGTTATGCCAAGCGGGTGAAGGTGCCGAATTCGATTGATCAGTTAGTGAGCGTGGGGCTATCGAGTGTGGATAGTGATGGTTCTGAGCATTATTACGGGCCGTTTGAGTTAGGTGAAAGCTACGGTGAATTAGGGCAATTAGAGCCGATTGCCTGGGATGCGGTGCGTGCTGAGTTAGATGCGAGTATGTTAGCGCAGGGGTATGTGAAAGACCGGGTGCATGGGTACCGTAAGGTAGCGGTGTCTGAAGCCGGTGCGGTTCAAAGTGCGGCGAGTTCGACGCAGACGGTGATTGAGTTTAGGGTGCGTGAAGACGGCTTATACCGGCTGACGAGCAGTGAGTTAAGTGCGGCGGGGATGGATTTAAGCGGGGCGTTAAAACGTGATATAGCGATTATTGATAGTGCCGGTGATGCGGTGGTGCGTTATGTGAAGAGCGGCAAGACGTTTGGGAGTAAGGGCGAGGTGTATTTTTACGGCCAAGGGCCGGATGAAACGGCGGGGATTTATACCGAATCGAGTGTGTATCGGTTGGTATTAGATCGTTATCGAGCGTTAAATGCGCCCAAGCAGGGTAAACAAGGGGTGAGTAGTGGATTTAGTGCGCATTATGTAGAGACAAGTGCGGTTGAACAGGACAATATATATTTATTTAGCAGTTCAGCGGATGACCCGTGGGTGACGCAGGTATTAGTGAGTGAGCCGGGTAAGCCGCGCTTATACGGCTTATCGGTGCCGATTGAGGCGGATGCCTTGTCGAGTGAGCCGAAGCACATTGCCTTAGGGTTAGGCAAGAGCAGTGATTTAGGGGGGGTTGGTGATGAACATGAAGTGCAGGGTGTGGTCTTAAGTCCGGCGGGTGAGAATGGGGTCTTGTATTTAGCGTCGAGGGCGAGTTCATCGGGATCGGGGTTATGGGAGGTATTGTTAGAGATTCCGTCGGGGACGCCGTTGACGGTGACCGACGGTGAGGCGGTGGTTGGGGGGTTATTCAGTGTGGGGTCGGGTTATGCGTTTAGTGAGGTGCATTTAGATTCGATGGGATTGCGTTATGCGCGCCCGTATGTATCGAAGGCGGGGGATAATTATTTGATATTTACGGCGCCCAATGATGGTGAGTTAGGGTACGAGGTAGAGGTGCCGAACAAGGGTTATCCGTGGGTGTTTGCTACGGATGGGTCGAATTTAGTGCGGCTTATCCCGGAGAATGCGCCGAAATCGACGAATGCAGACGGAGAGCAGGTACGCACGGTGCGGTTTGCGGCGTTGGCGGGTGCGGGATTGTTGAGTGAGGGAGAAGCGCTTCGGTACTGGGTGGGTGCTCGTACCCAGGCGTTAAGTGTTGAGGGATTGATAGAGAAGTCTGTTGTGAGTCAAGCTGATTTAGTGGCGCAGGCGGGAGGCAGTAATTACCTATTGATTAGTCATCCGAGCTTTTTAGGGTCGGCGCTTGATGCGTATGTATTGCATAAGCAAGGCGAGGGGTATGGTGTATCGGTGATCAACTATCTGGAAATAGAGGATAGTTTTGGCGGGGGTCAGTCAGGTCCGGCTGGATTGACGAGGTATATCTCGGCGGTGAAGGCGGCCTACGGGCAGTTAGACTATGTATTGGTTGTCGGGGGCAGTACGTATGACCATACGGATAAGCTGGGTACGGGTGCGGTGACGTTCATCCCGGGGCATTATGGGGAGAGTAATCATTCGCAGTATACGGTGAGTGATGTGCCGTATGTGCAGGATGAGGCGGGAGGATTATTTGCGAGTATTGGTCGATGGCCGGTGCGGACGATGGATGATGTACAGGCGATAGTAGACAAGAGTATGGCGTGGGGCACACCCACTCACACGAGTAGTGAGTCGTTATTGATAGCAGAGCACACGATGGCGGGTGAAGGGATTGATTTTGGTGGTGCGTTAGACGGTATTGCCCAAGTATTCGGGGGATTTTATGATCAAAGCCGAGTGTATGTAGATACGATTTTAGCTGATCTTGTTGATGCGTTGATGGCCTCGGATCCGACATTAACGCAGGCCGAGGCGAGGGCGCAGGCGTTGCCGCAGGCGATTGGTCAGGCGAAAGGTGAGATTATTGGTGAGTTAAGTGGTACGTCTGGCGCACCGTCACCGGACATTGTGTTGTATAACGGTCATGCGAGCACGGGTCAATTATCGAATTACAATTTATTCAAGTCCAGTGATGTGAGTGGGTTGGTGGATGCGGTGGGCTCGGAGTTATGGGTGCCGATGAGTTGTTATGTGACGTGGTATGAAGGGGCGGCGGTGAACAGTTTAGCGCATCAATTGTTGTTTACGGGTAATGCGATGACGATCACTGGGGCGATGTTATTATCGAATCACGGTGAGAACATTCAGATGGGGACCTCGATACTGAATAGTGCGGTGAATGAAGGCAGTACGCTTGGTGAGGCGGTGAAGGCGGCGAAGGCGGCGCAAAACAACCCTAATGTTGACATTAACTGGGCGATACTGGGGGATCCAACGGTTTCTCTAAGTTCACCATAATCTCAGATACCCTACCACTGATTCAAACAGTACGCTGAAATGGGCGTTGAAAAACAACGCCCTCAACCGTCCTAAAATGACATTAAACCAACACTCTCTCTAACGACTCAGTAGTATCAGATGCCGTGTCTGTTATTCAGAATGTAGGCTGAAGTAGGGCCTGATAGATATCACCAATCTGTCAGGCCTAAACTCCTAGAACGAAGTCTCTCTAAGTCCCTAAATCATCTCAGTGGCCAATGATCTGTCTCAAGATGTATGTTGAATTCGGAAAGCCGCTAACTTTAACTCGCACTTATTTCACAGGTGGGCTGAAACGGACTTGGTTAAAGAGGGACTATAAAAAAGTTAACTATCAGGAATATTTTTAGCTGTTATTTTTATCAGTCTTCTCAACCAGCGATGTCCACCGTCTTGATGCAATAGAGGGCTCCAAATCATTTTGAGTTCTAACGGTTCGATTTCAAATGGTACGGGGACAATGCTGAGTTCGGTGTGATGCTTTTTGAGCAATGCTGCACGGTAGGGGATAGTGGCAATCAAATCCTGTTCTTGTGCAAGTTGTAGGGCAACGTGGTAACTACGAGTAAATATCCTGATGTTTCGCTGTTTGCCAAGTTTGCTGATTGCACCATCCACCCAGCGTAGTTTTTGCACATCTTCATGGGTCATGCCTACGCTGACGCCATAGCCGGTTTTGCTAACCCAAACATGTTTTGAATTAAAATAATCGTCAAAACTTATTTTATTTTTCTTCAGGTTGTCGGTGCGCATTAAGACGCAAAATTTATCTTCCCAAAGCACCTGTTGATGAAAAGACGCCGGCTCTGTAGAAAAAGCATTAATGGCAAGATCAACTTGTCCGTTTTCAATTTCATGAAAAGTCGTATCACTGGGTGTAATAATATCTAAAGTAACGTCTGGTGCCTGTTTTCTAAGTTCATCAAGCAACGGTGGAAGTAGCGTTGAGGCCGCATAGTCACTCACCATTATCCTGAACACCCTGTCGCTTGACTTGTAATCGAACTCTTCTTCAGCAATCAGCGCCTTTTCCATAGTATGAATTAAATCGCGAACGATGGGTTTAAGCTGTAATGCTTTTTTGGTTGGTTGCATGCCTTTACTGGTTCTGACCAATACCGGATCGTTAAGCAATTCTCTAAGCCGTTTTAAGCCATTGCTCATGGCCGGCTGGGTGATATTTAGTCGGTCGGCTGCCTTGGTGACATTACACTCTCTGAGTAAAACATCGAGATAAATGAGCAAGTTAAGGTCAATTTTCGAAATATTCATTTGATGAATAACAGGGATAATTTGAATAACGGTGTCTGATTGTATCACTCGGATTTATTATTCGTAAAATTATTATTTTTTTAATTAATCTGATTAAAAGAGGACTTTATGGATATGCAAACTCGCGCAGCTCAAGCTGAGCAGCTCGAAAATGACTGGGCAAACAACCCACGCTGGAAAGGTGTCAAGCGAACCTATTCAGGTGCCGATGTGGTGCGTTTAAGAGGCAGTGTGCAGCCAGAATATACTTATGCTCGTCGTGGTGCGGAGAAATTGTGGGATCTGGTTAATGGCTCAGCTAAAAAAGGCTATGTTAATTGCATGGGGGCGTTGACAGGCGGTCAGGCCATGCAACAAGCCAAGGCCGGTGTTGAAGCAATTTATTTATCCGGTTGGCAAGTGGCAGCAGACGCCAACACTTCGGAAACGATGTATCCGGATCAATCTCTTTACGCTTATGATTCTGTGCCAACGGTTGTGCGCCGAATCAATAATACTTTTAAACGCGCCGATGAGATCCAGTGGAAGGGTATTGTTGATGGCAAAATCAGTGAAGAAGATGCTATCGATTATTTCCTACCAATCGTTGCCGATGCTGAAGCCGGTTTCGGTGGTGTGCTAAATGGTTTTGAGCTGATGAAGAATATGATTGCAAATGGTGCTTCAGGTGTGCATTTTGAAGATCAGCTCGCTTCAGTCAAAAAATGTGGCCATATGGGCGGTAAAGTGTTAGTGCCTACTCAGGAAGCAGTGCAAAAATTGATCGCTGCTCGTTTGGCGGCAGACGTTGCCGGTGTGCCAACTATTGTATTGGCCCGGACTGATGCCAATGCAGCCGATTTATTAACCTCTGACGTGGATGATTACGATAAACCATTTTGCACTGGCAAACGTTCCAGTGAAGGCTTTTACCGCACTCAGGCTGGTATAGATCAAGCAATTGCTCGCGGCATAGCTTACGCGCCTTATGCTGACATGGTTTGGTGTGAAACCGCCACGCCTGATTTGGACGAAGCGCGGGTATTTGCTGAAGCGCTAAAGAAAGAATATCCCGACCAAATTTTGGCCTACAACTGTTCACCTTCCTTTAACTGGAGGAAAAATCTGGACGATGTGACGATTGCCAAGTTTCAACAGGAATTGTCTGATATGGGTTATAAATATCAGTTCATTACTTTAGCCGGTATTCATAACATGTGGTACCACATGTTTGATTTGGCCTACCACTATGCACAGGGTGAAGGCATGAAGCATTATGTTGAAATGGTTCAAGAGCCGGAGTTTGCAGCAGCTGATCGAGGTTATAGCTTTGTCGCCCATCAGCAAGAAGTCGGTGCCGGTTATTTTGATGATGTCACAACGGTGATCCAGGGAGGTCAATCGTCCGTTACAGCATTAACTGGTTCAACAGAAGAACAACAATTCTAGCCCGGATATTTCACAAATCGGACCGTTAAAATGAGAAAATAACTTATGAATCAATCAGCTGCATACGATTTTAGTGTGATACGGGAAGTACAGTCTGTCCTGTTTGAGCTCAGTCCCAATCTGCCGTCACATTTCAAGCGATCCTTCCCGACCCCTATTTCAATAGAAGTTCGGCAACGATCACTCGAACTGTTTAGCCAGATTGAGCCTGATTCTCTAAGATTCATGAAATATCCAGGCTAGTTTTTTTTAAAATATCGGGTCGGGTTTTACCGTCTCGATATTCTTAAGTTTTTTGGGTAGGTGTTGACATCTTCAATCAATCCCATTTCAATCGACGCCTTTCTATCATTCCAATATTTTGCATCCAGTAGTTCACTGTGTAATTCACGAAATAGTTTTCTGTGTTGATCAGTGGTTAATGCCACGGTGGCAATTTCTTCCGGGAAAATATCACCTTCATTGACTGAGTAATGCGGCATGTCGAACATCTCCTCGTCAGGATGACGGGCAGGGGGTATTCGCCTGAAGTTGCAATCAGTCATATAGGTGATCTCATCGTAATCGTAAAAGACCACGCGTCCCTGTTTGGTCATGCCAAAATTTTTTAACAACATATCACCCGGAAATATGTTGGCTTTGATCAACTGACGAATTGTGTTGCCATATTCATCAATCGCGTGGCGGGTGTTTTCTTCATCGGCTGTGGTGAGATAAATGTTCAGCGGCTTGACCCGTCTTTCAATATATAAATGGCGAATAACAATATAATCGTCCTCAACAGTTAATTGCGAAGGAATGACTTGCCGAAGCTCTGCCAATAGTTCATCTGAAAAACGGTTTTTGGGAAAGGCGACATATGAATACTCCAGAGTATCAGCCATGCGTCCAACCCGATCATGCATTTTTACCAGTAAATATTTTTCTTTGACTGTTTGGCGGGTGATTTTCTTGCTGGGCGCAAATTTATCCTTTATCACTTTAAAAACATAAGGATAGGAATGTAAGGTAAAAACGGTCATCACCATACCTTTGATCCCAGGTGCGATAACGAATTGATCATCCGACGTTTCCAGATGATTCAAGAAGTCGCGATAAAATTCTGTTTTGCCCTGTTTTTGCAGACCGATCATGGTGTAAAGTTCCAGTCTGCGCGAGCTTGGCATAATGCTCTGCAAGAAGCTGACCATGGCGGCAGGCACTTCAGTATAAGCCATGAAATAGGCTCTTGCGAATCCAAACAACATTAAAAGATGAGAGGCTTCAGTGATCAGGCCGTCAAAGTATAAGCCATGCCCGGATTCATTTTTGATCGCCAACATGAAAGGCTGTTCTCCGTAAGTACAGACAACTCGTCCAACAATATAAGCGACTTTATTGCGATAAAATAATGATGAACAAATATCCAAGCGATAGACGGTGTCTTTTTCGAGTGGAAAGGATACCCGCTTTTTAAAAGCCACCAACAGCTTTAATAAATCACGATTAAGATTAATATAGTCAACATCGAATTCGAACTGTTCAGCGCATCGGGTTAATTTTTTTAGTAGGTTGGATTTCTTAAGAACAAAGCTTTTGATCAAGGATTTGTCATGCGGGATGTTACTTGGTTCGACTGTTGATTTAACAAAGATATTGTCATTATTGTAGTAACGTCGTTCAAACATCTGGCAAAAAACGGAGTTATAAAATGTTTCGGCAAGTTCTGGTTGGTGGTGTTGGGCTAATAACTCACAATAACGTTTTTTGACATCTTGCCAGATATTTTTTTTACGAAAAGAAAAGTCAAATGTCTTTTTTAAATAAGCAACGGTTTCGTTAACACGTTGGTCGTACATTTTAATTCGCTCGCGTGATGCCTCCTGAACATCCTGCCATTGACACTGCTCAAAGCGAGTTTTGGCAGCCAGAGTGATCTCGGTAAAAATTCGATAATGCTTGTCAAAGCCAATTAGAATTGCCCTGGCGATTTGCTGGTCTAAACTCTGCTCGTCGTTTATCAATTGCATTGCCGGTTTGAATTCATGTTGGCGATAATGCCTTGTTAATAATGGCATTGTCAAAGATTTCAGCTCCTCGTTTATGCCCACTGGGTGAAAAGACGAAGCCCCGGTCATTACGAAAGAACGAACGCAGTGAGAGACAGCGGCAATCTGTTTGTTAGAGCCACAGTCTTGAAGAAAGCCCGAGCAGCGGTGTGGAGATTGCTTCACCACCTTCGGCTCCTCGCAAAGACCCGGCTCGGTCATCACGCAGCGATTCATGCCTGAAAGTCTAATTTAACAGTTTATCTTGCAGTAATTTATTAACCTGCTGTGGATTAGCTTTACCTTGTGAGGCTTTCATAATTTTGCCAACAAAAAAGCCGATAACTTTAGTGTTACCATCTTTGAATTGCTGAACCTGATCGGGGTTTTCAGCTATGACTTGATCGACCAAGGCTTCAATTGCGCCGGTATCGGTGATTTGTTTTAAGCCCTTTTGCTCAATCAGATCATCAACATTTAAATCACTTGGTTGATCCCAAAGCAGTTGGAACAATGTCCTGGCAATTTTATTAGAAATAGTGCTGTCATTAATACGATTGATCAAAGTGCCAAGTTGTTTGGGTGAAACTGGAATCGCTTCAACACTGATATCGTGTTTATTCATCTGTGCAGAGAGTTCACCGACGACCCAATTGGCAGCCGATTTGCCGTCACCTTGTGCATGCTCGGTTGTTATCTCGTAATAATCAGCTAGTTGACGATTCTGAGTTATTAACTCAGCATCAACGGCAGATAAATGAAAGCCATTAATAAATCTTTTGGCACGTATTTCCGGCAGCTCCGGCAAGCTTTGCTGAATTTGATCGATAAAAGATTGTTCGACAACCATAGCCGGTAAATCCGGGTCAGGGAAATAGCGATAATCATGGGCTTCTTCTTTACCGCGCATGGAACGAGTTTCGTCTTTGTCGGGATCATAAAGCCGGGTTTCCTGAACGACTTCACCGCCACTTTCTACCAGCTCTATCTGTCGTTCTATCTCGTGGTTAATCGCTTTTTCGACAAACCGAAAAGAATTAACGTTTTTGATCTCCGTGCGAGTGCCAAATTCCGTTGATCCAGTTGGCCGGATCGAAACATTAGCATCACAGCGAAAAGAACCTTCCTGCATATTGCCATCACAAATACCTAGGTAGCGTACCAGAGTGTGCATTTTTTTTAGATAGGCAACAGCTTGTTCAGCACTGCGTAAATCCGGTTCTGAGACAATCTCAAGCAATGGAGTGCCTGCACGATTCAAGTCGATACCAGTCATTCCATGAAAATCCTCATGTAACGATTTGCCGGCATCTTCTTCTAAGTGAGCACGAGTAATGCCGATTACTTTTTGTTCGCCGTCAACGTCGATGGTCAGCTCTCCGCCCACCACGATCGGTAAATCAAACTGGCTGATCTGGTAACCTTTGGGCAAGTCCGGGTAAAAATAATTCTTGCGTGCAAATTGTGAATGACGATTAATTTGTGCGCTGATGGCCTGGCCAAACTTGATTGCCATTGTCAGCACTTCTTTATTCATTACTGGCAATACCCCGGGTAAGGCGATATCAACAGCATTTGCCTGTGTGTTTGGCTCAGCACCATAGTCGGTTGAGCTGCCAGAGAAAATTTTGCTTTTTGTCTGCAACTGTACATGGACTTCAAGTCCGATCACTGACTCCCAACTCATGTATCAAACCCCTGTGGAATTTGTTTATGAAAGTCAGTTTTTTGTTGAAACTGATGCGCCATCGCTAATAACCCGGATTCATCAAAATATCTGCCAATCAGCTGTACGCCAATGGGTAGGCCTTTTTGGTCAAAACCACAGGGGATAGAGATGCCAGGTAAACCGGCAAGGTTAGCCGAGGTGGTATAAATATCGTTCAAGTACATCGCAACGGGATCATCTGTTTTGCTGCCCTGTTTGAATGCAGTAGTAGGGGTAGTGGGGCCTAAAATGAAATCACATTGATTAAAGGCATTATCAAAATCTTCTGCAATCATGCGGCGAATTCGTTGTGCTTTACGATAATAAGCATCGTAATAACCGGCCGATAAAACATAAGTGCCAATCATGATGCGACGTTTAACTTCGTCACCGAAACCTTCAGAACGAGTGTGTCGATACATTTCGATTAAATCGTCTTTATGCTCGGATCGATAACCGTAACGCACACCATCGAAGCGAGATAAGTTTGATGAAGCCTCAGCAGGAGCGATTACATAATAGCAGGGAATAGCCATTTCACTTTTGGGCAGGCTGATTTCAACGAAATTTAAGCCCATGGACTTATATTGGTCGATAGACGCTTCGATAGCTTTTGCAATCTCACTATCTAGACCTTCACTGAAATATTCTTTGGGTAAACCGATAGTCTTACCTGCTAGTGATTGCGTCAGTTCTGCTACAAAATCAGGTATTTTTTCGTCTACTGAGGTTGAGTCCTTAGCATCGAATCCGGCCATGGTTTTCAATATTAATGCCGCATCTTCTGCGCAGGTGGCAAAAACGCCGGCCTGATCCAGCGATGAGGCAAAGGCGACCATGCCATAGCGGGAAACGCGTCCATAACTGGGTTTAATTCCGGTAATACCGCAAAAAGCAGCCGGTTGTCGAATCGAACCGCCGGTATCAGAGCCTGTCGCAACAGGAGTTACCCTGGCGGCAACGGCAGCGGCAGAACCTCCCGAGCTTCCTCCGGGAACCCGGGTTTTGTCCCAGGGATTGTTAACCGGCCCAAAGAATGAATTTTCATTCGATGAACCCATGGCAAATTCGTCCATATTGGTTTTGCCCAAAGTTACCATTCCAGCCTCTTTCAAGCGCTCTACAATAGTTGCGTCATAAGGTGAAATAAAATTTTCAAGTATTTTTGAACCGCAACTGGTTAATAGACCCCGGGTACAAAAAAGGTCTTTATGGGCGATGGGAATACCAACCAGGGGTGAAACAGCATCATCAGCAAGAGTTTTATCAGCTTGTTGTAAGGCCTGCTGGGTTGAAACTGTGATAAATGCGTTCAGATCGCCATTACTTTCAATTCTAGTAAGGAAATATTCAGTCATTTCCCGACTGGAAACCTGTTTACTATGCAGCAGACCCCCTAGTTCTGACAGGTTTAACTTATGTAAGTCCATGATTTTTATGTATTTATAGTCTATTCGATAACTTTGGGAACAAGATATAGACCTTGTTCAGTTTCAGGCGCAATTGACTGAAATAATTCACGCTGATTCTGCTCTGTAACGGTGTCTTCACGCAGCCTGAGTTTTATGTCCTGTGGGTGGGCCATAGGTTCGATATCATCGGTATTTACGGCAGACATTTGTTCGACTAATTGGAATATTCGATCAAGTTGATCTGCATAAAACGTACAATCCTCCGCAGATACGCTCAATCTGGCTAATTGAGCGGTTTTTTCCACGTCTGTAACAGAAAATGACATAGTAATCCCTAAAATTTCGCCTAAAAAGGCGCAAATTAACATATACTTGCGCACTAATAAACTGCTTGAGCAAATAACTTATAATAGAGTAATGGCTTGGGCGCGAACAATATAAGTAAAGTGCAGTAATAACAAATGATTAAGCGACTTTTCGGGATTTTTTCTAATGATTTGGCTGTTGATTTAGGCACAGCGAATACCCTGATTTACGTCAAGGATAAAGGCATCATTTTAAACGAACCATCGGTAGTGGCGATTCGAGAAGGTACAGGTGGTTTAAAGCAGCCTTTGGCTATTGGTCAGGCTGCCAAATCGATGATTGGGCGCACGCCGGGAAGCATCACTGCGATCAGGCCCCTTAAGGACGGTGTCATAGCGGACTTTAGCGTTACCGAAGCTATGCTCAAATATTTTATTCGCATGGCCCAGAGCAATCGTTTTATTTCCAACCCCAGGGTTATTGTTTGTGTACCGTGTGGATCAACTCAGGTTGAGCGACGTGCAATTCGGGAATCTGCTTCTGGTGCAGGTGCGCGTGAAGTTTATTTAATTGAAGAACCGATGGCGGTCGCTATTGGTGCAGATTTGCCTGTGGCAGAACCGACAGGTTCGATGGTGCTGGATATCGGCGGTGGTACAACCGAGGTTGGTATTATATCGCTAGGCGGCATGGTGTATGCACACTCACTGCGTATTGCCGGTGATAATTTCGATGAGGCTATTGTCAATTACGTGCGCAGACACCATGGATTATTAATCGGTGAGGCCACAGCGGAAAGAATAAAGAACACTATTGGTACAGCCTGGGAAAAATCCGACCACATGGAAATGGAAATCAAAGGCCGTGATATTTCCGAAGGCATGTCACGTAGTGTAGTGATTACCAGTAAAGAAGTTTACGAAGCGATTAGTGATTCATTGGATCAAATCGTCCAGTGCATACGCCAGGCAATGGAAAAAACGCCACCGGAATTAAGCGCCGATATAGGTGAGCGTGGTATGGTGGTTGCAGGTGGCGGCGCACTGCTACGCGATATAGATCGACGTTTGATGGAAGATACCGGGTTACCAGTGGTTATCGCCGAAGACCCTTTAACCTGCGTAGCCAGAGGTTGCGGACGAGCACTCCAGGAAATGGACGTATTGGGGGTCGTTTTTACTGAAGATTAAGTCAGAACTGAATGATGCGTATTAAACCGATAGTTGGTCAGTTTATATTTTTGCTCACACTGAGCTTGGGCTTAATTTTTCTGGATTTTTATTTTCAAGGTAAAAATGCCCTAAAACAATACTTAACTACCGTTGCCCGACCGATATATCAAATCGTCGATTACCCTTATCAGGCAACCGAATGGTTATCTGGCTGGTTTAGCGATCGTCAAGAACTGACCCAAACTGTTGAAGCACTTGAGCTTGAAAATGCGCTTTTAAAAATCAAACTGCAACAGCTTGAATCAAACATATATATTGAGAAAACTCGTCAGGCACAAGCTGATGCGGCTAAAAAATTCACTCAAAAAATCCTGTTCGCTAATATACTCAATGTAAATTTAGAACGACATTCGCAAAAGATTGTTGTCGATAAGGGTCAGAAAGATTCAGTTTATCTGGGGCAACCAGTGATCGATCAAGATGGAATCATCGGTCAGGTTACAGAATTATCCGTTGCCCACAGCATAATAACTTTAATCACCGATGCGACACAGTCCACACCTGTGTTAGTCAAACGAAATGCACTCAGGACACTTCTATATGGCACGGGGCAATTGGATTTGATGGAAATTAAATTCTTAGGTGCGGAAGCAGATATTAGAGAAGGTGATTTTTTAATTAGTTCGGGTATTGGTAATCGTTATCCCACCGGTTACCCGGTAGCCCAGGTGGTGAAAATAAATCGTGACGATAATGAGTCATTTCTTGATATTGCAGCACGGCCTTTGGCAAAACTTAATCATGGCGAGCAGGTGTTAATGATTTGGCCTCACAGTAATAAACAAAGTCCCAATCCCCACTATGACTCTATTGACGAGGCTTTATCTTTGAATCAACACAAGGCTGTTCGATGAGTAGTGCTTATCCACCACAGTATAGTTGGCCGGTTTATGTCACTGTGTTTGCTGCCTTAGTGCTCGTGTTGGCGCCGTTTACGGGCTGGTTAGAAAGTTTCATGCCGAATTTAGTGTTGATGGTCATTGTCTATTGGGCAATTTACCGACCTGATGTGCTTGGTCTTGGTGTTACCTGGATAATAGGGCTTGCTCATGATTGCATAACGTTGAGCATGATCGGCCAGCACGCTTTGATTTATGTTGTGGTTGTTTTTGTACTCAATACAGGTTCGGCTAAAACCAAAAACTATGCCTTTCTTGAATACATGACCTGGTTAATTTTGTTTATTATTTTTGATGCACTAATGTCGGTATTGTTTAATCGTATATTTCAACAAATTGAGTTCGAGTGGGGGATGATTTATTCGGTGCTAGGAGGAATTATTATTTGGCCCTGGTTATATGTGTTATTAAATTATTTTGAGAATGTAGCTGCTGAAATGCAGCAATAAAAATTTTGTTTGGCCTTTAATTGTTTGGTCACCATAATTGATATTTACTTAATCAAATGTATTCAGATCCGCGAGTAAAAATCAGAAATTATCTGAGTGAAACTCGGTTAATAACGAACCGCCTGATCTGGGTGTTAATTTTCATGTTCGCATTAATTTTTTTGCTGATAGGCCGAGTCGCCTATTTGCAAATAGTAAGCCATGAGCAATACTCGACTTTGTCTCAGGATAATCAGATTCGTTTATCAACCATCGTTCCTGTGCGTGGCAATATCTATGATCGTAAAGGTCGGTTACTGGCTATGAATCGACCGGTTTATAATCTTGAAGTGATTCCTGCTGAAGTCGAAGATTTCGACCAAGTGTTCACAGAACTTGAGTCGATTATTAGGCTCACAGATCAGCAAATCGAGAAGTTTCATAAAATCCGCCATCAGTATTCTCGCTATGAATCGATTTTGCTAAAAAGCGGTTTGAATGAACAGGAAATGGCCCGATTTGCGGTTAACCAAATCCGTTTCCCGGGTTTTTCGATCAAAGGTAATTTATCTCGATTTTATACCTCCGGTGAGTCCACTGCACACGTGATTGGTTATGTCGGGCGTATTAGTGATAATGATTTGAAATCTATTGATCGCAATGCGTATCGAGGAATGCACTATATCGGCAAACTGGGTATAGAGGCGAGTTATGAACAACAGCTTCGTGGTGAACTGGGGTATGAATACATTGAAACTAATGCACATGGGCAAACCATGCGAGTGATTTCGCGCACGCCACCTAGAGCAGGCCAAGATTTACACATATCCTTAGATTTAGGTCTGCAAAATGCTGCCATGAGAGCATTGGGTGAAGAGAAAGGGGCCATCGTCGCAATAGAACCCGCTACTGGTGACGTGTTGGCTTTAGCCAGTATGCCTAGCTATGATGCAAATTTATTTGTTCATGGTATTGACCATAAAACCTATAGTGCTTTGCGGGAAGATGATAAAAGGCCGTTATTGAATAGGGCCTACAATGGTCGTTATGCACCCGGCTCAACTATAAAGGGTCTAATGGGCTTAGCCGCACTTCAGCTTGGTATTTCGCCTGATAAGCGGGTTTTCGATAAAGGCTGGTTTAGTTTTCCTAATAGCGAGCATAAATATCGCTGTTGGCGTCGCGGGGGTCACGGAACAGTAAACTTACACAAAGCGATAGAGCAGTCCTGTGATGTGTATTTTTATGAAATCTCGCTTGCACTGGGAATCGACGGTATTCATAATTTCTTGACCAAATATGGATTGGGCAGAAAAACAGGTATTGACCTAAAAGATGAACCTACCGCCTTAGTGCCTTCAAAAAAATGGAAAAAAGAGGTCCGCGGCAGTAGCTGGTACAAAGGCGAGACGGTGATCGCTGCAATCGGGCAAGGTTACATGTTGGCAACACCGCTGCAACTCGCTGTATCGACAGCGACCATTGCCAACCGAGGTGCTTATATCAGGCCCAGACTGGTTAAAGGTTATGGTGACCCGGCGGATACTGCAAATTACGAAGGTTCCAGCATCGCCCGGCCAGTTCTAAATGAACAGCCTAAAGAACAATTTAATGTGGTCATCGAAGCAATGAAAGCTGTCGTCCATGGAAGATGGGGCACAGCCAGGAAAATTGGCAAGACAGCTAAATACACGATTGCGGGAAAAACCGGTACCGCACAAGTCATAGCTATCGCTCAGAATAAAAAATATGATGCCAGCAAACTGGATAAAAAATTTCACGACCATGCTTTGTTCGTCGCTTTTGCACCAGTTGAAGATCCGCAAATAGCGGTAGCGGTAATTGTTGAAAACGGCGGTAGTGGTAGCCGAACTGCGGCTCCAATCGCACGCACTGTAATGGATTTTTATTTCGAAAACCGGGATCTTCCGAGTGATTACGATAATTTTTATGTGCTCAATCATCAACTATTTAATCATCAGCCAAGTGAGACCGTACATTGATTCAACTGCGCTTAAATCGGTTTTATATAGATTGGCCCTTATTGTTTAGTCTGCTGGTGCTTATGGGTATCGGGCTGGTCGTCATTTATAGCTCCAGCAATCAAAATACAGACATGATATTGCGTCAATCATTTCGTATTGCCGCATCGCTATTTGCGTTATTTATTTTTGCTCAAATTGATCCGGACAGGTTATATCGCTGGTCACCTTATATTTTTCTTGTTGGCCTGGTATTGCTTGGGCTAGTATTGTCCATTGGAATAACGGGAAAGGGCGCTCAACGATGGCTTGATTTAGGTGTGATTCGGCTGCAGCCGTCTGAAATAATGAAACTGGCCGTGCCAATGATGGTGGCCTGGTTAATGGTGAGATTTTCTTTTCCAGCGAATTTTAAGAGTATTATCTTGGCTTTGTTCTGTATTAGTGTTCCCTGTGCTTTAATTGTTATGCAACCTGACCTGGGAACTGCAATACTCATCGCTGCTTCGGGTTTAGTGGTGCTTTTCTTAGCTGCGGTCTCTTGGAAATTGATTCTTGCAGGGGCTGCAATCATTGCAGCCGTGGCCCCGTTTTTATGGGCCAATTTGCATGTTTATCAGCAAAAACGAATACTAACCTTGTTTGATCCCTGGTCTGATCCTTTGGGTGCCGGTTATCATACCATTCAATCAATTATAGCGATTGGTTCTGGCGGTGCTTATGGTAAAGGTTGGTTAAACGGTACCCAGTCCCGATTGGATTATATTCCTGAACAAAGTACGGATTTTATTTTCTCCGTGTTTGCTGAAGAGTTTGGGTTGGTGGGTGTTATTATTTTATTAGCGCTATATCTTTTTATTATTCTGCGCTGTTTTCAAATTTCATTTACTGTTCAGCATACTTACTCCAGATTACTGGCTGGTGGTCTTGCCACCACGTTTTTTTGCTATTTATTTGTTAATATTGGCATGGTTTCGGGTATCCTTCCTGTGGTGGGTGTTCCGCTGCCATTGATTAGTTACGGAGGAACCTCGATGGTTACGCTGATGGCTGCTTTTGGTGTCATGATGAGTATTTCTACACATAAAAAATTAATGCGCTCTTGAAAGATTAAATATGATGACAAGATTCATCCGATTTGCAGTTTTAATTGTCGGGATATTTCCAATACTTTGCTATGCATTGGAGCTCGACAAACATCCTGAGCTTCAATCAATTGCCGATAATCTGGTGGCTGACGGAGTCTATACCTCATCTGAGCTGGACAAAATATTTTCACGGGTTGAATTGCGTTCAAATGTTGTTGAAGCCTTTAAACGCCCGGCGGAAAAATTGACTTGGAAAAAATATCGTGGTTTATTTATTTCCGACAAAGTGATTCGTAACGGCGTTAATTTTTGGAGACAACACCAGGAATTATTGATTCGGGCGGCCGAAGAATATGGTGTGCCTGAGGAAATCATTGTGGCGATTTTGGGTGTTGAAACACGATTTGGTACTAATAAAGGCAATAATACTGTTATCAATAGCTTATCAACTTTGTCGCTTCAATTTGAGCGGCGCAAGGATTTTTTCTTATCTGAGCTAGAGAGCTTTCTTAAGTTAGCTAAGTCCGAACAACTAGATCCGCTTAATACCCTGGGTTCTTATGCAGGGGCAATGGGCATACCCCAATTCATTGCTAGTAGCTACCAGGCTTATGCTGTTGATTTCGATGACGATGGTAAACGTGATTTAATTAATTCCTATGCGGATGCGATTGGCAGCGTGGCTAACTATTTTAGCAAGCATGGTTGGCAGCAGGGCGATCCGGTCAAGACAAAGGTAAAAAAAATAAACTCGAAACAGTTTAATGCGTTTAAACAAGTTGGCAAGAGTGCGCGATATAAACTGGCGGACATCAAAAAGTCCGGTGTGACAGTCGCAGATGATGAATATTCAGGTCAACTGGCGGCGGATATTATCAAACTTAACGGTAGCAAAGGTACTGAGTACCAGGTTGTTTTTGACAATTTTTATGTTATAAAACGCTACAACCAAAGCAATCTTTATGCAATGGCGGTGGCTGAACTCAGCCAGGCTATAAAGAATAAATATCGTTCATGAAATTAGGCCTTTTAATTTCCACTGTTTTAATTTCGCTCCTGGTTGCCTGTTCGACAGTGCCCGAGGAGGATTCCGTTACATCCTCTTCAAAGAGTGCTGAGATTAAACCCGATCCGGTTGTGCCAAAAAGTGAACCGCTGAGTAAAACCGGTAATGATCCTTATGTGGTTGCGGGTATCTTATACACACCGGCCAATCAATTAAACAATTATACTGAGGAAGGAAGGGCATCCTGGTATGGAAAAAAATTTCACGGTCAAAAGACCTCAAGTGGTGAAATTTATAATATGTACCTTTATTCAGCTGCACATAAAACGTTACCGATTCCAAGTTATATTAAAGTCACAAATCTCGCCAATAACAAGTCACTTAATGTCAGGGTCAATGACCGGGGGCCATTCGTGGGTACTCGCATTCTTGATCTCTCCTATGCTGCGGCGCGAGATTTAGGTTTTGCCAATAAAGGTACAACTCGGGTTCGAATCGAATCAATTTCTAAAATTGCACTAGAGAATCCTGAAAATGTGCCGGATGATGGCATCATTTACCTACAGACTGGGGTTTATTCCGAGCAAAAAAATGCTTTATCGGCTAAAAACGAACTTGAATCACGTGGCTACAAAGTCAAACTTGAACAAAGGGAGGATGCGCTATATAGCGTCAAAGTTGGGCCATTTAAAACAGCGGCATTGGCATATAACGAAAAGGTCGATCTGGAAAAATCGATGCGCTCACCGGTTATGTTGATCACTGAAAGGCAATGACTGGCATCAGCAATCTATTTAGAAAATTTTTGCCTGGTTTATTCTTGTGTTTGGCCTTTATAACTCAATCTCACGCTATCTCTTCTATTCCTGATTTATTGAAAGCACAGGCTTCAGCGCCAAGCCCTGAAGCCGTGTCCTGGATGTTGGTAGAGCAAAATACAGGCTGGATTTTGACCGAAAATAATGCTGACAAGCGCATTGCCCCAGCAAGCCTGAGTAAAATTATGACCTCTTATGTCGTGTTCGAAGCACTACGTAACGGCACCATAAGCCTGGATGACAAAGTCAGAATAAGCGAAAAAGCCTGGAAAACAGGCGGTTCGCGTATGTTTGTCAAAGTCGACACGATGGTAGCCGTAGAAGAACTGATAATGGGATTGATCGTCCAATCAGGCAATGATGCGTCTGTCGCGCTGGCCGAATATGTGGCTGGTGATGTTAATACCTTTTCAGATATGATGAACCGCACTGCGGCTAGACTTGGCATGACTGATAGTCATTTTACTAATCCTAACGGTCTGCCAGATGCTGAGCATTACACAACGGCCCGCGATTTGATGATTCTGACTCGACGCATGATTGCGGATTTTCCCGATTATTACGCCTGGTATAAGGAAAAGGAATATACATATAATGAAATCACTCAGCCGAATCGTAATCGTTTACTGTTTCTGGATGAAAACGTTGATGGTGTAAAAACCGGACATACTCAGGAAGCGGGTTATTGCTTGATCGGTTCATCCGTCGAAGATGGCATGCGGCTGACAGCCATAGTTACCGGTGCCGATAGTGACCGGGCTAGAGTTAGATTTGTCGAGGCATTATTACGTTATGGCTACAATTATTATGAATTTGTGCCAATCTACCAACGCGGAGATAGCGTAACTCAGGTGCCGATCTATAAAGGCACTAATTCAACGGCGGCAGCGACGGTGGATAGCGATATTAGTCTGCTGGTGCCCAGAGGTAAATCAGATCAATTAACGGCTCAAATTACAACCCAGAAGAATCTCGTCGCTCCTATTGGGGCGAATTCTCAGGTTGGCACTTTGTCGGTTAATTTTGGCAGCCAAAGTGTAAAAGAATTTCCACTGGTTGTCGCGCAGGAAATACCAACCGGGCCGATATGGGTGCAGTGGTTGGATAGCTTGAAATTGTGGTGGCAAGAATAAATTCTCAACTATTTGACGCCGAAGCGGCTCACTCGGTTATTGAATTTCCCGCTGAATACGGTATCAAGATTATGGGTCTTGATGAACCGGTTTTCGATAAAACAGTAAAAGGCATTCTTAACCAACATCTTGATGATAAGCAATCGGTTGCTTATGGTTACAAGAAAAGTGCTAAGCAAAATTATGTTTCGATTACTTGCACATTTGTAGCCCAATCCAGGCAGCAGCTTGATGAGATTTACGCTCAAATGCGTTGTCATCCTAAAGTGTTAATGGTTCTATAAGTTGATTGAATCCGACAAGTTAATAGTCAGGCATTATGGTGTATTGCCCTATCAACCCGTATGGCAGGCGATGAAAGATTTCGTCGAAACCAGATCATCAACAGATGAACTATGGGTCTTGCAACATCAGCCTGTTTATACCAGAGGGATAAGATGCAAGGAGGAGCCGCTTTCTGCAGGGAGTCGTATACCGGTGATCTCAGTAGACCGAGGCGGTCTAATGACTTACCACGGGCCAGGTCAGCTTATTCTTTATTGTCTGATCAATTTCAGGCGTAAAAAGCTAAATATTAAACAGGTAGTTGGTTTACTTGAACAATCAATTATAAATCTATTAAAGCATTTTGCAATCGATGCAAATCGTATTGACGGGGCGCCGGGAATTTATCTTGGTAAAAAAAAGATTGCTTCAATTGGTTTAAGGGTACGAAACCAGACCACTTATCATGGCCTGAGTATTAATTTTGATATGGATTTAGCCCCATTTAATTGGATTAACCCATGCGGCTTTGAATCACTGGAAGTTGTTCAATTAAAAGATTTAGTTGCAGCCTTTGATTGGCAACAAGCCCAGGAAATATTAATTAATCAATTCATTAAATTATTTGACTATAAGGAAGTAACTTATCGGGATTATAATGATTCTGTAGCAAGCTTTGATCGCAATTTCTCCAGTCGATCTGCTGTACCTACATCCATCCATTCTCCATCATGAATGGATGCCGATATAGATCCGCGCGCAATTTGTTCATGTAAGACGGGCGCTAATTTTTTATATTCGATGTTTTGTTCTTTAAATGTTGTTCTACAATAGATGCCGATTCCGCTGAACGTGTAGCTTTTTTTATTCGCAGACTTTTCCAATAATCTGTTATTTTCTATTGAAAAATCCCCGTTAGGGTGATGTTCAGGGTTTGGAACCAAAATTATATGGGATTCATATTTCGGAATGCCGGGTAAGCGACTGATATCATTGAAGTTATAGTCGCACCAGATATCGCCGTTTACTGCTAGCAGCTTATTGGTAGCTGTCTTGGCGAAGGCATTAATAATGGCGCCGGCGGTTTCCAGGGCACCGTCAGGTTCATCTAGGTATATCAATTCAACATCAGCAAATTTACTTGGCGATAACAATAATTCGAATTGCTCACGTAGATGCGCCCGATTAATATAGATGGTTTTAATTCCCGATTTGGCCAGATTAAAAATATGATATTCGATCAATCTGTGCTTACCGACTTTAATCAGCGGTTTAGGTATAGTGTCGGTAATCGGTCTTAAACGTTCGCCTCTGCCCGCAGCCAGAATCAGCGCAGTATCACAATTCATTATAAAATTACTAAATTAAATACACAAAGGGTAAGCTAGGCATTGGTATATATGGTAAAACTCACTATAATTCTAACTCAACGAAAACGAAAGCAGATCTTTCAGGAAATAAAAATGCGCTTGAAATCAATTCGTTGGCAAAAACTACTACATAAAGGAAATGTTCATTTTATGAGACGATTACCACTAGTTTTCAGTCTGTTATTAGTTGCCGGATTTTCCAGCAATATAATGGCCCAAAACACAGGGGCCGAAGACGCCATGACAGAGGAAGCCGATCTTTTAGAAGTTGAAGAAGAAACAAGCCTCATTGATGATGAAGAATTAACTTATGAAGAGTTGAGGGCCAAGGAGAAACGAGAGAAGAGATTTCAGGATGCCAAGCGCTGTCTTGGTGTGATTGCTGTTCCGGGTGATATCTCACTTTCACGAGAAGAAATGAAGGAATTGCCTTTAGAGCTTGAGGCCGATGATATTGATTTGCCAGATGCAAATACGGTTGAGCTTAAAGGAGAAGCTTATGCTCAACAAGGTCCTCAAAAAATCAGTGCCGATAACATTCGTTATAGCAAAACAGATGATCAGCTTAATGCAAGTGGCGGGGTGGAAGTTTTTTCTCCTGGCGGTGATAGGTTCTCAGCTGAAAATCTGGACATGGAAATGGAAACATTTACAGGGAGTGCAAATAATATCGATTATGTTGTAGCAGATCGTACCTATGTTCCAGAAGTAAAAAATAATGCCTTTGCAATGGCCCGTGGACAAGCCTCTACAGCAAACTTCCTCGGTCATGATTTAATGGAATTAAATGATGTCACCTATACCAATTGTGTTGAAGGCAACGATGATGTAGTGATTAAGGCCAATAATCTCGTTCTTGATCATGCAACTGGAATCGGAACAGCTCGCAACGCTTCATTGAAATTTTTAGGTGTTCCAGTTTTTTATACACCTTACATTTCATTCCCAATCAGCAAAGAACGTAAAACTGGATTTTTAGCGCCTACTTTTGGTAGTGATTCAGAGGAAGGTTTTTTCATTGGTGTTCCATACTATATCAATATCTCTCCAGGATTCGACGCTACCATTGCACCGTACTACTACAGTGATCGTGGTTTACAATTAACCGGTGAATTTCGTTATTTAACTGAAAATGCGGAAGGTGAGTTAGATGTTGAATACTTGCCTGGTGATGATTTGCAGATTGAGGAAGATGATGAAGAGGATCGTGCGGCCGTGACTTATTATCACGAGCATGAAATCACCGAAGATCTGGAAGGTGAAATCGATTTTCAATGGGCCTCAGACGAAGATTATTATGATGATTTTAGTAACAATCTTTTCCTGAACAGTGCAACACATTTGATCAGACGTGGGCGTTTAAATTATTATGGAGATATTTTTCGTACTGAGTTTGGCGTGTTGGATTATTATACTCTCGATGAGGAAATTGAAGAAGAGAGTCGTCCCTATGCATTGATGCCGTATTTTCTTGTTGATGCAAAAGAACGCGATGGTATTCTTGGATTAACTTATGAGCTAGATGCAAACCTAACTCAATTTGATCGAGATGCAACAGTTGAAGGCACACGCTATTTCGTTAATCCTTCTATAAGCTTGCCGATGGAAAGGATTTACGGTTACGTGACACCCAAATTGGGACTCAACTACGCAAGTTATAGTTTAGATAACGTCGAATCTGGTGAAGAGGATTCACCTTATCGTTATGCCACAACAGCCAGTGTCGATAGTGGTTTATTTTTTGAAAGAGAATTCAACTGGGCAGGACGACCGCATATTCAGACATTAGAGCCCCGACTTTTTTATGTTTACATCCCCGAGGAAGAACAATCAGCTATTCCTTCTTTCGATACCAGCGAATTATCATTAAACAACTTTAGTAACATATTCAGAGAAAACAGATTTATAGGCGATGATCGGATTGGAGACACTAATCAAGTTACTCTTGGTGTCACATCTAGATTCTTAGATGGCGACACAGGTGCGGAACGTGGTTACTTTAGTTTAGGCCAAATTTATTACCTATCAGACCGCGAAATAAGCCTTAACAGTGATAATGCTGATATTGATCGTTCGACTTCTGATTTTCTGGCAGAGGCTAGTGTTGATTTTTACTCAGATTGGACACTGTATGGTTTTGCTTCATGGGATACAGAAGAGAGTGAAAATAACAACCGTCGATTCAGGATCACTTATGGTGATAGTGAAGTCGGTGAGAACTACCTAAACTTGGGTTACTTTTTTAATCGTACTCGCTCACGTAGAGGTGTGGTAAGTGATAATGAATCAATTGACCTGGAATTTGGTTGGCGAATCAGTCCTACCTGGAGTGTTTATGCCCAGGATATTTATTCAATAAGCGATAGTGAAAACAGGTATTTTTCTGCTGGTATCCGTTATGACGCCTGCTGCTGGAAGCTGACGGTTGGTGGTGAGCGCCGCTTCGACAAAGAGCAGGACGAACGTGACGGCCTGTTTGTCACGCTTGAATTTACCGGTTTAACGAGTATCACTTCAAAGCAAGGCATTAAATAAGAAATGTCGGTAAAAGATTGGTTTTTAATCGTTTTATGTAGCCTTTTCTTATTCAATCTTAGTCATGCAGCAAAAGAGCTTGATCGTGTTTATGCCATAGTTAATGATGATGTCATTACTAAAAGTGAATATGATCAGGAGCGACTCAGTACGGCGTTAGAGATAAAGGCCCGTGGACGTCAATTGCCGGATGAAACGGTTTTGCAGCGGCAAATCCTTGATCGAATGATCAATGATCGTCTGCAGTTGCAAATTGCAGAACGGGCAGGTGTGCAGGTATCAAGTGCACAGCTCGATTCAGCTGTTCAAGGTATCGCTCAGCGTAACAACATCAGTTTAGATCAACTTAGACAGGCTCTAGCAAATGATGGTGTTAGTTTTGAAAGTTTTACCAAGCGAATTGAGCAACAACTTAAAATTCAACAAGTGGTTGAGCGACAGATTAACTCCAGGGTCACTATTACAGATCAGGAGGTCGAAGAGTTTTTACGTGCAGAAAGTCAAGGAACCGGTTTAAATACTGAGCTTAATGTTTCTCACATTGTTGTACCGATATCTCAGGCGGATGAATCTGGCTATGAGAGTGCGAAACTTAAGATTGAACAAGCTTTGCAAACTCTACGAAACGGCGCCGACTTTGCTAAAATAGCCGCTGAATACTCGTCCTATCAGGATGCGATTGAAGGGGGGGCTTTGGGCTGGCGTAAATCAGGTGAATTACCATCGTTTTATTATCAGGCACTTCGTAGCATGGCAGAGGGGCAGATCAGTGACGTATTGCAAAGTGATGTAGCATTTCATATTGTAAAACTCAATGGTATGCGTTCCGCTCAAGCAGACTCTACTCGTCAAGTTACACAAATCCGCCTTAGGCAGATTTTTCTTGAGTTTGATCAAAATGCTTCGCCGGAATATTTACGAATTCGTTTAAATGAGATCGCAAAACGCTTATCTAATGGAGAAGATTTTGCTGAGTTGGCACAACAATATTCTGAAGATCCTAACTCACGTATCAAAGGCGGTGACATGGGTTGGATAAACCCAGGAGACTTAGGAGTGGCTATTGAAAATGTTGTCTTTCAAATGCCGTTAGGGCGGGTCAGTGAGCCTGTGCAGACAGGTAGTGGTGTCAGTATTTTTGAAGTCACAGATAAGCGTCAACAAAATGCAGGGAATTTATTTGAGAAAAACGCAGCCCGAGAACAACTGCATATCCGTAAGGCGGAACAGATGTACCAGGAGTGGGTCCAGGAACTGCGCGATCGGGCTTATGTGCAATTTCTCATCGACGATATAAGCTGAAAATGGTCAATAAGGAATTAGTCAGCCGTCTGATAAACTCACTGGATAATGTATTGCCGGTCAGCCAATTTACCGAAGAGATAAGAGAAAACGTAAAAGAAGCGATTACTTCTGTGCTTCATGATATGGACGTAGTGACCCGTGAGGAGTTTGAAGCACAGCAAAAAGTGCTACAAAAAACGCGTGAAAAAATCGATCAGCTTGAAGAAAAGTTAACGCAGAATAGTTTGAACGAATAGGATATTCAAAATATGCCAAGGAAGGTAGTATGTCATTTTCATTGGTTCGCTCTAGAACTTTAAACGGAATATCAGCTCCCGAAGTTGCAGTAGAAACCCATCTTGCCAATGGATTACCCACATTTACCATCGTTGGTTTAGCGGAAACGGCGATAAAAGAAAGTCGTGATCGTGTTCGCGCGGCAATAATTAACTCCAACTTTGCCTTTCCGGCGCGGAAAATCACTGTTAATTTGGCTCCTGCAGATTTACCCAAGGAGGGAGCACGGTTCGATTTGCCCATCGCTATCAGCATACTAATGGCCAGCGCACAATTACAAATTGATAAAGACGATTTGTTGGACTATGAATTTATTGGTGAACTGGCATTGGATGGACAACTTAGATCTGTAGCAGGTGTTTTACCGGTCGCCTTTGCCGTAAACAGGGCCAGCCGCTGTTTAGCGCTGCCGGAGTCCAGCCTGCAAGAAGCCGCCTTTATTAATAATTTGGCTCTGATAGGTGCTACAAGTTTGAACGGATTGATTGATAACCTGATTACAAAACGGGTTTATCAATCGAATCATATAAGAACTAAATCCGTTAATAGAAATTATTATGCAGATTTCGCAGACGTTAAAGGTCAATACCTGGCTAAAAGAGCGATCGAAATCGCTGCAGCTGGAAGACATAATTTATTGATGGTTGGGCCGCCCGGCTGCGGGAAAACCATGTTGGCATCAAGGTTGCCCGGGATTTTGCCTCAATTGACTGAACAAGCAGCCATTGAAATAGCATCGATTCAGTCTATCAGTTCACATGGTTTTCAAGTTGAGAATTGGCGCCGTATACCCTATCGTGCGCCGCATCACAGTTGTTCGCCGGTGGCACTGATCGGTGGAGGTTCGAAACCAGTTCCGGGAGAAATTTCATTAGCTCACCATGGGATTTTGTTTTTAGATGAAATTCCTGAATTCGATAGAAGAGCGTTAGAAATGTTGCGTGAGCCGCTGGAAACTGGATACGTCAATATCGCCCGAGTTAATCACAGTCAACGTTACTTGGCAGATGTTATGCTGATAGCGGCCGCTAATCCCTGTCATTGTGGTTACCATGGTTCGGTTAACAAAACATGTCGTTGTTCACCGGCGATGATCGAACGTTATCAAAACAAGCTATCAGGGCCTTTAATCGACCGTTTTGATATGCATATAGAATTGGCTGCTTTAAAGCCGGATGAGTTAATTGATATTGAACCCGGTGAATCAAGCCGGCCTATTGCGCGGCGAGTCAAGTTCGCACGTGAAACCCAAATGAAAAGGCAAGGTAAACTAAACTATTTACTTGGGTCTAATGAACTTGAAAAAGAATTAAACGAAGCACCTAGGCTTAAATCTCACTTAACAACAATTATAAAGAATTTTGAATTAACTGCCCGTTCCTATCATCGGATTTTGAGATTATCTAGAACCATAGCAGATTTGAATAAATCCAAAAAAATCCATAAAAAACATATAAATGAAGCGCTTCAATACCGTGTTTTTGATAGAAATTAAGGTTCACTAATAGTAATATTGATAAGCCACTTTAAGACAAGGTCAACGATTAATTCTCTTAGTTTTCGAACTAATTTGTATCTTTGAAGTCTGAGGATTTATTGTTAACAGGAAATCAAGGCGAGAGTTTATGATGAAAAGATCAGTAAACATTTTATTAATGTCTTTTGCGCTTTTAATGTTCAGTGTAAGTGCATTTGCCAAATCTGAGATTTATACCAGCACGTTTAGTAATAAGGCCGTGAGTGGCTATGATCCGGTTGCTTATTTTACCCAAGGAGAACCGGTTAAAGGTAGTTCAGACTATCAAACCGAATACAAAGGTGCTAAATGGCTGTTTGCCAGTCAGGAAAATTTGGATCTATTTTTAGCTGATCCGGAAAAATATGCGCCCCAATATGGTGGCTACTGCGCCTGGGCTGTGGGTCACAATATTACCGCTAAAGGTGACCCTCATCAGTGGAAAATTATTAACGATAAGCTTTATTTGAATTACGATGCTGATATTCAATCCAAATGGTTGCAAGATCCGGAAAAGTGGATTGTTGAAGGCGATAAATACTGGCCTGATGTATTAAAATAATGCTGTAAATGGAATTGCTTTTAGTTGGATTGAGAAGCTAGTTATGAGTAAAAATATTGTGGCGTTGATAAGTTGGATTATTGTCGCCTGGATCTGCAAGGTATTCCTTGTGTCCTTGCCCTATAAATTCACATTGCATCCAGATACCCAACACATTTTTGGCACAATTGGCGAATGGATGAAAGGTATTCTAGGTGATGGCATTGGTCAGGCATTTGCTAGTTATGGTTCTTATGGTGTCGGTGCGTTCGAATTGTTGACTTCTGTTATTCTATTATTACCGGCTTTGATCTGGCTGGCCTCAAAGATTGGTTTAGCTCAATCTCCATATCGACCTAGATTTCATCAAATTGGTGGATTAATGGCATCCGTTGTTATGGCAGGTGCTGTATTTTTTCATCTGTTTACACCGCTGGGTATTGAAGTGTTGCATGAGGGTGAAAGCGATGGCGGATCACTTTTTTATGCGGCGGTTTCAATTTTGGTGCTGGGAATCGTGTTGTTTTTTCTCAATGCTAATCGCTCTGCAACCGCATAGTTTTTCTGCTTTACTATCAAAGAAATAATTATAATATGCAAATAAGCTTTTGGAGAGCCGCACAATGATAATGCGTATCATGTTTGTAACTGTATACATCCTGTCTTGCATAAGAGTGTTTGCGGCCCCTTGGCGTTATTTTCAATTAAACGCAAAATATTTTTCAGCTAAAAAAGGAATTTTTTCAAAAATAGATATAGATGCCTTAGTGCCAGCAAGGTGGCGATTAAGCCAGGTTTATGATGATGGACATACTATTCCCGAAGAATTTCCAGTATTTGTAAAACCCGAATGGGGACAGAATGCGTTTGGCATATGGCGGGCGGACAATGAACAGGATTTAGCCCAAATCAGGAAGAAAATTGCCAAATCAAAAACAGCTTATATTGTTCAAGAAGCAGCAATTGAATCCAGAGAGTTTGAGATATTTACTATTCCTCATCATCAGGACAGTACTAAGTATGAAATTTTTACGATTACTGAAGCAAAGAATACCGAGGGTGAAAAATATCCAATTAACAGCATTAATAACAAGAACACCAGCTTTCATGAGATCACGCATAAATTTGATCAGTCAGCGTTAAATCAGATTTGGTCTTATATTCGAGAACTTGGGGACTTTAAAATTGCCCGGGTCTGTGTGCATGCCAATTCTGAGCAAGATCTGGTAGCTGGGCACTTCCATTTAATTGAAATAAACCTGTTTGTGCCCATGCCGATCAATTTGCTGGATCAATCCTATACCTGGCGCGATAAAACCAGGTTCATTCTAACCAGCATGATGGCACTGGCACTGGTTACTAAAACACTGAATGTACAATCAGTGCAACAGCCTATATTCACCAAGAAATTACTCTATCAACGAAAAGCAAGATCATTACCACTAAGCGCTAGCACCACAAGAGAGATTTTGTGAGAAAACTAAAAGCCATTGTTTATAAATGGATTAGTGATCGCTATATGGCTGGTTGCAGCCATTACAACACACTCGAAGTCAGGCGTGCTTCGAGGTCAAAAGAAAAAGCCAGAACGGTATTTGCACAAAACAATGTGCCGCATGCTAAAGGTGCAGTGTTTTTAAATCCTTACGCCGCCTATAGCTTTGTCAAGCAACATGGATTTCCTGTAGTCATTAAACCCAATGTAAGCGGTTATTCACGGGGCAGTTATTTTCCTATCAATACATATGCTGAGTTATTTACTGCGATTGTCAAGGCTAAACTATGGTGGCCAACTACAGTTATTGAGCAGTATTTGCTGGGAAAAAATTATCGGGTTGTCACAACGGACACAAAACTGGGAAGCGTTATCCAGCGCTATCCGCCATTTGTGATCGGTAATGGCAAAGAAACAATCAGCACATTGATTGATCAGGAAAACGCCGTGCGTGAAGAAATGGGCTTGTTTCCTATTATGTATCCAATAAAAAAAGATACGCTGGTAATTAATCATTTAAAAAAGCATGGTCGAACTTTGGAGGATATCCCTGAGGAAGGTGAACATGTTGAACTTTTTTATCGAGTTGCCCTTGCACCAGGTGGCATAGTCGAAATTGTTGATCAAGATACTATTACACCAGCCAACAAAAAATTATTCATTGATGTGGTCAATATGTTTGGTGCTAACGTATTGGGTATAGATGTGATTTTTGAAAGAGGAATCGATATCGACCATGATCAGCAAAAATGTATTTTTATTGAGGTTAATTCCAGGCCCTACATGAAAATGCATGATGCCCCGCGCTATGGTGAAAAGGAAGATTTGACTGAGTTGTATGCCGGCCTTGATGCATTGGAAATAGATGATGCAGACATCTTCTGATGGACAGCGTCAAATAAATTATTCCCGCGTTTTTTATCAATACCTGGGCATTCATTCTCTGCTTATAGGTATATTTCCGTTCTTTGTGCCAGTATTTCTGTGGGATAAGCAATACAGTTTGGCCGAGATTGCCTTTTTTATTTCACTTTCCGGGTTTGGTTTCAGCTTGGCTTTGTACTTTTGGGACAGGCTGATCCGTAAAATCAGCCTGTTTCATTTAATGCTAATTTCTTTTTTATTTGAAATTTTCATGTTGTTAAGTGCCAGCATCAGTATGGCAACAACCATGCTGATTTGCTTGAGCTTTTTGTATGGCGCCTATAACTGCTTTTTCTGGACCACACAGCGAGCCTTATTTTTTGAAACTTTGAGTGAGGATAATGCGGGTCGTAAGTTTGGGAATTTCCAAATATTTGTAGCCGCCATTTTGCAGGTAGGAATTTTTATTGGCGGACTCGTGCTTGAGAAGTCAGGCCTAACATTAATTTATTTAGTATCCATTGTTATTTGCTTTATCGCTGCCGGGTTTTTTTATTTGCAAAAAAACACTCTGCAGTTACCAAGGCAATTGTTAGACAAGAATGTCCTGTCTATTCGTCAAGTCGTTGGCTACAAAGACAAGCATCATACTCGAGCGATTTTTTTGCTCGATGGACTGTATTTGTTCCTGGAGAGTTTTTTCTGGGTAATTTCGTTGTTTCTATTGGCGCATGAAAGCTTCTGGCAGTTAGGCATAGTTGTGATTTTGCTTTCAGTCGTGTTTTTTGTGATTTTTGTGATGATCAAAAATACTATTGATCATATTGCCACACATACCATGTATAAAATTGCGACATTGCTTTATGTTTTATCCTGGGTGCTGCGTGGTTTTGTAACCGATGAGCTGGCGCTTATCTGGCTGTTCGTGGTGTTGGTTATCATTACTTTTTGCACTTCATTTTTCCGCCTGGCGTTTAACAAGCGCTTTTATGATTTAGCCCAGCTTACTACAGCGCATCATTATTTAATTAAAAAAAGCTATTATTCTCAGAGTTTTATCGCCGGGATTTACTTGGTATTGGGTTTGCTGTTTATGTCTTCGACAGATGTGTTGACTCAATTACAATGGCTATATTGGGCCAGTGCGCCGTTAGCCTTGGTTTACCTTTGTTATGGTTATAAACACTACAGCTAGGAAATTAAAGGGCTATGGTGTTGATTATTATTCCCGCACAATAACAACATGTAATTTTTTAGGGCCATGTGCGCCGTTAACTAACACGCCCTCAATATCGGTAGTCCCACTCGCTCCCGTGATAAGACAGGTCAACCTTGCAAGATCTTCGCCATCGTCGATTTGCTTGGCAAAGTCATCGAGGTGGTTAAAAATATTCTCGGCATCAAGCACAATGATGTGATGATCAGATAAAAAATTCAGCAATATAGGATGATTCTGCGCAGATTGGATCATTATTGACCCGGTTTCAGCAATACCATAGAGACCCTTTGTAATTGCAAGTTGCTGGTTATAGTTTGAGTGTTGATACACATCAAATCCGGTCCAGTCCAAATTCGTAAATTCGGCGATGGGTTGAATGATTATCTGATTCGAGAGTTGACACTGAGTATTATATCGATGAATTGCAGCTGGAAGTTCAGCATTAGAATTGATAACTTCATGGGTCGCTACAATTTGTTTACCATCAAGTTTTGCTAAAAAGTTATCTATAGGATTCTCGCCAGAAACAGTGGGTTGAATTAACTCCAAGTCATCAAGTAGATTCGTTGCTTCAGTTTTAATATCGCTTTCAAACATGTTATCAGCATTATGTGACTTGATAGCTTTCAGTATATTACTTCGGGATGAATTCATGAGTTTTTTCGTTTGTGATACTGCTGCACAAATGTTTCGCCTTCTGAGCCAGGCAAATCTCGATATTTAGTCCATGCTCCGGCCATTGGCAATGATCTTATCCAGCCCTTTCGTGAAACTATTTTCAAAAAACGTGTCGCAGCTGCCATATAAGTATGGTAAAGGCGTGGTCGTTTGGCTAGAAATGCCCAGCCGCCTAAACTAGCTCTTACGGTTATCGGTTCATAACTGTTTTCCCACGATTTTTCTCTCCAGCTACGCAGCAAGGTCGGTAAAGGTATTTTTACCGGGCACACCTCAGCGCATTTGCCGTTTAATGTACAAGCATGGGCTAATTCACGTGCTGGTTTTAAACCTTGTAGCACAGGCGTAATCACAGCACCCATTGGACCCGGGTAGACTGCGTTATAAGCATGGCCTCCAATCCGGGTATATACGGCACAGTGATTAAGACAAGCACCACAGCGAATACACCTTAGCATTTCTTTGAAACCGGTCTTTAGCATTTTGGTGCGACCATTGTTGACCAAAACGATATGGAATTGCTCTGGTCCATCCGCATCATCAGAGCGTTTGGGTCCGTTATAGAATGTAGTGTATTGAGTGATTTCTGCCCCGGTTGCTGATCTGACTAACAGCCTTAGCAAAGGAATACAATGTGCCAGAGATGGGACAAGTTTCTCAATGCCTGCCGTGACAATATGTATTTTGGGAGGTGTGGTCGTTAATTCACCATTACCTTCATTGGTGACAGTGCATACACTGCCGTTATTGGCGATCAGGAAATTAGCACCTGTAATCCCCACATCGGCAGTTAAGAACTTTTCTCTTAACTCTTTTCGTGCACTGGCAACCAAATTTTCGATTTCATCACTTAAGGGAGCTTTAGCATGCGATGATTTAAACATCTCGGCCACTTGTTCGCGTGTGATGTGCATCGCTGGCCAAACGATATGGGAGGGGTGAGAGTTTGCCAGTTGAACAATATGTTCAGCTAAATCTGTTTCAACCCGTTCGAGCTCAGCAGCTTCCAATGCATGTGGAAGTCCAATTTCCTCGCCCAGCATGGATTTGGCTCGAGTAATGAGTTTGGCTTTATTTTGCTTGCAAATATCGATTACGATCTCGCAAGCTTGTTTGTCGCTTTCGGCCCAATGCACCTTAGCACCAGACGCAATTGCATTTTTTTCAAATTGCTCTAGATAGTAATCCCAGTGTTTAATGACATGGTCTTTGACTTTGGCGCCGAATTCGCGTGCTTGTTCAAATTGCGGATAGGAACTAACAGAAGAAGCTCTCTTTGAAACTGCATTCTGTGTAGTTCGGTTTATAGCTTGATGCAGCCGATCATCGCCTAGAGCGACCTTAACATTGGATTTAAAGGGTATAGCTTGAGGGCACATAGGGTTATGTCTTTTCTGTGTCCGTTCCAATAGTCAGGACTTCAGCGATATGAAATACTTTCATGTGTGAGCCTTGGCGATGCAGTTTGCCTTCAATATTCATTAGACAGCCATAATCACCGCCAACGAGCCAATCTGCCTCAGTATTCTCTGCGTTCTGAGTTTTATCTGTAACCATCACATTTGAGATATCAGCGTATTTAACGCAAAATGTCCCTCCAAACCCACAGCATTCCGTGCTATCTTTCATTTCATGGAACTTTAATCCATCAACTGAATTCAACAATTTTCGGGGTTGGTGATAAATGCCTAGTTCACGGTAACCTGAACAACTGTCGTGGTAGGTAACTGATTTATTCAAGCTGGGGGCGGAAGGTTTGTAGTGACGCACATCCACTAAAAAACTCAATAATTCATAGGTTTTGTCAGCTAATTGCGTCGCCCTGTTCAACCATTCATGATCATCTTCAAACACTTTAGGATAATGAATTTTGATCATGGCTGCACACGAGCCTGAAGGTGCCACAATATAGTCAAAGTGCTCAAATGCTTCGATGACTTGTTTAGCAATACTGACGGTGTCTTTTTTATCGCCGGAATTGAAAGCGGGCTGACCACAACAGGTTTGAGCATGGGGCACTTCTACTTGACATCCAGCTTGTTCTAATAATGATAAAGCAGCAAATCCAATATTTGGTCGCATGATATCAACAATACATGTTACAAACAGTCCTACCTTTGGATTTGAAGTCTTCATATTGAACTATTTTGATTAAACCATGTTACTTGACAACACGTCTTTTAGCTTTTGATTCACGCTTTTGTTCTTGCATGAGTTGTTTTAAATTTGATTCAACTAGCGCTAAATGCTCTCTTGCATAGGTTTTAGCTTTTCTTGCGTCACCCATCAAAATCGCATCACAGATATTTTGATGCTGTTGTTGAATCAAAATATGGTCTTCTCGATTCGACCTTAATCTGTCGAGGTTTTGAGAAATCGTGATGTATAAAGCATCAAACAAACCTCGCATGACGTGTGATAGAGCAAAATTATGTGATGCATCCGCAATGGCGAGGTGAAATTCAACATCGGATTTGGTTTCAAATTCAGGGTTAAACTCATCGCCCGAATAATATTCTAATAAGGTATCCAAACGTCGTTTTAGAATGTCTTTGTCGGTGTTCGTTGCTCTTTTGGCGGCATAGTAGGCGGCCATTTCTTCTAATGATTTTCTCAATTCAAGAATTTCAAATGCAGATTCAGGCTTGTCTTGTAATATTGAAGCAAGCGGACCTGTAAATCCCTCAGTAACTGTATTAGTTACATAGGTTCCGCCGCCACGTTTGCAAATCACCAGATTTTTAGCTTCCAGAATGCTGATTGCCTCTCGAATCGAAGGTCTTGATACGTTCAATTGTTGAGCGAGTTGACGTTCCGAAGGAAGTTTTTCACCGCTCTTAAGTGCGCCACTCAATATAAAGTCTTCAATTTGACTAACGATTGATTCCGATATTTTTGGAACTACTATATTTTCAAATAAAACCATCTGCATAACCTTGGTTGCTTAATGATCGCATTCTACTTGTGTCTGGTAAAATGGTCAAGTGGTCAGACCAATTTACACTATTTTTCAAAAAAGACTTGAAAACTCACTCTAAATGCTATTATTATAGATCTTTCAAAATATACTATTATGGTAAATTGGTCTGACCATATAGCAATTTATCCATTGGTATGAATATATCGCTGGTGCAGAGCAGCGCCTAAAAATTATTAACTCAACAAACTAGAGGATTGACTATGTTAAAAAAACTACCATTTACAGCTTTCGCCTTAGGACTCACCTTGATTTTCCAGAGTGCTTTTGCGTTGGATAAACTAAGATGGAAAGTTCCCAATGCATTCCCATCGCACCTGCCTGCGATCGGCGACAATATCAATGTGCTGGCCGAATCGGTGAATGCCATGTCAGCGGGTGAAATTCAATTTAAAGTTTTCGAACCGGGCAACTTAGTGCCACCGCTTGAGCTTTCAGATGCGGTTAAAGACGGTACCATTGAAGCTGGCTATACATGGGTAGGCTATGATGCGGGTAAAATACCTTCTTCGCCTTTGTTTGCTGCGCGCCCTTTTGGTATGGAGCCATGGGAATACACAGCCTGGTGGTATGAAGGTGGTGGACAGGCTTTGGGCGAGGAAGTCTATGGCAAGCGTGACATTCACCCGATCTTGTGCGGCATCAACGGCCCGGAAACAGCGGGATGGTTTGCAAAAGAAATTAAATCGATTGCCGACTTCGAAGGTTTGAAAATTCGATTCGCCGGTTTAGGTGGTCAAGTTATGCAAAAGGCCGGCGCTTCGGTTACCCTGTTACCTGGTTCAGAGATCTTTCAAGCGCTTGAGAAAGGGGCACTGGACGCAACGGAATTTTCCATGCCGGCTGTTGATGAACTATTGGGTTTTTACAAAATTGCTAAAAACAATTACTTTCCCGGTTGGCACCAAACCTATACAGCTTTTCATTTAATCGTGAATAAAGGAGTCTGGGATGGTTTGGCTGATGATACCAAGGCGCTTTTGAATACGGCGTGCACTGCCACCGTTATGAGAAGCCTATCTCGAGGCGAGGCAATACAGGGTGCGGTGCTTCGTGGTTTTAAAGATAAAGGTGTGACAACTCACAAACTTCCTGATGATGTACTGGCTGAACTAAAAGTACTCACAGAGGAAGTCATGGCTGAACAAGCCGCAGCTGACGAAGACTTCAAAAAGGTTTATGAGGCCCAAGAAGAGTTCGTTAAGTCGTATCAAACTTGGAAAGGTCTGGCTTATTTGCCAAGAGATTTTCATACTTCAGAGTAATCACTACTGTGAGTCGTAACTGAATCGAGCTGCCCAAGGTTTTACTAAAATCTTGGGCAGCTTATGACATCAAGCCCAGTTTCTGGTTTGAAATTATCAGAGAAGGAGATGATATTTATGCAGCCTACCTGTAGCAAGAATAATGAGTATAGTCATGTGCTCTTACATAGTTGCAATGGTGGCGCTAAGCAATCGAAAATTTCTTCGCATCGATCTCCTTCTAAATTTCAGCTCTTAATTAAAGCCATGGAAGCTATTCGCACCTTTTTTTATGGTTTAACATACTTATTATAGATATTCGAATTGCCTGGCGTAAAAAGAGGAGCCATACATGAGTCAAAATGAATTTGAGCGTGCCGAAGAGAAATCGATTTCGCATGATGAACCCGACAGCCTACATTATGTAGTCCACCATGCAGAATTACCGGAAACAAAGCTCTCAAAGTCAATAGACAGTGTCTTAAACCGAATCGGATCATTTGCCTCCTGGTTCTGGTTGCTATTAATGGCTGTTATTTTAGTCAATGTGGTCATGAAAAATGTCTTTGGTGATGGGCGTATTGAATTTGAGGAAATCCAATGGCACATTTACGCAGCCGTGTTCATGATCGGGCTTTCCTATACCTTTGTTGCTGATGATCACGTTCGAGTAGATCTGTTATACGATGGTTTTTCCTTGCGCAAAAAGGTCTGGGTAGATCTGATCGGACTGGTAGTGTTTTTAATTCCGTTTATTTTGATAATGCTGTGGCACAGTATTCCTTTTGTTGAAGATGCAATTGCAACCCACGAGCGATCCAGTTCACCCGCAGGTTTATCGCATCGCTGGATCATCAAATCTGCCCTGCCACTGGGTTTGTTATTGTTATTGATAGCCGTTATCTCACGTGTCTGCAGGCTTGTTGCCTGTTTGTCGGCGCTGAAAAATGGCCAACATGATAAGCCGACAAGCACAGAGCCTGGAGCCTGAGTATGGGGTTTGAGTTTTACGAACTGTTGTGTATCGGCATGTTTTTGTCGTTTATTTTATTGCTCTTTACCGGCTTTCCGGTCGCCTGGGTTTTGGGCGGCGTATCGCTTGCATTTGCGGCGGCGGCTTCATTTTTATTTGCCGATCAGCTTGCCGATGGTTTTTATAGTCTTGAGTTCGGTGCGCTGCGAGCGGTGATACCGCGAATCTGGGCGATTATGACGAACTGGGTACTGGTGGCCTTGCCCATGTTTATCTTTATGGGATTAATGCTGGACCGGTCCGGTATTGCTTCGGACTTGATGGAAAACTTCGTCAAGGTGTTTGGGCGCGCTCCCGGAGGACTGGCCATTACCATCGCTATTATCGGAATATTATTGGCCGCCTCGACAGGAATTATTGGTGCCTCAGTGGTGCTGTTGGCGTTACTGGGGTTGCCCATTATGATGCGCAATCACTACAGCCCTGAATTTGCAGCAGGCACGATCTGTTCAGTCGGTACCCTGGGTATTTTGATTCCGCCGTCCATCATGCTGGTGCTGATGGCGGATCGAACTCCTGGGGTAGATGCAGGAGGCTTGTTCATGGGAGCCATGTTTCCCGGTGTGATGCTGGGCTTTCTTTACATTATCTATATGGTATCAGTGGGAATGTTTTCTCCATCTTCAGCACCTGTCCCTGAAAATGCCCGGCCGATGAAATTTTCAGATATAGGAGGAGTATTTCTATCAGTCATTCCGCCCGCGTTGTTAATTGTTGCAGTGTTAGGTTCAATCTTTGCCGGTATTGCGACACCCACTGAGGCGGCAGGTGTGGGTGCATTCGGCGCTTTGCTATTGGCGTTAATGCATAAGAAGTTAAATCTCTCCGTGTTAAAAGAGGTTTGTGAACATACCACTAAGACCACAGCATTTATTTTCGCAATTTTTATTGGTGCAACCGCATTTTCATTTGTGTTTCAATCCCTTGGAGGTGAGGATTTCATTCACCATGCATTGAAGAGTTTACCGTTCTCAGACAACGGTATTCTTATCGCCGTGTTAGTGTTGATATTCTTACTCGGCTTTTTTCTTGATTGGATTGAAATCACTTTAATCGTGTTGCCCATGGTTGCACCGGTCATTGCCGGGCTTGATGTTGGGCCAGATGAGCAGGGCGCAAGAATGATCTGGTTTGTCATCTTGGTGGCAGTCTGTTTACAAACCTCTTTTCTAACCCCTCCAGTTGGTTTTGCCTTGTTTTACCTCAAAGGCGTGGCCCCGGACGGAATAAGTGTTAAGCATATATACAAGGGTGTTATTCCATTTATTCTGATCCAGTTATTTGGTTTAGTGATTGTTTACCTGATTCCATCCATTGCTACATGGTTGCCAAAAGTTGCTTATCAATAACGGTACGGATTTGACTTTACCAACCATGAGTAGGCCAACCAAGTCGATAAGAGTAGTCTTATGACAGATGCACTTCCGAATAACTATCAACAATTCTATAGCGACGTTAAATCTGCTTTAAGTGACGTTACGCTAATTACCGACCCACTTAGAACATTGGCTTTTGGCTCTGATGCCAGTTTTTACCAGCTGATTCCTAAAATTGTTGCAGACGTGACCAATGAAGAACAAGTTGTTTTTATTATAAAAACTGCGCATAAACACCAAACACCAATTACATTTCGTGCTGCCGGAACCAGTTTATCAGGACAGTCGATTACGGATTCGATTCTGGTGAGATTAGCACCAGAGCAATGGCGGTCGTACCAGATTATCGATGAGGGTGCGTTGATCAAATTGCAACCCGGCGTAATAGGCGCGAATGCCAATCGATATTTGCTACCTTATCAGCGAAAAATTGGACCTGATCCGTCCTCGATAAATAGCGCTAAAGTCGGTGGTATTGCGGCAAACAACGCCAGTGGAAATTGTTGTGGTATCGCTCAGAACAGCTATCAAACATTGCAAAGCATCCGCGTAGTGCTGGCAGACGGCAGTGTATTAGATACGAGTGATACACAAAGCATTTCTAGTTTTAGAGACTCACATAAAGAATTTCTGCAAAAACTAAGTCTGCTGGCTGAGCAAACTAAAAATGATCAATCGCTCGCCGAGCGCATTAAATATAAATACCGCATCAAAAACACGATGGGGTATTCGCTTAATGCCTTGCTCGATTTTACTGATCCGATAGATATCCTTGCCCATTTAATGATCGGTTCTGAAGGGACGTTGGGTTTTATTTCTGAAATCACTTACCAGACTGTCGCAGAACATCAGCATAAAGCCAGTAGCCTGATATTTTTTGAAGACATTAATACAGCCTGCCAAGCTGTTGCGATATTGAAGTCACAACCTGTGGCAGCGGTGGAATTAATGGATCGACGAGCTATTCAGTCTGTTGAGGAACAGCCCGGAATGCCCGATTACTTATCGCAATTATCAAATACAGCTGCGGCCTTGTTAGTTGAAACTCGTGCTGAGAACTCCACTCAGTTGACCTCTCAAATTGAACAAATCAATCGAGCGCTAGAACCAATTAATACCATTTATCCAGTCGCCTTTACTGCCGAACCTGATGAATACAATGCACTGTGGAAAATTCGCAAGGGCTTGTTTCCGGCGGTAGGGCAGTGCGACAGACTGGTACTACAGTCATTATTGAAGATATTGCCTTTGATGTGACGCAACTGGCAAATGGGACATTAGATTTGCAGCAGTTATTTGAAAAACATGGCTATCATGAGGCCATCATCTTCGGTCACGCCCTGGAAGGTAATTTGCATTTCGTCTTTACTCAGGATTTTTCCTCGAGCACAGAAGTGGATCGTTATCGATTGTTTATGGATGACGTTTGTGACATGGTGGTCAACAAATATGATGGATCACTTAAGGCCGAACACAGCACCGGACGAAACATGGCGCCATTTTTGGAAATGGAATGGGGCCCGCAGGCATTCAAGTTAATGCAGCAAATCAAAAAGTTGTTTGATCCGGATAATATTCTAAACCCAGGGGTGATTTTTAATGAAAATACCGAAGTTCACGTTGAAAATTTAAAACCCCTTTATCCCGTTGATCCCATTATTGATAAATGTATTGAATGTGGTTTTTGTGAACCATTTTGTCCTTCTCGCGCATTAAGCCTTACACCTCGCCAGCGTATTACGGCATTACGAGAAATTCATCGACTTGAAGGTGGATCACAATTCAAACAGGCTGAGCAACTTCGAGGGTTATTTCAATACCAGGGAATGCAGACCTGTGCAGGGGATAGTTTGTGTTCAATTCAATGTCCGGTGGGTATTGACACCGGCAAGATGATGAAATCAATGCGTTCAGATGCTGCTGGGTCGATGACTCATCGAGTCGCCAATTGGGTGGTTAAGCGTTATGGTTTTGTTGAATCACTAAGCCGC
>CBDCFC010000008.1:0-71988 GCA_965215945.1 Arenicellales bacterium | reverse complement strand
TGACAGTGCCGGCGGGAAATCCGGCACGGTCAGCCAGTTCAGCCAAAGCCAGTGCGCTGTAAGGTGTTTCTGAAGCCGGTTTAATGACCACTGGACAACCTGCGGCCAAAGCGGGCCCACATTTTCTGGTAATCATGGCGTTGGGGAAATTCCAGGGGGTAATCGCTGCGACAACACCAATCGGTTGTTTAATCACAACTATACGTTTGTCGGCTAAATGGCCCGGAATCGTCTCACCATAAGTGCGCTTGCCTTCCTCAGCGAACCACTCAATAAATGAAGCACCGTAAACTACCTCTCCCAGTGCTTCAGTTAGCGGTTTGCCTTGTTCCAAGGTCATGATTTGAGCTAAATCATCTTTGTGCTCAAGCATTAAATCAAACCAACGACGTAGTACAGCAGCGCGTTCTTTTGCAGTTTTAGCGCGCCAATCGCTCCATGAAGCATTGGCCGCTTCAACGGCGCGTCTGGTTTCATCAGTGCTCATCTTAGGTACGGAACCCAAAACTTCACCGGTAGCCGGGTTAGTGACGTCCAATGTTAATGAGTTATCCGCATCGTGCCAAGCGCCATCGATATAGCATTGTTGGCGGAATAAATTCGTATCATTTAGTTGCATATTCAGTCTCAAACTTATGTGTTGGCCGGAAAAAGCAGGAAACTCGTTATACTCCGGCTAGCGAAAAGGGTCAATCCAAACCGTTCAATCCTTACGAAAATAAGCAAAACTGATTAATTTTAGACCAAATAAATCATATAGAAAATTAAATTAATTGAATCAATCAATCGAAATACTTAATTGAAAATGATAATCTTAATCAATGAATATTGATCAACTCAGAACAGTATTGGAATTGAACCGGACTCGTCATTTTAAAAAGACGGCAAATGCCCTATATGTAACTCAATCGACCATTAGTGCAAGGTTGAATGCACTAGAACAAGAGTTAGGTTGCGAATTATTTAACCGAACCTCAAGAACGGTTGAATTGACAACTGCCGGTCGGCGTTTTGTGGGTCATGCCCAATCAATGATGGCTGTTTGGCGTCGGGCGTTACAGGAAACCGCCGATTCGGATCTAATGGCGCCTAGTCTAGCTGTTGGTGGGTTATTTATTTTGTGGGATATTATTTTGCAGGATTGGTTGGAAAAACTGCATGATGAGTTTCCTAATCTAAATCTGGTCGCTGAATCTCACGATCATGCTTTTTTGTTGCGGCAATTGCTTGATGGTGCGCTTGATCTGATTTTTATTTTTGAACCGCCGGGACAGGAAGAAGTGATATGTCAAAAAATACTAGAGGTGCCGTTAATTCTGGTTTCAAATCAGTCTTATAAAGACACTGAGTCGGCAATGAAACAAGACTATATTCTGGTTGATTGGGGGGAAGACTTTCTGCTTGAACATGCACAGTTATTTGTTAACAATCAAGTAGCAACCAGGCGTGTTAATCAAGCCCGTCTGGCACTTAAATTTATTCGATCACAAGGTGGCTGTGCTTATCTGGCACAACAAGTGGTAAAGCCGTTAGTCGATGATCAGACTTTACAGCAGGTAGATCAGGCGCCCGTTTTGGAACGGCAGGTTTATGCAGTGTACTTAAGAGAATCGCCGAACATGGAATTTATCAATCAATCATTAGGCCATTTTACAAATGAATCGAAAAAATAAAATCACCCATGCCTTGTTTGATATGGACGGTTTGTTACTGGATACCGAGATTTTTTACACCCAGGTAACGCAAACCATTGTTGGGCGCTTTGGCAAAACCTTTGACTGGTCATTAAAATCAAACATGATAGGCAGGCCTTCGATTGATTCGGCCCGTTATTTGGTGTCTGAACTGGATTTGCCGATTACGGCGGAGGAATATTTGCGAGAACGAGATGGTATGCTTAGAAAGGCCTTTTCAAATTGCGAACCTTTACCCGGTGCTGAAGAATTAGTTCGACATCTAAATCGACACAATATTCCAATTGCCTTGGCTTCAAGTTCAAGTTACGAGCTTTATGAAATCAAAAGCCGGAACCACCGCCGTTGGTTTGACTTGTTTGATGCGGTAGTGACTGGGGATCATCCAGAGGTTAAAAATGGCAAACCCGCACCCGATATTTTTTTGCATGCTGCCAAGCAGATTGATGCCAAGCCTGATTCGACATTGGTCTTTGAAGACGCGCCATCGGGATTGCAGGCAGGTAAGGCGGCCGGCATGCAGGTGGTGGTGGTTCCAAATTCGGAAATGGACAAATCACGCTATAAGCAAGCGGATTTGATTTTGTCCTCATTGGAAGAACTAAACATGACCGATTTTGGGTTGCCTGCTCTGGTATAAATTTTTATTCTATTTTTAGACGACTTTCTGCATTGCATTTCGTTCCCCAAATATGCTAAGTTCTACTCAACCTTGGGGTGGCTTCGCCTGAGATTTCGTTTTCGAAAGACCCATTGAACCTGATCCGATTAATATCGGCGTAGGAAAGGTTGTTATCCTCCACGTTAGGCTCAGTTTCAAGCTCCCCATCAGTAAACTTTTAAAGCAAGGGAGCACAAAATGCGCGAGCTTTTTTTAGTATTCATTCTGTTCGCAGTTAGTCCAGTATATGCCCAGCAACAAACCGAGGTTAACGAGGAGTTATTTGAAATATTGATCACCTCGGGATTGCGCGAGCAAAAACTCAGCGACCAACCTTTAAGTGCCAGTGTGCAAACACAACAAAAAATCGAAGATCGTGGTTCCAGCCATTTCGAAGAATTGTTACCGACAATTCCGAACACATTATTTTCCGGTGAAACATCCCGTCCGAGATACGTTCAACTTCGCGGTATTGGCGAACGTAGTGAGTACACCGGTGCACCTAATGCCTCGGTGGGCATGTTGATTGACGACATTGATTTCAGCGGTATTGGCATGATCGGCAGTCTGCTCGATGTTAAACAGGTGGAAGTGTTGCGTGGTCCGCAGGGTACGCGTTATGGGGCCAATGCACTTGCTGGATTGATTAATATTTCCACTAATGACCCGACTTCAACACCTGAATATCAATTTGAATTCAGTGCCGGCGAAGATGATTTGCATGAATTTAAAGCCGTCGCCAGCGGTCCGTTAAGCATAGAGAACAGCCTCAATTATCGATTAGCCGTTTCACAAACCCAACGGTTTTTTTGCCGGAGCTGAATTCAATGCGGTGGATGAGTTTTTCTTTTCCAACAGTCATAATGAAAAATCCGATCCCTATCAAGTTGTCAATGCAAGGGTCGGCTACCAAAAACAAAACTGGTCGATTTATCTTTGGGGCAATAATGTCTTTGACGAGGAATATGCAACCCGCGGATTCTTCTTTGCTAACGATCCAAACTTTGAAGATGTGCAGCGCTATGTACGGTTAGCCGACCGGCGCCAGATTGGATTGACCCTGAGATATGATTTCTAGAATTCCCTTAATGACGGCATTGGAAGTAAAAAATCAAATCGGGATTTAAAACTAAGTGCTCAACCGCCATGACGATATGAGATTTAGCAGAATACCAGTTAGGGAGAAAGCTTTTAATCCCAATTAAGGATTACTTTACCTGATTGGCCGGAACGCATGATATCAAAGCTTTGCTGGAACTCATCGATATGAAAATGATGAGTAATAACGTTTTCAATGTCCAGACCTGACTGCAACAGGCTGGCCATTTTGTACCAGGTTTCGAACATTTCCCGGCCGTAAATTCCTTTTAATGTCATGCCCTTGAAAATGACTTTATTGACATCAAATTCAATCGGTTTTGCTGGTATACCGAGGATGGCAATGCGGCCGCCGTTATTCATGGTGTCCAACATACTATTAAATGCCTGCGGTACGCCCGACATTTCCAGGCCGACATCAAATCCTTCAGTCATGCCAAGCTGCTTCATGACATCATGTAAATCTGTTTGAGTCACGTTTACCGCCAGGGTTGCCCCCAATTCTCTGGCCAGATCGAGCCGATAATCATTAACGTCTGTGACAACAACATGACGTGCGCCCACATGCTTGCAAATCGCTGCCGCCATAATACCAATGGGGCCGGCACCAGTAATCAACACATCTTCGCCAACCAGATCAAACGACAAGGCAGTGTGAACAGCGTTGCCATAAGGATCGAATATCGCGGCCAAATCATCTGCAATTTCAACAGGAATTTTGAACGCATTAAACGCGGGGATGACTAAATATTCCGCAAAAGAGCCCGGTCGATTAACGCCGACCCCTAAAGTATTACGGCATAAGTGCCGACGTCCGCCGCGGCAATTGCGGCAATGGCCGCAGGTAATGTGGCCTTCGCCGGAAACCCGATCACCAATTTTAATGCCGTTTACTTCCTGGCCGATCTCAACAACTTCGCCAACATACTCATGTCCAACCACCATCGGTACTGGCACAGTATTTTGTGACCACTGGTCCCAATTGTAGATATGCACATCTGTTCCACAAATTGAGGATTTTTTGATTTTTATTTTTATATCGTTATGGCCCACTTCAGGTTCTGGTTCATCCGTCATCCAGATGCCGACTTCTGGTTTAAGCTTTGACAGTGCTTTCATTAGACAATCTCCAGTTCTTGACCTATTTCGACAAAAGCACTAATCGCCCGATCGAGTTGCTCTTTTGTATGGGCGGCGGACATTTGAGTCCTAATTCTTGCTTGCCCCTGCGGCACAACTGGAAACGAAAAACCGATAACATAAATACCACGTTGCAGTAATTTATTCGCATAATCGCCAGCCAATTTGGCATTGCCGATCATCACTGGAATGATAGGATGATCAGCGCCAGCGAGTTCAAAACCAGCCGCCGTCATTTTTTCTCTAAAATAGTCGGCGTTATCTTTTAACTGCTGCCTCAAGTCTGCTCCATCTTCCAATAGCTCCAGCACTTTTAGTGAGGCATTGACAATCGCCGGGGCAAGTGAATTTGAAAACAAATATGGCCTGGAACGCTGACGCAACCATTCGATGATCTCCCCCTTGCCGGAAGTAAAACCACCGGACGCTCCACCCAGGGCCTTGCCTAAAGTGCCGGTAATGATGTCGACACGATCCATAACACCGCAGTATTCATGTGTGCCTCGACCCTGACCACCGACAAAGCCAACAGCATGAGAGTCATCGACCATCACCATCGCGTTATATTTTTCCGCCAGATTACAAATTCCATTTAAATTGGCAATAATGCCATCCATTGAGAAAACACCGTCGGTGGCAATCAGTTTAAAGCGGCAGTCCTGCTCATCGGCAGCTTTTAGTTGTGCTTGCAAATCAACCATGTCATTGTTGTTATAGCGAAATCGTTTAGCTTTGCATAAACGGACACCGTCAATAATCGAAGCATGATTCAAGGCATCGGAAATGATGGCATCTTCTGGTCCCAGAATAGTTTCGAATAAACCCGCATTGGCATCAAAGCAGGAAGAATAAAGAATAGTATCTTCCATGCCCAAAAAGCGACTGATATTTGCTTCTAATTGTTTATGAATATCCTGAGTACCACAAATAAAGCGCACCGATGCCATGCCATAGCCATGCTCATCCATCCCTGATTTTGCGGCCGCAATAATTTCAGGGTGATTAGCCAAGCCCAAATAGTTATTGGCACAAAAATTGATAACAGATTGGTCATCACAGACCTTAAGTTCAGGCTGTTGAGCCGAAGTGATAATACGTTCGGCTTTGTATAGTCCCTGATCTTTGATATCAGAAATTTGCGTGTTCAAGTGGTTGATAAAATCAGGATTCATAGGGCAATGCCGTTAGTGATTAAGGCAATAATAATGCTTTTTTCTGAAAAGACGAAATCTAATCGACTTGCAATTCAATTATTCTTTTTCGGGTATACGTTACTGTGGCCAGGCCAATATGCGGATGTGGTCTGACGTTACGCAGTGTCAGTTTAGTTTTGCATTACGGGCTGCTTCATACAAAGGCGTGTATCCCTTGTAGTTGGCTTTTGACAGTAATTCATCCGTACCGGCATCAATCAGCATTTGTACAATCTGACTATGCCTTTTTTATAGGCCATTACTTTAAAGTATTATCGATGGGCTTAACTTGATAATTGTCACATTCGTTGAAATTTTTATTTTCTCAGTGCTTTGCCCCGTCCTGAAAGGCTGGGATTTTTGATGAAATATTCGTGGGCACTGACCTTTGGGCCGGGTCGTACATAGCGATGATATTCACCATTTTTATCTAGTATCCAGCTTTGACAATTATCTTTCATGTTGGCCACCATGATTTGTTCAAGTATTTGTCGGTGCACGGTTTTATTTTCAATAGGAATCATTGTTTCTACACGGCGATCCAGATTTCTCGGCATTAAGTCAGCAGAGGAAATAAAAACCAGGGCTTCATCTGAGGGCATCCGCTTGCCATTACCGAAGCAGTATATTCTGGAATGTTCTAAAAATCGGCCGATAATCGATTTGACTTCAATGTTTTCCGATAAACCCGCAATTCCTGGCCTAAGGCAGCATATGCCCCTTACTACCAGTTTTATCTTCACACTATGACCGGAGGCTTGATAGAGTTTATCGATAACTTTTGCATCAACCAGGGAGTTAACTTTAAACCAGATGTTGGCTTTTTCACCTTTTTTCGCCAATTCAATTTCATTGTCAATCAATTCTATGATTTTTTTGCGCATATTGAAGGGAGCAGCAATTAGCTTGCGCATAGAACTGGGTTTAGTATAGGAGGTCATGTAATTAAATAAAATGCCGGCATCCTTGCAAAGGACCGGATCAGCAGTAAAAAATGACAAATCAGTATATATTTTTGCTGTAATGGGATGATAGTTGCCGGTGCCAAGATGTGCGTAGGTTCGTAATTCGTGACCTTCGCGGCGAGTGACCAGAGAAACTTTTGCATGTGTTTTTAAATCAATGAAACCATAAACGACCTGGACACCGCTACGTTCAAGATCACGCGCCCATCTAATATTGGCAGCCTCATCAAATCGCGCCTTGAGTTCTACCATGGCGGTAACACTTTTGCCGTTTTCCGCTGCTTCACGCAGGGCATTAATAATGGGTGAGTCTTTACTGGTGCGATAAAGTGTCTGCTTTATGGCGACAACTTTTGGGTCTTTCGCCGCTTGACGTAAAAACTGCACGACCACATCAAAGCTTTCAAAAGGATGATGAATAACAAAATCTTTTTCTTTTATTGCCGAAAAACAATCATCTTCGTGCTCTCGAATGCGTTCGGGAAATCGAGGGTTAAAAGGTGGAAAATCGTGCTTGGGCTTATTACCAATTAACTCTGAAACAGCAGTTAGGCCAATGACGCCTTTTAAGCGGAACGTATCTTCCTCAGAAACATGAAATTCATCTTTTAGATAATCAAGTAGGGAGTCCGGCATCGAGGCATTCACTGTCAGACGAATAACCATACCTCGTTGGCGGCGTTTTAAGGCATTTTCAAATAAACTGACCAAGTCTTCTGCTTCCTCATCAACCCCTAATTCAGAATCCCTTATTACCTGAAAATAACCAAACCCCTGCATTTTAAAGTCCGGGAATAATGTTTGCCTAAAGTGAATCAACAAATCAAAAATATGAATAAAACGTCCTCGCTTGGCTCCATGATCAGGCAAACGAATATAACCATCTAATTGAGTCGGTATAACCACAAGTCCTATAAGGGTTCTTTGTATATCAGGGTCATACAATTGCATGGCAATACTGTAGCCAAGATTACGAATAAACGGGAAAGGATGGGAAGGATCAACTGCAATTGGAGTCAATACTGGCAGAATTTCATTAATAAAATAATCTTCCAGCCAGGCATTATCGTCGTCACCTAGTTGTTCAGCTTTGAGTAGCTGAATACCGGCTTCCGGTAGTAATTTTTGTAATTCCTTCCAGCAGACTTGTTGGGCCTCTATCAGTTTTGCTGCATCTTGGTAGATGGCATCCAGCTGTTGCTTTACGCTTAAGCCATCCTGGCTGACTGATTGAACATGTGCACGCAATTGACCTTTAAGCCCTGCAACACGAACCATATAAAATTCTTCAAGATTCGTCGCGGAAATTGAAAGAAACCGAAGACGAGCATAAATCGGGTGCGACTCGTTCATGGCCTCTTCGACAACCCTGTAATTAAAGGCCAGCCATGATAGTTCGCGATTTATAAATCGCTCTGGTGAATGAGTAGTAGCGGTAGGTTCAGCAAAGTTATTGCGTGACAACACATTTAATTCTGTCATTTTCCAACATTACTTCAATAATTCGGTATGAAGTAATGTAACAAAGTTTTCGCTTTTATCGATAGGCTAAATCAACTTTTTGGCTTTATTTATCTGTGCATTAATAACTTTAAGCCTTGTTTTTAAAGATTTTCGTTTCTTTTGCGGCAATTCCGATTCCAGCTTTTTTTCATAACGTACTTTTTTTTCGGTTAAATTTTCCAATAGTTTTTCAACCTTTGCTGGTTTTATATTTTTTCCGCTTTCTTTTTTCTTGAGTAGCTGATTATATTTCTTGCTGAGTCTTGTGAATTTCATGATTGGTTCCTTTACTTATGTGGCTGCGGACAATTTTTCAATCTCTTCTTCTTCAAGAATGACTTCTTGTGCCGCATCAGCAATCAAATCATCATGTGAAGCGAGCAACGCCTGCGCCGCATCAATTAGATTATTTGCCGTTTCATCAGAATAATTAAAATCATTGAGTAACGAAGTAGCCATCATGGCACTGATTTGCTCATTTCGAATTAAATCACTTACTTTTTGGTTTATCTCTATCTGGGCTTGTTCTACTTCGGCTTTAATTTCATCGAGTTCAAGCACTGCCATTGAATTTTCTTTCTCGTCACGATGACGATAAATATCTTTAAGTATACTGGCAAGTTTCAACCTGAGTTCGTTATATTCTTCGCGAATATATCTATTTTCTGACACCATATATTTAGTCGTGTTTTTACGTAAGTGCTTAATATTTTTTACGCACTCAACAATTTCAGACGCCGCAATACGCAACCTGTAGAGTTCTTCAGAGAATACACTGGGCATGTTTGCCTGTGCCTTTGAAATAAACTCAACGATGGCACCATACAAAACTTTAACTTTACTTTCATATAACTCATCCAGGTCAAATTCAATGATTTCCCTGTCTTTATCAATGGTTTCTGCCAGATCTTCTGATTCCAGAATTTGTGTGCGGTGCAGATTCATTCCATGTGCCATTAATTCAAAAGCCGAATCAAACAAATGCCAGACTTCTTTTTTGACCGATGATAAAACTGTTTCAGGGAAATCTATGGCCGCATCGTTTAAATACATGGGTTCCGCCAAATCCAGTGATTTTTCCGGGAAAAACTTGATTAATGAGTTCGCCAGTTTATGAATCAATGGCACCATGACGAGCACGCCAGTAATGTTAAATAAGGTATGGAAAACAGCGAGTTTCATCGTGTAATTATCTTCAGCGATACCGGTTCTTACACTGACCCAGTCAACGGCCAACACAAACTGGTGTATAAATACGATGGCAATTACCCCGGTGATTACGTTAAAGATGAGATGGGCCCCTGCTAACCGCTTGCCCTCCACGTTGGCGCTTAATGAACCGATGATGGCTGTAATCGTCGTGCCGACATTTGCCCCAATTGCCAGTGCCAGGGCATTTTCATAGGTGATTTGATTTGCAGCCAGGGCGGTCAGGATCAAAACCAGGGTTGCATGGCTTGATTGCATGACAACTGTAGCGGCTGCGCCAATTCCCGCAAACAAAAACAAGCCTGGATAACCCGGAACAGCTAATGCAGCTAAATCAAAACTGTCTTTGAAAGCCTCAAATCCTTCCTTCATATAATGAATGCCCAGGAATAGAAATCCCAGACCTGCTAACACAGAGCCAATACCTTTAAGATATTTTGATTTTTGAAAGCTCAGTACAATGCCAAACACCAGCATCGGCATGGCATAAGCAGAAATTTTCACTTTTAAACCAAAAGCGGCAACTAACCATGCCCCTGTTGTGGTACCAATATTGGCGCCAAAAATAATGCCAATACCGGCAACTAATGTGATTAACCCAGCGCTGATAAACGAAATCGTTATGACCGATACCAGTGAGCTGGATTGCATGATTGTTGTAGAGACGATGCCGAATGCCAGGCTTTTCCAGGTTTTGTCAGTGGTTTTCTGCAATAGTTTTTCCAACAGACCACCGGTAAAGGCTTTAAAACCCTCTTCGAGAAATAGCATGCCGAACAGAAAAATGGCAACACCGGCAGCGATTTCTTTGAAATCAGGGCTAATCCAAAAGCCATATGCAAGTATCAATAAAATTGTGGGTAAGATAATTTTTTTAAGCATTATTTCCTCTCAATTTCCTCAATGTGAATCTATTTCGTAAAGCATTGTAATACCATGTGAATACACAGTATACATGGATTTCGTGGGTTTCGGTGGATACGGATACAAAAATGTAATAATACTGTCATAATTATTGATATTTCTAGTCAAAATAAAGATATGGATCAGTTAAAAAGCTATTTTTTGTGTCAAATTTCATTAAATTGTAACAATAATGTCATAACTCTGTAATATTTAAAAGGCATTATGCTTGCCCCTGATTATCAGCTTAATAGGAATCCACTAATGAGAAAATTTATGTTCTTGTTTGCCAGTTTTTTTGTTTACGTTTGTTCTTTTACCGCAATTGCACAAGAGCGCAGTGCTATCCAGAACAAGGGCTCAGATACCCTAGTCAATGTTGCCCAGGCTTGGGCGGAAGAATATCAGAAGGTGAATGAAAACGTTGCTGTAGCAGTTAGCGGCGGCGGTTCTGGTACTGGCATCGCGGCCATGATTAACGGCACTGTTGATATTGCCAATGCCAGCCGCAAGATGAAGGAGAAAGAAATAAAATTGGCACAAGATAAAGGCCAAAATCCGGTTGAGTTTGTTGTTGGTTTTGATGCCCTGGCGGTGTTCATCCACAATGACAATCCAATTAAAACCATGAGTATTGAACAACTCAAAGAGATTTATATTCGTGATGGCAGCATTCAAAAATGGAGTGACTTGGGCCAAACGGTTCCAGGTTGTGACAGTGATGAAATTGTCGTGGTTTCACGGCAAAATAACTCCGGCACGTATGCTTACTTTAAGAAGGCGGTTCTGGACAAAGGTAAATATCGAAGTGGAACACTCGATATGCACGGTTCCAAGGACGTTGTTGACCTGGTCGAAAAAACACCATGTGCGATAGGGTATAGTGGTTTGGCTTATGCCACTGATCACATTGGTATGGTCTGTGTTTCCAGTGACGGTGCTGAATGTGTCAATCCTTCGGTTGCAACTGCCAGTGATGGTTCTTACCCGATCGCCAGGCCTTTATTGATGTACACTAATGGCGAGCCTGAAGGCGAAATCAAAAATTATATGGATTGGGTGCTAAGTGACGATGGTCAGTGCATTATTTCAGCCAAAGGTTATGCACCTGTTCGTGCTGTGAGTTGTGGATCCTGAACCTATAATCAGGTGGCTGAATAACAAGTCGTTAGGCACACAGGTTGTTTTTGTGGTCATTCTTGCTGGTGGATGATTGCAAGGATTATTAGACAACAAAGCCGGGAGGTAAAGCATCATGGCAATCTACGAACAGCGTTTACAGGCTGATCTGGACAACATCACCGCTCAGATAAAAAGCATGGGGAACTTGGTGGAGGCCAGTGTTGCCAATGCCGTAAAAGCCTTTTTAACTAATAATGCTGCGTTAGCAAATAGCACTGTTTTATCTGACAACGAAATTAATCGCAAAATGCGTGACATTGACTACGATTGTCATACTTTTATTGCCAGGCATTTACCGTCGGCAGGGCATTTGCGCCTAATATCTTCAATTATCCGCTTAAATATCATTTTGGAACGTATCGGTGATTATGCTGTGACTATTAGCCGCGAAGCGTTGCAATTCGGAAAACTTGATGATGCTCTGGTCACACAAATTGACCTGATCGCTAACGAGGCCAACCACATGCTCAATCAATCGTTAGAGTCTTTTTATGAAGGTAATGCTGAAATGGCGAAGGTAACCATGAACATGTCTGATCATATGGAAGATACCATGGATGCAATATATGCCAGTTTGAGTGATCAGTATCGACAATATGGTGGCAAGGCTGTATTTGCTTTGTTTGCAACACTTTCGCAGTTAAAACGAGTGACTGATCAATCCAGGAATATTTGTGAAGAAACAGTTTTTGCTGTAACAGGTGAAGCAAAGGAAAAGAAAATATTCAATATTCTGTTTGTTGATGAAACCAACACTCATTTGAGCGTGATGGCTGAGGCTATTGGAAAACGCCACTTCAGTCATTGCGGTCAATTCAGTAGTGCAGGTCGGGTTCCTGCAGAGTCCATTGATAACAGAACTGTTGATTTTTTACAAAACCACGGGTTATCAGTCAAAGAAAGCGGCCCGGAAGAAATTGATTTTTCCGACCTTGAAGTGTCTCACTTTCACGTCATCATTGCACTGGAAGGGACAGTTAAATCTTATTTTGAACAGATTCCCTTTCATACCGCCTATATAGATTGGGATTTCGAAGAAATGCCTTATGGCAGCAACAGTGACCAGATGCATAAATGGTATGCACAAAGTTATCGGGAGTTGACCCACCAGATCACCGAGTTGATGGAATTGTTATACGGCGACGAAGCCACTTGATTCTATCAAGACCCGCAAGAAAAATCATGAAGAATACTGAATTAAATTTCGATCAGCGAACTACTGACTGGTATATCGACAAATTTGTACAAATTGTTGTATTTATTGGTGGCATATCAGCGATTATTTTTATTGTCGGAATATTTGTATTTATAACAAAAGAAGGGTCTGGTTTTATCGTCAACACACTGGATATAGGCGAATTTTTTACCTCGGAATACTGGTCACCCAGCGATGAAGATGAACCAGAATACGGGATTCTGGCCTTGATTCTGGGCACAGCAAGTGTAACCGGGCTGGCGATGCTGGTGGCGATACCTTTTTCGCTAGGCGCTGCTATTTATATTGCCGAGTTTGCGACGGGAAAAACTCGTGAAACGCTGAAAGTTTTAGTTGAATTATTGGCCGCTATCCCTTCTGTTGTATGGGGGTTTATAGGTTTAAGCATCATGAATCCGTTGATTATTAAGTTATTCAATGTTCCTGTTGGTTTAAATGTTCTCAACGCCGGTTTGATCCTTGGCTTGATGGCCGCACCGATCATGACTTCAATTGCTGAAGATGCATTGAAAGCAGTGCCTGAACGTTACCGTGAAGCTGCAGAAGCAATGGGCGCTACACGCTGGCAGGTGATTTACAAGACTGTTCTACCTGCGGCAAAAAACGGTTTGCTGGGTGCTGTTTTACTCGGCGTTGACGTGGTTTTGGCGAAACCATGGCGGTTTTAATGGCGACCGGGCATTCGGTAAATATACCAGACAGTGTGTTTGATTCAGTCAGGGCGTTGACAGCGACCATCGCGGCTGAACTCGGCGAAACGGCAGTAGGATCAGATCACTACCAGGTTCTGTTTACCATTGGCATATTCCTGTTTGTGATTACGTTTCTTATCAATCTGACTGCAGACTTGATTGTACGTGGAATTAAAAAGGGGTGATTGATGTTCGAAAAAACTGAAAAAAATTCCAAAAATAATCGTATACAAGGCATATACGGTACATTGTTTTTATTGATGACTTTATTATTAATATTACCTGTGGCGATCATACTCGGGGTTTTAATCTATAAGGGCGGATCAGTCATTTCGATAGATTTCTTGTTTACTTCACCTACAGATGGCATGACAGCGGGGGGCATTTTTCCAGCCCTGCTGGGTACAGTATGGCTGGTCAGTGTGGCCTTACTGATTTCAGTGCCAATTGGTGTGGCGGCTGCAATTTATTTAAGCGAGTATGCACCAGACAACTGGTTTACCCGTGTTGTTAATCTCGCCATTATTAATCTTGCCGGGGTGCCTTCAATTGTTCATGCGTTGTTTGGAGTGGGGGCTTTTGTCATCTTCTTCAAATTTGGAACCAGCATCCTGGCAGCTAGTCTGACCCTGGCAATCATGACGCTGCCGGTGGTGATTGTGTCTACTCGTGAATCTCTGCAGGCAGTGCCCTATGCTTTTCGTGAGGCCTGTTGGAATATGGGTGCAACGCGCTGGCAGGCGATTAGACGAGTAGTGCTGCCCAATGCAGTCAGCGGTATTTTGACAGGTGTCATTCTGGAAGTGTCACGTACTTCTGGTGAAACAGCGCCTATCATGTTTACAGGTGCGGTGTTTTTCACTCCACTGTTACCACAAGGTGTCTTTGATCAGACCATGGCATTATCTTTGCATTTGTTTGTGGTGGCAACACAAGTGCCCGGTGTGCCAGAGAACCTCCCATATGGTGTGGCACTGGTCTTAATCGCCATGGTGCTATTCATGAATAGTGCTTCGATCGCTTTTAGAATGTATCTCAGGGGTAAGAAAAAATGGTAGTCCAGCAGCAACAATCAAGCCCGCCGAACATCCCTGTCGATGCACTGGAGACAACAGCAAATGACCCGTATAAATCAGAAGTTAAACTCTCGATCAATGATTTAAGCATTGAGTATTCAGGCAACTGCGTTCTGGAAGATGTTAATCTGGATGTTCAAACCAATGAGATTTTCGGAATTATTGGCCCCGCCAATGCGGGTAAGACTTCTTTTTTGAAAGCGATTAACCGCATGGATATGTTCACCAGTGGCATGAAAGTCAATGGAGATATTTTGTTCAATGGCCGCAGTGTGAATAATTTGAACAATGTTTATGCGCTACGAAGCCGAATCGGCGTGGTCTTTCCTCTGCCGGTCGGTCTGCCGCTAACGATTTATGAAAATGTGGCATTGGCGCCGAGACTAAAAGGTGTCAAACAAAAAAGTGAGATTGATGAAGTTGTAGAACGCTGTCTGACCCGGGCGGCATTGTGGGATGAAGTTAAAGACAGGCTTGATTCACTTGGAAGCCTGTTGTCAGGTGGGCAGCAGCAGCGTCTTACTATTGCTCGGGCGCTTTCACAAGATCCTGAGTTGCTGATGTTGGATGAATTTTCGATTGCTGTTGACCCAGTCACGACTATGCGCATTGAGGATGTGTTGCAGGAGTTGAGAAGTGAAATGACCATTATTCTGGTGACTAACCTGGTGCAGCAGGCAAGGCGGTTGGCGGACAGAACTGCATTTTTCTGTGAAGGAAAGTGTATTGAAATCGGGGTTACCGAACAGATGTTTAAAGGTTCAGTAAAAAACCAGTTAACCATGGATTATATCGAAGGTCGTTTTGGCTGATACGAACCGATTAAATGGAATAATTATGGCAGGTGAATCACCAAATCAAGCACAAGACCTGGCCATCCAGGTTAAAAACTTGAACCTATGGTATGGTAATTTTCACGCCCTGTTTGACGTTGACCTGAATATCCGCCAAGGCATCATTACATCACTCATTGGTCCATCAGGTTGCGGTAAATCAACGATTCTTCGAAGCATAAACCGAATTAATGAGCGCCTGGGTTATGTGCGTATTGAAGGAGAGATTAATGTGCTTGGTCAGAATGTCTATGCGCCAGATGTGGAGTTAGTACAGGTTCGAAAACAAATTGGCATGGTATTTCAACGTCCGAACCCTTTACCCTTGTCGATACGTGAAAACGTGATATTCGGTCACAAATTACATTACACAGGAAAAAAACTGTCCGTTAGTGAAGAAGATGAAATCGTTGAGTCCTCGTTACGTGAAGTGCTGCTCTGGGACTCGGTCAAGGACAAGTTAAAACGCAAAGCAACTGAACTGTCACTTGAAGAGCAGCAAAAACTGTGTATTGCCCGGCTTTTGCCTGTTAAGCCGACTTTGTTATTAATGGATGAACCCTGTTCTGCCTTGGATCCTAAAGGTACCAATGCGGTCGAGGAGCTGATCTGGAAACTGCGTGGTGACTACACTATTTTGATAGTCACTCACAATATGGCTCAGGCCAGGCGAGCCAGTGAAGAATGTATTTTTATGTTGTTAGGCAAAGTAATTGAGCATTCACAGACAGATGAAATGTTCGTCCGCCCCAAGCAACAACAAACAGCGGATTATATTGAAGGCCGTTATGGTTAAAATTTAAAGAAGTATTTATTTGAATACTTTAATCGTATTACAGTTCGTACTGATTAGCGGCAATTTGGATGTAAGTAAAATTTGAACTGCGCAATAAAAAATTTTGTGATTTAAAATGACCATGATTTTAGTTGTTGAGGATGAAGAAGCGATCAGGGAAATGATTGTATTCACCCTTGAAACAGATGGCTATGAAATGGTTGTGGCTGATTGTGTGGAAAAGGCAGAAACATTAATTCGAAACAATCTTCCTGATGCCATCTTGTTAGATTGGATGCTGCCTGATCGTTCAGGTGTGGAATTTCTAAGGCAGTTGAAACAGCATCCTAATACAAGTTTTATTCCAGTTATTTTTTTAACGGCCAAGTCTGATAGCCATAATAAAGTTGAAGGCCTTGATGCTGGAGCGGATGACTACATTACCAAGCCATTTTCTCCTAATGTTTTACTTGCCAGAATCCGGGCAGTTTTACGGCGTGTATCCGGGCAGCAACCTAGGATTGAATTTATTGAGATCGCAGGTCTTAGTCTGGATGCGTCCAATCATCAGATAAAAGATTTGCAATCTGGCGATGTGCTAGAGCTTGGTCCAACAGAATTTAAGTTATTAGAGTTTTTTATGACTCATCCTAATAAGGTATATTCGCGCTCAAGTTTGCTTGACTATATTTGGGGGCAGTCGATTTATCTTGAGGAAAGAACGGTGGATGTACATATTAATCGGCTTCGAAAAATTTTGGAACCTTACGATAAGAAATCTATTATTCAGACGATTAGAAGTATAGGTTACAGATTTTCAGAATCTTGAACAACTGCCTGGTCCCATTGTTCACGGTAATCATCAGCATTAAAACGTTCAGTAATACCGTCTGAAATCAAATTGATGATATTACTGACGGTTTTCTTGATGTCATTATTTGTCAGAATTGGGATTTCAGCATTATCTGCTGTTTTTAACAGATAAGACTGCAATGCCCAGATATTGTCGATATTTTCAATATATCGCGAAGCAGGTCGCTTGTCTTGTTCTTTACTTCGGCGGGTAATTTGTTTTTTCAATGCTGACTTGCTGGTGCTGGCCAGCATGACGGGTACTATGATTGCCTGATCCTGTGCAGCGGTCAAGTCAATTTCAGTGGTTAAAACATGAACCCCTTCTATAATCACATGATTATGCTCCCTTAATGCACGGTCAATGGAAGACTCAAGAGCCGGTTTTATTATTGACAATTGCGATAAGAATCCTTCTACAATAGGCGGGCCTTTTTTAAAGAATCGTTTTTTTGTATCCGCTTCCGGAATTGCTTTCCACGCATCAAAGCTGGAATATTGTAAAAGGGGTACAAGCGGAGGAGCCAGGTAAGCTCGTATGATTTCCCTGATCATATCGCTTGACTGAATTTGTGGTATGTCGAGTTTGTAACAGATTTCATGGGAGACAGTACTTTTGCCTACACCAGTAATCCCACCGATAAGTACAATCAGAGACATTTCACTATCTTCAAACGCTTTCCAGCTAATAAATAAATCAGCAATGTCTTGACTGAAATTATTCTTAAGGCAGCGATAAATCAACAGGTTTATATCTGTGCTGCTTATCTCCTGATAATTCTCAGAAATTAATTGATTAAAAACTATTTGCCCGGCTTCTGAAGCAATGGCGGTTTTAATACCGTAACATTCCAGGTCGTATGTAATAATGGCAGCAGAAAAAGGTGCGTCTCTGGCGGGTGTATGAACAACGATATTCTCAGACGGACTTCCTACTGGGCAATCCTCATAATTCTGACGCAACTCCAGGCCGTATTTTTCTTCCAGCAAATCAGCCGTCAATGATGCCAGTTCAGCGTAAGTAATTTCAAATTCATCATCAAGCTTGTCCCTGACTGTTTGGGCAAGATCATAGGCCTGATCAAATGACAGACCCGCATTGACTAATGACTTGACTAAAATACCACGTAAAAAGGGGATGTCGTCGCCGTCTCTGGTTATGATTATTCGCTTTGCCATTTGTTAGTCAAATATTATTGTGTTTTAAACTTATAGTTTTTGAAGTAATAAATATTTTAACCAAATAATTCCTGGTGTCGTGTAAACTTGTGTTGCAAGAGCGGAATGTAAATCTATTTAGCAAAACTTTTTATGATTATTTGATATTAATGTCTATTATTATATCTAATGTTTGGATTATAACATTGCAACAAAATTAATTTTCAACTGCAATTGTGACCAGCATAAAAGAGGATTCAGGATAATTTTTTATATCGATGAAGTTAGTAATCGTCAGGCATTATAAAACCAAAAGTAATGCCCGGGAGTTGATTATGGGCTGGGGAGATGCGCCTCCTGAGGAAGGCTATGCCGAGGATTTATATTTCGTGGGGCGTAAAATAATAAAACCAAATTTTAATTTTGATGTGGTTCTAACCAGCAATCTTGAACGAGCAAAAAAAACAGCCAAGTTTTTTTCTGAATTAAGCGGAATTTCAACTTCAATCCAATCCGACAGGTTAAATGAGATTGATTATGGCATTCTGACCAACAAGAGTAAAAAATGGGCGGAAAAAAAATTTCCAAAACATAAAACTGATTCGAAATTTATCTATCCAAAAGGTGAGAGCTTCAGTCAGATGCAAAAGCGTAGCGTTGGGTATATCGACAAACAAATTTCGAAAAATGATTGGAAATGTGGTTTAGTTGTTATTCATGCGGGGGTTATCCGAGGGTTGATTTGTCATTATTTGAATTTACCCTATTCTGAAAACTTAAAGCGAAAAATGGGGCATCGATATATCGGTGTTATGGATTTTGGTAAAAAAGACCAGGTGAAGTATGATGAACTTGGTGAATATTCTGAATTTGTGACTGATAAAATTGTAACTATTTCAAGTTGAAGGGAGTTAGCAACTAATTAGAATGATCGTCAATATTACTTGGCGCTCAACTTATTTCTGATTGTTAAAATAATATCGGGTATTGTTAAAGAGCAAATGAATTTAAGCATTCAGTAACTTTTCGGCCTTTTTTTGTTGGGCTTGAATAACCAGAAGAGAGCGTTTTTGTTTTTTACGTTTATTCTCATCTCTTTCATTTTCGAATTTGTTTCTGATGGTTTCTTCTTTTTGTTTGAGTTTATCCAGCAAGAGACTAATGCCTCTATAATGTTTACGCTTCATATTTTTCACAGAAAAAATATCCTCCATTTCTGAAACAATTTTTTTAACACCCATGAAATGCATTCCTTAGTGTTCCTTATTAAGATAACACTCCAGTCTAGTGGAGAAATGTTACAAAATTATGACAAAATGATGATATTTATATGATTTGTCAGATTTTTTCAGGGTTAAGAAAAAAATTAGAATATAGAAACTGGTATATAACCCTAGGGAATTAGTTTATTTTTTATGATTACTCTAGATTTGGGAAATGTACATCTGAACTGACTGCCCACATTGGGTTTGCTTTGAATATCCAGGTAGCTTTCATGATATTGCAAGGCATGTTTGACGATGGCTAATCCAAGCCCGGTGCTATTTTCATCTGATTGTGTCCGACCTTTATCTGCTCGATAAAATCTTTCTGTAAGTCGATTTAAGTGACGAGCAGCAATGCCTTCACCTTGATCACTGACACTAAAAACAGCTTGACCGTTATCGCCTGATTTCCAGCTAACAAAAATTTTACATTGAGGTGAGTTATGGATAATTGCATTAGAAATGAGATTTGAAAAAATACTGATAAGATAAGGTTCTGAACCAAACAAGAAGAGACTTTTATCAATACTGGTATTGAGAACAGGCTGTTTATTCTTATGTGCAATTTTAGCCTGCTCAATAATATCAGCGATAGCATCAGCCACATTAACCTGTTTATCTTGTTCTGAAGTTTTGCTCTGTTGAATACGACTTAACAACAACAGCGAATCAATCAAATTTTCCATGCGGTGTATTTGTGTTTGCATTAATGTGATTGACTTGTCCCATTTCTCTGTGTGTTCAGGAGAGTTTGCCATTAGCTCCACAAATCCCTTAATTACAGTTAATGGAGTTCTTAATTCATGTGAGACATTGGAAACGAAATCTTTTCGGGACTGCTCAGTGTGATAAACCTTGGAGATGTCTCTGGCAAGCAAAACAGTGACTTCCTGTTTTATCTTGATAGTACGGTAAATTAATGTGGATAAAATGATAGATTGCTTAACCGGCGATAACATCTCGAAAGGATTATTCTGACCAGCATCAAGTTGTTCGATTAGGATCTTGTCTTTGATAATTTGCCTGATAGGCTTGTGTTGATGATCAAGATTGGAAACCCCTAGTAATCTGGTTGCAGATTGATTTGACCACAATATAGTTTCGTTTCTATCCATTATTACTATTGCATCGTCCCAGGTCTGTAAAAAACGAATTAATTCATTTTGAAGGAGTTGATGGTTATGTTTTCGATTGAGTTGTTGTAAGGATGATTTTTGAGTTTGTATAAAAACTTCTTGCCACAGTCCAAATGATTTTGTATTGGTTTTAGTTTTATGACTGTTTAGATAACGTTTAAATATCAACAGGTGGCCTAAATGCCAGCCTAAGTAAAGACCGAGAAAACAGATTAAGCCGATTGAAAATGATTGGGTAAGTACGGTCGGAACCAAACTAATTAATGATATAAAAATGATAACCCAAAGTTCTTTCAACAATTTGATCCTTGGCAAGTCACTGTTATGATTTCAAAAGAATTATATAAAATTCAGATGGAATACTTCCAAGGTGATATTGTAAACACAGTTAGTTTAAATTGTTCTTGTGTTTATTCGCTGGCTATCGTTATCAAATGAAAGTTGTAAGCTAGTCGTTTATTGTCGTTCGCGTAAGCGACAGAATACCACGGGCTTGTGCCGGGACCACTTTAAAAGTGTATATATCCCGGCCTTGCCCGTGGATGAATGAGTGTATATAGATTGAACATCGCTCCACTATAAAGCGCGATGTTCATCGGATCAGCCCAAAGGGCTGTTGCGGTAAGCACCCCGGGTTTACCCGGGGGAATCTATTTAACGCTATGAGTTTAATCGTAATTATCGGGCACCATAGTCATGCTGGACATCGGCGGTCTGATATAGTCGCCCTCGGATTGGCGTTTTGGTAACTTCACTGGAGGTGGAGTTAAGTCTTCATAGGGAATCATACTCAAAATGTGTCTCATGCAGTTCAGTCGTGCGCGTTTTTTATTATCGGCATCGACAACATGCCAGGGTGCATCCTTGGTATCCGTATAGGCGAACATTTTGTCTTTGGCTCTTGAGTATTCTATCCAGTTTGAACGTGATTCTATATCCATAGGACTTAATTTCCAGAATTTCTTGGTATCGCGGGTGCGTGCCTGGAAACGTTTTTCCTGTTCTTCATCACTGACTGAAAACCAGTATTTGATCAGAATAATGCCTGAACGTAACAGCATTCGTTCAAATTCGGGGCAGGTGCGCATGAATTCTTCGTATTCTTCATTTGTGCAAAAACCCATCACTCTTTCAACACCTGCCCGGTTGTACCAACTGCGGTCAAATAAGACCATTTCACCGGCTGCAGGTAAGTGGGGCACATAACGCTGAAAATACCATTGGGTTTTCTCTTTTTCAGTTGGTGTGCCGAGAGCAACAATACGCGCGATACGTGGATTCAGGCGTTCCATAATGCGTTTGATGACGCCACCTTTACCCGCCGCATCCCGGCCTTCAAAGATGATTACTACTTTAAGCCCTTTCTGGCGAATCCATTCCTGCAGCTTGACCATTTCAGTCTGTAATATCTCCAGTTCCTTTTCATAAAGATTGTTTTTGATTTTTTTGTTTTTGGATTTAACTTTCTCTACGGTGTTTTCAATCGCTTTCTTTTTTGCTGCCATTTTAAAATCCCTCGTGGTTATACGCTCTAGTGTCAAATGGAGTGGTGCCAAACCTCAAAGCTAACGTAAAGCCTCGCTAACTGTCAAGCTGAATCGACTAATTTTCCTGGATTCATAACATTATTGTGATCAATTGCCTGCTTTATTTTTCGCATTAAACCCAATATGTTCGGATCTTTGTAACGCTTTAGTTGTTCGAGTTTAAGTTGCCCAATTCCATGTTCAGCGCTAAAGCTGCCATTTAGAGACGCAGTTAAATCATATATAGCGGTCGAAAGTTTATCTTCATAGGTCCGTTTAAATTCTTGTGGGTTTGTAGTTTCAGGGTGCAGTAAATTAAAGTGTAGATTGCCGTCTCCGATATGACCATAAACTGAAATACGTTTGTCGATAGTGATGCCGTCTAATTTTTCTGCAATCAAGTCCAGGAAATTAGAAATTTCAGAGATAGGTAAGGAAATGTCATGTTTTATCGAACCGCCTAGCAGGCGCTCGGTTTCGGGTATAGCCTCACGAAACCGCCACATTGCTTGACGTTGGTTTTCGGTTTGAGCCTGGGTTCCATCGGCTACGATTTTTTTTTCAAAAGCTATGCTTAGCAGTCTTTCGGTGATCAGTTCCAAGTCTAAAAAATCCGAGCAAGAACTAAACTCAACTAAAGCATAATAGTTGTAGTCATTATTTAATGGAAATTTTATTTCTACAGGCCCCGAATTAACCAAGTCGATTGAACTTGAAGAAATGTATTCAAATGAACTAATACAGTCGGCCGATTGTCGGCGTGCCAATTGATAAAAAGAATATAACTTCTCAATACTTTCAAAAGCTAACATCGAACAGCAATGTTTTTTAGGCAGCGGGAAGGTTTTTAAGACGGCTTGGGTAATTATTCCAAGACTGCCCTCGGCACCTGCAAAAAGTTGAGTCAAGTTATAGCCGGTGTTGTTTTTTCGCAGTTTGCTCAAATCATTGATTATGGTTCCGTCAGCTAAAACCACTTCAAGACCAAGAATCAAATCCCTAGTATTGCCATACTTGAGCACAGACAATCCACCTGCATTGGTCGAGATATTGCCACCAATCTGGCAGGTGCCTTCTGCACCAATGCTCAATGGAAAAAACATGTCATTTTGTTCAGCGGCTTGTTGAATGTTTGCCAATATCGTGCCTGCCTCAACGGTCATAGTGAAGTTGATTTGGTCTATTTCACAGATTTGGTTCATTTTTGATAGGCAGAGTAATAGTTGTTGGCCGCTTTGGTCCGGTGTTGCTCCGCCGCCGTAACCGGTGTTACCCCCCTGGGGAACAATGCTGAGATTATTGTCAAGGCAAAGTTTAACTAGTTCGGAAACCTGCTCTGTTGTTTGTGGAGTTACTATTGCCAAAGGTTGGCCATGAAAATAACGCCTATGATCGGTTAATCTCTCATCCTCGCTATCGGGTTGGTAAATCAGATTGTTTTTGCCAACAATCTTGGCTAGCAGTTCTTCCATTGATGTATATGTTGGTTAATAGGTTGAGCACTATAATAGAATGCAGCAAAAATTATTTCCTGTTTTATTTTGTTTATATTTAAGAGATGATGCTTTATCAGAATTTCTGTATACATATTGAGAATTTTTGGGAATAAGAAATGAAGCTAAGTGATTTTAAAGTCTTAACCTTCGATACTTACGGGACGTTAATTGACTGGGAGACAGGCATCTACAATGCTCTTTTGCCGTTGACGTCCAAATGTCCTGATCAGATGAGTCGTGACGAAATCTTGGAGACTTTTGCCGAAGTAGAATCTGCGCAGCAGTCAGAAACACCGGCTATGATTTATAGTGAATTGTTAGCCAAGGTTTATCAAACGTTAGCGGGTTACTGGGATGTTGAGATTGATAAAACTGAAGTTGAGACGTTTGGTCAGTCAGTGAAAGATTGGCCCGCTTTCATTGATTCCCCTTCATCGCTGCAGTATTTAAAAAAACACTACAAGCTAGTGACATTAACAAATTGCGATAGAAAAAGTTACAAAGGCAGTAACGAACGTCTGCAAATAGAGTTTGATGCGATTTATACCGCTCAGGATGTTGGTAGTTACAAGCCTGATCCGCGTAATTTCGAATACATGCTAGAACATCTAAAAAGTGATTTCGGTATTGAAAAACATGAAATCTTGCATACGGCACAAAGCTTATTTCATGATCATGTGCCGGCCAAAGAATTCGGTTTGGCCACTGCCTGGATCGACCGCCGTCACGATGTCGAAGGTTGGGGCGCTACGGCTGCACCTGAAAAAAAGGTCACGACTGGTTTTAAATTTAAGAGCATGGCGGGTATGGTCAAAGCACATCAACAATTGATGAATCTGCCTGCTTAGTAATAGATTTTTAGCGAAAAAAAACCACAGATATGGATTACGATATCGCAATAATCGGAGGTGGAATAAACGGAGTCGGCATTGCCCGTGATGCGGCAGGCAGGGGCTACAAAGTCTTGTTGGTTGAGCAAGATGATTTAGCAGCACATACTTCATCTGCCAGCAGCAAGTTAATTCATGGCGGTTTACGTTATCTCGAATATTATGAATTCAAACTGGTTCGTGAGGCCTTAAATGAACGCGAGGTTTTGTTAAACATAGCCCCGCATATAATTTGGCCGTTGCAATTTGTTCTGCCTCATAACAAAAAGATGCGTCCGGTTTGGATGATCAGAGCAGGTTTGTGGTTATATGATTATTTAGGGAAACGTAAAAAACTTGCCGGGTCAAAGGGAGTGACCCTGACTAATCACATTTGTGGAAAACCCTTAAAGCAAGATTATAAAAAAGGTTTTTTATATTCTGATTGTTGGGTGCAGGATGCGCGATTGGTGGTTTTGAATGCGATGGACGCCAAGGAGCTTGGGGCTGATATCTTGACGTATACAAAATGCGAGTCAGCTAACCAACAAGAGGGTGCTTGGAACTTAGATTTAAGTAATAAACAGGGTTTGGAGCAATCTGTTAGAGCCAAGTTCCTTGTCAATGCCAGTGGGCCCTGGGTGGTCGATTTTCTGCAGGATAAGGCAAAACTCAAAAATGATCATTCCGTCCGCTTAGTTTCGGGTGGACATATCGTAGTACCCAGGATATTCGATCATGATATGGCTTATATTTTTCAAAATGCCGATAATCGAATTGTGTTTGCGATTCCATACGAGCAAAACTATACCCTAGTTGGTACCACTGAGCTTGAGGTTACTCAATGTCTTGAGCAGCCGATAACCGATAATGAAATTAACTATTTATGTGAGTCGGTTAATGAATACTTTAATCAACAAATCACACCACAAGATGTCGTTTGGCATTATACCGGCGTCAGGCCTTTACTTCAGGACGGCAGTGATGATCCTACAAAAGCAACCAGAGAATATGTGCTTGACCTAGTTGAACAACCAGTGCCGTGTTTATCTGTGTTTGGAGGGAAAATCACTACCTACCGAAGTCTTGCAGAAAATGCCATGGAGAAAATTGATCGGTATTTTGATAAACCAATTATTCCATGGACTGCTAGTAGGCCACTTCCTGGCGGCGATATCCCTGACGCCGATTTCGAATCATTTCTCAACAGTGTGATGAGTAAAAAACCATGGCTGCCAAAAAGCTTAGCCTGGCACTATGCTAAAAACTATGGAACAAATGTAGAGCTGATTTGCGCTAGCGCCGAAAAGTTGGATGACCTGGGACAGCATTTTGGTGACTATCTTTATCAGGCCGAGGTAGATTATTTGATTCACAATGAATTTGCGACAAATGCAGAAGATATACTATGGCGCCGAAGTAAATGGGGGCTTAAACTAAACCCTGAAGAGCAAAATAGGGTTGAAGAGTATATCTTTTAAAAAATCTCAAGCAATTGATTTTTAAGAAAAAAAGTAAAACAAAATTACCGTAGCGGGTAATAAAATTGCTATTTCCAAAAGCACTGACCCCAAATGGACTTTAGGAGGATTTTTTAGCTCGTTTTTTGCAGCATCAATATTCATTTTAAAGTAATTTATTAACTATTATTAACAATGTGTATACAATAATACCACAAAGCTGATACAATGCAAGTACTTTTTATCACATGTGATGGTTTTTACAATCACCTATGATATGATATTTATGACATAGGAAGAGCAGTTACATGCCTAAAAAAACCAAATTACTTAATATTCGTATTGATGCGGATTTAAAGCGTTCCGCCAAGAAAATGGCCTCGGAGGACGGCCGTTCTTTATCGAACTGGGTCACTCGTTTAATTGAAAAGGAAGTAAAAAACGCTGATAAGTCATAATTTTCTAATTCAATAACATATCAAATTTTCATCCAACCCTCTAGAATTTAGCTTTTCCGATTGCAAAGCTACCATGTCTGAAAAACCGCTACCTGAAAAGGGCTTAAAACGAATCTGCAAAGCATTTTTTTATTCTTTATCCGGATTCAAATTAGCCTTTTGTGATGAAGCTGCCTTTAGACAGGAATTGTTGCTTGTTATCATTCTAAGTCCGCTTTGTTTGTTTTTGTCAATTCCAGTATGGCTCAAGGTAATGATATTAAGCAGTCATGTATTGATTCTAATCGTCGAGTTATTAAACACGGCTGTGGAATCAGTCGTCGACAAGGCTTCACCTGAATTTCATTTAGATGCAAAAAAAGCAAAAGATACAGGTAGCTCCGCCGTGTTGCTTACATTAGTCTTGACAGGCGGTTTGTGGGTTTATGCCATTTACTTGGTCCTGACCTGATGTATTGCTGGTATTAATTCCTGCGAGCTGCTGGCTCTATTATTAATGCTTCAAAGCCTTATTCTTAAGCTATAAAATCGATCAATCCGCAAAGATTCTGGAGATACCGAAATGAACTTGGATACTCATGATATTGATACTGAAGAAATTGTCAGTGATGACCGTCAACACGTCTGGCACCATTTAACTCAGCACAAGCCATTTGAAGATTCTAATCCCAAAGTTATGGTCAAGGGTAAGGGCATGCGTGTTTGGGATGCCGAAGGTAATGAATATCTTGACGCGGTCTCGGGTGCGGTTTGGACAGTCAATGTTGGTTATGGTCGAGAGAGAATTGCCAATGCCGTGCGTGAGCAATTGGTCGATATGTGTTATTTCGCTCATTCTATGGGAAATGTTCCGGGTGCTAAGTTTGCTAAAAGTTTAGTCGAGAAAATGCCAGGCATGAGCCGAGTCTACTTTTCTAATTCCGGTTCTGAAGCCAACGAAAAAGCCTACAAAATGGTTCGTCAACTTGCTCATATGAAATTTGGCGGTCGAAAGCACAAAATCATTTATCGTGATCGTGACTACCACGGTACAACCATTACAGCTTTGAGTTCAACTGGGCAACTTGAGCGCAAAGATCAATATGGTCCCTACACACCAGGTTTTGTAGAAATGCCGCATTGTTGTACTTACCGTTCTCCTTATGCTGGTGAGGACATTTACAACGGCGAGAAGTATGCACGCGAATTGGAAAAAGTCATTTTGGCCGAAGGGCCGGATACGGTTGGTAGCGTGGTTTTAGAACCGATTACCGCAGGTGGAGGTGTCATTGTTCCCCCAGAAGGCTATTTTGAAACCATTCGAGAAATCTGTGATCAATACGGCGTGTTACTACATATCGATGAAGTTGTTTGTGGAGTAGGCCGCACCGGTAAGTGGTTTGGTTATCAGCACTTCAACTTTCAACCCGATATGGTGACTATGGCAAAAGGCGTTGCCAGTGGTTATGCGGCGATTTCTTGCCTGGTGACAACGGAAGATGTATTTAATCAATTCAAAGAAGATGCTTCTGATCGCTTGGGTTATTTTCGTGACATCTCGACTTTTGGTGGTTGTGCCGGTGGTCCGGCGGCGGCTTTAGAAAACATGAGGATCATTGAAGAGGAAAATTTGTTAGAGAATGTAAATATTCAAGGTGAGTATTTATTGGGCCGCTTAAACGAACTGATGGACAAATATGAAATGATCGGTGATGTGAGAGGTAAAGGGTTATTCGTTGGTTTTGAACTGGTGAAGGATCGCCAAACAAAAGAGCCAGTTGATGAGTCTGTACCAATGCGTATCGGTGCCGAGTGCATGAAACAGGGCGTGATTATCGGTCGTACTAACCGTAGCTTTAGAGATTTGAATAACGTGGTGTGCTTAAGTCCGGCATTGATTGCCACCAAAGATGATATCGATGAAATCGTGACCGCGATCGATAATGCTATGCGGGTGGTGACGGCATAACTGATAAGATTAGTAACTAACGTCATTCACCGGGAAGTGGAAGTACCGATTTAATCAACATCATTTTAAGCCCGTTTCATTTCCCGATGAATACTTGCAGTGCTATTCTGGGATACCCTTGTTCTTATTATTGCCCATTACCCTTGATAACTTTCACCGGTTTTGAGTGAAGTCGAGCTTGTCCCGGTTTTATTCATTAAATCATCAGCAAACGCTTGCGCATCCTGTTCGATTAATGGCCAGGTATTGTAATGACATGGGATAACATGCCGGGCACCACAGAATTCTGCTGCCATAACTGCATCATCGGGCCCCATAGTAAAATTATCACCAATAGGTAACACTGCCAGATCGACACCTCCGGACTCGCCAATCAGCTTCATGTCGTAGGTCAATGCTGTATCGCCTGCAATATAAATTCGCTTGCCGTCTTTTAGAGTGATTAATAAGCCGGCAGGATTGCCACCGTTTGAGCCATCGGGCAACATACTGCCGTGATGGGCGATGGTTAATTTTAGGTGGCCAAAATCGAAATGATTACCACCGCCAATATGCAGAGGATGAACTTTTTCGATCCCTTGATTAACCAGCCATTCCTGGATTTCGAAATTGCTGATACAAGTCGCGCCGGTGTTTTTAGCCAGCTCAACCGCATCGGCAACATGATCACCATGACCGTGTGTAATCAAAATAAAGTCAGCTTGGGCAGCCGAAACCTCAATATCGGCAGCTGGGTTATTCGGCGCAAAAAAAGGATCAATCACTAAATTATGCTCACCAGTATCGAGTGTAAAAGTGGCATGACCGTGTGAAGTGAGTGTAAAAGACATGATAATCTCCTTTTAGTATTTTACTTTGCTTGTATTATTTTAGTTTAACAAACCATCGATGGGCTTACACGAAAACTATCTTGCGCTGGATTCTAATCACTGTATATGGCGGCAGCGACTTCCTCAAAAATTTATATGGTTCAACGAGTAATTTTAACCGGCTATGGCAACTTCACCCTGAAGATTTTCCAAGCATTTTTTTACATGGCCGTCAGGTTAAGTTGCCACGGTGGCAACAGGCTTATGGTCGTGATTATTATTTTTCCGGTAAACCAAGTAAGGCACTAGCAATTCCGAAGTCGCTAAAACCCTACCTTGAGTGGGGGCAAAAGAAAATTGATCCAAATCTCAATGGCATGTTATTGAATTGGTATGACGCTGAGTTCGGTCATTATATTGGTGCACATCGCGATAGCCATGTTGGTTTAATTGAAGATAGCCAAATCGTCATGATTTCACTGGGAGGGGGCCGAATTACACGATTTAGACCCGTTCATGGCAATGGTTATAAAGACATTGAAGTGAATGATGGTGATATTTTGATTATCTCCCTGGCAACCAACCAGCACTACAAGCATGAAGTGCCAAAGCTTAAACGTTATCAAGAAAAGCGAATTTCAATTACGCTACGCTGTTTTGACCAATAGTTTGAAATTTTCATAAAGCAATTTCGAATAACGATTCATATCGGCAAGACTCGATGCCGTTTTTATTCTGAATTCCTCTAGAGCGTTGGCACCAAGAGTATCTTCAAGTGCCGACTTATATTCCGGTACGCAACCCCATTGAGCAACGGTGTCATCTTTAACTTCGATATGGAATTGAATCCCGTAAGCATGATTTTTGTATTTGAATATCTGGTATTTGGTTGTCGCAGATGAGGCCAACAGAGTAACTGCGTTATTAGCCTCAAGGCCCGTAACTTCCCAGGAGTGCCATTGCAGGGCCCTGATTTGATCAGGGTAGCAGGAGAAGAGTAAATCATCAGACTTGCTCTGTAACATCTCTACATTAAGTATGCCAATTTCTGGTGGTGTAGATTTGATTACTTTGCCGCCAACAACTTCCCCCAACAATTGAGCGCCAAGACAAAAACCTAGGAAAGGTTTTTCAGCACCGATAACGAATTCGTGTATTTTCTGTTTCTCAATTGTAAGCCAGGGATATTGCTCTTCCATCCAGGTATCCATGGGTCCACCCATGCAAAACATGGCATCAAAATCCAAGAAATCATCAGGGATTTGCTCACTTTCATCCAACTCGACTGTGGTGATTTGACAATCATCGGCGAGCATCAAATCCTTGATATAGCCAGGATCTTCAATCCTGATATGTTGCAGAACGAGTATATTCACCTTTTTCTGTGCTGATTGTTTAGACTTTATTATTGCACAGTCCAGCTATGGGTGATCCGGCATTGGCTAAGAATTAATGAATTTTTTAACCAGTTTAATGTACTCACGAGGATGATGTCGATAGTGCTGAACGTGAGCGGATTTATCAAACAAATGCTCGTTAATTTCACCGCCGCTATAATTTCTTAAAAATCTTTCTAGGTCAGTGCGGATAATAAACGGGTCATCTTTGCTGTTGATGATTAGTTTTTTTGCGTCACAACAGAATTGTTGCTCATAGTCGGCGAGCCGTTGTTTCCAATTGTAATTTTCTATACGCCAGTAATTATCGACTGTGAAATTGGCCAGCCCGGATGGAAAAGCCATGCGATAAGGAGCAGGAATTAGATGCTTGATAAAGTTGGTAATTTGCAGCGGTGTAGGAAAAAACAAACCACTATCAAAGATTAGTTTTTGGGGTCGAAACTCTTTTTTTGCGATTCTATAATTAACATAAGGAAACACGCCACCGGAAAACATGATAGCTACATCAATCGACTCATTTGCCCAGTCTGGTGGGTTCAGGCGCATGCTCTGCCAACCCTTGTACGAATAAGATTTTTTCATGTCCAGCTTTTCCAGATAGATATTTTCTGCACCAATACGCTCAAATAAAGCCGTATATTTTGATAAATGCTTTGTTGAGGCTCCTGCCCATCCAAAAATGGCAATATTCATTGTTCACACCTTTGTTATTATTTTTTGTGTGTCCCTATTCAAAGCTATTATCAGCGCAAAGTCTGTTAACTTTTTCACAAAACATTATTGGATAATGTTTTTCAAAATCAGATGTTTAGCGTTATAATCGCTTTCCTTTTTCAAACACGCCTGACGAGATGGCTAAAAAACTGTTTATCAAAACTTTTGGTTGCCAAATGAATGAGTACGACTCTGATCGTATGCAGGATTTATTGGCTGTGTCGCATGGTTTTGAGAAAACCGGGATGGCTGAAGAAGCCGACCTGTTATTACTGAATACCTGTTCGGTGCGTGAGAAGGCGCAGGAAAAAGTTTTCTCTCAATTAGGCCGCTGGAAAAACTGGAAGGATGACAATCCAGATTTAGTTATTGGTGTAGGTGGTTGTGTGGCCAGCCAGGAAGGCGAGTTGATTATGAAACGTGCGCCTTATGTCGATTTGGTATTTGGACCGCAAACCTATCACCGTTTACCACAGATGTACGATTCTGTCTTGAAAGACAAACAATCGAAAGTCGATATCACTTTTCCTGAAATTGAAAAATTCGACAACCTGCCGCCGCCTCGTGTGGATGGTGTAAAGGCATTTGTGTCCATCATGGAAGGCTGTAGCAAATACTGTACTTTCTGTGTAGTGCCCTATACCCGCGGCGAGGAGTTTTCGCGCCCCTTCGATGATGTAATTACTGAAATTTTTGAACTGGCCGAGCAAGGCGTGCGGGAAGTCAATCTGTTAGGTCAAAATGTTAATGCCTATCGCGGTAAAACGCATGATGGTGCAGAAATCGATTTTGCCGCATTACTATATTTTGTGGCCGAAATCGATGGCGTTGATCGTATTCGCTACACCACATCGCATCCGGTGGAATTTAGCGATGATTTAATCCGCGCTTATAAAGATTTACCGAAGTTGGTAAATCATTTACATCTGCCGGTACAAAGTGGATCTGATCGCATCTTGAAATTAATGAAACGCAACTATACTGCCGAGCAGTATATTGAGATTATTAAAAAATTGCGTCGCTATCGTCCTGATATCAGTTTGTCTTCGGACTTTATTATTGGTTTTCCCGGCGAGACAAATGAGGATTTTCAAGCGACCATGAATTTGATTGAAACAATCGGTTACGATCATAGCTTTAGTTTTATCTACAGTCCCAGGCCAGGCACGCCAGCTTCAAGCTTGCCTGACGACGTGCCGATGGCAGTCAAACAGCGTCGTTTATATACACTGCAACAACGGATATTAGAAATGGCAGCTGAAATCAGTCAGAACATGGTGGGTAGTGTTCAGCCGGTGTTAGTTGACGGTGTTTCGAAAAAAGATTCGAATCAGGTTGCAGGCCGGACTGAAAATAACCGAGTTGTTAATTTTGATGGAAGCGAAGCACTGATCGGTCAATTTACACAGGTTAAAATTACTGAAGCATTGACTAATTCGTTGCGCGGTGTGATAGTGCCATTCCAAGATGACAAAAATTTGAAAATCAAGCTTGCAGCAACAGCCTGAACTGCCGCATAATTATCCTATGTACAACCTTACTAGAATAAGTTGAGTCAACAGACCTCGACAACTTTCGCCCTCAATCCAGCTGACAACTCACGCCTAGCCGCACTCTGCGGAGAGTTGAATTCAAATCTCAAACAGATTGAAGGCCACCTCGATGTTAAGATTATTTCAAAAGGAAATCTTTTTAGTATTAATGGTGATCAACACGAGGCCAATAAAGCTCGTGATGTATTACAGACCCTGTATTCAAAGATTAACGAGCAAAACACAATTACTGCCGAGCAAGTGCATATGACATTAACTGATGTGAGTTCTGTTGAAGAGGAGGATGACAGAGAAAAAGCGCGCCTTGTCATTTCTACGCCAAGGTCAAAAATTCATGGCCAAAGCGTTAACCAGCGCTATTACTTAAGACAAATTCTGACCCGGGATATCAATTTTGGTATCGGCCCAGCGGGTACGGGTAAAACTTTTTTAGCGGTAGCTTGTGCAGCGCAAGCACTTAACCAGGACGAAGTTAAGCGAATTGTTTTAGTGAGACCGGCCGTTGAAGCAGGAGAAAGACTGGGCTTTTTGCCGGGGGACATTGGCCAAAAAGTCGATCCGTATTTGCGGCCTTTATACGATGCGCTTTACGAAATGTTTGGCTTTGAAAAAGTGGCGCGTTTAATGGAAAGGAACGTTATTGAATTGGCACCGTTGGCCTATATGCGTGGACGTACATTAAATGACTCGTTTGTGATTCTTGATGAGGGTCAAAACACCACAAAGGAGCAAATGAAAATGCTGCTCACCCGAATCGGTTTTGGTTCAAAGGCTGTCGTCACGGGTGATGTCACTCAAATCGATTTGCCTAAGTCTATTGAATCCGGTTTGAAACATGCCAGTCGTGTACTTAAAGATATCGATGGAATTAGTTTCACTTACTTTAAGCCTGAAGATGTTGTCCGCCATCCATTAGTCCAACGAATTGTTACCGCTTATGACTCACATGACGATGAGGATGTTACAGAAAATGGACGATAGCATTACCATCACCATTGAATCAGACGACGAAGACGTTCCCGAACCGAGATTGATCCAGGTAATGGTCGATCATGTGCGTCGAGCCGTTGGTCGCAGCAATGCTGAAATTCATGTGCAAATAGTCGATGCACAAACTATTCAATCATTAAATAAACAATATCGATGTAAAGACAAATGCACAAACGTGCTGTCTTTTCCAAGTGATTTGCCACAATGGGTTAACAGTAACTTTATCGGTGATATTGTCTTGTGCCCATTTGTCATTCGACGTGAGGCAGAAGAGTTTAATAAATCCGTTAAAAGCCGATGGGCACACATGTTGGTTCATGGCACTTTGCATTTATTGGGAATGACGCACGATGGGGAGCAGAAGCAAAACGAAATGGAAATTATGGAGCAGAAAATCATGAGTGAATTGGGATACGATGATCCGTAATCAGGTTGTCGCACAATGAGTGAAATGGACTGAACAAAAAGCCCTCACTATGGGACAAAGTTCAATCGGTTTTTCAACGTGATCCGGAAACACGCGAGGAATTATTAGAGGTCATCAAGGAAGCTAAATCAAAAGCATTGATCGATCAGGAATCGATGGATACGATTGAACGTGTCTTCCAGGTTTCGGAACTGCGTGTGCGGCACGTTATGATTCCAAGAGCGCAAATGGTGGTGGTGAATAAGGACGATGATCCGGAAGATTTTTTGCCGATTTTAATCGAATCGTCGCATTCACGCTTTCCCGGTGATTGATGACGGTGATCGGGATAAGGTGGTTTGGAATCTTGCTGGCTAAAGATTTGCTCAGATATTTTCATCATAATGAGGAAGAATTTAACATTAAAGATGTATTACGCCCGGCGATTTTTATTCCGGATAGCAAACGCTTAAATGTTCTGCTGTCTGAATTTCAGGAAAATCGAAACCATATGGCGATTGTCGTTGATGAGTACGGCGGCGTTGACGGTTTGGTCACTATCGAAGATGTGATTGAACAAATCGTCGGTGATATCGAAGATGAACACGATATCGACGAAGAGGAAAACATGATTTTGTGCCATGGTGAAAGTGAGTTTATTATTAAAGCCAGATTACCCATAGAGGATTTTAACGAGCGTTTTGAGACAGATTTTAGGTGGATCGGGATTACGATACGATTGGAGGTTTGATCATTGCAAAAGCCGGGCATATGCCAAAAAGAGGGGAATTAATCACGCTTCAATCTTTGCAATTTGAAGTTCTGAACGCAGATAGTCGAAGAGTTCATCTGCTCAAATTGATAAAATAGTAGCTATTCAGATAAAACCGTGGCGCTTAGTAAAGCATGGCAGATGTTATTGGCTTTATCGTCTGGAGTCGTTTTTGTATTTGCCTTTGCTCCATTTGAATTTTTCCCATTTAATCTTTATTTCGTCAGGTTGCTTGTTTTGGTTATGGCTCAATGCTGAAACTAACAAACAGGTTTTTTTGATCGGTTGGCTTTTTGGTTTGGGTCAGTTTGGTGCCGGTGTATCGTGGATGTACGTCAGCCTGAATACATTCGGCAACATGGCACCATTTTTAGCCGGGTTTGCAGTGTTTTTACTGGTAATGGCTTTGGCTTTATTCCCGGCAACCGTCGGCTTGCTTCAACATCAGTTTCGATCACAGCCTTATTTTGCAAGATTGATTTTTGTTATTACACCTCTTTGGGTTATAGCCGAATGGATTCGTGAATGGTTGTTTACCGGTTTGCCCTGGTTGGCGGCAGGCTATAGTCAGACAGGAAATAGTTTAGCGTCATGGGCACCGATAGGCGGCGTCTATCTGGTTAGCTTGCTGGTGATGTTAGTCACATGTTTGTTGTTATTGTTACTTTATAAACGAATTTTAGTATCAATAGTCGGCCTGTGTATTATTGCGCTAACGACGTATTTTATCTCACAACCACAATGGACTCAGGATGCTCAAAAAACATTGGCAGTCAAACTGGTGCAGGGTAACGTCAGTATTTGGGATAAATGGAATCCGAATAAAACCACTGAAATATTAGACAAGTACATTTCTTTGAGTCAACAGGGCAGTCAAGCCGATCTGGTTATCTGGCCGGAAGCCGCAGCGCCATTATTGGCTGGCGAATTACCGGATGGTTTTTGGCGTGATATTAGTCAGACGAACAATAAGGCTGTCATGTTTGGCATCGTCGAACAAGATAGCGCAAAAGAACAACTTTATAACTCAGTGTTATCAATGCAGCTAAACGGCAAGATGGGTGTTTACAGAAAAATTCACCTGGTGCCGTTTGGTGAATTTCTACCGTTGAAATTTATGCTTCAATGGTTACTGAATTATTTACACATTCCTATGTCTGATTTCAGTGCTTATAAACAACCACAACAGCCAATAGAAATAGAAGGTGTAAAAATTGGTGTATCGATCTGTTATGAAGATGCTTTTGCCAACGTAATTCGGCGAAGTTTTACCTGAAGCTAATTTGTTAGTGAATGTCAGTGAAGACGCCTGGTTTGGCGATTCCCTGGCACCGCACCAGCGCCTGCAAATGGCTCAAATGCGGGCCATAGAAAATGAGCGCACGTTGATCAGAGTGTCAAACAATGGTTTTGTCCTCAATCATTGATCATCAGGGGAAATATCCATAGTATCGCACCACAATTCGAAACTGCTGTGCTAGAAGCACAAGCTGCGGCTCGAACGGGTACAACGCCCTTTTCGGTTTGGGGCCATAAGCTAATCTTGAGTGTGTTGTTATCACTGCTGCTGGTGGGAATACTGCTATCAATTCTTGCTAGACAAAGGAGTTAGAAAAATAAACTAACTATTGTTCTGAATTAATTTCAAACATATACTTAAATACATAGATTCTCAGGGCGGGGCGAAATTCCCCACCGGCGGGTAAACAAAATATTTTGTAAGCCCGCGAGCGCCTGTTTTAGGCAGGGTCAGCAGATTCGGTGAGATTTCCGAAGCCGACGGTCATAGTCCGGATGGAAGAGAATGTTTCGTGCTCATATTCATGGGTGCGGTTTCTATTTGTTGCCCTGAATTTTTTAACTCACTAGGATCAGGGAAAATGACAACGAACTTAACTACAAAAATTGCCCTTATTGAGGCTTCATGGCACAAAGATATTGTCGAGCAATGTTATGTCGGTATGGCAGAAGTTTTGGCTGAAAATAACTATGATCTGGATTTAATCGATAGATATGAAGTGCCAGGTAGTCTGGAAATTCCATTGACATCCAAGAAATTGGCAAGAAACCGGGAAGTATTCACTAATCATTGCAACTGGGTTTGTTGTCGACGGTGGTATTTATCGCCATGATTTTGTTGCCAATGCAGTTCTGCAAGGCATGATGCAAGTTCAACTGGAGTGCGAGATACCCATACTTTCCGTGGTGCTGACCCCACATCATTTTCATGACCATGAAACGCATCATCAATTTTTTAAACAGCACTTTGTCACTAAGGGCAAAGAAGTAGGACAAGCATGCTTAATGAATGCATGAACTTAATCTTTAAATGAAAACAGGAATGGTACAGCCAGGCCAAGAGTGGCAAAAATTTCGACCGCACCAGTAAATCGTAGTCAGGCGACACCGCTAGCCAAAGTGGCAATTTTTCTTAAACTATTTCAATACTTTAAAACATACGTGAGAGGCTTTTAAATTTTTTTGCTAAATCTTTTTCATAGGAAGATTTAGTAGAACACTGTTTCATTATTAGTTCTGCAAGAAAATGTATGATGGGTTCTTCCAAAAAATCAAGATGACCACATGGTACAGGAATAATTGATCGATTAGGAAAACTATTTTTCCAATCAATATTTTTTTTATTCTCACCTTCATAAACCTCAGCAGTATAACTTTGTTCTCCATAGATAAGTATTACATCGCCATCATACTTCATACAATTAAAAGACCATTCCCAGCAAAATCAATTTTTTTTGGCGCTTTATTGGTTTTCTGTAGCATCTTTGCCATGTGCAACGCAATAATTTGCCCCTTGACAGACTCCGCCTAGAATTATTGGCCCTTGTATCGGCAAAGTCGTTAGCTTCCCATTAAATATCGGTTAGCCAGAATTTCAACAATTGGTGGAAAATAGTGTTGCCCAAATGGAGTATGAGCTAGCGAACGCATGCAATAAACAGGATGATCAAGTTTTATATGTTTGGCTAACTGTTGAAATTCCTTTTTAGTTTGACAAACAAATACAATAGGGGTTTGTTTGCCGTTTATGTTTTGACCTGTTATTAAACTATTATCAAATAATCGGATTCCATCCCATTTTGATACAAATGCTTCAATATTTTGAGGCAGTTCGAATATGTCTTCTGACTTGTAGTCTAGGGCTGATCTTGAATTTGTTGTTGATGATTTTGGACGTTCCGATTTAAAGGTCTGTTTGTGAAGATAATCTACTGTATGGATTATTATAAAACTCAAGAGTGGCTATCTTGATTCCAAATTTTTGTTCAACCGCATTAGCTATACTAACAATTGCTAATGAATCGGCTCCTAGATGAAACAAATTTACGCTTCTGGGAGGGGCTGTTTTTAGTTTTAATATAGATTTACATAGTGCTGAAATAAATTGAAAACTGTCAAATTGATATATTGCATTATTTGTTTTGTCAAGTTTTGATTGAATCTAACTTAAATCTTAAAAATTTATCCAATAAATCACTTCGTAATATTTTGCCCGTTGCAGTAACTTCCAAGTCGTCAATTGATATGGGCACGATCGCTCTAATTACTGCTCCTATTGATTTGTTGTTTTTGTCGTGAATTTCCTCGCTAACTGATCTGATGTGGTTATCTTTTGATTTATCGGGCACAAAAAATATTACTAATTCATCACGTGCATTATCAGTTGGTTTAACTGGACAAACATAGAGCATCGAATTATAGATGCCTGGTAGTTTTTGAAGCATGATTTCGATTTCTTGCACTGAGGTGTTGTCAAGTTCAGCAACCGTTTTAAAATTTTTTCTACCCGTAATTTTCAATTGGTCATCATAAATCACCCCTCGATCACCAGTGTTAAACCATCCATCTTCTGTGAATATGCTTTTTGTGAGCGCAGGATTATTAAAATAGCCAGAAAACAATAACTGTTTTGAGCGTAGTTGAATCTGTCCAGTTTCTCCTTGAGGTATTATGTTTGAATTCTCATCAGCAATTCTGATCGACATGCCCTGTACTGCTGTACCTAGGAAAGGTAATGATTCAACATCAGGATTATTGAACAGTTCATTCTGTCGAATTTTTTTATAACATACTACACTGGATTCAGTCATTCCATAAGCGAATGAAACATCGAGATCAATTGCACCCAAATTGTTGAAATGTGAAACTAAATTTTTAACTTGCTCGGGAATAATGGCATCGGCACCAAAAGCAAGTGATTTGACACATGAAAGATCAATATTCGGTTTAGATAATTCAATGCTGTAACACATTAATGCTGCCATGTATGAATTTAGAGCAACATTTTCAATTTTGTGTTTATTTATATATTCCAATAAATAAAGAGGCTGAGAGGCAATAAGCGATATTTCAAAGTAATGGCTAATAGGGCAAGTGGGAAAAGCTATATTCATGCCGGTGATACTGTTAAAGGGAAATAAATTCAAGGTTTGTCTGCGAGTTGACCGATTGAGTCTAGTCACACGACGATAGTACATAGCTTTGTGAGAGATGCTCACGAGTTTTGGTATTCCTGTAGTGCCGGATGTGGGGATCACTGAGCAGATAGATTCTGTATTGTCTTGCTGGACACTCTCTGGAACGATAAAGGCAGATGAAACATTCAAGATTTCATTTAGATTCAAAATCTTCGCAGATGAGCTTATTTCAGTAGGCAAATCTCGAATTTGATCAATAATTGAAGGTAAAGTAAGAATATATACTGTATTAAATTGCTGAATTAGATGTTCTAAATTTTGTATGTATTTCTTTTTGTTTTTATTCAAGCCCGATAGGGACCAAGGTATCCAAACATAATTGCCCAAAATACAAGACCAGACAGCTGCAGTATATTCATGAGCTGTGTCTAGTAACAATATAATATGGTTTGTATTTTCAATATTATTTTCTTTTAGCCATTTGCATATACGTAAACTATTTTGATAAATCTGTTGATAAGCTGTTGTAATAGTCTGATTTGAGCAATATGTTTCATGAAGCATTCCTTCAGGCCAATAATCAATAATTTTATGAATATAATCCTTTAAAGTAGAGGGGGACTTATGATGGAGGTCTATCGGTGGACCTGTAAGTAAAGAACGCTTCATCTAGATACTAAAAAGATCATCAGATTTTACTAATTAAGGTATCAAACTTCTCTATTATTTCGATGCCTTCTTCAGATAATTTTCCATGTTGGTTTATAGTCTTCGACCCGTTTTTAAATGCTTTGATATTTTCCTGAATCTGTATGCTCATCCATTGAGATTGTAGATTAGAATGAATTGCTGAAGCTTCCCACTTCCTCATAAATAACGCTATTCTTGCACACACTATGGTGGCATGATATATGCCATCCATTGGCCTGGGGTCGGATCGAAGAGGGGAGGTATAAAGTTCATCAACAGCATTCAAGACCAGAGGGTTGTTTATACTTAAGCCAAATAACACACAATGAGTCGATTCATGAACCAGAAACTCGACTAATTGATATAGTGATTTATATTGATTCACATTTACAATAATAGCTCCCCATATCATTAATGAAGATGCCCCTGCAAAGACCCGTACTGAGTCAGAATTAGAGTTATCTTTACAGACAATGATTTGAGAAACCAGTTCATTGATTTCTTTGTTTATGCCCAGATCATATTCGGAAATGATCTGCTTAGCTTCGATTAAGTTAGCTTTTTGCAATTCGAAAAGCTGTTTGTTAAGCGGCGCCATGGGATTATTTTCGCTATAAGCTGAGAAGGCTAATCTTGGGAAGCGCTCATAATCCTCTGACAGCACTTCTCGCGAGTAAGGAAAAATATCAAAATTCACATTTCGATTTGACAAACTGATTATTTCATCGATTAGCTTCTGTGCTTGATTGAAGTTCTTTGCATTAATGCTAAATACCAAATCATAGTAGCGAGCGAATATTCCTGGGTGAATGCGATTACGGTTGATTCGTTTTTTGAGTTGGGATCGATTTTCAGCAGAAATTTTAAGTCTGTCACCACATTGATCAAAAATGTATTCTAGGCTTTCTATCAGCCTGATTCTGATTTTTTTATCCAGTCTATCTGGTTGTTTAGATATAGCTAACTGCACGAGCAGTTTTACCCATCCGAAAAATGTTATATTTGATGAAGAACCATGTCATCAAATCAGCCAGAACTATAATTAGTCAGATTAATTATTCTTGTAGATATTTGCTGGTGAGAATGTTTATTTAAATATTAAATCGATCTGCCTAGGATTAAACTTCGTTTCCGATTTTACATTAGAATATTCGGCAGTTTATTGATCCACAAGTTCCCCTACTTTATTCACAACGTTAGCCAACTCTTTAGATGGTTCTGATTGTACTATCTCACTTACTTTATTCACAACGTTGTCAAGTAGTTCGGGTGCAGTTGGCTGAATTTCGCTGATCTTGTTAAAGTTTTCTCCAGAATTGACTTCCAGACCTAGTTCGTTCATGGTTTGGCTTTGCTCAGAAAAAACGAGCATATCGAACCCGAGTAGCTTGCTGCAATCAAAGTTTATTTCGCTATTAGACATCATTTACCCTCCATTTGTATACAGTATATCAATTTGTTAAGTATAGCTATTATGCAGAAGCTTGAAAAGAATATTCTGGTTTTTAAAGTATTAGAAAAGAAATAGTGCCGCTAAACCAAGGATAGCAAAAAATCCAACAACATCTGTAATAGTGGTTAGTGCGACGCCGCTGGCTAACGCCGGGTCGATGCCGACTTTTTCAAAAAACACCGGAATGAATGCGCCGGCTAATGCAGAGGCAATCAGATTGATGATCATGGCGATGCCAACAATGATGCCTAGCTGGTAATCACCATACCAAAAGTAGGCAACTGACCCCGTTACCACTGCCCATAGCAGGCCATTTAAGACACCAACAGAAAATTCCTTGCGTAACACGCGCCAGGCATTGTGAGGGCCAATGGTGTCGGTGGCCAGGCCTCGGATTACCAGCGTCATGGTTTGTGTACCTGCATTACCGCCCATACTGGCAACAATTGGCATTAAAACGGCAAGCGCGACCATTTTTTCTATGGTACCCTCAAATTGTCCAATTACCCAGGAAGCAATTAAAGCGGTGATTAAGTTTACGCCCAGCCAGACGGCGCGACTCTTGGTAGTATTTATGACCGGGGCAAAAATATCTTCTTCTTCTTTTAAACCAGCCTGAGCGAGAATTTCATGTTCGGCTTCTTCCCGTATAACATCAACCACATCGTCGATAGTTACCCGCCCCAATAATTCGTTATTGCCATTAACAACGGGTGCTGAAATTAAGTCATAACGTTCAAATGCCGCAGCAACATCTTCATCTGAATCCATAACATCGAATTTAATCGGATCGGTATCAGCAAGTTCACGCACACGTTTTTCCGGGTCGTTAGTCAATAAATCAGTGATAACCAAAGTGCCGGTTAACTGATTTTTGCGATTGACAATAAACAGTTTGTCCGTGTAATCAGGAATTTCACCCAGCAGACGTAAGTAACGTAGCACCACCGAAATCGGAATGTTGGCACGAATGGTAATCGTGTCCACATTCATCAGGCCGCCGGCAGTGTCCTCGTCGTGGGCTAAAATCGCGTCCAGGTCTTCTCGAGAGTGATCTCCTGAGGTGAACAAGACATTGCGAATCACATCGTCAGGTAGTGTCGGGACTAAATCAGCGACATCGTCAATGTCTAGAGTGCTGATGGCATGGGCGATTAAATCCGAATCACCTTGCTCAACCAGGTTCTCTCGTACTCCATCATTAACTTCGGTAAGCACCTCACCCAATAAATCCAGGGAGATTTGATTCCAGACTCTTAGGCGTTCATCCGGCGGCAGACTCTCCAACACTACAGCTATATCAGCCGGATGCAAATCGCTTATTAATGCACGCAACGCTGCATCCGTGTCTAAAACAAGTGCTTCATTGACACGATCAAGAAAATTGTCCAGATCTTCAATCATCTAATACAGTGTACGGGATTGGTAGTTGCACTGGATTATAGTGCAAGCTATAAAAGAAAGCTTAAACTAATCGAGGTTATCAGGCGTGAGTGAGTTCGCGGTGCCGCAGTTGAATTTGAGCCGTGTCTACAAAATGTTTAGCCAGCTTTTCAACGATATAAACTGATCGATGTTTACCACCGGTGCAACCGACCGCAACGGTAATATAACTGCGATTTTCTTTGCTGAATTCGGGCAGCCATTTTTCGACCATTTGTGCAATGTCATCAAGCATCTCTGCCACAACGCCATGGCTTTCAAGGAATTCAATGATGGCCTGATCCTGGCCGGTATAAGGGCGTAATTTTTCATCCCAGTGTGGATTGGGCAGGCAACGCACATCGAAGACATAATCGGCATCACGCGGCAAACCATGTTTATAGCCAAATGACTCAAATAATAAAACCGGCTCGGTCGATTTACCCGCGCCGATAAAATCACGTACTAACCGGCGCAGCTCATGTGGCGTTTTATTGCTGGTTTCAAAAACTTTATGTGACTGTTCTTTTAACGGGCTGAGCAAACTACGTTCTTGATCAATCGCTTCGATCAAGGAAACAGTATTGCTGCTTAAAGGATGTTTACGACGGGTTTCCTTATAGCGTTTTAACAAAACCTCATCTTCAGCATCGATAAAAATAATCTGGTAAGTAAAATTTTTATCATCAAGCCGTTTGAGCTGTTCAGGTAATTTGGCTAGAAATTCCCGATTACGGGAATCTATACTGATGGCAATGTTTTGAGTTTCCGAATCCTTTGAGCTAATTATAAATTCGCTCAGTAACGAAGCTGGAAGATTATCAATACAATAAAAGCCATCATCCTCGTAAGCCTGCAAAGCGATAGTTTTACCCCGAACCGGAAAGGCCTGAAATGATGATAATTCGCATAATTTTTAGTTGTTATGGGGTATTCGGGGGATAGAGCACGTTTTACAAGTTTATCTTGCCATCACAGCTGTCCAGTTAACTAGTCTTTCGTCATGCCGGAAATGCCATGGCATTATCCGGCATCCATTGGCATTTCTAATTTATCAATCCTTTCAGTCAGTACTATCTTGTTCAAGATAAAAGTTGAAACGGGCATCTTCAAGAGGTTAATACCCACAGAATTCACTGAGTGAAGAAAAGCCGCTGGATTCCGGATAAGCGCTCCGCGCTTTCCGAAATGACGTTGGGGGTTTAGTTGATTCATGTCTGTGTCTGAACGTGGTTTGTCACCGTACTGATGGTATTGCTAACCAAAGGCTTGAGTTTTAATGCTATTAGTTTGGCCACGGTGATGGTCTGTTTTCTTCTCTTTATGTTTCAAAACTTGTCGATCTAATTTACTGATCAACTTATCGACAGCAGCGTACATGTCATCCGATTCAGCGCTGGCGTGAAAGATGGCACCTTTTGCCTGGATATTTGATTCTGCTAAGTGTCGGTTTTTTTCTACGCTAAGTACGACGTTGGTGGTGGTGACGTGGTCGAAATGGTTGTTGATTTTGGAGAATTTGTCTTCTACGTGAGATTTGAGGGAGTCGGTGATGTCTATATTTTGGCCGCTGATTATAATTTGCATAAAATCTCCTATGTATTAATGACTTTGCGTCTGTTCGACGCGGGGATATTTAATTGTTCACGGTATTTATTTACGGTACGTCGGGCGATAATAATTCCTCTTGTTTGTAACTCTGTCACTATCTTACTGTCTGAAAGGGGGGTTTGTGAAGGCTCATTTTTTATTAAATTTTTGATTATTGACTTGACTGCTTGATTTGAAAGGGTTTTTTCATCTTCAGTTTTAACAGTGCCTGCTAATAATTGCTTCAAAGCAATAAGACCTATAGGTGTTTGTACATACTTATCACGGATTGCCCGGCTAACTGTTGAAATATGAATGTCCAGAGTATCAGCAATTTGTTGTTGCTTGAGCGGTTTCAAGGCCATCGTATCCCCGCGTTCAAAATAGCCTGACTGATGTTGAATCATATATTCGGCAACGGCATACAGCGTTTTATTGCGTTGCACTAAAGCATTGAGCCACCATTTGGCTTTATCGAGGTTTTTCTTTAAATAGTCTTTGTCGCCAGCTTTGTTGGAACTTTTTAATAAATCGATATAGTGTTGATTTAATTCAATGCCTCTATTAATAATAGGATTAAGCTGAATCAGAAATTGGTTGTCTATCTGAGTTAATAGGACATCCGGTTGTATATAGATTGTTGTTTCCTGATCGAACGCTTTGCCCGGAGCAGGGTCAAGTTGTGCAATCAAATCCAAGGTGGTCTGGAAATCATCATCGTTTACATTGATTAAATGTTGTAATTGATTTTTATTAGTGCTCAGTAATTCCAGCTTCTCGCAAATCTTCACAGCGATAGTTTGAATTTTTTTATCGACCTGTCGTTGCTGAACCTGTAATCGCAGACACTCTGCTAAATCCCGACAACCAACACCAACGGGTTCAAGTTGCTGTACAACATTGATTGCTTTGACGACTTGTTGGTCGTCCGTTGTAATATTTTCATTGGCACAAGCTTGTATCAACTCAGATTCTGACTTACGTAAATAACCATCGTCATCAAGACAGGCAATCACAATGCATGCCATTACATATTGATGACTGCCAAGATTTAAAAAACTCAGTTGCTTGATTAAATGATCTTCAAGCGTTTGCTTTTCTACAGTCGGTTGATTTTCCAGCCAAGATGAGTTGTCATCTGTTTGCACAGATGAATGTTGATAAGTTCTGGATTCCTGCAGCAAAGGATTATTTGACAGTGTTTCATCAATTTCCTCACTTAACTCTTTTGCACCCAATTGCAACATGCGTATTGTTTGTTGAATCTGGGGTGTGAGGTTTAATTGTTGACTAGTTCTGAGTTTTAACGCGGGTTTCACAAGCTAATAAACAACGATATTCTTAAATAATCATCTACAGATATAGTGCTCATTAAACATTAAATATATTTAATGCAATTAACGCACTACTATACTTTTGTTTGATTGACAATAGCTTAAGAATATTGCATTGTAAACATGTGTTAAATTAGTTTAGATTGGGTAGTCTAACTTATACTAGATGCTACACAACATCGGTTATAAATATAAATTCAATTAACAGGGGGAAATTATGTCTTTAAGCGCTTTTCATTGTCTTGATTCTATCGAGAACAATCGTCTTTCTGAAATAAATCGGCCAGCAAAAAGAGTGCCCATAAAACTTGCCGCAAGCTTTTTAGCGGCGACATTTGTGATGAGCGTTAATGCAACAACTGGTTTATCACCGAATACGCCATTTGAAATTGACGGTAACCCGGAATCGGCGAGTGGTGTGGAATTTGACTTTCTTAACCAGGCAGGCACGGCAATAGGAGGGTATGGACCTGGAACCTTTATGGGAACTCCTTATAGTGGTACTGAAGGTAATACATTTTTGGTTATTGACGGTGGTGATGATAGCTGTGACGGCACGCCAGGAGAGGGTGTGACCGATACCAGTGCCGTTCTTTCCAGTATCAATTTTAATGATCCTGACTGGCCTCCTGGCCAAATAGGGACAGGCGGTGTTTCCAACAAAACTGAGCTCTGTTCGATCTACGTTGCTGCCGAGATCATTCAAAATGGTTCGGAATTCGAAAATATTCTTTACGTTGGAGGTTACTTTGAACCGAATGTGACAGGCAATCGTGGCTACAGTATTCCCCTTTTCGACACATTTACTGGTACATCTCCTACAACAGGTGATTGCATCATTGACTTTCGTGTTGGCACGAACGCCGTCAATGCGGTTGAATATACTTGCTATACAGACGGTTCTGGCTGGGCACCGGTAGGTGTTAATACTAATGCTTTTCAGTGCACGCTTATTAGACCTGACGGTTTTTTTGAATGTGCAGCCAACCTAGACCAACTTGGTGTAATCCCCCAGGATGAGTGCGTTACATTTGAAGTTGGTTCGATCATCAGCCGCGCCTCAGGAAGTTCTTATAATACCCAGCTTGAAGATGTAGTTGATGCACCTGCTGGTGGGGTTGTCATTGATAATTGTGGTTCAGTGGAGATCAGTAAAGTAGCCTATTATGCAAATGGAGTCCCCCAAGTAGACCCATTACCAACCTTTGATTTCACTTATTTTCTGGAGAATAATGATGATTCGCCGGTTCATGATGATACGTTGGTGGTTTTGGCGAATGATGAGAATGTTGGGGATAATACCGCAATCCAAGACACGTTTTCCTTTGCCCCTCCGGCAATCAACGGTCCACAAACCTGGGATAATGTCATTTTCTCTCCAGATTTTGTGCTGTCCGAGCTGACTTTGCCAGGAGACTGGGAACTGGAAGAGATTGAATGTACCTATGAAAATATTTTTGTGCCAGTGGGAGATCCTAATCGAGAAGTGACGGTGATGTTGGATGTCAATGCGAATGGTACTGTGAATGTGTCAGATCCTCCTTTACCCGGTGAGGTGTTCACCATCAACAATGATGATTCAACGACCACGACGTGTACGATTACTAACGTTGATAAAGAGACGGTTCCGGTCACCTTATCTAGTTTCAGCAGTATTAAAAAAGGCTCGCACGTAGAGTTTGCTTGGGGGACGAGCAGTGAGTTATTTAATGTCGGTTTTCAGTTGTGGGGCCTGGATGGTGCGGATGGCCAGTGGGATAAATTACATAATTGGCTGATAAAGTCCGGTAGCGGCAATGCGGTAGAGCCGCAGAGTTATGCCAAGCGGGTGAAGATTCCGAATTCGATTGATCAGTTAGTGAGCGTGGGGCTATCGAGTGTGGATAGTGATGGTTCTGAGCATTATTACGGGCCGTTTGAGTTAGGTGAAAGCTACGGTGAATTAGGGCAATTAGAGCCGATTGCCTGGGATGCGGTGCGTGCTGAGTTAGATGCGAGTATGTTAGCGCAGGGGTATGTGAAAGACCGGGTGCATGGGTACCGTAAGGTAGCGGTGTCTGAAGCCGGTGCGGTTCAAAGTGCGGCGAGTTCGACGCAGACGGTGATTGAGTTTAGGGTGCGTGAAGACGGCTTATACCGGCTGACGAGCAGTGAGTTAAGTGCGGCGGGGATGGATTTAAGCGGGGCGTTAAAACGTGATATAGCGATTATTGATAGTGCCGGTGATGCGGTGGTGCGTTATGTGAAGAGCGGCAAGACGTTTGGGAGTAAGGGCGAGGTGTATTTTTACGGCCAAGGGCCGGATGAAACGGCGGGGATTTATACCGAATCGAGTGTGTATCGGTTGGTATTAGATCGTTATCGAGCGTTAAATGCGCCCAAGCAGGGTAAACAAGGGGTGAGTAGTGGATTTAGTGCGCATTATGTAGAGACAAGTGCGGTTGAACAGGACAATATATATTTATTTAGCAGTTCAGCGGATGACCCGTGGGTGACGCAGGTATTAGTGAGTGAGCCGGGTAAGCCGCGCTTATACGGCTTATCGGTGCCGATTGAGGCGGATGCCTTGTCGAGTGAGCCGAAGCACATTGCCTTAGGGTTAGGCAAGAGCAGTGCTTTAGGGGGGGTTGGTGATGAACATGAAGTGCAGGGTGTGGTCTTAAGTCCGGCGGGTGAGAATGGGGTCTTGTATTTAGCGTCGAGGGCGAGTTCATCGGGATCGGGGTTATGGGAGGTATTGTTAGAGATTCCGTCGGGGACGCCGTTGACGGTGACCGACGGTGAGGCGGTGGTTGGGGGGTTATTCAGTGTGGGGTCGGGTTATGCGTTTAGTGAGGTGCATTTAGATTCGATGGGATTGCGTTATGCGCGCCCGTATGTATCGAAGGCGGGGGATAATTATTTGATATTTACGGCGCCCAATGATGGTGAGTTAGGGTACGAGGTAGAGGTGCCGAACAAGGGTTATCCGTGGGTGTTTGCTACGGATGGGTCGAATTTAGTGCGGCTTATCCCGGAGAATGCGCCGAAATCGACGAATGCAGACGGAGAGCAGGTACGCACGGTGCGGTTTGCGGCGTTGGCGGGTGCGGGATTGTTGAGTGAGGGAGAAGCGCTTCGGTACTGGGTGGGTGCTCGTACCCAGGCGTTAAGTGTTGAGGGATTGATAGAGAAGTCTGTTGTGAGTCAAGCTGATTTAGTGGCGCAGGCGGGAGGCAGTAATTACCTATTGATTAGTCATCCGAGCTTTTTAGGGTCGGCGCTTGATGCGTATGTATTGCATAAGCAAGGCGAGGGGTATGGTGTATCGGTGATCAACTATCTGGAAATAGAGGATAGTTTTGGCGGTGGTCAGTCAGGTCCGGCTGGATTGACGAGGTATATCTCGGCGGTGAAGGCGGCCTACGGGCAGTTAGACTATGTATTGGTTGTCGGGGGCAGTACGTATGACCATACGGATAAGCTGGGTACGGGTGCGGTGACGTTCATCCCGGGGCATTATGGGGAGAGTAATCATTCGCAGTATACGGTGAGTGATGTGCCGTATGTGCAGGATGAGGCGGGAGGATTATTTGCGAGTATTGGTCGATGGCCGGTGCGGACGATGGATGATGTACAGGCGATAGTAGACAAGAGTATGGCGTGGGGCACACCCACTCACACGAGTAGTGAGTTGTTATTGATAGCAGAGCACACGATGGCGGGTGAAGGGATTGATTTTGGTGGTGCGTTAGACGGTATTGCCCAAGTATTCGGGGGATTTTATGATCAAAGCCGAGTGTATGTGGATAGTATTTTAGCTGATCTTGTTGATGCGTTGATGGCCTCGGATCCGACATTAACGCAGGCCGAGGCGAGGGCGCAGGCGTTGCCGCAGGCGATTGGTCAGGCGAAAGGTGAGATTATTGGTGAGTTAAGTGGTACGTCTGGCGCACCGTCACCGGACATTGTGTTGTATAACGGTCATGCGAGCACGGGTCAATTATCGAATTACAATTTATTCAAGTCCAGTGATGTGAGTGGGTTGGTGGATGCGGTGGGCTCGGAGTTATGGGTGCCGATGAGTTGTTATGTGACGTGGTATGAAGGGGCGGCGGTGAACAGTTTAGCGCATCAATTGTTGTTTACGGGTAATGCGATGACGATCACTGGGGCGATGTTATTATCGAACCAGGGTGAGAACATCCAGATGGGGACCTCGATACTGAATAGTACGGTGAATGAAGGCAGTACGCTTGGTGAGGCAGTGAAGGCGGCGAAGGCGGCGCAAAACAACCCTAATGTTGACATTAACTGGGCGATACTGGGGGATCCAACGGTTTCTCTAAGTTCACCATAATCTCAGATACCCTACCACTGATTCAAACCGTACGCTGAAACGGGCCTGATTGGAGTCACTATCCTGGCAGGCCTGATTGGCTTAGATCGAAGCGTCTCTAAGCCGTAATATCCTTGGATGAGGACAAGGGCTGAAAGTCACCCATATTACTCACCCCCGTTCCCACTCGTTTGTTAATGACACAAGAGGCCGACGGACAGAGCGGAGTAATAAGAAAGGCCAGTGGGCCTGATGGGATTCCATGTTCTATCGGGTTTGTAAAGTACTAACCGGAGTATGTAAACTTCAGCTTTGCATTTAAACGTAATCCGTTGTTTCAAAGGTAAGGAATGACTAATATAGTCAATTTCATATATAGTGAAACAATCTCGACAATGTTAAAGGGCCTGGATTGCTTCGCTACGCTCGCAATGACTCATACGATCATGTTTCATGATTTACAGAAATAACTATATTCCCCGGCTTAGTGCCGGGTTTCCATCACCTAAACAGAGACTGTCTGGGGAGATCCCGCGACAAGCGCGGGAAATGAGATCAGTAAATAATAACGGCAGTTGGCTTAAGTCTATAGTCTAAAATCAGCACCTAAATAGACTTGACGGACTTCCGGGTGAGCCAGGACTTCTCCTGGTGTACCGGCTGTTAGCACCTTGCCTTCGGAGATGATATAGGCACGATCACAAATGCCTAGTGTTTCACGAACATTGTGGTCAGTAATCAATACGCCAATCCCAGAATCGCGCAAGTGGGCAATAATATTTTGAATATCACCCACAGAAATCGGGTCGATGCCGGCAAAGGGTTCATCAAGAAGAATAAAGCTGGGTTTTAAAGCGACTGCTCTGGCGATCTCGGCTCGACGTCTTTCACCGCCTGAGAGACTAATACCCAGGCTTTTTCGTTTATGGGTAATATTGAATTCTTCCAGTAGCTCATCGGTTCGTTGCCGGCGCTGTTGAGTCGTTAATTTAGGTTTCGCTTCAAGCACAGCGTAAATATTTTCTTCAACAGATAATTTACGAAAAATTGAGGGCTCCTGTGGTAGATAGCCGATACCTAAGCGAGCGCGTTCATGCATGGGTAAATCACTGATATCAGCACCGTTCAATTTAATCTCACCGCCATCCCGGCGAATCAGTCCAACCACCATATAAAAGCAGGTTGTTTTCCCGGCACCATTAGGACCCAGCAAACCTACAACTTCGCCGGTTTTGATATCGATATCAACTTTGTTGACAACCCGTAATCCCTTGTAGCGTTTTACCAGGCCGTGTGTGGTCAGTTCATGCATAAAGCGCAAGCAAATGAAAATTTATGGCTTGTAATTATTCTTCTTTTGTTTCTTTGGCTTTTTTGCGTTCTTCGGCGCTTATTGTTATTTTTGATCTGCCGTTTTCCTGTTTTACCTCTGAATTAGCTTGAGCTTCCTGTTTAAGGGTTGCACCGCCCACTATTTTCATTTTGTCGTTAGCAATGTCATAGGTAATCAAACTGCCAGTAGCGGTGCCTTCGCCATTATCAATAAACGCATTGTCGATAATAGTGACAATGTTTCTGACTTCATCTAGTTCCATTTTCTGACCCTTGCCAATCATATCTTTTTCTTTGCCATCGGGACGTTGCTGAAAAGTGGCAGGATTACCAAACGCGGTAGCTTTTTGTAGAACATCGTCTTTATATTCGACGATTAGCTTATCAGCGCGCAGTTTCATCGTGCCTTGATCGAGTTTAACATTACCCCGATAAATTCTCACTCCAGTTGAAAAATCGAACTCGACGTCATCGGCGCTAATCACCGCAGGCTGGTTCTTGTCTGTGCTCAATGCATGAACATCAATCACACTAAAGGCTACTAGTGTGCAAATGCAAAATGCCGTTGCGAATTTATTCATCATTTTCAAACCCATTTTAAAGTTAACTACCCATCATTATCTTTGAGTTTAATTTTTAGCTTCTCCGTTGTCATGATTCCTCCTGAGTCATTGGTGGCATGGCCTTCAATCACTCTCACGTTTCCGGTCAGTAATACTTCATCCCCACCAGGTGCTACCCAACCTGAATCCGAGTAACTATGTCTTGGTGCTAAACCATCTTTGTACTGTATTATGTGCGGCTTGTCCAGTAAGGCAGTATCATCATCTGGGAAATGCACCATTCTTTCCGCTTCCAATACATAACGGTTTTGTCCGTTCTCATCAACGCCGGTGGCGGTGAAATTTTCCACATAGTAATCAGGATCGTGCCTTGAATTGCCTGGAATAGGTTGTGGTTTAGGGTCTTCAAGCAAGCCTAATTGCAGCCAAATGCTTAATCCAACCATGATAACGAAGGCTATAATTATTGCTATCTTCTCAAAAATTCGCATCAGAAAATCCCCGCCCGAATAAGATCAAGCGTATTTAATGCGCCAACGGGTTTCAGTTGGTCATCGACCACAAAAACGCCGTTGATATTATTTTTCTGCATCATACTCACAACTTCGGCCGCCAATTTATCCTCGCTAACCGTTATGGGATCTTTAGTCATTAAATCAACTATTTCGCTCTCATAAACATCAACCTTATCATTTAATGTCCGCCGTAAGTCACCATCGGTGAAAATACCACATAGTTTCCCATCTTTATCTACCACTGCAGTCATCCCCAGCCCTTTACTGGACATCTCCACCAGGGCTTCTTGCAGGCTGGTGTTTTCTGTCACAACTGGAATTTCAGCCCCCTTGTGCATAATGTCTTTAACATAAAGCAATAATCGGCGTCCAAGTGCACCACCAGGATGAGATCTAGCGAAATCTTCGCTAGTGAATCCTCTTAATTCAAGCAAAGCAACAGTCAAAGCATCACCGATTGCCAAGGTTGCGGTGGTACTGGAAGTTGGGGCCAGGTTAAGTGGACAGGCCTCTTTATCGACACTGACATCGATAACAACTTCACTTTGCTGTGCCAGGGACGAGTCAGATTTGCCGGTAAGTGCAATAGTCTTAACTCCCATGCGTTTTAGCATGGGTAATATCACTAATATTTCCGGTGTTTCGCCCGAATTAGATAAGGCAAGCGTAATGTCTTTGGGCGTAATCATGCCCAGATCGCCATGGCTCGCTTCGCCTGGATGAACAAAAAACGCAGGGGTGCCGGTGCTGGCGAGACTGGCTGCTATTTTGCCGCCAATGTGGCCTGATTTGCCAACACCAAGCACGACAACCCGTCCATCACATTGTTGAATAAGTTCAACAGCTTGATTAAATGAAGCATCGATATGATCCAATTGCTGCAAAATGGCCTCAGACTCAAGCTTGAGGACATCTTTGGCGATAGATTGCGCGGTTTTCTCTCCCATACTCTTACAATTTTAACGTGAAAAACACAATTCTAACTGAACAATACTATGTGTTGGTTGTTTGAATAATTAAATAGCCAAGATAAGCAATATATCCAGCCAGTAAGGCTGCACCGCCTAATCTAGTCAAAAGATGATTAGTACGCCAGGGGGTGGCTAAAAGCACCATTAAAATGGTGATAGCAAACATGACTGGAACATCGCGGCCCATTACGTCCGGATTAATTTGAGTCGGTGCGATAACGCCGGCTGTGCCGATAACCGCGAGCAAGTTAAAAATATTTGAACCCACTACATTACCCATGGCCAGATCAGGTTTTCCCTTAAGGGCGCTGGCGACTGATGTAGCAACCTCCGGCAAGCTGGTGCCGATAGCGATAATGGTTAAACCGATAATTAGATCGCTAACGCCTAGTCTTTGGGCGATATCAACAGCTCCCCAAACGAGGATTTTAGAGCTGATAACCAATAGAATTAATCCTGCAACCAGCCAAATGACAGAAAAAACCGGTTTGGGTGTGTCAAGCTTTACTGATGATTCATCTACTAGAGGTGCTTGTTTTCTTTCATTAATGACTGTATAAAAAATGAATACAATCAATAGAATAATCAAGATAATTGACTCATTTCGGCCTAAATAGTCATTTAGAAAAATCGCCAAGCCGATAAACATCACCAAAAACATTATAGGGAGTTGCTGTTGAATAATTTTTCTGTGCACGCTAACCGGAACTAAAAGCGCAGTTACTCCCAGTACTAATCCGACATTGGCAATATTAGAACCAATGGCGTTACCAATAGCCAGGTTCGGATTGTTTTGCAAGGCAGCCGCACCTGAGACGAATATTTCAGGTGCCGAGGTTCCGAAGGCGACAATGGTCAAACCAATCATCAAAGGAGAAACCCCAAGATTATAAGCAAGACCGGATGCCCCGAAAACGAATCGGTCTGCCGAATAGATCAATAGCACAAGCCCTAAAATTACTGCAGCGATTGCAAGTAACACTGTATTAAAACAATTCCTTGAATATTTGAGCGCGATTATAAGTGATCAAATCCCTTGAATTTCAATTATTTGCCCAACTGCCTGAGTTTGCCAGGGTGTTCATCGCAAATTCATTACTAAGATGGCTAGAATTGGCGCTAATTTAATCTGGTGGTCTGTAACCGTTTTCTATAGAATTCATTGCCTGCCAGCAAACTTTAAACCTGGATATTTCATAAATCGAACTAGCAAATTAAGAAAATAACTAATGAATCAAGCAGATAGTAAACATTTGCGATCTATTGTGCATGATCAGATTACCCTGTTTGAGTTCAGGCCCAATCTGTCGTCACATTTCGATCGATCCTTCCCGCGCCCATCGGAGTTTGAAAGCAGCTTGAAAATTCAAATGCCAGCTGTTCTCTTTAAACATCCGAACCCGGTCCATTATCAGAATTTGTATCAACTCGAAAAACCTTTGGCATTACTAAATTCCCGTGGGCTGCGCCAACGATCGCCCGAACTGTCTAGTCGGATTGACCCTGACTCTCAAAGATTCATGAAATATCCAGGTTAATCATGCAAGATAATCAACAAAACCAGCAGTATTTAATCCAGGTCAACAGCCTTGTGTTTGGTTATGGTAAGCGTTTGATTTTTGATCAAATCAATATGTCAATTCCCAAAGGTAAAGTCACGGTGATCATGGGGCCAAGTGGTTGTGGAAAATCGACCATGCTGAAATTTTTTGGTGGCAGTTTGATTCCTCAACAAGGCGAGGTTGTTTTTGATGGGATAAACATACCAAGCTTAAAACGTGAGCAGTTATTTGAGCTTAGAAAACGCATGGGGATGATGTTTCAAAGCAATGCCTTGTTAACTGATATAAATGTTTATGAGAATGTCGCCTTTCCGTTGCGCGAGCATACAGATTTACCCGACTCTCTGATTCATCATCTGGTTTTGTTAAAACTTGAAATGGTGGGTTTGCGCGGGGCTCGTGATCTGATGCCGGCTGAACTATCCGGCGGGATGGCGCGGCGAGTAGCGTTGGCCAGGGCTATAGCGCTGGATCCGGACCTGGTTATGTATGATGAACCATTTACCGGGCTCGACCCCATTTCAATGGGAGTGGCAGTCAAATTGATTAAGGAGCTTAACGAAGCGCTGGGGATAACGTCTGTTGTGGTTACTCATGATGTGCCGGAAGGTGCGGGCATTGCTGACTACATTTATTTGCTAGGTGACGGCAATGTAGTCGGTCACGGTACATCAGAGCAGATGATGAACAGTGATAATGAACAAGTCAATCAATTCATGAAAGGTCTGCCCGATGGTCCGGTTGCATTTCATTATCCGGCGCAACCGATTGGCGATGATTTACTGGGTGTGCAGCCATGAATTGGGTAGCCGATATTGGTGCAAAAACCTTATCTATAGTCACCAGGCTGGGTTTAGCAGGCCGGTTTTTTGGCATATTAATCGGTGCCTCACTGCGAGCGCTGGCGCGTTTTTCTTTAGTCATCAAACAAATATACTCGGTTGGTGTCTTAACATTATTGATTATTCTGGTTTCGGGTTTATTTGTCGGTATGGTGCTGGGTTTACAAGGCTATTACACCTTGGTCAGTTTTGGCGCGGAATCTTCCTTAGGGCTGGTCGTCGCATTATCGCTGACACGAGAATTAGGGCCGGTTTTATCAGCTTTGCTGTTTGCCGGACGCGCAGGATCGGCACTGACAGCAGAAATTGGCCTGATGAAGGCAACCCAACAGCTCGATGCGATGGAAATGATGGCCACCGATCCGCTGCCGATGGTGATTGCCCCCCGGTTTTTAGCCGGATTGATCGCTTTGCCGCTACTTTCGGCTATTTTTACGGCTGTCGGTGTCATTGGTGGCTATTTAATTGGTGTTCAGCAACTCGGTCTGGATAGCGGTGTTTACTGGGCTGCAATGCAGGAAGGTGTTGATTTTTATGATGATATTATTAACGGGGTGATCAAAAGTGTGGTTTTTGGGCTAGTAGTCACCTTTATTTCTGTCTATCAGGGCTATTTTGCGATCCCAACCTCGGAAGGAGTAAGCCGGGCAACGACCAGAACCGTCGTTAATGCTTCGCTCAGTGTTCTTGGGTTAGATTATGTGCTGACAGCGTTGATGTTTGGAGAAGTTTAAATGCAACAAAAACGTGGAATTGATTTAATTGTAGGCCTTTTCGTCCTGGGCGGACTGGCTGCATTGGTGTTTTTAGCGCTGCGAGTAGGCAATTTAAGCACGGCCAGCGTGAACAATGCTTACCATTTATATGCCGAATTTGACAATATTGGTGGCCTAAAATTGAAAGCACCCGTCACTATGGCCGGTGTTAATGTTGGCCGGGTGACTGATGTGAAAATTGACAAAGAATTTTATACGGCCGTAGTTGAACTCAGTATTGATGCTAATTATGACAACTTACCGCAAGATACCAGCGCGGCTATTTTGACGGCGGGATTGCTTGGCGCTCAATATGTTGGGCTTGAACCCGGCGCAGAGGAGTCTTATCTAATAGAAGGAGACAAAATTGAAATTACCCAGTCTTCATTGGTGTTGGAAAATTTGATCAGCACCTTTGTTACGTCAGGTGGCGCTGGCGGCGGAGTATCAGAGCAGTCTAACTCAAGTACCGACGAATTCGAGTAAGGAGTCTTAACATATCATGATGAAAAAATTACTTTTAGCCTTTAACATGCTTGTCATTGCGCTATTCGCCAATGCGCAAGCCAGTCCGGAAGTTGTTATTTCCGGAACGGTTGATAAAGTCCTGGCTGAGCTTGAAGACAAGCGTGCTGATTTTAAAGCCAATCCCGACAAACTCTATGCCATGGTCGAGCAGCATGTTTTGCCTGTTGTCGATGTTGAGCGAGTTTCAAAATTAGTAATAGGAAAATATTGGCGGCGTAGTACACCCGAGCAGCAAGGTATGTTCATTGATGAGTTCAAATCTTTTTTAATGAAAAGTTATGCCCAGGGTTTGTTTCAGTATTCAGGTCAGCAAATAGACTATCATCCCGCTCGTTATAACGATGAAAAAAATAAGGCCATTGTTGATGCGACCTTGAAAACTTCAGATCGCAATATCCCTGTCAGTTTTAAATTAGTTCAGGGTGAAGACAACAATTGGCGGATTTATAATGTTGTAGCAGATGGCATCAATCTTGTAACTAACTTTAGAACCAGCTATACCTCAATAATTCAGCGTCAGGGCATGGATGGTTTGATCAATAGTTTGGCGGAAAAAAATCGATCTTGATATGAGTATCGATTATACAAACGGAGTTTGTAAAATTTCTGGTGACTTGAATGTTGAGCGAGCTGCAGAAGTTTTTAACAGTATTAATATTTCCAATATAGATAAAGAACAACTAACAGTTGATTTTTCCGGGGTCCAGGAATCAGACAGTGCGGCTTTGGCTGTCATGCTTGAGTGGGCTAACCAGGCTAAAAAAAGTAGAAAACTAATCAGTTTTACTAATGTACCTGATCAGTTGATGCGATTAATAAAAATGGCTGAATTACAAAAAATTTTGAAGCTTGCCTAAGATGGTCACTCCAGAACAAATAAAAAACTGGATTCTTAACGGTCTTGAAGATGCCCAGATCGAGATTGAAGGTGATGGTCAGCATTTTTTTGCCACTATTGTCACCGATCAATTCGAGGGAAAATCAAGAATCCAGCGCCATCAAATGGTCTACCAGACTTTGGGCGATAAAATGAATGCCGAGATTCATGCCTTGTCCATGAAAACTCAGACCGTCGCAGAGCATCAGCAATCTTGAGGTTCGGTAAGTTATAATTGCCACATACGTTGGTCGTTTCGGCGGCCTCAATCCACTTTTCGAATAAACACTATTGAGATATCTAGCATGGATATAAATGAGCAAATTGAACAAGTAGTTCGTGAAAACGGCACAGTTTTATTTATGAAAGGCACACCTGATTTTCCACAATGCGGATTTTCTGGTCGTGCTGTGCAAATTTTACAAACTCTGGGGTCTGAGTTTGTTGGCGTCAATGTGCTGGAGAATGATGAAGTCAGAGAAGGCATTAAAAACTATTCAAACTGGCCCACCATTCCGCAGTTATATGTCAAAGGCGAGTTTGTTGGTGGCAGCGATATTATGATGGAAATGTTTGAAAGCGGTGAGCTTGAAGAGCTGCTTAACGATTCGACGCAAGCGGAATCCGCTTAGTTAAAAAGGGATGGATAAATTCATCATTACAGGTGGTCGCCCGCTTCACGGTGAAGTTGAGATTGCTGGAGCAAAAAATGCAGCCTTGCCTGTATTAATTTCGTCTTTGCTGGCAGAGGAACCGGTCCAGATTGGTAATGTTCCTCACCTGAACGATATTAATACAACCATTAAGCTGCTCGCACAAATGGGCATCAAAATTGAGCGAGATGATACGCTGGTTAATGTTGATGCCAGTCAAGTTGCTACTGTATGTGCGCCTTATGAGCTCGTTAAAACCATGCGTGCTTCAGTTCTGGTGCTTGGGCCTTTACTGGGCCGTTTTGGGCGGGCAGAAGTTTCTATGCCCGGTGGCTGTGCGATTGGTTCCAGACCGGTTAATTTGCACCTTAAAGGTTTTGAAGCCATGGGGGCAAAGGTCAGTGTTGAGAATGGTTACATCATTGCCGAATGTGATCAATTGAGTGGAGCTCGAATTTTTATGGATCAGGTTACGGTAACCGGCACTGAAAATATCATGATGGCCGCTGCCCTGGCCGAGGGGACAACAGTCATCGAAAATGCCGCAAGAGAACCGGAAGTGGTTGATCTGGCGGATTTTATTAACTCCATGGGCGGTAGAGTTAGCGGGGCCGGTACTAGTGAAGTGACCATAGATGGTGTGCAACGATTAGGAGGCTGTAGCCATGAGGTCATAGCGGACCGGATAGAAACAGGTACATTTTTAGTGGCTGCGGCAGCAACGGGTGGTGACGTTACGACTACCAACACTCAACCTGGACTATTGGATGCGGTTTTGGAAAAACTTCGGGAAGCTGAAGTTGAAATAGAAATTGGTGATGATTGGATTCGTGCCAATGCCGGGGGTAAGCGTGTGCAAGCGGTGAATCTTAGAACTGATCCATACCCGGCTTTTCCTACTGACATGCAAGCCCAGTTTTTGGCTATGAATTGTATCGCTGAAGGCACTGGGTTGGTCACAGAAACGATTTTCGAAAACCGCTTTATGCATGTACATGAACTGCAACGCATGGGCGCAAACATCGAATTACAAGGCAATACTGCTGTTGTGACAGGAGCTGATAAACTTTATGCCGCTCCGATCATGGCAACCGATTTAAGAGCGTCAGCAAGTTTAGTCATTGCCGGCCTGGTTGCGGAGGGCCATACACTGATTGATCGTATTTATCATATTGATCGCGGCTATGATCGAATTGAGCAAAAACTCGCCCAACTTGGTGCAAAAATCAGAAGAATAACCGGTCAGGAATATGCCCAAATGATGTCGGGAGAAGAACAGCCGAAAATAGCTGCTGTATAGTTTCGAAGGAGTAAGGAAGTGCCTATTAAAATCGCTTTATCAAAAGGGCGAATTCTTAAACAAACCTTGCCGTTGCTTGAGCAGGCAGGTTTTGAGTTGATTGAGAATCCTGATAAAAGTCGAAAGTTGGTCATACCAATAAAGAATAGCGATATCAGTGTCATTATCGTTAGGGCCACCGATGCACCTACTTATGTGAGACAAGGGGCGGCTGATTTAGGAATAGTTGGTAAGGACATACTGATGGAGACGGGCGGAAGCGATTTATATGAACTTTATGACACGGGTTTGGCAGCCTGCCGTTTGTCTTTAGCGCAATTATCGAGCTTGCCTGAAAAGAACCAAAGTACGACGGCGAAAATCAAAGTCGCCACTAAATACGAAAATATCTCCCGTGACTATTTCGCAAAAAAAGGTATTCAATCTGAAATCATTAAACTTTATGGTTCAATGGAGTTAGCACCCCACGCCGGTTTATGTGATCGGATTATTGATCTGGTTGATACGGGCGGAACATTGAAAGCTAACAATCTTGTCGAAACAGAAATAATTGCTCACATCAGCGCACGCTTAGTGGCGAATAAGGTTTCATATAAGCTCAAGCGTGATCAGCTTAGGCCTTTAATTAACCAGCTTAAACAAGTTTTCGAGCAAGCGAAATGAGAAGGCTAACGACTACAGATGCTGATTTTAATAAGCGGTTGAACGAGTTATTAGCCAGATCGACCGATCAATCAAGCACTGTTGATGAAGCAGTAGCTCAAATTCTTGCCGACGTTAAGAAACGGGGCGATAAGTCCTTACTGGAACTAACTGCTAATTTCGATAATTTTACTGTTACCAGCATCACTGAACTTGAAGTCTCTCAACAAATGCTTGATCAGGCTTTGCAAGAAATTGGCTCAGAATTAAAAGCTGCGCTGGAATTTTCTGCCAAGCGTATTGAAGCCTATCACCGCCATCAATTGCAACAAGATTGGAGTTTTACTGACGATCAAGGGGCCGAACTGGGCCAACGTATCAGCGCTGTCGATAAAGTGGGTTTATATGTTCCGGGTGGTAAGGCGGCCTATCCATCTTCAGTATTAATGTCTGCTATTCCGGCCAAGGTGGCAAGAGTCAAAGAGTTAATCATGACCGTACCGGCACCAAATGGCGAGCTTAACAGTAATGTTCTTGCCGCCGCAGCAATTGCAGGTGTTGATCGTGTGTTCAAAATTGGCGGTGCGCAGGCAATCGCTGCATTGGCCTACGGCACTCAGACAATTCCAAAAGTCGATAAAATTGTAGGGCCTGGTAATGCATACGTAGCCGCCGCCAAGCGCATGGTATTTGGGGAAGTCGGTATTGACATGATTGCCGGGCCTTCTGAGGTCCTGGTGTTTAGTGATGCCAGTGTTAATCCTGAGTGGGTGGCGATGGATTTGTTTGCCCAGGCCGAGCATGATGAAATGGCGCAATCGATCCATGTCACCACTGATGCTGATCATCATCAAGCGGTTGCAAGTGTGATAGAACAATTGTTGCCACAACAACCTCGAAAAGAGATTATTGCCCAATCATTGCAATCACATGGAGCATTAATTCTGGCCAAAAGTTTGCAAGAAGTCGCAGATATAATAAATACAGTAGCACCAGAGCATCTTGAACTGTTGCTGGATGATGCCGATGAATTACTGACAGATATTCGCCATGCCGGGGCAATTTTTATTGGCTGCTATAGTGCTGAAGCACTGGGAGACTATTGTGCTGGCCCCAATCATGTTTTACCCACTTCGGGTACCGCAAGATTTAGTTCGCCGTTAGGCGTTTATGATTTTCAGAAGCGTTCCAGTATCATTCGGTTTGATAAACAAAGTGCAAAAGCAGTGGCACAGGCGGCGGCATTAATCGCTGATGCAGAAGGTCTGGCGGCACACAAACAGTCAGCCCTGTACCGGATCAATTAACCGATGACTCAGAAACTCATTGAGAAACTGATTCGGCCTGAAATACGGGATATGCAGGCTTATCAAGTACAGCCGGCAGACGGATTAATCAAGCTCGACATGATGGAAAATCCGTATGTTTTGCCGGATGATTTGCGAGCTGAATGGTTGCGGAAAATCAAACCGGTGAATGTCAACCGTTATCCGGATCCAACAGCATCTCAGATAAAGGCTATTCTGAAGGACCAGTTGCAATTAAAGCAAAACCAAGGTCTCATGTTCGGCAATGGTTCTGATGAATTAATTCAAATCGTTATTCAGGCGTTAGCTGCTGACGCCGGGCCGGTGATGTCGGTTAGCCCAACCTTTGTGATGTATTCGGTGCTATCAACCATCACAGGTAAACGCTATGTTGATGTACCGCTTAAAGCGGATTTTTCATTGGACGTTGAGATGATGCTGCAAGAAATAGAGGCGCATAAACCGTCTTGCATTTTTCTGGCCTATCCGAATAACCCAAGCGGCAATCTATTTGATGAAAACGGGATTGAAAAAATTATTAACGCTACATCAGGACTAGTTGTTGTTGATGAAGCTTATTTGCCATTTGCTGGAAAAACGTTAATCGGTTGGCTGGATAAATACGAAAATCTTTTGGTTATGCGTACCATGTCAAAGGCGGGTCTGGCGGGTCTTCGTTTCGGTATGCTGTTTGGTGATCAAGCCTGGATCGAACAGTTTGATAAGATCAGGCTGCCATTGAATATAAATAGCCTGACCCAGGCCAGTGTTGAATTTTCACTGGAGAATATCGATTTCTTTGAAAATAGTGCGCAGAAGATTGTTGAAGAACGCACACGTGTTCACAATCAATTGATGAAACTTGAAAGTATCGATGTCTTTCCCAGTGACGCTAATTTTATATTGTTCAAATCAAATCAAATTCCAGCAACACAAGTGTTTGAAGCATTGTTGGAAAGACATATACTTATTAAGTGCTTACACAAACCCGATAGTGCGTTGGAGCAGTGTCTGAGGGTAACGATTGGAACACAACGGGAAAATAACTTATTTCTTGATAGTATGAATGACATCATCAGAGAACTAGCATGAGCCGTATCAGTAAAATTGAACGTAATACTAACGAAACCAACATCTGTGTTGAAATTGATCTTGATGGTAGTGGAAAAGCTGAATTGGAAACTGGTGTGCCTTTTTTCGATCACATGCTGGATCAGATTGCACGTCACGCCCTGATAGACATGAAAATCAGGGCCACTGGCGATCTTGAAATTGATGATCACCATACGGTGGAAGATATCGGTATCGTATTCGGTCAGGCCTTGGCCGAAGCTGTAGGTGATAAAAAAGGCATCAACCGCTATGGGCATGCTTATGTGCCGCTTGACGAGTCTTTAAGCAGAGTGGCTGTTGATTTATCGGGTCGGCCTCATCTGAGTTTTGATGCAACGTTTACCCGGGCTCAAATTGGCACCTTTGAAACCGAGTTAGTCAGGGAATTTTTCCAGGGATTGGTCAATCATGCGGCCATGACTTTACATATCGATAATATTCGCGGCATTAACTCTCATCACATTGCCGAGACGATTTTCAAGGCATTTGGTCGGGCATTGCGAATGGCTTTGCAAGCTGACGATAGAATGCAAAACGTTATTCCGTCAACCAAAGGAAGTTTATGACCCAAATTGTTGTGATCGATCTGGGCACTGGAAATCTCAGGTCTGTCGCTAAAGCTGCTGAATTTGTTGGTGGTAGGAACTGTAAGGTTGAGATTTCGCGGCAAGCTTCAAAAATCAGTCAGGCCGATAAAATCATTTTGCCTGGCCAGGGCGCAATCGGTAGTTGGTTGTCGGCATTATCAGATCAAGAATTAAAATCGGCATTGAATAATGCATTACATAATAAACCGGTGCTCGGTATTTGTGTTGGCATGCAGGCATTGTTTGACTATAACGACGAAGATGGTGGTCACGAATGCCTGGGTTTGTTCAAAGGCAAAGTAGTGCGATTCGAGAATAATAAACTGGGCCATGATGGCTTGTTGATGAAAGTGCCGCAAATGGGCTGGAATCAGGTCAAAATTGCCCGACCACATCCACTTTGGAACGGGATAGCAGACTATAGCTGGTTTTATTTCCTGCATAGTTATTACGTGCTTGCCAGTGATTCACAAGCAGGTTGTTGGCGAAACCGAATATGGTCTCAACTACGCTAGTGCAGTTGCCAAAGGCAATATTTTTGCGATTCAGTGCCACCCTGAAAAAAGTCACCATGTAGGGCTTAAGTTATTTGAGAACTTTATTAATTGGAACGTTTGATGATGTTGAACTGTCTTTTATCCGTCATTGTGGAATCGCGAAGCGATGTCCGGAATCCAGTAATTATTAAAGAGATACTGGACAAACGTTCTACGTTTTCCAGTATGACATTAGGCACAGAGAAATCATGCTGATCATTCCCGCAATTGATATAAAAAACGGACAATGTGTGCGCTTGCGACAAGGTGATCTGAATGATGACACGGTTTTCTCATCAGATCTGTTAGCCGCAGTGGCAGATCAATGGGTCGAGCAGGGAGCCAGGCGCTTGCATATTGTCGATCTGGATGGAGCAGTATCCGGTAAACGCCGTTCATTTACAGTCTATTACTGCAATTTGTAAACGATCACCCCAATCTCCCTATCCAAATCGGTGGCGGTATTCGTGATTTAGAAACTGCGCAGGCCTATTTTGATAGCCGGTGTGAGTTATTTAATTATCGGCACCAAGGCCGTCAATGAACCGCAATTTATCGAACGATTGACAGCAGAATATCCGGATAAAATTATCGTTGGTCTGGATGCTAGGGATGGCCATGTGGCTGTCGACGGTTGGACAAAAACCTCAGATAAGACGGTGACTCAGGTGGCCAAGTGGTTTGAGCAAATGAGGGTGGCGGCAATTATTTATACCGATATTTCCAGGGACGGCATGTTAAGCGGTGTCAATGTTGAGTCAACTTATCATTTAGCAAAGTCGACCAGCTTGCCTGTTATTGCTTCAGGTGGAATGTGAAAAATATTGATGACATTCGGGCCTTGGCTGCTTTATCCTCGCCTGGTGTCATGGGAGCGATTACCGGCCGTGCCATTTATGAAGGCACTTTGGATTTTGTATTCAGGCCCAACAACTGGCTGATCAGTTATGCCGCTCGCTAAACGAATTATTCCGTGTCTTGATGTCGATAATGGCCGTGTGGTTAAAGGCATTAAATTTGTCGATATCCGTGATGCGGGTGATCCGGTTGAAGTGGCCCGGCGCTATGATGAAGAAGGTGCAGATGAAATTACGTTTCTTGATATTACCGCCAGCCATGAAGGACGCGATACGATTTTGCATGTAGTTGAGCAGGTTGCCAGTGAAATATTTATTCCACTTGCCGTTGGCGGAGGTATCAGGCAAATTGAAGACATTACCAGGTTATTAAACGCCGGTGCTGATAAGGTAGCAATCAATACTTCTGCGGTGACCAATCCCGAGTTTATCCGGGACAGGCTTCAAATTTATTGGGATCGCAATGCATTGTCGTCGCCTTGGATGCCAGAAAATCCGGCGTAACTGATATCAGGCTATGAAATTTTTACGCATGGCGGCCGACGTGAAACGGGTCTGGATGCGGTACAATGGGCCAGGCAAATGGCCGATTACTCGGGGCTGGTGAGCTTCTGGTAATCACCAGTATGGACAGAGACGGCACCAAAGATGGATTCGAGCTTGAGTTGACCAGTGCTATAGCCAACGCAGTTTCTATTCCTGTTATTGCTTCCGGTGGTGTGGGTAATCTTGCAGCACTCTGGTTGAAGGGATAACTATAGGGAAAGCTGATGCAGTGCTGGCGGCCAGTATTTTTCACTTCGCAGAATACAGTATCAGTGAACAGTTAAAGAATTATATGCAAAACCAAGGGAGTAATACGGTGAGAATGTAATGAATTTTATAGATGACATAAAGTGGACTGAAGACGGCTTGGTGCCAGTCATTGCACAAGATGCAAAAACAGACCGGGTGCTAATGGTTGCCTGGATGAACCATGAGGCACTTTGGCAAACGGTTCAAAGCAAGCAGGCGGTTTACTGGTCAAGGTCGCGAAAAAAACTTTGGAAAAAGGGTGAAAGCTCAGGGCATACACAGTTAGTTCGGGAAATGCGGCTCGATTGTGACGGTGATGTGATTTTAATGAAAGTCGAGTCCAACGCAGGGATTGCTTGCCATACCGGTCGTGAATCATGTTTTTACCGTGTGCTTAACGAAAAAAATAATTGGGAAGATGTCGATCCAATTTTAAAATCGGCCGAGGAGATTTATGGTGCTAAAGCATGAGTGATTCGATTCTTTCTGAGTTGGCAAAAGTATTGGAACAGCGCAAGCAAGCCTCACCTGAAAATTCGTATGTCGCCAGCCTTTATGAAAAAGGTTTGGATTCAATATTAAAAAAGATTGGTGAAGAAGCCACAGAGACTGTGATGGCGGCAAAAGAGGGTGATAAAAATAAAATTGTTTATGAAACGGCAGATCTCTGGTTTCATTCACTTATTTTGCTGGTAGATCAAGGATTGCATCCAGATCAAGTTTTAACTGAACTGGAAAGACGCTTTGGTCTTTCTGGTCATCAAGAAAAGGCGGCCCGGAAACGCTAGTGGATACTCGAATACAGGAAATTATAGATTATTGGTATGGAAATCCAGTCAATGAAGCCACGTTTATCGATGAACGATTTGATTTATGGTTTGGTAAAAGTGATCAGGCCGATGAAGAGATAAAAGAGCTTTTTACTAACGATGTAGAGAAATTGATTGCCGGTGAGTATGAGTATTGGCTGTCTAGTCCGAAAGGCAGGTTGGCAAGTATTATTCTGATCGATCAATTCTGCCGGCAGATTTATCGCGGAACCCCGGGGGCCTTTGAACATGATCCACTGGCGTTAAAATTTTGTTTGGATGGAATTGATATTGGGCATGATCTGGCGCTTTCACGTCCGCTTCGATATTTCTACTATTTACCACTCGAACACGCTGAGAACCTCGATCACCAGCGTCAGTGCGTAGCCGCTTATCAAGCGATGGTCGACGATGCACCAACCGAAGATATAAAAAAGATTTATACTGAGGCTGTCGGTTATGCAGATAAACATTTAGTCATTATCGAACGGTTTGGTCGTTTTCCTCATCGTAATGAAATTTTGGGGCGCGAATCAACCACAGAGGAAATAGAATTTTTAAAAGAGCCGGATTCGTCGTTTTAATTATGTTCTGATAATCTTTCCAGGGTTCATGATGTTTTGCGGATCCAGCGCCATTTTTATTTGTTTCATCACTTCGGTTGCTTGCCCCAGTTCCTGCTCAAGAAAATTTATTTTTCCGTAACCTATACCATGTTCACCGGTACACGTGCCGTCCACGGAGATTGCACGGGCAATCATGCGTGTGTGTAGAGCTTTTGCTCTTTCGACTTCGTTAGAATCCGTTGGGTCAATAACTAAAGCCAGATGAAAATTTCCATCACCAACGTGGCCGAGGATAGGTGCGAGCAATTCAGATTCCTTAATATCCCGTTGTGTTTGAACAATACATTCGGCCAGCCTGGAAATCGGCACACAAACATCCGTCGCCATGAATTCACAGTTTTTACGTAAAGCCTTGCATGCGTAAGCAGCGTCATGGCGGGCTTGCCAGAGTTTATTGCGTTCTTCCGTGTTGGTCGTCCAGTTAAAATTGCTGCCGCCATATTCTTTTGCTATCTCCGCCACTGTTTCCGATTGATTTTTTACCGATGCCGGAGAACCGTGAAATTCCATAAATAAAGTTGGGGCAATTTCTAATTCAAGCTTTGAATAAGCATTGACAGCCTTAATACTCATCTCATCCATCAATTCGATACGTGCAATTGGAATACCGGATTGAATTGTCATAATCGTTGTGTTGACGGCGTCATCGACGCTTGGGAACGTGCATACCGCTGAAGCGATGGTTTCAGGAATGCCGTAAAGCTTCAAGGTGATTTCGGTTATTAATCCCAGCGTGCCTTCCGAACCGATGAATAGCGATGTCAAATCATACCCAGCGGCCGTTTTTTTTGCTCTTTTGGCCGTTTTGATTATTTGACCATTAGCCAGTACAACTTCCAGGGCAAGAACATTATCTTTCATCGTACCATAGCGCACCGCATTGGTACCTGAGCAGCGAGTTGCAACCATGCCGCCAATAGAAGCGTCCGCACCTGGGTCAATGGGAAAAAACAAACCTGTATCACGCAGATATTCGTTGAGTTGAACGCGTCTGACGCCTGGTTGAACGATGCAATCGGAATCTTCAATATGAACAGCGGTAATATTATTCATATTGCTAACATCAATGCACAGTCCGCCATGCAAGGCGGCAACATGGCCTTCTAATGATGTTCCCGTGCCATATGGAATCACAGGAGTGTGATATTCATGGCAAATACTTATGGCTTTAATGACGTCTTCCTTACTGCGTGCAAACAAGACTGCATCTGGGGCATGAGGTTCATGAAATGATTCATCATTACCGTGCTGGTGACAGACGGTGTCGGATGTTACCAGTTGATCGCCAAGAATATCTTTCAGCTTATTGATAGAGTTTGAATAGTCTCTGGATTTCACTGCTTCAGTATATCGAATATCCAATTATGTATAAAACGATGGCTCACCTTCAGGCCTGGTTTTAAAACGTTTATGTACCCAGAAATATTGTTCAGGCATTGGTGCAACCACATCTTCTATAGCTTTATTCATGGCAGTTGTATCGATAAGTTCATTGCCAGAGGGGTAATTTTCTAACGGTGCACCCAGTCTTACCTCGAATCCTTTTCCCCAAGGCAATATTTTTGTTGAAATCGGAATCACCACGGCATTGGACATGGCTGCAAACTTTCCAAGAAAAGGAATCGTACTGGCCTGAACCCCAAAAAATGGTGCAAAAATGCCTTTGCCTCGGGCATCCTGATCGGGCAGATAATAAAATGGATAACCTTTACGGATGAGCTTAATCAGATTGCGTAACGGTTCTTTACGTTCGACTAGCACTCCATCAAATCGTCCACGCCCCTGTTTTACGAATTTATCAACTAGACGGTTTTTGGTGTTTTGATACATGGTTATCATTGGACGCTCTTGTGATAAAACAAGACCTCCAAATTCAAGCGCACAGAAATGGGGCGCCAAAAGAATAATATTTTTACCTTCAGCTAAAGCTTGGTCATAATGTCTGCGCTGTGTAACGGAGACTAACCGATTTAATCGTTTGGGCGAGGCCCACCAACCAATACCAGAAAAGAAAACTGACTGACCGATTAATCGAAAGCATTGCTTTGTGGTGGATTTTATTTTTTCATCAGGCCAATCAGGGAAACACGCACTCAGGTTGCGCATAGTGATTTTTCGACGCGATCCAAATAGATAGTAAGTTAGTTCTCCAATAACGTTTCCAAATACGGCCAAGATTGGCAAAGGCAAAAATGCCAGTAGGCGGACTACGGCCAGACCTAGCCAGGTTGGCCAGTAGCGGGGGTGGAGGAATTTGGATTTCATTAAAGTTGAAATAACTAAACAAATGACACTAAGAGATACTCTCCGGATTCACTTGCCCCGGCCAAGGTGCTGGGGGCTCCGTGAGAGAACAATAAGTCAGCATGAGGAGGTCCCGCAACAAGTGCGGGATACAATTCTTGCCTTGGCTGAAGTGCCGGGGTCTTCGTAAGAAACCAATAAGTCGGTGCAAGAAGATCCCAGGCCAAGCCCGGGACGGGCAAGTGCGGGATATAGTTCGTTCCCCGGCCAAGGTGCCGGGGTCTCCATGTGAAGGCGAGGGGCTTGTTTCGGGAAATCCCGGGTCGAGCCCGGGATTAGGTTTCTCTAACTTAAAATAGTCGGACTTAGTGATGTCATCTGGCTTGAACTGATGTATACGCTTGTTCAACATGGCGAGAAATCTAATTACAAATACCAGTTGGCTTCATCTTGAATATTGCGCTCTAGAAACGCTTCATATTCCAGACGTTTGCATTCGCAATAAGCATTAATATATTTTTCACCCAGGTAATGATTCAATATATCGCCTTGTCTGACTTTTTTTATAGCCGACCTCAGATCAAAAGGAACTTGTGATGACAGTTTGTCTGAAGCATTACCTCGCCATTCGGGGCCGGGTTCTAGTTGTTCGGTAATACCATGATGCATGCCGGCTAGCAACGTTGCCAGTAATAAATATGGATTTGCATCAGCTCCGGCAACACGATGTTCGATACGCCTCGCTTTGCCTAGGCTCTTGGGAATTCTTATCGCTACAGATCTGTTCTCCAGTCCCCAGCTCGGTGCAGTTGGTACGAAAATATTCGGTACATAGCGCCGATAAGCATTCACATTGGTCGCAAAAAACGCCATAGACTCCGGATGCGCTTCTAACAAGCCGCCGATAGCAGCTTTTAAAGTTGAGCTTATGCAATTATCATTACCAAATTCACCACCACCGTTGAATGCATTATTGCCATTCGCATCAATCAAACTTATATGCATGTGTAAACCGCTGCCAGCGTTATCAAGATATGGTTTGGACATAAAACTGGCACGCATGTCATGTTTTCTAGCAACACCACGAACAATACGCTTAAACATGGCTGCTTGATCGGCTGCCTTTAGCGGATCGTCCAAATGTTCTAAATTAATCTCGAATTGCCCGGGGGCATACTCGGCAGTGATTGCCCCGGCTTTTATGTTTTGGATTTCACAGGCTTGAATAACATCTTCAATAAAAACGGCATAATCTTCGAGTTCGGCCAGGCTATAAACCTGCGTTTCATTATTTCGCTTGCCAGTTAATGGTGCGATGGGAGGGCGCAATTGATTGTTCTTATCACGCTTTAAGTCAAACAGATAAAATTCAAGTTCAAAGGCGACCACTGGCGTTAGATTTAAAGATATAAATTGTTCGACGACGCGCCCTAAAACATTTCTGGGTTCGTAATAATAAGGGGCGCCATTTTGGTCCTGCATGGTGAGTTGGACCTGGGCTGTCGGGATTTGTGCCCAGGGCATGGGTTGTAGTGAGTCTTTTACAATTACCGCGAATTCATCCGGATCGCCATCAGAAAAACCCAAACCGCAGGGGTCCATTGATTCGCCCGTGACCGCCAATAAGAATGAAGAACCCGGCATCATCAGGCCGGATTTAAAGATTTTATCAGCTGTGCTAATTGGATAGCGTTTACCACGGACAATCCCTGATAAATCGCTGTAAAATGCATCTATATAGCGAGTTTCAGGATAGTGCTTTAAATATTCATCAAGTATATCGACAGACATATCAGGTCTTATATTGGCTTGAAATGCTTGCATTATTACAGATTGGAACCCAAATACAATCTTATACACAGAATATGGTTTAAGAGAGTCTCTAATTTAATTAGAGGTTCCTGAGATATATTCATAAAATCAGACCGATTGTCAGTATAATGCTCGGTCTGCAAACATTTACTATTTAGGAGTTATGCCTCATGGGATTAGGCGGTATAAGCATCTGGCAATTATTAATTATTTTATTGATCGTGGTTTTGATTTTCGGCACTAAAAAACTTAAAAATATGGGTGGCGATTTAGGTGGTGCGGTCAAGAATTTCAAAGACTCAATGAAAGAAGGCCAGGAAGAAGCTGAGGCTGAAGTCGAGGACGAAGTAGAACAGCTGGAAAATAAAGTGTCAGAAGCTGTCGACAAAGTCAAAGACGAAAATAGCGCGTCCTCAGATAAATCATCCTCTTAATTTTCATTTTTGGGACTAGCTGATGTTTGACATCGGTTTTTGGGAGCTTGCTGTTATCGCTACTATCATGCTGGTAGTGCTCGGCCCCGAACGCCTGCCGGGTGTCGCGCGTACGGCTGGTTTTTGGCTCAGT
>CBDCFC010000007.1:0-17232 GCA_965215945.1 Arenicellales bacterium | reverse complement strand
AGTTTTGCTCCCCTTAAAGGATGAGACTTAATCAGATTAACTTCGATTTAGAGGAAGACGCATGAGCGATATGAACGAAAACGGAGTCGATGTAAAACGGCGCCGTTTTATAACAATGACCAGCTCTGCTGTAGGTGCAGTGGGCGTTGCGGCGGCGGCGGTACCATTTGTGGCAAGCATGTCGCCGAGTGAGCGTGCAAAAGCGGCAGGTGCACCCGTTGAGGTGGACATCAGTAAGCTTGAGCCGGGACAAATGGTAAGGGTGGAATGGCGCGGCAAACCAGTTTTTATCCTCAATCGAACTAAAGAGATGGAGCAGGGATTAAATAAGGTAACCCCTGAACTCAAAGATCCCGATTCTGCTGATCCACAGCAGCCTGAGTATGCACAAAATGAGTTTCGCTCATTAAAGCCTGATTTGTTGGTAATGGTTGGGCTTTGTACTCATCTGGGTTGTGCGCCAGTGAATAATTTCGTAGTTGGAGCAGCCTCAGGTTTGGGTGACGATTGGCAGGGTGGTTTTTATTGTCCATGCCATGGCTCTAAATTTGATTTGGCTGGCCGGGTTTACAGTGGAGTTCCCGCTCAGCAAAACATGATTATTCCACCTTACAGCTATCTGGATGATAACCGTATCCTGGTCGGCGTTGATCCAGAGGAGGTGGCGTAAATGAAAGCATTTATGGAGTGGATGGATGAACGCTTTCCACTAACCAAAGTCTGGGAAGAGCACTTATCGAAATATTACGCGCCCAAGAATTTTAATTTCTGGTATTACTTTGGCTCACTGGCCATGCTGGTTTTGGTTCTACAAATTGTAACCGGCATTTTTCTGACCATGCATTACAAGCCTGACGCTAATCTGGCGTTTGCCTCGGTTGAATACATCATGCGTGACGTACCTTGGGGGTGGTTGATGCGTTATTTACATGCCATTGGTGCTTCTATGTTCTTTGTGGTGGTGTATTTACATATGTTCCGCGGCCTGCTTTATGGTTCTTATCGCGGGCCACGTGAGTTGGTCTGGATAATCGGCTGTGTGATTTTTGTAGCTCTGATGGCGGAAGCCTTTATGGGCTATTTGTTACCCTGGGGTAATATGTCTTTCTGGGGTGCACAGGTTATTATCTCATTATTTAGTGCAATTCCCGTTATCGGTGAAGGCTTGACTGAATGGATTCGCGGGGATTTTGTAATCTCGGATGCTACCTTGAATCGATTTTTCGCATTCCATGTCATCATGATGCCTTTGATATTGGTTGTGCTGGTCTTCCTTCATATCGTTGCGTTACATCAAGTTGGCTCAAATAATCCGGATGGCATTGAAATCAAAAAGAATAAAGATGAAAATGGTATTCCGCTTGATGGAATTCCATTTCATCCTTATTACACCGTTAAGGATATTGTTGGTGTGATTGTTTTCATGATAATTTTCTTAGGCATTGTTTTCTTTGCGCCAACATTTTTTGGTATTTTCCTGGAAAAGGATAACTTTACGCCTGCCAATTCTCTGCAAACACCGCCGCATATTGTGCCTTTGTGGTATTTCACACCGTTTTATTCAGTGCTGCGGGCCTTTACTGCTGACTGGTTACCAGGTGGTGCAAAACTATGGGGTGTGATCGGTATGGCCATGGCCATAGTGGTTATCTTTTTATTACCATGGCTGGATCGCTCACCGGTCAAATCGATTCGCTACAAAGGCTGGATTTATAAAACGGCATTAACGCTGTTCATCATCGCCTTTTTCGTTTTGGCTTTTCTTGGATTTAAAGCACCGGCCGACACTGATATTTTCTGGTTTACTAACACAGTTTGGGCTCAGATTTGCACCTGGATATACTTTCTGTTTTTCATCCTAATGCCGATTTATTCAAAGCTGGATCCCACCAAGCCGGAACCGGATCGAGTAACGTATATCAAGGGGGGGCATTAATCATGAGAAAATTACTAATGGCAATAGCGATATTAATGGCTCCGGTAATTGGTTTGCCGGCCGGCGGTGGCGATGTTCATTTAGATGAGGTGTATATCAACCTTCGAGATAAAGCGTCACTACAACGTGGTGCGAAATTGTTTTCAAACTATTGCCTGTCTTGTCACAGTGCGGCTTATTCAAGGTATAACCGAGTTGGCCGTGATCTGGGTATCAGTGATGACAACATCAAAGAACATTTGATGTTTGCCGGTGACAAAGTCGGTGATCTAATGACAACAACCATGCCGGTTGAAGACGCGCAAAAATGGTTTGGTGTTGCACCGCCGGATTTAAGCTTGATTGCTCGGTCTCGAGATCCGGATTGGCTCTATACATATATGAGGAGTTTTTATATTGATGACGACTCTCCCAGTGGTTGGAACAACACCGTTTTCGAAAATGTAGCCATGCCCAACGTTTTGTTTGAATTACAAGGCAATCAACGTGCTGTGTATGAGAGCCATGGTGGACGAAAAAAGCGTTTGCCGGTTTTGAGTTGGAGGAAGGCACCGGTAGCATGAATGAAGTTGAATTTGATCAGGCTGTTACAGACCTGACAAATTTTCTAGTTTATTTAGGTGAACCTGCAATTTTAAAGCGTTATAAAAATTGGCGTTTTCGTCCTATTGTTTTTGTTTGTGTTACTCATTCCTTGCTATTTAATGAAAAAAGAATACTGGCGGGACGTTCATTAAATTCTTAATTCAAAAATGCAGGGAGGCCAGATGAAGTGGTTTCCCTGCATAATCTAATACCTGGAGTTTCTGTGGATAATCAAACTATTATAAGACGTGCCATGAGTCTTTATTCAGGCACAAATAATCTACAAAGTCATATTTGCCGCTTTATCATGTTGGCTAAAGATGCGGAAAGTGAAATTCGTTACGTCGATGAACACTTCAACATGTCAGAATTAGCCGAACTAAACCCATATGGTGAAGTACCAACATTAGTTGATCGTGAATTCGTGATTTATGGTCTTGATATCGTCGTTGAATATCTTGATGAGCGTCTTCCTCATCCGCCGTTATTGCCTGTCGATCCGGTTTTACGAGGTCGAGCACGCCTAATGATTTATCGTTTGACTCGTGATTGGCTTCATAAAATGTATGCCTACGATAACGGTGAACTTAAACAACTTGATGCGCAAACTAAAAAAGACATAAAAGATGGATTGGTATCAATAAGCCCTGTGTTAGCAGAACAGGATTATTTATTGGGTGATGAAATCAGCTTGGTAGATTTTTTATATGGCTCCATTTTTGTGGCGTTTGCATACTCATGGTATCAAATTGCCGCCCAAACAAGGCAAGCCAATGCTTTCCTATGCCGAGCGCATGTTCTCAATAGAAAGTTTTCGTCAAAGCTTGAGCAATGCTGAGCGAGCACTCAACGTAGTATAAGCCTAGCCTGGATATTTCATGAATCGGACTGGCAAAATGAGAAAGTGACCAATGAATCAAACAGATAATAAACATTTCCGTTCGGTTGTGCATGAACAGATTGTCCTGTTTGAGTTCAGGCCCAATCTGTCGTCATATTTCGATCGATCCTTTCCGCTCCCTATTCCAATGGGGCTGCGCCAACGATCGCCCGAACTGTTTAGTCAGATTGACCCTGATTCTCAAAGATTCATGAAATATCCAGGCTAGTAGATGCCGGATTCTAAAGCGTCCTCGACCAAGCCTTATTTGGTCCGTGCTATCCATGAGTGGGCACTTGATAATGATTTGACTCCGCAGATTTTAGTTTCAGATTCAGTTGAAGGTGTTAAGGTGCCGCAAAATCATGTTAAAGATGGCCATATTGTTTTTAATATTCATCACCATGCAGTTAAAGATTTAAATTTGACCAACGAATGGGTGTTTTTTTTCAGCACGCTTTGCAGGCAAAGCAATGAATATTGAAGTGCCAATTGAAGCCGTATTAGCTATTTATGCACGTGAAAATGGACAGGGAATTTTCTTCCAGGATGAAAATAATCCATCGCCTCCACCCGAGCAAGACCAAACCAAAAAGGTCAAATCTAAAAAAGCCGGCAGCGGCTGAAGCTAAGGTAAAAGACCAGAAAGCGCATCTTAAATTAGTTAAATAGTTTATTTACGGTTGAATTCAGCCGAATTTGGTAGCATATCCAAAGTCTTATACTTTTAGGAATTTCGCATGGTTGATTTTCATGGTACGACCATTGTTTCGGTCAGACACAATAATCAGGTCGTGATGGGCGGCGATGGGCAAGTCTCGCTGGGTGATACGGTAATGAAAGGTAATGCCCGCAAAGTACGCCGGCTGTATAAAGATCAGGTTTTGGCGGGGTTTGCCGGTAGTACAGCAGATGCTTTTACTTTATTTGAGCGCTTTGAGGGCAAGCTGGAAAAAACATCAAGGACAGCTGGTCAGATCGGCGGTTGAGTTGGCTAAAGATTGGCGTACAGATCGAATGTTGAGGCGTCTGGAAGCGTTGCTGTTGGTGGCGGATAAAGATGCTTCCTTGATTATTTCAGGTAACGGTGATGTGATTGAACCGGAGCAGGGTATTATGGCAATTGGTTCTGGAGGACATTTTGCCAAAGCCGCCGCGATTGCAATGGTAGAGAATTCTGAACTGGATGCACGTAATATTGTCGAAAAAAGTCTAAACATCGCGGCTGATATTTGTGTTTACACTAATCATCAACTCACCATAGAAGAATTGAATTACTGAGGGAACTTCAATGTCTGAGATGACTCCACGAGAAATTGTCCAGGAGCTGGACAAACACATCATTGCTCAAAAAGACGCTAAGCGCGCAGTCGCGATAGCGCTGCGTAATCGTTGGCGACGCATGCAAATTACCGATGATGAACTGCGGAAAGAAATTACGCCCAAGAATATTTTAATGATCGGTCCAACAGGAGTTGGTAAAACCGAAATTGCCAGGCGTCTGGCCACACTGGCTAGGGCACCTTTTATCAAAGTCGAAGCAACGAAATTCACTGAAGTAGGCTATGTAGGGCGTGAGGTCGATTCGATTATCCGCGATTTGACCGACATGTCGGTGAAAATGACACGCGAAGAAGAAATGTCAAAAGTTAAACCTAGAGCGGAGGATGCTGCTGAGGAACGTGTCTTGGATATTTTGATGCCACCCGCTAGAACAAATGAAACGGATGCCAATAAGCTTGACTACCAAACAGAGGGTGCGGGTCGACAACATATGCGCAAGTTGCTTAGGGAAGGCAAGTTGGACGATAAGGAAATAGAAGTAGAAGTTTCGGCACAGCCAATGGGTGTGGAAATTTTTGGGCCGCCAGGGATGGAAGAAATGACCAGCCAGTTGCAGAGCATGATGCAGAATATGGGTGGAAAACGACCGCGGGCCCGCAAAGTGAAGGTTAAAGAGGCATTAAAGTTACTCACCGAAGAAGAAGCAGCCAAGCTGATTAATGACGAGGACATCAAGCATTTGGCGGTTCAACGAGTCGAACAGGACGGTATAGTGTTTATTGACGAAATAGATAAAATCGTTGGCCGTGAAAACACATCTGGTGCGGATGTCTCACGCGAAGGCGTGCAACGTGACTTATTACCCTTAGTCGAAGGCTCAACCATTACCACCAAGTACGGCATGGTCAAAACCGACCATATTTTGTTTATTACCTCAGGCGCATTTCAGCTTTCTAAGCCCTCTGATTTAATTCCTGAATTACAGGGCCGGTTGCCAATACGTGTTGAACTAAGGGCCTTAACGACTGAGGACTTTGTGCGTATATTGACTGAACCTGATGCTTCATTGACCGAGCAATATCAGGCTTTAATGAATACCGAAGGGGTAGAGCTTGAGTTTACCGAAGATTGTTTGCAACGCATTGCCGAAATTGCCTGGCAGGTCAATGAGCAGACTGAAAATATTGGTGCACGGCGCTTGCACACAGTAATGGAACGCTTGCTCGAGGTCTTATCATTCGAAGCTGCGGACATGTCCCGGCCAGACTGAGACTATCGATGCCGAATACGTTAATGACCATCTTAACGAACTCGTCAACGACGAAGATTTGAGTAAATATATTTTGTAAATATCAGATAACAAAGGGGGACGTCGCCTTGGCTACGTCCTCTTTGTTTAAGAATAACTGTTGTTGACGAGTGTTACTTTTCCTTTATCGTTTAGCTCAAAATATTCGGCTGTTTTTCCACCACGTGCATTTTTTATAATAAATTGTGAAGCCTTTAACAGAATACAAAATTTCTTCTAGTTCAAAATGTAGGTTAGGGTTTGAATCAAGCCCAATTTTGAAATAAGCCTTTAGCTCTTCGCGATCAGTAATGGTGCCATTTGGCCTATTTAATCGTTCAACAATCAGTGGCGAGATGAATGTCAGTTCCTCCGCATAATGAGAAATAATTGCATCCAGGTCGTGATTGTTCCATGATTTGATCCAGTGTTTTGCGAAGTTTTGGATTGTTTGTTGATCAACGTTCATGTTTACTGTTTCTCAAGCGTCGTTGTTTGATGATATCAAAACTGAAAATCAACAATCCAATCCAAATGATGCAGAAGGCAATTAATTTGTCCTGATTAAATGGTTCGCCCAGAATATAGATAGCGACAAGGAATTGAAGGGTCGGTGCAGTATATTGCAATAACCCGACTGTGCTCAGGCGCAGTTGCGGTAAAGAAGCTAAATATAACAGCAAAGGTAAACTTGTTATTATCCCGGCAGCCAACAACAAGGTATCAGTCTGCGAGTCTATTGCCAAGAAGGAATTTTTACCGACAACGAATAGATAGAGCAGGTAAATCATAGCTAGCGGTGCTGCAATAATGGTTTCCAAAGTTAATCCGGCAAAAGCGTCCACTTCGAATTTTTTATGAATAAGTCCGTAAATCCCAAACGATAGGGCTAATGAAAGGGCAACCCAGGGGAATTCTCCCACTTTAAAAATAAGAAACAGCACACCGATTACTGCAAACAAAAATCGCGGTTAACTGGTATTTATTCAAACGTTCGCCTAGAAAAAACAACTGCCATTAATACGCTAATTAGTGGATTGATAAAATAACCCAGGCTACCTTCAATAGCCATGCCGTTGGCCACCGCCCAGATGTAGATCAGCCAATTTGCACTCAGAAAAAGCGTGCTTAACATACATGGAACTAAGGTTTCTTTTGTTTTAAGTAAATCGTACCATTTAGTGCGATTTTTGATGAATGCACTGATTAGCAATAGTAATAACATCGACCAAATTACACGATGCACTAATACTTCAAAGGCAGAAACATGGCGCAGGAGGAAAAAATAAACCGGGAAAATACCCCACAGAGTGTAACTGGATAGTGCCAGTCCAAATCCTTTAGCTGTGTCTTCAGGTTGTTGCATTTAAATTTTTTCAATAAATAAACAATTTTGGCCGATCATCTCACTATTAGAGTCTAATAACCAGTAATTCTTATTGAAGCAACCGATTAGGAAATATTTACGGTTTGCTGCTATTGAACCGCTAGAACTAGCCACTTAAAATGGTGAAATCCTATAGATGAAAAAATCAAATGAAAGTAGATGCAGTTATTGATCATATAGTCGAGTGGTTAAGCAGTTATTCTGAAAAAGCGGGTACACGAGGGTTTGTTGTCGGTGTCTCAGGCGCATTGACTCAGCCGTCACTTCAACACTGGTGGCGAAAACCTCACGTCCGGTTACTTGTTTAGAGATGCCGATTTATCAGGCTAAAAATCAAGTTTCCCGCGCCCTTAAAGCACATTGATTTTCTTAAAGAAAATTACTCAAACGTCGCCTTTGCAACGTGTCGAATTAACGGGTGTTTTTGATTCGTTGCTTGAAACCTTGCCTGCGGTAGAAGATGAGGACAATCGCTTTTTGACCTTGGCAAATACACGTTCGCGTTTAAGAATGTTGACGCTTTACTATTTTGCAGGCTTGAATAATGACCTGGTCGCGGGAACCGGTAACAAAGTGGAAGATTTCGGTGTCGGTTTTTATACTAAATATGGTGACGGCGGTGTGGACTTGAGTCCGATTGCGGATTTAATGAAATCAGAAGTCTATGCTTTGGGAAAGGCTCTGGGTGTAAATGATGAAATCATACAGGCTGCTCCGACTGACGGGTTGTGGGGCGATGATCGTACTGATGAAGATCAAATTGGTGCCAGTTATCCCGAACTGGAATGGGCAATGGAGTATATTGAAGCGGGTGAGAATGGCGAATTAACCGATCGACAAAGCGAAGTATTGGCCATCTACAATCGCTTCCACAATGCTAACCAGCATAAAATGCAACCGATTCCGGTTTGTGAGATTCCACCGGCGCTGAGATAAGCCGTCATTCCGACTAAGCGAAGCGCATGGAGGAATCTCCATGAGCTGACTCCTCCTTCGAGTAAAGCCCGAACAGTGATCGGGAGATCCTTCGGCAAGCTCAGGATGACAATGTAAGGTTAAGAGTTTTGATTAACCACCAGCTTAAGCTTGTCAGTCTTTTCCTGACTATCCGGCAACCATTTGTTAGTTCGTTTATTTGTTTTTTTACCTAGATTAACGAAATCAAATAACTCCCGATCAGCCATTTGTGATGGTGCGATATTTTTCACGCTGGCGAAAATAGAGTCGATTCTCCCGGGGAATTCAGATTCCCATTTATGCAGCATTTTTTTGATTTTTTTACGTTGCAGGTTTTCCTGGGAGCCACACAAATTACAAGGAATAATTGGAAACTCCATCGCTGTTGCGTATTTAGCGATATCCCTTTCGTTGCAATAAGCCAATGGTCTAATCACAATGTTTTTCTTGTTGTCACTTAGCAGCTTGGGAGGCATGGCGCTTAATTTACCGCCGTGAAACATATTTAAAAATAACGTTTCAATAATGTCATCGCGATGATGGCCCAGGGCGATCTTATTAAACCCATGTTTTGCGGCGAAGCTATAGAGCGTGCCCCTTCGAAGTCTTGAGCACAGGCTGCACATGGTTTTACCTTGCGGAATCACGGATTTGACAACGCTGTAAGTATCTCGTTCGATAATGTGATAATCGATTTCCAAGTTGTTTAAATACTCAGGTAGGACGTGTTCGGGAAAATCAGGTTGCTTCTGATCCATATTGACGGCAGTTAACTTGAAACTGACAGGTGCGTTATGTTTCAGTGCGATCAGAATATCCAGCAGAGTATAGGAATCTTTGCCTCCAGACAGGCAGACCATAATGTTATCGCCATTTTCAACCATATTAAAATCTTCGATGGCCCGACCGACATTCCGCCTTATGCGTTTGCGTAACTTGTTGAAAGACACGCTGTTTTTATTGATCACCGAATTCATTCACCACTAAGTTTAATAATGAGATAATATGCGCCATTTTAAATCTAACAAGGGTCTAAACAACAGCGAGAAATGAAAGTATTGCTAAAAATACTAGCGACGTTATTGATAGTTTTTGTTTTGTTAATCGCTGTTGTTGTGCTTTTGCCTGATCAACAATATAAGGCATTAACCACCAAGGTCGTTAAATATACCACCGATCGAGATGTCGCAATTGGAGAATTGACTACGGTTCGTAGTTTGAATCCTTCAATTGAACTTAAATCAGTTGCCTTTGCCAATCCAGATTGGGCCAAGGGTCCACATATGATTACTGCGAAAAAGTTGTTCTTGTCAATTGATTTGCGCGAATTAATAAAAGGTAAGTTACATGTTCATGATCTATCGGCTGATGCTTTAAACGTTGATCTGCTAAAAAATCAACAAGGCGATACAAATTGGCATTTCCAAAAACTAAAGCCTAAGTCAGATAAGAAATTTGATTTCCAAAATCTAGCTCGACTAATACTTTCAAAACTCGACCTCAATGATGCACAAGTTGAATATCTCGATCAGCAGAAAAAAAGCAAATATAGACTTGAGCTTCCAGCGTTACAGTTGGCTGAAACCGAACAGGGGAATGCTCAGCGAGTGACCGCGCATGGTGAGTTTAATGATTTGCCATTTTCGATTAATGGGGAGGCTGGCCTAATTGATTCACTGGCTACGCAAAACACACTTCCGTTTGATCTTGAGGCCGTTTTAAATGAGTCGAAAACGCGATTTAGTGGAGAAGTTGAACGAAGTAACGATTCTTTTCAGTTAACGACTAGCATTGTGGCAAATACCAATAGTCTGGCTGATCTTTCGGCTTTTACCACACGTGAATTGCCGGCAATCGGTCCGATAAATATTACTGCAGATATTTCCGGCGATTTACAGGCAATTAATCAAAAGGGCATAGATGTTAAAAATTTAGACATAAACATTGATGATCCTTCGATTGATTTAAAGGTGGGTGGTGAATTATCAGGTTTGGCTGCAACAAATCAGGGCGAAGTCAATATTGATCTTGACGTCAATGATTTGACTAAATTGTTGAAACTGGCTGGTTTGAATAAAGGGTTTCCGGGAACGTTAACGTTACAGGCGGCAGCCAGTGGTAGCGGGAAAAATTTCGGCCTTGAAATAAGTAAAGCAGTGCTGGATTCCGAATTTATCCAGGCTGAGCTTAGTGGAGATGTAAAAGATTTGCTTAACGGTGCTGATGCACAGGTAGATATAAAAGCGAATGCCGCTAACCTGGATGTTGTTACTCATTTTTTTAATCGAAAAATGCCACCGGAATGGGGTCCAGTTAATGCAACTGCTAAACTGGTTGGTAAGAACAAACAATATTCTATTCAGGATATTGTTCTGAATCTGGAAGGAAAATCAAAGCTTAAAGCAGTTGGTTCGATCGAGGAATTGATTGGCTTTGATAATATGCAATTGGATGTGCAAGCTGGTTTGGCAACGCTGGCGGAAATTTCTGCATTTACGCCTTCTCCCTTACCCGATATGGGGCCTATCAATGCAACAGGTAAGATTAGCTGGCAAGATGGCAAATTATCATTGTCCGATGCAAAAGCAAACTACGCGGGCCAATATGGTAATGCTGATGTAACGGGAAGTATTGGTGATTTGATTAAATTCGACGTCGTTCGATTAAAGGCAGATGCCAATGTTCCGGACCTGTCGGTCGCAGAAGCATTTTCCGGCCATAAAATGCCCGAAGTTGGCCAAATTAAAGCCACGGCAGATTTAATTAGTCCGACAGCGCGGGATCTTTCGGCAAAAAATCTTGTTGTGACATACGAGAACAATGGGATAAAACTAAATGCCGTTGGTTCGGTTGATTCGATGATAAAAAACCGTGCACAACTTAATTTAGATGTGCAGGCTGACGTTAATTCGTTAACTTCAATCAATCCTATGGTGAAAGCTAATTTACCTGATATAGGGCCGTTGTCAGTAAAGGCCAGGTTAACAGGAGCCACAAAAAACATTGAGATTATGGCTATACAGGGTGAAATCAAAGACAAGAGTCTGAAAGGAACGGTAAAAGGTAATCTGGGCAGAGTTGTTGATTTAAAGGGTATCGATCTGGAAGCGGATTTAATGACACCTTCCATGCGGCAACTTCTCACTCGGTTTAACATCAAGACTGATGTTAAAAAACCAGCAAGTTTGAGTAGCCACTTTGAATATCAAGATGGGGCGTTGCATCTGGACTCGGCAGAACTGGATATTGCCGGCAACAAAGTTATTGGTGATTTATCGCTGCAAAACTATCTGGATAAATCGCAACGTCCGAAATTAGTCGGTGAAATCAACATTTTAAATTTTGATATGCTCGATGTGACTGGCAAAAAGCTCGGTGAGGAAAAACAGCAGACAACAAATAAGCTTTTGTCTGATAATCCTTTACCTTATGAATTTATTCGTAAAAATGACCTCGACTTAAAAATTAAAATCGGTCGTTTAAGGGCGAACATATTTGACTTTGAAAATGCTGCTGTTAACGCGAAATCAAATAATGGAGTCTTTCAGTTTGGGCCATTCGAAGGTACCTTGGGCGGTGGTCATGCTTTATTCCAGTTCGATGTGAATACCCAAAGATCGCCAGCTTTTACCTCAGTAAATGCCCGAATTGATGGCTTTGATATTGCCAGAGCAGGGGTGTTTCGTGATTCCGAGCAAATCGAAAGTTCCGGCGATGCATTTGCAAATCTAGTGCTTAATGGTTCAGGTGAGTCAATTGCGGCTATCATGAGCAATGCAAATGGCGGCGGTTCTTTGTATTTCGAAGATTTGTTACTTAAAAAAGGCACACTAAAATTATTTTCATCCGATTTGATTGTCGAGACATTGAGTGCAGTTAATCCTTTCAAGAAAAAGCAAAAAGATACTCAAATAAACTGTAGTGCCGTTGCCTTTAATATTAAAGATGGTGTGTTGACGACACCTTATGGTTTGGCCGCTGAGGCAGTTGATTTTTCTATGACTGGAAATAGCCGCATTAATTTTGGCAGTGAAGCTATTGATTTGCAGTTCAGCACCAAACCTAAAAAAGGGTTAGGTCTGGGTTTTAGTAAATTGACTGGAATTGTGCAGGTCGTTGGCACTTTGACTGAGCCGCAAGTAACGCTGGATCCAAAGGGTATTTTTGAGCTTGGTGCTACCGTTGGTGCAGCCTTGGCAACCGGGGGGCTTTCGCTACTCGCTCAAGGACAATTAGAAAAAATGCAGGCAAAGTCTGAACTCTGCGCCAAGGCTTTAGGTCCGGCAGGTTAATCAGCTTGGATATTTCATAAATCGGACTGGCAAAATGAGACTATGACTAATGAATCAAACAGTTAGCAAAAATATCGGATCTGCTGTGCATGAACAGATTGTCCTGTTTGAGTTCAGGCCCAGTGGAAATTATGCGGAGGAAGTAAGTGCGGGCTTGCATAATTCTCTTTCACCGGGAAGCAAAACAATGAAACGATCGCCCGAACTGTTTTGTTCGGCTCATCTGTGTGCCTCACCCCTACGGGGCTTACGCAAAAAATCACTCTCGGTGATTTTTTGTCAGATTGACCCTGATTCTCAAAGATTCATGAAATATCCAGGCTAGCAGTGATAGCATTTCTAAAATCATTGAGTCCTTTAAGATTTGTCTTGCTATTGTCTGTTATTGCGTTGATTTTTGCCGCTCCTTTTGCCGGTGAAAAAAACAGTTATGCAGGGTTGGCAGATGATGACCACTGTTATTTTTCCGGTAATGGTGCCCATGTATTTTTTCATTTTGCCACTTGATATGACAATGTGCGGTATCCTGATGCAAGATAAACCGCAGCAGACAAGATTAAAGTACAAACGGATTATTTGGTTCGAGATTATTTTGCTAGTTTTATTGTTATTGGCTTGGTTGCCGTTTGTTTATCGGCTTCTAAGTTAACCGTCTTGCATACAGCGAATGATTAATTCGCTAAGTTTATCCAACTCTTCGGCTTCGCTACCATCTTTACGAATTTTGGAAAAACAAACTTCAAGCTGTTTTCTTAAATGAGAATCAATCCGGCTGGCACCGGTATTACCTTCATTATCTTCAATAGTCAGTTCACCACGCATAGCGTGTGTACGATTTTCAATCAATTGATGATGCAATAAGGCTCGTCCCAGCAGCACATAAGGAAAATTTCTGTTATTCATTGGGCCGATCTGCAAGGCATGACCACCCAAAGGTAAACCCAGCACTTCAATGCTGGCAAGTTTATCATAGGAGATCAGCGCACCAACACCTCCGATTAATGCACCGATTCCTGCTCCCAGTAGTAGAGAAGAACCACCGACGGCAACATCAACCACTGCTCCCATTGCGGCGCCACCCGCAAGTCCGGTCATCAGCAATTCCTGTTGTGATAAGCCGAAGATTGACCAGGTTTGCTCGGAAAATAGATTTTCTTCCAATAGCTTAAAGTTAGCTTCATTTCTATTAATGTTGTGGTAGTGATAAATTTTTTCGATGGTTTTACGGCAGCGCTGTTCCTTATTTTTTAGTTCTTCAAAATAATCCTGTTTCAGTTTTGCCTTGTAACTTTCGGAACTTTCATCTTCAGAAAATTTTTTCGACATCTTTAAATTCATGCTTTCTGAAATTGTTTCGGCGATTAGTCGTGCACTTTGTTCCAACTTGGCTTTGCGATCCTTTAGAATAAAGCTAACTGCTTTTTCCAGTGGTTGTCGCCAGCTTTCATTGAGTTGGCCAAAAGCTCGTAATAACTCGATGTGTTGTTCAAATTCAGCCTTGACAGCGTTGAAAACCCGTACGATTTGAAAAAACTGGGATAATGCTTTCTTCCACTGCTGCGAGTAATCAGACTCGCCAATCATGTTTATAAGCGCCATGCAAGGTTGTCCGGTCCAGCGCAGAATTTCCATCTCCGCTTCAAATTCACTACCGTAGGGCTTAGAACCATCAACCACATACAAAATGCCGGCGCCATCGAGAATAGGACCGAGTAACTGGCATTCATCATAAAACTGCTCAGTATTTTTAAACGTATTAACGAATTCACCGACGACTTCAGCACGTTTATGAATGTCAGTTTCATGCTCCTTTAACCAGCTTAGGGCTTTGTGGGCACGCTGAAAGCCAGGGGTGTCGATTAATTGATAAAGCACTTCCCCGTCCACTTTCATCGGAAAGGTTCGGGCTTCAACGGTTGTCCCGGGCAACATCGAGATTCTGACTGAATCATCTTGTGACAGCGTTGCAACCAAAGAACTTTTGCCCTTGTTTGGATGGCCGACGACGGCAAAGGCAGGTACTGTCACGATCTGACCCCATGCAATTCAATATCGAATAAATTCTGTCGTTGCAGAAAATCATGCCAGGTTTTGATTTCAATACTGTCAGCGGGTTTTATTTGATTTTTTTTGCCGATGCCGTATGGAATCAATGTCAGTAATTTTTGTTGTCCATAATGTTGACGTAATTCCGCCAGCCAATCAGTCAACTCCAGTGTCGGTGGCTCCCAGGCTTTGACTATGATTGAAACAGCTGTTTGTGAGTCTAATTTAGGTAATCTGTCAGCTAATGGAATAGTTTGATTATTTGTTGAAGCCACCAGATCAAAGCCGGTTACTTTTGCACCGGTGCTTTCTATTAACCAGCTCTCAATCAAAGACTGCTCAAAAGCTGGCTGGCCCCAATGCAAAATATATGTTTGCCGGTTTGTCAGAGCAGTGATTTTATTGGCATCGGTTGTTTGTATTTTTTCCGCTTCAACTTCAGGAGTTTCGGCTAAAGTAGTAACACTGGGGTTGTTCATCCTGTCCAACAAAAGATGTAACCCAGGCAAGGACATGATCGATTTTTTTATCGATTTGTTTAGCTGTAATTTAGAAATAACCAACGTTATTATGCGCGGCAGAAGACCATAAAACAGCAGGCATAACAATAAAAAACGCCACCAGTTTCCTGCAAGTTGAGCCTGATCAATGATATTGCTTGTTTCATTGCCCATATTGATAGTTTTTAAGCGATAAAAACGTGTTGCTTCAATTAAATTACTGTCTGGTACGGCAGCAGGAAAAAGTGTTTTCCACGGCAACGAAAGTGTATCGGTAATCGATTTAACGATACTATTATCAAACGCCAAAGTGGTGCTCCAGCCGAATGCGAGATCGGTAAAAGTGACTAAATATAAACAGCACAAGACCAACGCCAGATTGAAAGCCACCGCGAATTGCTGCGACCAGTAAACCGTTTGCCATTTGATGATTTTTTGATCGGTAAGACTGCTGCGCCTGTTAAGCAGCTCGTCCAATGAATTTTTAAGAGATGGAAAAATATAAGCCAGGCGTGCCGCCCATCTACCGGCATTGAAGCCAGCCAATAAGTCCTGTAACCACTTAGAATTAAACGAAACCGCCAAGAAGAAAATCGCCAGTAAAATCAATTGCAAACCGACCCCAACTGCTAAGACATTGATGATATTAATCGGCTGCTCTCCGGTATAAAAGAACAACGCCAAACCGGTACTAATACCCAGAATTAAGCCGACAATAATTAAACTGGTGCTGATGAAAAGATTAGTGCGGGTAATAGCATCGGTACTAAGCTTCTCATCATCGGTAAAACCGAGCCAGCCTCGAATTTGTTCGATTGGTGATTTTTTTAAGTGCTCTAGCTTAATGCCGATTTTACGGTCACGTTGTTGCAAATCTTCATAGGATTTGGTGGCATCGGTTTTTAGCAGATGCTCAAGTTTGACTAGATCTTCAAGTAAAGACCCGCTTTGCGGTGTAGGCATTAATTTATCGGTCTATGCGTTAGGAGTGGATTTTAGCGGATTTTTAACCGACTATCGCTATCTCAAAATGTGTTAGGCAGATACACTAGCCCGAATATTTCATAAATCGGACTGGTAAACTGAGAATATGACCAATGAATCAAGCAAATAGTAAAATACCGTTCAGTGTGCATGAACAGATTGTCCTGTTTGAGTTCAGACCCACTGGAAATTATGCGGAGGAAGTAAGTGCGGGCTTGCATAATTCTCTTTCACCGGGAAGCAAAACAATGAAACGATCGCCCGAACTGTTTAGTCAGATTGACCCTGATTCTCAAAGATTCATGAAGTATTCGGGCTAGGATAATGAAAATGGATTGTAAATTTTCTTTGAAGGATTTTAACAGTTTTGCTGTTGACGCAAATGCGCAAGAGCTGTTGTTACTTCAATCAGAATCGCAGTTTGCCGATGTTCTAGAAAAATTACTAGATAATGAAAATAACCTTATTCTTGGCAGCGGTAGTAATGTGTTGTTTCGTCAGAACTTTCCGGGTCTGGTTGTAATCAATCAGTTAAAAGGCAAACAAATTCTTAGTGAAGATCAAGACACTGTCACTATTCAAGTTGCAGCCGGAGAAAACTGGCATGAGTTGGTTCGCTGGACCATCAAGAATAACTATTTTGGCTTTGAGAATCTCTCCTTAATCCCAGGAACTGTAGGGGCAGCGCCAGTGCAAAATATCGGTGCCTACGGTGTTGAGCTTGAGCGGTATGTTGACAGTTTGCATGCGTTTGATTTGAATTCTGGCGAATACAAAGTTTTTGATAAACAGGGTTGTCAATTTGCTTATCGAGACAGCGTTTTTAAAAAACATCCTGATCGTTATTTGATCACTTCGGTGAATTTTAAATTGCCCAAAACACATCGACCTGTGCTCGATTATTTAGGTGTTCGGGATAAGTTGTCTGAAATAGGTGCTGATGCCAATAATCCTACAGCGTTACAAATTAGTGACGCAATCTGCAAGTTAAGAATCAATAAATTGCCTTTGCCGGAGAAAATTGGCAATGCAGGTAGTTTCTTTAAAAATCCAACGGCATCGAACGAAGACTATGCAGCACTGAAATTGAGTT
>CBDCFC010000006.1:0-17721 GCA_965215945.1 Arenicellales bacterium | reverse complement strand
GGCATCGAATAACCCACGCACCCAAGACTCCATTTCATCCAGAGAATTACGTCCAATCACCGCTAAAGACATAATGTTGGCTGAATAATAACGCTTGTGGAAATCAATTAAAGCATCGCGAACCGATTGCTCCGGCTTATCTGCCAAAGTTCGATTATTACCGATCGAAAATTTCGTCACCGGATGTTCAGGATTAAAAACCCGCTTGCGTGCCGACCAGGTGCGCCTGAAATCATCAGTGCGGCGGGCGAAATATTCCGAATCAACGGCGTTGCGCTCACGTTCAACAAATTCAGCGTTTAATAAAGGGCTGATGAAAAACTGCGCAAACCGATCCAGTGATTCTTTTAGATAAGCCGGATTAATATCATAAAAATAATTGGTGTGATCGTAAGCCGTAAATGCGTTAGTGTGGCCCCCATTTTTCTGGATAAACGCTTGATATTCACCAGATTCCGGGTATTTTTCGGTTCCTAAAAAAAGCATGTGCTCGAGAAAATGTGCCATACCCGGCCACTCTTTTGGATCGGTACCACTGCCTATCGCCACATCCAATGAAGCAGCCGCCTTATCAATATCCTGATCGGAAACCAATACTACCTTCAAGCCATTTTCTAAAACAAAATGCCGGTATTCGCGCGTATCAACCGGGCTTTTAATGAGTTCAACTGCCACTGTAATTGCCGGATTTAGCATGATAATGACAAGCAGTAATAATTTTTTAATGGCCATAAGAATGCAATATTTTTATTCCTCTGCGAATAATGCCAAGGATTGATGAATACTATATGATTTAGATGTAAAAAATCGGAAAGGTTCACTGAGCGGGCTTATATTGTTTGTGGCTTTGTCGGTCTGTGTTGTTCTTGAGGCATATTTTACACCGTTAATTAATCAAAGTTACACATACTTCGTTATTATATCGGTTTAGAGATTCTGCTTGCTTGGAATCTGATAATAGCTTTGTTACCGTGTCGGGTATTCTGAAAATCTGCTTTCTTGGATTTAGAGTAGTCAACTTTGTTATGATTTTATACTCCTGAACTGCTTCTAATTCGCTACTGTATCGGGAACACTGAAAGTCTGCCTTCATGGATTTGGAGTAGTTGATCTCGTTAAATTTTTGTGGATACTGAACTTATATACTAATCTGAAAAGGATGTGGCTACTGCACTGCTAACGCACTGTCATTTGATCATCGGGCGCTTTGATAATCTGCCTTCCTGGAATTAAAGTAGTCAATTTTGCTCTAATTTTATGGATACTGCACTGCTTTTCAGATCGGATAAGGATGTGGCGTCCCCACGGGGATTCGAACCCCGGTTGCCGCCGTGAAAAGGCGGTGTCCTAGGCCTCTAGACGATGGGGACCCGGACTTAGTGCCAGCACATTTAAAACAATAACAAAATGCTGGCCTTGTGCCGACACGTTATCACAATAACTAAAATGTCGGCCTTGTTCTGGTGGAGCTAGGCGGGATCGAACCGCCGACCTCCTGCATGCCATGCAGGCGCTCTCCCAGCTGAGCTATAGCCCCGAAGGCCGTGTATCCTAAGGCTTGCAAGGCAAATGGTCAAGTGTTTGTCCACGGGAAATAACCTAATATTTCTAATCAATTCAATTGATTGAATATAACAAACAGAATTGTGAACTATTTACGTGGAAATTTGACAGTATTTTGCATTTAATGGAGATACAAAAAAGTCTATAAGGGGTGTTGGCGGGTTGGAGGGTGGACAAACATAATAACTAAACAATAAGGATGGAAAAATGGACGACCCGATAACAAATATAAAAGGGTTTAACTAAAATGAGTATGATTTGGGACGGCTGGATCTGGGTGGCGCTTGCTGTCCCAATTCTTTATGGACTTGATGCAGTGCTAGATGCATTTTTTGTTGGTAAGTCTGTATATCGTAATCCCGTTCATGCCACCATTCTGAGCGGTTTATTTTCTGGCCTTTTAATATTCTTCTTGCTAGCACAAAACCAACAATTTGAACGTCCTCCTTTGCTTATTGTTCTGGCTTGCCTTTTAAACGGCGCAATTTATTTGTTTCATGTTTACTTTTATTTCAAAGCATTATTCAAGCTGAATGATTCATCAAATATCGAAGTGTTTTTGGGCTTTAGTGTCTTTTTAGTACCTGTTCTAGCATTTATTTTTTTGAATGAAAAATTAATTCTTAACCAATACCTTGGCATTACCATTGCTTTGATCGGAGTGATTATCCTGACTATTGCCAGCATCAATCGTAAATCATTTACCCTGACATTATTACCACTGGGTGGAGCAATACTACTGTTGTCTATTTCGTTTGTTATTCAGGACGAGATTTATCAACACGTCTCCTTTCACACTGGATTGACCTACTTCATGGTCGGCCAGGTTATCGCCGCCTTATTGTTGTGGCTTGGGACAGAATGCAATGGTGTGGTTTCCAGCGCGAAGAGATTCGGACCATTATTCATTTTCTCACAATTTTTGGGAATTCTTGCTGTTGTGTTTTCACAACGTGCCATTGACGTTAGTCCGTCTATTTCTTATGTTGCTGCTATCGAAACGACTACACCACTTTTTATCATGCTCTTCAGCTTACTACTCTTCCCATTTCTTTCCGGCAATTCAAACAGGAGAAACCCAGATTCAGCAGTATTTATACTCAGACAACAATTAGCCAAAATGCCAACTAAAATTGTCGCCTTCGTATTCCTATTAGTCGGCATCATCTTCATCACAATTCCTGAAAGTGTCAGTCTGACGTTTAATTAACAGTATTGTTACGACCCAGCTCGGTTTTAACTAAATCAACCCGATATCTCCGATTACCAGTCCTGTCCCCTTATTGGTGACACTCATCTAAATTGTCATAACTTAAGAAAAGTTGCTAGAGATGAATTAAAAATTCAGTATATATGAAACAAGACGCACCGGTCGCAACGACCTTACAACGAGTATTGCATTAAACACTACGCTATCCTTTAAACCCGATTCGAGCATGACTGCCATCGCAAAACGGTTTGTTCTCTGATGCGCCGCAACGGCAAAGCGCCGGGTTTATGGCTTGCTGCTCTGCTTTATCAGTCATCGACAAGCTCACATCACCTTTGACCAGTAATGGTCCATTTTCCAATACTTTGATTGTTACATTTTCCATTACCTTGGTGGCCGCCGGAGTGGTTATTTCATCGCCTTTGATGCTCAATGCACCAGAAGGGCACTGCCTGACCGTCGAAATAATAGATTCACTATCGCTTCCTTGCATGTTGACCCAGGGTCGCGCATTCGGATTAAAGACATCATCTAAAGTTTTCGCACACACGGTAGAATGACTGCATTTTCCTGGTTGCCAGACAACCGTTATATCGTCATTTGAATATTCTTTAATCACATCATTCATATTGATATACCTAGAAACTGATCTTGAAATGACTATCTTATCATTTAACTCAACAAGGATAATGGCATCTAGATAAAGAATTCTGCAGTTCAGTGATTAAGTAATCAGCGTCGTCTTTTGATAGCACCATCGGTGGCTTGAATTTAAGGACATTTCCATACGGTCCGTCAGTCGAAAATAAAACCCCGTTTTCGCGAAGATCATTAACGATATCGCTGGCAAGTTCTGTCGCCGGTTTTAGTGTTTCCCTATCTTTGACTAACTCTAATCCTAAGAAAAAGCCTTTGCCTCTAACGTCACCTATTACTTTAGATTGTTTCATTAGTTTATTGAATTCATTCAATAAGTAACTGCCTGTTTTAAGAGCATTTTGCATCAGGTTCTCGTTTTCGATGACATCCATGACCGCCATGCCGACTGCTGTAGAAACTGGGTTGCCACCAAATGAATTGAAATATTCCATACCGTTAGCAAATCTTTTAGCCAATTCCCGGGTTGTCACAACTGCAGCCAGTGGATGCCCATTACCCATAGGTTTACCCAGCACAACGACATCCGGAATTACATCTTGCAACTCGAAAGCCCAGAAGTGGGAACCGACTCGCCCGAAACCACATTGCACTTCATCGGATATACAAAGTCCTCCTTCTGCTCTGACTGCCTCATAAGCCGCTTTCAAATAGCCGTCCGGATAAACCACCTGCCCGCCTACGCCGGAAATTGACTCAGCGATGAACGCGGCCGGACCATGCCCGGTTTGTTGTTTAATATTATTGACACATTCGGCAACGGATTGTGCGTAAGCTAGTCCTGATTGTTCACTCATGCCCTTGTGTTGACCGCAGTAAGGATCAGGAAACTCAGCAATTTCGACAAAATCCGGTTTTTCAAAGCCACCTTTGCGTTTGAATTTATAGGGGCTGATTTCAACGGTAGCGTACGAATTGCCGTGGTAGGCCCAATCCAGCACTATGGTATTTTTGATACCTGTTACGGTTCTGGCGATACGCAGTGCCAATTCATTTGCTTCCGTGCCCGAGTTGACAAAATAAACCACGGATAACGGATCGGGCAAGGTGGCAGTTAAGCGTTCTGCATAATCCAATATAGTTTTGTGTAAATATCGCGTATTAGTATTTAATACCTTAGCCTGTCGTTGCAGCGATTCGACCACATGCGGATGACAATGGCCAACGTGGCAAATATTATTCACGCAGTCCAGATATTGCCGACCAGTGTGATCATACAAATAAGCACCTTGGCCTCGAACAATATTCAGTTTATTGCGATAGGAAATACTTAAAGACGGCCCTAACAACAATTGTCGACGTTCAAGTAAATCAGAGTCATCTAATAGTTCGAATGATTCAGGCGCAAGTTGGGTAATCAAATTCGGATCAGGACAAATTTCTGACCAGACCGGCCAGAGTGATTTTTCACCAACACCGTTATAACCTGCTTTTAGACCTAACATGTCAGTCATGATCTGGAAATGCAGGTGCGGCACCCAATTACCGTTGACTTGATATTCGCCGATATGGCCGATCAACTGCCCTGCCTCGACTTCTTGGCCCTGTTCTAAAAGATCAAAGGCACTGTGGGATAAATGGCCATAAAGCGTGTAAAACTTAACATCATTATCACCTGTATCATGTTCCAGCATAATAGTCGGACCAAAGCCTTGTGGAATCGCATTATCATCCAATGCATAAACCCTGCCTGGCAGTGGTGCATAAAGCGCTGCACCCGCATCAACAAATATATCCAGGCCCAGGTGCATGGTGCGGTGTTCAGGTGTGACAACACTGGCAAATTGATCAGCAGTGTAAACGTTGCGGTCCTCGGCGTATCTACCGATTAAATAAGCAATTGAATTAGCTTTGTCATCATTCGTCAGTAAATCTTGATAGTGCTCAACACGTGCGTTTTCGATAATGTTATTTAAAGGCAAAACTCGTCGTGGAGAGCTTTTCAGATCAACATCAAACATATTGACAGGTTGGTTATCTGCTGATGACAGCCAATCAACAATTTGCTGGTGATTCTTTGTGGCTGAATAAGTCGCTGCTTTTCGAAACACGGCTGTCATAAACGCCGGATTGACTTCTTGCATTCGCCAGAGCAAATCGAAAGCGGGCCTTTGGGAGACAAGTAAGTAGTCATTCTCCTGGTAATCCTTGGTCCTGAATGATGAGATGCAAACACTCATCACCAGGCGCATACGGATTAAATCAAACAAAACATCCAACTCGTCTTCCAACAAAGGAAATTCTTTTACATATCCCTTTATGATTTGTTGACTGGCGCCGTATAGATCGTCCTCACCCTGCAGAGCATACGCCATGGCCACTGCAAGTTCATTAATCTGCCTGCCAAAACACAGATCACCATAATCAATCAAACCTGTGACTTGCTGACGCTTTGAGTCAATGATGATGTTATTGTCATTAGCGTCTTGATGGACAACCGCACAACGCAAAGATTTCAGTTTAGGTAACACATGTCGCTCATAGCGCTCAAATAACTCAGCGAGTAACTGCCTGTTATCCTGATTGTCTATGTGATCTAGATAAGCCTTGCAGTTATGTGCATTATCCAGATTCCAGAGAAAATCACTGCGATGTGCTGTTGGATGACCAAAACTGGAGAGGGATTTGGACAGTCTGCCTAAATACTCCCCCAAACTGAACAACAGATCAGGTGATTTTTTAACCTCACTGTACAACTCGCCTTGTAAAAAACTGACCAGTCGCACGCAATGCTGGCCCTGTTCGCTTTGTACTTTTTGAATTGGATGGCCGTCTATACCATTAATCACTTCGGGCACAAGCCTATGCATGCCAGTATTATTAAGATGTAGCAAAGCACTGTTCTGTAAATCCAGAATATCTGGATTTTCTGCGATGTTTGAAATTTTCAGAACGAAAACACCTTTATCGCTGGTGACTTTTACATTCTGATCCCGCTCGCTCACCAACCGAGCTAACTCCCCACTTATTCCATAGCAATCACCAAGAACCTGATTGAGTTGATCATCATTTAAAGTTGGCAGATCAGTGGCAAAAACAGAATTTGAACAGTCGTCACTCATGCTTACAACTTTTCCAACGGAGTTTCGGGTTTAGGAATTGCCTGGTAGTATGATTCGAGTTCCACCCTTTGAATATCCTTTAACAGCAAATCATCATTGACACTGATCATGGATTCATCCACGCAAATCTGCTTGATTGCCTGGAATAAAGCGTCAACAGTATGATCCTCAGTATGAACAGAAGTGATTAATGGCAACCCGGGGGTTAGCCTGGTCGCACCCAAAATTCGAGTATTTTCCAGTACCTGAGGTTGGTGTTTTTCTAGCAATGAATGAGTTACACAATCCACAGCACATATATCTGCAACACCTTTGCCAACATTAACAATACTGTTGCGATGACCGCCCGATAGAATGTTTTTTCCAAAGAAAGGTATGGCAATATCATTCTCCAGCAGGTTAACACGCACGGCGTTGAAGCCAGATTGAGAATCGGGGCCGTTGTAAGTAAAACGCGCCCCTAGAAATTCCCGAACTGAATCACGAGGATCATCCGCTTGTACAATGTAGAAACTACAATAGTTGGGGCCTTTACAACTTTGTGCTGAAAACACGGGTGTGCCAATCAGTTTAACTTGTGATTGCAAATGTGAAACCAGTGGAAAGCCACAAGTTTGGCTCAACAATAAATCTTCTCTCAACCAATGTTGAAACAGATCATCTTTCGGCTTAGAAATTATTTCAGGCGCATCAATGCCCTGCTCTGTTAACCGGCTTTGGATTGCCAGCCACCAAGCTTGCAAACTTTGCTGCATCTCGGGCAAGTCATACATTGGATAGGAAACAATCATTTCGCAAAAATAACAGAATTAATGCTAAAAAACTTCGCTTTTGTTGGCTAGTCTAGCTGGTTCTTATAAGTAACAAAATATTTTGAGCTGTTGATTTATAGTTGGATACAACCAACTAAATCTAGTTTATTATCCAGTAATCTAATCACACAGAGTTAGCAAGGCAAACCTATGAGTCGTACAGCACGCTCACGAAGAGAGTCCAGGCAGCTAAACGTCGCTAAAGCGCCTGCCTACATACGGCGCCAAATCCCCTTTTACGAATTCTTGGATGAAGAAGGGTTGGTCAAACTGGAACAACAAGCCGACTGGTTAACGCAAGAAATCGGCATGGAGTTTCGCGATGATCCAAAAGCACTTGAAATCTGGAAGGCAGGCGGAGCTGACGTTAAAGGCACACGGGTAAAACTTGAAAAAGGCATGGCCAGAGAGCTGTGTAAGACTATCCCACCAAAATTTACTCAACTCGCTCGCAACCCTGACAAAAGTATCGAGATCGGCGGCAAATCGCAAGTATTTGCCCCCGTTTATGGCCCTCCCTTTGTTCGAGATTTGGAAGGTGGCCGTCGTTACGGAACGATTCAAGATCACCAAAACCTGGTCAAGATCGCCTACTCTTTGCCCAGCTTGCATCATACCGGACTTGTAATTTGCGAGCCCTGTGATGTGCCGGTTTCCAAGCGCCATTTTGATATGGTCTACAACCACATGCGTTATAACGACAAACCTTTTCTAGGCGCCATCACGGAGAAATCTCGTGCCCAGGATTCTGTCGATATGGCACGTGTTTTGTTTGGCGAAGATGTGATGGAAAATAACTGCGTCATCATGGGGAACGTTAATACTAATTCGCCATTATTAATTGATCGTGTTGTCACTGAAGCCGCCCAGGTTTATTGTGGTGCTAATCAAGGTTTGATCGTTGCGCCTTTTATATTGAGCGGTGCGATGGGTCCAGTTACAACTGCGGCATCCATTGCACAAGCATTAGCCGAAGCGATGATGGTTGGGGCATTTACTCAGTTGGTGCGTCCTGGCGCGCCATTTATTTTAGGTAATTTTTTATCGTCGATGAGTTTGAAAAGCGGCGCCCCAACCTTTGGCATGCCGGAACCTGTAATGTCGAATTTAGTCATTGGCCAACTGGCACGACGCTTAGGCGTACCACTTCGTTGCGGCGGATCTTTGACTGCTTCAAAGTTACCTGATGCCCAGGCCGCGGCAGAAAGTGCCGATTCGATGCTATCCACGGCTCTGGGTGGCGCCAACTTTGTGCTACATGCCGCTGGCTGGCTGGAAGGCGGGTTGGTTACCGGCTATGAAAAACTGGTTCTGGATGCTGACCGGCTGGGATCGTACCAGGTCATGTTATCCGGCTTGGCGCTGGACGAAAATGCCATGGCCCGTTCTGCTTATTCTGAAGTCGAACCGGCCGGACATTTTTTAGGCTGCAGTCACACCATGGGTAATTATCAAACAGCTTTTTATGATGCCAAACTCTCAGACAGTGAAAGCTGTGAACAATGGGAAGAAAATGGCTCCAAAGATTCTGCTAGACGCGCTTATCAACGCTGGAATCAAATCCTGGATAAATATGAATTGCCCCCATTGGACGAAGCCAAAGATGAGGAATTAAAAGAGTTTATCGCTAAACGCAAAGCTGAAATTCCAGATGCCTGGTATTAATTTGAAAAAATAATTAATTATTTGCTATCAAGCAATGTTTGTTTAACCGCTTCAATGGTTTCAAATATGTGTTCCTTAGGAACAGAAATTATTTCATCCTCATGTTCAGCGGTTAAGTCTGTTAAAAGTCCGCCTCTGCCAGTGTGGACAGAGATAATTTTTATTTTGCATTCACCATCAGTTTCTTTATTGATTAGTTCACATTTGAGAAATGTGTCGTGATAGATAGTCAAATCCGGTTTTGCTACATAGACATTTTTGTTCATTTTACAAACCAATAAATTGTTGATGAACTTGATGGCACCACTCAATATCCCCTACTTCAGTTGATGTGTTTTTAGAGATTGAATACTTTTCATCGAGTGCAGCCAGCCATTGTGGCGAACCTGGTGGTGGCCTTCCGGTTTCAGCATTAACAAGATTCACTTCACGTTCGACTTCAACAAACCACCGGCTGCTGCAAGGCTGTGGAAATTCATCTTGATAGTTTTGATGTTGGGTTATAGTACAACTGGTAATTAAAAAAACCGCAAGAAAAATAACTATGACAGCTCTATTCATTACCATTATTAATCAACGTTCCTTAAATAATTTGAAACAGCCCTCTTCGGCAATCGAATCCGCTTTGGCACAAAACCTAACCGGCTCAGATGATTACATATACTTGAATCAGACACAGGTTAACTCACATTTTGGGAATTGAAATTCTATCGTTTTTTACCAGCTATGAATATAAAAAAGAAAAGGCCAGTTATATAACTGGCCCTTTAGTTACGTCAGCTAGGGGTAGTATTACTGACGAACTCCTTCTGCAGTTAGCATTAATTCAACGGTTGCTGCTGCAGGGCCAAGCTGTCCGACCATATCAATGCCGAAATCACCCGGCTCGATAGTCGTCCTGCCCTCAAAGCCTTGCCGATAACCGCCCCAAGGGTCATCGCCACCGCCGATATGTTCGACACTAATGGTCACTTCTTTAGTCACCCCATGCAGGGTTAAATTTCCAGTAAGGTCAGCGGTATTGTCACCAGTTGGTGTATAAGAAGTGCTTTCAAAGGTCACCGTAGGGAACTGATCAGTATCAAGAAAATCAGACGAGCGCAGATGCTTGTCTCGCTCAGCGTGATTTGTATCTAAGGAAGTAGCATCGATTTCCACTGATACTTTATTGGCGGCTGCATCAGCTTCATCATAAGTAAAATTTCCGGAAAAATTGTTAAACCGCCCATACAGCCAGCTATAGCCCAAGTGTTTGACACGAAATTGTACAAATGCATGCATACCTTTTGTATCAATTACATATTCTGCTGCTGACGCAATAGTAACACTCGTCAATGCGACTATTCCCGCGATGGTTGAAATCAAAGTTTTTTTCATGGTTGATATCCTCAAATTAATTAATGATACGATTTACCCAACATTCTAAGTAAGGTTGAATCTTTGTCGATAAAATGGTGCTTTAGAGCGGCTAAAGCATGCAGTGATGCAAACGCGATTAAAATGTAAGCAATAATTTCATGAATCTCGCCTACTTTGTCTTCCAGGTTTTTTATTCCTAAATCATCACCTGTTATTAGTGCCGGCACGCTAAACCAATTGAATACATCCACAGATTGTCCCTTTGCCGTTGAGATCAAATACCCGGTAATAAACATAGCAAACATGCCAACATATAAGATCCAGTGAACAACGTGCCCCGTTTTAACTTCCCAGGCTTTATGAGTAGGCAGAGGTGTGGGCTGTGGGTTCATGAAACGCCAAATAACACGAGCCAATACTAAAAGTGACAACAACACACCGACGCTGCGGTGAATATCTGGAGCGGTTTTGTACCAGTCACTATAGTAAGTCAAATCTACCATCCATAAGCCGAGAATAAACAGTCCTATGATGACCGCAGCACTGATCCAATGAAACGTGCATGCTACCCAACCATAAACCTGGCTTGTATTCTTGATCATTTACTCTCCGAGTTAGTAACACCGGCTCTCGAACTCAAAATTATTTAGATTTTTGTTATTTTTTAGTATTGTAGTTTATTCATATATTATGATAAATAGTAAATTCATAAATTTACTATTCAAAATTTTTGAATAATATGGATAAGTTTAAATCAATGACGATATTTTTAAAAATCGTCGATACTGGAAATTTCACGGAAGCCGCAAAACAATTGAGTATCCCATTAGCCAGTGTAAGTTATCACCTCAGTAAACTGGAGAAATCCCTGGGTGTTGTCTTACTTAATCGAACAACCCGTAAAGTTTCGCTGACAGACTCTGGCCGTACCTATGCGGAGCGCTGCCGTTACATTTTGGCCGAAGTCGAAGAGACAGAGAATATACTTAACAAAGAACAGAACGAACTGCAAGGAACTCTGAATCTCAACGTACCGACTTTATTAGGCACACTTTACTTAGGTGAATTTATTAGTGAATTCATGCGCCTATATCCTAAAGTCAAGATTAATATGACCACAACTGACAAAATGGTTAATGTAATGGAGGAAGGTGCCGATGTGGTGATCCGCATTTCAAAACCGGTTGACTCAAGTTTGCTCATGCGCAGATTGGCACCCGTCGATATCATATTTTGTGCAAGTCCTGACTATTTACAGTGCCACGGTGAACCGAAGACATTATCAGAATTAAACAAACATAATTGCCTAAAATTCAGCCATTATCTAAATCCGCGCTGGCAGGCAGCAGGACCACAAGGGTTAGAAAAAGTCAAAACATCAGGTAGCTTGCAATCAAATAATGATGAAATTTTAAAAATTGGCGCCTGCGCAGGTCATGGAATTATTTATACCCTGTCCTTTATTGTTTATGATGAACTTAAATCAGGACGTTTGAAACAAATTCTGGTTGATTATCACGAACCGGGTTATTTCATTCATGCTTTGTACCCACCTTCGCGCAGATTGTCTGCCAAAACTCGTGTCTTTATTGATTATTTGGTTGAAAAATTTCAAAGCACGCCTGAATTGGCCTTGACTAAATGAGCTAGGCTATTGATCTGCTATTAACTTGCAGAAATTCAGGGGCTTTGGGAACAGTTTTGCTGTTATCCACTTGTTTGTGCATATAATCAATCAAATGCTTTAAAGCTTCAGAAGTTGAAGATCGAGTGTATTGCAATGATATAAAAGTCGATGGAAGTGGTGGAAAACCCTTGCCCGATTCAATTATTTTTAAGCCTTTAGGTACCGTACTTCGTGCCAGCGCCGTAACGCCCAGTCCGGCCATTACCGCTGCTTGAATTCCACCATAACTGGTACTGGTATAAACAATTCTCCAGGGCGTGTGATGACTGTTGAGTGTATGAATAATGGTATTACGATAAACACAACCTTCTGGCGCAACGACTAGCGGTAAAGGCGCATCATTTTGCAGGCTTTGATCCTCACCCACTACCCAGACTAACTCTTCATCCCAGCGTTCGGCATTGTTTGGCAATTTATCATCAGGCTTATGAATAGCGACTATCATGTCCAGATTTTTATTTTTCAGCATTTGCATCAAGTTTGTGGTCAGATCACAAGTGACCTCTAAGGATATTTCAGGGTGGGTGTTGGAAAACTTACCTAAAATATCAGGCAAAAAAGAAATAGCAAATTCATTCGGAATACCTAAACGAATATGCCCCGTTACTTTAGGTTGAGTAAGACTCGAAATCGCTTGATCGTTGAGTTTCAAAATCTGACGGGCATAGCTTAACAATATCTCCCCTTTTTCGGTCACTTTTAACTGGCGCCCGTTACGAACCAATAACTCAGCATCCAGTATTTCTTCAAGACGTTTGATTTGTAAGCTTACGGCTGGTTGGGAACGGCCAATCTGTGAACCCGCTTTAGAAAACCCGCCAAGCTCAGCGACATTTACAAACGTTCTTAGTAATTCAGTGGGTAAATTTTTCATAAGATTGGCAACAAGAATCTGAAATGGCATTATTATAAGCAAAATTAATAAATAAATTGAAACAATTTATTTTTCAAATGCGACAATCTTATTTATATTAGCGCCCGACTGAGATATCCTCACCACACGAGCAAAGGAGCAAAATGAGTAACGAAAATTTAAAACGCACCCCACTTTTTGATTTGCATCATGAATTGGGCGGAAAAATGGTGCCATTCGCGGGTTATTCAATGCCTGTGCAATATCCAACCGGCATCATCAAAGAACATCAACATTGCCGTGAATCGGTCAGTCTGTTTGATGTTTCTCATATGGGCCAGATTAGCCTCAAAGGTGAAAACGCAGCTAAAGCCCTGGAGAGTCTGGTTCCGGTCGATGTGATTGATTTGCCCGCTATGCATCAACGCTATGCATTGTTTACCAACGAGCAAGGTGGAATTCTTGATGATTTAATCATTACCAACGCAGGTGAGCATTTGTTTGTAGTGGTCAATGGCGCTTGTAAGGAGCAAGATATCGCTCATTTAGAAAAAAATATTTCAGACCAATGCGAAATCGAAGTGCTGGCTGACCATGCTTTGCTTGCGTTACAGGGGCCCAAAGCAGGTAAAGTCATGCAACGGCTTGCCCCCGAAGCCAGCAAGCTTGTTTTTATGACTGCGACTCAAACACAAATTGACGGTGTCGATTGTTTTGTCACACGATCAGGTTATACAGGTGAAGATGGTTTTGAAGTTTCTCTGCCTGCAGACAAAGCAGAGCAAATTGCTGGATTATTATTAGATCAAGCTGAAGTTGAGCCTTGTGGTCTTGGCGCTCGTGATTCACTCAGACTTGAGGCAGGCTTATGTTTATATGGGCATGATCTGACCACGCAGACCACCCCAGTGGAGGCCAGTCTTCTGTGGGCATTATCAAAGGTTCGCCGTCAAGATGGTGAACGAGCCGGGGGTTACCCAGGGGCAGACATTATTTTTGAGCAAATTAAAAACAAACCCACACAAAAACGTGTCGGTTTACAACCTCAAGGTCGGGCACCTATTCGTGAGGGTGTAGAGATTCAAGGCCCTGATGGTACAATCGTTGGCCAAGTCACCAGTGGTGGTTTTGGTGCTACGGTTGGTGGCCCTGTTGCGATGGGTTATGTTAAGCGAGAATATAGTGAAATCGGCACAGAATTAAATGCAGTTGTTCGAGGCAAATTACAGCCGTTGAACGTTGCCAAATTACCTTTTGTTAGACAACGTTATTATCGAGGATAGGTTTTATGAGTACAAAATATACACAAGATCACGAATGGATTAGTGTTGACGGCGAATCAGCAACGGTAGGTATTACTGATTATGCACAAGAACAACTGGGTGAAGTTGTATTTATTGAATTGCCCGACGTCGGTAAAGAGATTAGCAAAGGTGATGAGTCTGCTGTTATTGAATCTGTAAAAGCCGCAGGTGAACTGAAAAGCCCAGCAAGCGGTACCGTAACCGAAGTGAATGAATTATTAAATGATGAACCCGGCAAAGTCAATGAAGATCCTGCCGGTGACGGCTGGTTTTTTAAAATGAAAATTACCGATGCCGGCGAATTAGACGGATTGATGGATAAATCCGCCTACGATGCATATGTTGAATCCTTGGGCTGAACTGAGTTTACAACCCACCTTAATCACTCCAGGAGCTGCTATGTCCGAATCCAGACCCAGTTTGTTTGATCTTGAAATGCACCAGGATTTTCTCAGGCGCCATATTGGCCCGGATGCTAATGAAACGACACAAATGCTTGAAACGGTCGGTGTAGTTTCGATTGAACAATTAATTGACGAAACGATTCCTGCCGATATTCGCCTGACCGACGAGATCGATATCGATCCACCAATGAGCGAGCGCCGCACAATCTCTTATGTGCGCAGAATGAAAGATCGCAACAAAGTTTTCATTTCAATGATTGGTATGGGGTATTACGGTACTGTGACTCCAAATGTAATCAAACGTGTTGTCCTGGAAAACCCAAGCTGGTACACCGCCTATACGCCTTATCAGGCAGAAGTCAGCCAAGGTCGGCTAGAGATTCTATTGAATTTCCAGCAAATGGTGATGGACATGACCGGCATGGAAATCGCCAATGCATCATTACTGGATGAGGCTACAGCCGCCGCCGAAGCGATGACTATGGCTAAACGGGTCGCTAAAAATAAATCGAATACCTTTTTTGTCTCTGACCGATGCCACCCACAAACAATCGACGTGATTCAAACGCGCGCTAATACAATGGGCGTAGATGTTGTTATTGGTGATGTGCATAACGATATTGAAAAACAGGATTATTTTGCCGTCATCGTTCAATATCCAGACACCTGGGGATCAGTCGATGACTTCTCCAAAATCGTTGAACAATCTCATGAGAAACAATCACTAGTTATCGTCGCCAGTGATTTATTAGCCTTAGCCATGCTGATGCCTCCGGGTGAATGGGGAGCTGATATTGTGGTCGGCAGCTCACAGCGTTTTGGTGTGCCAATGGGTTACGGTGGTCCTCACGCCGCATTTTTCGCCACACGTGAAGCGTATAAGCGTTCTGTACCGGGGCGCATTATCGGGGTTTCCGTCGATGCCCAAGGCAAACCTGCCCTGCGGATGGCGCTGCAAACTCGTGAGCAACATATAAGGCGTGATAAAGCCACCAGTAACATTTGCACGGCACAAGTATTGCTGGCGGTCATTGCCGCGCTATACGCCTGTTATCATGGCCCAGATGGCATTAAAACCATTGCTCGCCGGGTTCATCGTAAAACCCGTATCGTCGCCGAGGGTTTGAGAAAACTCGGCTATGAAGTAACCAACGATACACACTTCGATACCTTATGTGTTCATACACCTGGAATCGCCTGGCGTCTGGCAGCCAAGGCCCGCGAATCACGAATTAATTTAAGAGTCATTGACAGCGATTACCTGGGAGTTGCATTTGATGAGACTACTCGTCGAAAAAACATCGAGGCACTCTGGCAAGTTTTTGACACCAAGGCATTGAATAAAATCAGCATTACTGAACTTGATGATGTCGTGCTTACATCGATTCCGGAAAATCTCCAGCGCCGGAGTGATTTCTTAACGCATCCAGTGTTTAACATGTATCACTCTGAAACAGAAATGCTGCGTTATTGCAAACGTCTGGCCAATAGAGACATAGCCCTGGATCGATCGATGATTCCACTCGGCTCGTGCACGATGAAACTCAATGCAACCACCGAAATGATTCCAATTACGTTTCGAAATTTTTCCGCTATCCATCCTTTTGCACCGCTTGATCAAACCCAAGGCTATCAACAGTTATTCGAAGAACTGGAGAATATGCTTTGTGAACTGACCGGTTTTGATCGTGTTTCATTACAGCCCAATGCCGGCTCACAGGGTGAATATACCGGGCTGCTTTGCATTCGCAAATATCATGAAACTCGGGGGGATGAGCATCGTAATATTTGTTTGATTCCACAGTCCTCTCATGGCACAAATCCAGCCAGCGCGGTCATGGCAGGTTTTAAAGTCGTTGTGGTTAAATCTGACGATAACGGCAATGTTGATGTTGCCGATCTTAAGGCCAAGGCTGAAGAACACAAAGATGATCTTGCCGCATTGATGATTACTTATCCTTCTACTCATGGGTGTTTGAGCAAGATATTGTCGAAATCTGCCAATATATTCACGATAACGGTGGTCAGGTTTATATGGACGGTGCTAATTTGAATGCCATGGTCGGTTTATGTAAACCGGGCAATTCGGCGCTGATGTGATGCATATGAACCTGCACAAAACATTTTGCATCCCTCATGGCGGTGGTGGTCCTGGCATGGGACCAATTGGCGTTGGTCGTCATTTAGCACCTTTCCTGCCAAATCACGTGGTGGTCGAAGGGGTTAATCCAGATGCTACACCCGGCTCATCGGTAGGCGCCGTTGCAGCCGCACCGTGGAGTTCGGCGAGCATATTACCTATCTCGTGGGCATATATAGCACTAATGGGGGCAGAAGGTTTAAAGAAAGCAACCCAGCAAGCTATTTTGAATGCCAACTATATTGCGGCACGCCTTAACCCTCATTTTCCGGTTTTATATTCTGGCCAAAACGGGCGTGTTGCTCATGAGTGCATTATTGACCTTAGAGAAGTCAAAGAAAAGACTGGCATCTCTGTAGACGATGTGGCCAAACGATTAGTAGATTTTGGCTTTCATGCACCAACGATGTCATTCCAGTGGTTGATACGTTAATGATTGAGCCAACAGAAAGTGAAAACAAAGCCGAACTTGACCGCTTTTGTGATGCAATGATCCACATAAGAAAAGAAATTTCCGAGGTAGAACAAGGCACAGTAGATGCGCAAAATAATGTATTAACTAACGCACCACATACTGAGGAGTTGTTAATTGCAGAAACCTGGACAAACCCTATAGTAAAGAAACGGCTTTTTTTCCACTTGAATGGGTCAAGGAATATAAATATTGGCCACCCGTTGCCCGGGTAGACAATGTCTATGGTGACAGAAACCTTGTCTGCGCCTGTCCACCGCTGGAAGATTATATGGAAGAAGCAGCCTAAACTTTAAAATAGCATAAAGCAATGAGTGAACCCAACACAAAACGTAAACGACCCATCGTGTATGGAACAAAATTTCGCGGTGAGGACAAGGTTGCTAAGATTCCGATTAAAATTGCACCAACAACTTCACAAACCCGACTTCGGAAACCCAAGTGGATTCGCGCACAGTTTTCAGGTACAGCCGAAGTTCAGCGCTTAAAGAAAATTCTTCGCCAGAATAAATTACACACAGTTTGCGAAGAAG
>CBDCFC010000005.1:0-38607 GCA_965215945.1 Arenicellales bacterium | reverse complement strand
TGGCGCGGTATTCGCCCAACAGTCCGCGGTGTAGCGATGAATCCGGTGGACCACCCGCATGGTGGTGGTGAAGGTCGTACTTCGGGTGGGCGTCACCCGGTGTCACCCTGGGGGGTACCGACTAAAAGGTAAGAAAACTCGTAGTAACAAACGCACGGATGGCATGATCATCCCGCCGGCGCAAGCGATAACAGGTATTGATAGAGTAAAACTATGCCACGTTCAATTAAAAAAGGTCATTTGTTGATCACCACCTTTGGACGAAGGTGATGCAAGCGAAAGAGCAGAATAGCCGCAAGCCAATTAAGACTTGGTCACGTCGATCAACGGTAACACCTGAGTTTGTCGGATTGACGATTGCCGTTCACAATGGCCGTCAGCACATGCCTATTTTAATTAATGAAAATATGGTTGGTCATAAGCTTGGTGAATTCGCACCGACACGAACTTTAAAGGCCATATTGCCGATAGGAAAGTGAGGTAGAGTACATGCAAGTACAGGCTGTTGCAAAATATATTCGTATTTCACCTCAGAAGGCGCGTTTGGTTGCTGATCAGATTCGCTTAAAGCCGGTTGATCAAGCACTTGAACTTTTAGAGTCAGTTCTAAAAAAGCAGCCACGCCGATTCGCAAGGCATTGGAGTCAGCAATTGCTAACGCTGAGCATAACGAAGGAGCGGATATTGATGAATTAATTGTCAGCAAAATTCATGTTGATGAAGGACCAGTGTTAAAACGCTGCGTGCACGTGCTAAAGGTCGTGCCGGAAAAAATTATTAAGCGCACCAGCCATATTACGGTTGCCGTCTGCTGATGAGACAGGAGCAACTAATGGGTCAAAAAGTACAACCTAATGGTATTCGCTTGGGTATTGTTAAAGACTGGAATGCAAAATGGTATGCCCATAACACCCGATTATGCCGAAAAATTAGCGGCCGACCTGAAGGTTAGGGATTTTTTGAACAAAAAATTGGCAAACGCGGCGGTTAGTAACATTACTATCGAGCGGCCTTCAGAGAATATGAACGTGACTATCCAAACTGCAAGACCCGGTACTCGTAATCGGTAAAAAAGGTGAGGATATTGAAAAATTGCGTGCTGAATTAACCAAGTTAAATGGTAGCCCGGTAACTGTGGCCATCGAAGAAGTGCGTAAGCCAGAAATTGACGCTTATCTAGTTGCAGAGGGTATTTGCCAGCAACTTGAGCGACGCGTTATGTTTCGCCGCGCTATGAAACGGTCGGTGCAAAAACGCAATGCGATTAGGTGCTAAGGGCATTAAAGTAATGGTATCAGGCCGCTTAAACGGTGCAGAAATTGCACGTACTGAATGGTACCGAGAAGGACGAGTGCCGTTGCATACGTTACGTGCAGATATTGATTATGGTTTTGCTGAAGCGTCAACGACTTACGGCATTATTGGTGTGAAAGTGTGGATATTTAAAGGTGAAGTATTTGGTGACGAAGAACATGCAGGCACCTGTTGCAGCCCCGGCGACCAATACGGCAGCTTAAGGTAGAACGTTATGTTACAACCGAAACGTACAAAATTTAGGAAACAGCAAAAAGGTCGAAATCGCGGCCTGGCATTGCGCGGTAATAAAGTCAGTTTTGGCGAATACGGTCTTAAATCGACTACTAGAGGCCGAGTAACGGCGCGTCAGATTGAAGCCGCAAGACGAGCGATTAACCGTCATGTTAAACGTGGTGGGCGATTATGGATTAGAGCATTTCCTGATAAACCTATTTCCAAAAAACCATTGGAAGTGAGAATGGGTAAAGGAAAAGGTAATCCTGAATATTGGGTTGCCCAGGTCAAGCCTGGTCATGTTCTTTATGAAATTGAGGGAGTCAGCGAGGAATTAGCGCGAGAAGCTTTTCGTTTGGCCGGTGCAAAACTTTCAGTTTCTACAACATTTGTTAAACGGCAGGCAATCTGATGGAAGCCAAAGATTATCGTGCGAAATCTGATAGTGACTTGAATAAAGAGTTGATTGAATTGCGCAAGGAGCAGTTTAATTTGCGTATGCAGCGTGGCAGTGGACAGTTGTCCAACACAGCCAGATTTGGCCAGGTACGCAAGGAAATTGCACGTATCAAAACTATTATGAATGAAAAGGCGAAAGCATCTAATGACTGAAGAAAACATTATGACGCAAGAAAACGCAGCAGACAATTCGTCAGGCACGGTCGCTGCAAGGAGTGGTCGTCAGTGATAAAATGGACAAGTCAGTGACCATCCAGGTTGAGCGCAAGGTCAAGCATCCGCTTTATAAAAAATACATTCGACGATCAACAAAATTTCATGCGCATGATGAGAACAATGATTGTCGTGTAGGTGACACGGTGGTGATTGAGCAATGTCGGCCAATTTCCAAAAGTAAAAGCTGGCGTTTGGTTGAAGTGGTAGAGCGGGCTGAGTAGATAAGAATGTGCAAAGACGTGGAACATAAACGATGATTCAAATGCAAAGTGCATTATCCGTGGCAGACAACAGCGGTGCAAAGCGAATCCAGTGCATAAAAGTGCTGGGTGGCTCCAAACGGCGTTATGCTGGGAATAGGTGACGTCATTAAAATCAGCGTGAAAGAAGCGTTGCCAAACAGTCGAGTTAAAAAAGGTGAGGTTTTCAATGCTGTGATAGTGCGTACAAAGAAGGGTGTGCGCCGTCGTGATGGATCATTAATTAGATTTGATAGTAATGCGGCTGTACTCTTAAATGCGCAATTACAACCGGTCGGAACACGTATTTTCGGTCCGGTAACTCGTGAGCTTCGTGGTGATAAATTTATGAAAATTGTTTCACTCGCTCCTGGAAGTGATTTAACAGGTTTTTTGGGCAATGCAAAAGATTAAAAAGGGTGATGATGTTATTGTTCTGGCTGGTCGTGACCGCGGCAAGCGAGGTAGTGTATTGCAGATTCTGGATAATGGGCGGGCATTATGTTGACAGTGTCAATCTAGTTAAGAAACATGTGCGCCCTAATCCAAATAAAGGTGATACAGGTGGTATCGTTGAGCGCGAGGCGCCAATTGATATTTCGAACAGTCGCTATCTACAACGCTAAAGCCGGGAAAGCGGACCGTGTTGGAATTCAACTTGCCGAAGATGGTAAGAAAATTAGAGTATTTCGATCCTCCGGTGAACCCATTGATGCGTAACAATACGTTTAAGAGACATTAAAATGGCTAGGTTACAAGAATATTATCGAGAAAAAGTTGTTCCACAGTTGATGGAACAGTTTGAGTATTCGAATACAATGCAAGTGCCAAAGATAACCAAAATCTCGTTAAACATGGGATTGGGTGAAGCACTCGGCGATAAAAAAGTATTAGAACACGCTACCGATGATTTAAGTAAGATCAGCGGCCAAAAACCGGTACAAACGCTTGCCCGTAAATCTATTGCTGGTTTTAAAGTCCGTGAAGGTTGGCCGATTGGCTGCAAAGTAACGTTGCGTCGTGATCGAATGTATGAATTTTTTGATCGTCTTGTCAGCGTTGCAATTCCACGGATTCTGTGACTTTCGTGGTTTGTCTGATAAGTCCTGTTGATGGTCGCGGTAATTACTCATTTGGCTTTAAAGAGCAAATAGTTTTTCCGGAAATTGATTACGATAACATCGATGCGATTCGCGGTCTGGATGTGACCATTGCTACATCGGCAGATACTGATGAAGAAGCCAAAGCGTTGCTAGCAGCATTTGGTTTTCCACTGCGTAACAGTAAAACGGTTTAAGAATATGGCTAAAAAATCTATGGTGGCACGCGAAGTTAAGCGTAAAAGCATTAATGAGCGTGATGCAGCAAAAAGAGCGGCACTAAAAGCTCAGATTATTGATGAAACGCTTTCTGATGATGAGCGCTGGGACGCTATGATTAAACTGCAAAAATTGCCCCGTAACGGCAGTCGCTGCAGACAACGAAACCGTTGTGTGTTAACCGGGCGCCCACGTGGCTATTATCGAAAGTTCGGATTAAGTCGAAATAAATTACGAGAGTTAATCATGCGTGGTGAAGTGCCAGGCGTTGTTAAGTCGAGTTGGTAGCGTTGGTTAGTAAATAAAGAGTAAGCATCAGGTTTAAATTCTAGGTTATAAAAAATATGGCAATGACAGATCCAATCGCTGACATGCTGACGCAAATTCGAAATGCGTTAAAAGCAGAAAAGCAAACGGTGACTTTTCCAGCATCAACAGTGAAGCATGCTATTCTTAACGTGCTTGAGGATGAGGGCTATATTAATGGTCACTCTGAAGTAGAGGTCGATGGAAAAAAGTCAATTACTGTTGATTTAAAATATTATCAAGGTGAGCCGGTAATTGATATGATAAAACGTATCAGCAAACCTGGTCGCCGAGTTTATTATGGTGTGGAAGATTTACCATCTGTTAAGGATGGCTTAGGTATTGCGATTGTTTCCACTTCCAAAGGCATCATGGCTGAGCGTAAGGCGCGAGAATCAGGTGTTGGCGGTGAGTTGTTGTGTTTTGTAAGCTAGGGTGAAGATTCTATGTCACGAATAGCAAAATATCCTATTACTATTCCAAGCGGTGTCGAAGTCAAACTTGCCGATGAACAGGTGACTGTGAAAGGATCCAAAGGTGAGTTAAATCTTGCCTTGACCGGCGATGTTCGTATTCAACAAGAAAACGGACAATTGAGTTTTGAAGCGGCAAACGATAGCAAGCAAGCTAAAGCAATGTCGGGTACTGTACGTTCAATTGTCAACAATATGGTCGAAGGTGTAACCAATGGATTTGAAAAGAAATTAACGGTCATTGGTGTTGGCTACAGGGCGCAAGCGCAAGGTAAAAAGCTTAATTTGACTTTAGGCTTTTCGCATCCTGTTGTCTATGATGTGCCAGAAGGCATTACCATCGAAACGCCTAGTCCCACTGAAGTGATAGTCAAAGGCGCTGATAAGCAGTTGGTCGGTCAGGTTGCTGCGGAAATCAGGCGTTATCGACCACCAGAGCCTTATAAAGGTAAAGGAGTACGGTATTTCGATGAGCATGTTATTCGCAAACAAGCGAAAAAGAAATAATTGAAGGTTTATCGCTATGTTATCTAAAAAGCAAAGCCGAATTAGACGCGCACGTAAGACACGTGCCCGCATTAGACATCTTGAAAAAGTCAGGCTGTGTGTACATCGTACACCGCGTCATACTTATGCCCAGGTCATTTCTGCTGATGGCGGTAAAGTGTTGGCAAGTGCTTCAACTTTGCAAGCTGAGGTCAAGGCAAAAATTAAAAATGGCGGTAATATTGAAGCCGCTAAAGCAGTGGGTCAAGCCATTGCTGAAAAAGCAAAGCAGGCTGGTATTGAGCACGTTGCATTCGATCGCAGTGGTTTTCATTATCATGGCCGAGTCAAGGCTTTAGCCGATGCTGCCCGTGAAAGCGGCTTAAACTGTTAGGAGTTGTAATGGCTGTAACAAGAGAAATAACGCAAAGTTCAAACGAGACGCAAGAACGTCTGATCAGCGTCAGGCGCGTTGCTAAAACGGTTAAAGGTGGACGCTTGATGGGTTTTTCAGCATTGACCGTAGTTGGTGATGGTAATGGCCGAGTTGGTGTTGGTCGCGGTAAAGCACGAGAAGTGCCTGTTGCTGTGCAAAAGGCCATGGAGAATGCGCGTCGTAACATGGTCAGAATCAACATGAATAATACGACACTACATTATCCGGTTGTAGGTCGCCATGGTGCGGCATCAGTGGTTATGCGTCCTGCATCAGAAGGTACAGGAATTATTGCCGGTGGTACCATGCGAGCGATTTTTGAAGTGCTTGGCTTGGAAAATGTATTAGCGAAAGTAATTGGAACGACTAATCCGGTTAACGTTGCTTATGCCACAATAAATGGCTTAAAGCAATCCACCAGCCCCGAGCAAGTGGCTGCCAAGCGAGGCAAGACAGTCGAAGAAATTTTAGGTTAATCAACATAGTAGATAAAACATGGCGGATAAAAAAATCAAGGTAAAACTCATTAAGAGTATTCATGGTCGCAGTAAAAGGCACCAGGCTTGCGTGCGTGGTCTTGGTTTGCGTCGAATCCACCAAACAGTGGTAGTACATGATACGCCTGAGAATCGTGGCATGATTAGTCACGCTTATTATTTGCTTGAATGGGAGTCGATCTGATGAGATTGAATACACTCAGACCAGCCGAAGGCGCCAAAAAAGACCGCAAGCGTGTGGGTCGCGGCCCAGGTAGTGGTTTGGGCAAAACAGCCGGGCGTGGTCATAAAGGACAAAAATCCCGCTCGGGAGGGTTTCATAAAGTTGGTTTCGAAGGCGGTCAAATGCCTTTGCAACGTCGGTTGCCTAAGTTTGGTTTTAGCTCTCCTATTGCTGAAAAAACAGCACAAGTGCGCTTGAGTGAGTTGAATGCAATCGAAGGTGATGTGGTTGATTTAGTTAGTTTAAAAAAAGCGGGCATTGTTAAACACAATATTGAATCAGCCAAAGTGATTGCCAGCGGTGAAATTACCAAAGCTATTAATCTAAAAGCGATTAGAGCCACTGCCGGCGCTAAAGCAGCTATTGAAGCTGCCGGAGGATCGGTCGAATAATGGCCAAAGGCGACAAAACCTTTTCTTCACTTGGGCAAATGTCTGAGTTAAGACAGCGTATCTTATTTATGCTGGGGGCTTTGCTCGTTTATCGATTTGGCACACACGTTCCGGTACCAGGTGTCGATCCAGCCGCTGTGGCAGCATTGTTTGAGCAAACACGTGGTTCAATTCTCGATGTGTTTAACATGTTTTCCGGTGGTGCATTACAGCGATTATCAGTGTTAGCACTTGGCGTTATGCCCTATATTTCAGCGTCAATTATTATGCAAATGATGTCCACGGTGGTGCCTACTTTGGAGCAGATGAAAAAAGAAGGTGAAGCAGGGCGACGGAAGATTGCTCAATACACACGTTATGGAACATTGTTGCTTGCAAGTTTCCAGGCTTTAGGTATTGCGGTAGCGATTCAATCACAACAGGTTAATGGTGCACCGGTAGTCTTGGTGACAGGATTAAGTTTTAAATTGACGACAGTGGCCTCATTGGTTGCCGGAACCATGTTTCTGGTTTGGTTGGGTGAACAAATCACTGAGCGAGGTATCGGTAACGGTATTTCATTGATCATTTTTTGTAGTATCGTTGCAGGATTACCGGCTGCTGTTGGTGGCACTTTGGAGCTCGCGCGTACCGGCAGTTTTTCATCATTGGGTGTGCTGGTTCTGTTTATCGGTGCGATTGCGGTTACCTATTTCGTTGTTTTTGTTGAACGCGGTCAGCGGCGCATTACGGTTAACTATGCCAAGCGGCAGCAAGGCCGTAAAATGGTTCAGGGGCAAAGCAGCTTTTTACCTCTGAAACTGAATATGGCCGGTGTTATACCTCCTATCTTCGCCTCGAGTCTGATCTTGTTTCCAGCAAGTCTGGCAGGATTTTTCGGACAATCCAGTGCCGATGGAGTGATAGGTAGTTTTTTACAAAATATATCGACATGGTTATCTCCCGGTCAACCAATTTATGTATTAGCCTATGCAACGATGATAATCTTTTTCTGCTTTTTTTATACGGCATTAATTTTTAATCCCAAAGATATAGCAGATAATCTGAAAAAGTCTGGCGCGTTTGTACCGGGTATTCGCCCGGGTGCACAGACTGCAAATTATATCGATAATGTTGTATCAAAGCTGACATTAGTTGGTGCGGCTTATTTAACACTGGTTTGTTTGATTCCGGAATTTTTAATCGTTAAATGGAATGTTCCATTTTATTTTGGCGGTACATCTTTGTTGATTATCGTAGTAGTGATTATGGATTTAATGGCACAAGTGCAATCCTATTTAATGTCTCGCCAATACGAAAGCTTAATGAAAAAGTCCTCCTTAACCGGAGGTGGTCTTGGAATGACCCGCTAAGATCCTAAGATAGGCCAGTCTGGAGAAATAGTATGAAAGTTAGAGCATCTGTTAAAAGATTATGTAGAAATTGCAGGGTCATTAGACGAAATGGTAAGGTCCGGGTCATTTGCTCAGACCCTAAACATAAACAGCGTCAGGGATAAACTTGTTTGTTCGCTAAGCTATTGAAAACAAGCGATAAAAACGGTATCCTTGCACGTTTTTTGAACCCATAAGCGGAGAAAACTCAAGTGGCACGAATTGCCGGTATAAATTTACCTGCTAATAAACATATAGAGATCGCATTGACCTCTATTTATGGTATTGGACGACATACAGCGCAAAATTTATGTGATGCGATTAACCTTGATCGACAAACAAAGGTCAAAGATTTGACTGAAGATCAAGCTGACCAATTACGTCAGGGTGTTGCACAATATCAGGTTGAAGGTGATCTCAGACGTGAAGTGTCGATGAACATTAAGCGTTTGATGGATATGGGTAATTATCGTGGCTTGCGTCATCGGCGCGGTTTGCCTGTTCGTGGTCAACGAACTAAAACGAATGCAAGAACACGTAAGGGTCCGCGCAGACCGATTAAAAGGTAAGGAATGCTAGGTAACAAAAAAGATGGCTAAAGCAGGAAAAAAATCCAAAGTTAAAAAGCATGTGGTCGATGGTATCGCCCATGTGCACGCATCATTTAACAACACGATTATCTCTATTACGGATAGACATGGAAATGCTTTAAGCTGGGCTACAGCAGGCGGTGCCGGTTTTCGTGGGTCACGTAAAAGCACCCCATTTGCTGCACAGGTAGCGGCAGAGAACTGCGGTAAAATTGCGATGGAGTATGGTTTGAAAAACGTTGAAGTGCGTATCAAAGGCCCTGGTCCCGGTCGCGAATCGGCAGTCAGAGCATTGAATGCTTTAGGGTTGGAGATTTCAAGTATTACTGATGTGACACCGATTCCACATAACGGCTGTCGTCCACCAAAGAAACGTCGAGTTTAATTATGGCAAGATATTTAGGACCAACTTGTAAGCTGGCACGAAGAGAAGGTACGGATCTTTTTCTGAAAAGTCCCGCTCGCTCGTTTGAATCAAAATGTAGAGTAGGGCGCTTACCCGGTGCAAAAGCGAGTTCCAGGCCATCTCGTGTGACTGTTTACGGTAGTCAGTTGCGTGAAAAACAAAAAATGCGCCGTATGTACGGGATTTTAGAAAAACAGTTCCGTGGATATTACGATGAAGCAGCCAGAATTAAAGGCTCTACGGGTGAAAACCTGTTTAAATTGCTAGAAAGCCGTTTAGATAATGTGGTCTATCGAATGGGTTTTGGCGTTACCAGAGCTGAAGCGCGACAATTGGTTAGCCATAATGCCATATTGGTCAATGGTACTCGCGTAAATATTCCTTCGTACCAGGTCAAGGCCGGGGATGAAGTTGAAGTTAGAGAGAAAAGCAAAAAGCAGTTGCGTATAACTGCTTCACTGGAGATTGCCCAACAAATAGGCTTTCCGGATTGGGTTGATGTAGATATTAAAAATCTTAAAGGTGTTTTTAAATCGCAGCCCGAACGTGGTGATCTACCGGCAGACATCGACGAGTCGCTGGTGGTTGCTCTTTATTCCAAGTAATTAAATACACAATCTTAACCCGTGAGTTATTCTCGAGGATTAATATGACAGATACTATTGCTGATTTCCTGAAACCTCGTATTGTTGACGTGAAGTCAGACGGTACGCGTGCGAAAGTTGCACTTGAGCCACTTGAGCGTGGATTTGGCTACACCCTGGGAAATGCCTTGCGTCGCATTTTACTTTCATCCATGCCTGGTTGCGCCGTCACCGAAGTGAAAATAGACGGGGTTCTTCATGAATACACCACTATTGAAGGCGTGCAGGAAGACGTTATTGATTTACTGATGAATTTGAAAAACGTTGCCATTCAATTACACGAAAAAGAAGAGGCAGTGCTGCGAATTAACAAACAAGGGCCAGGTGAATTATTAGCGGGCGACTTTCAACTTGAGCACGACGTAGAAATTGTCAATCCCGATTATGTATTAGCCCATTTATCTGATGATGCTAAACTTGAAATGGAAATTAAGGTTGAGAAGGGACGGGGTTACAAAGTTGCCGAGATGGAAAAGTCAGGTGAGAACAAAACCATCGGAGCGATGAAACTGGATGCTTCTTTCAGTCCAGTGCTTGAAGTGACTTACTCTGTTGAAAATGCCCGCGTTGAGCAACGTACAGACCTTGATAAGTTAATTATTGAAATGAAGACTGATGGTACTATCGATCCGGAAAGTGCGATCAAACGTGCAGCAACAATCTTGCATGATCAGATTTCGGTATTTGTCGATCTTAAGCAGATTGCCCAAGAAACTCAAAACGTTGATGAACCGGAAATTGATCCGGTACTAATTCGCCCAGTAGATGATTTGGAACTAACGGTTCGTTCGGCTAACTGTTTGAAGGCAGAAAATATTTATTACATTGGTGATTTGGTTCAACGTACTGAAGTTGAGTTATTAAAGACTCCAAACTTAGGTAAAAAATCACTGAATGAAATTAAAGATGTGTTACAAGAACGCGGTCTGGCACTTGGAACCATATTGGAAAACTGGCCACCGGCTCTTATTAGACAGCCTGGTGACAAGTAAGAATCACGGGAGTATTTTACTATGCGTCATGGAAAATCAGGGCGTAAGCTGAATCGAACCAGCTCACATAGAGATGCGATGTTTAGAAATATGGCATCATCGTTGTTTATGCATGAGCAAATAAAAACAACTTTGCCTAAAGCCAAAGAACTCAGGCGTGTTGCAGAACCATTGATCACCTTATCCAAGCAAAGCTCTGTTGCAAATCGCCGCCTTGCTTTTTCAAGACTTCGAGACAAGGACGCTGTGTCTAAGCTTTTTAATGAGTTAGGTGAGCGCTACAAGGATCGCCCCGGTGGTTATTTACGTATTTTAAAATGTGGTAATCGTTCGGGTGACAATGCACCAATGGCTTATGTACAGTTAGTGGATGGAATAATGGATCCAACGGCCTTGGAAGAAGTTGAAGTAGATGAAGACTAGCAGTTGTGTTTGAACAAATACTGGGATTTATGAAAAGCCGCACGTTGTGCGGCTTTTTCGTTCAGTAAATATTTTGATTACAGGATAAAATTCAATTCAGATTGAAAACTTAGTGAGAGGAAAGACAATGGAGCAGGATTTTAAGCAAAAAGCACTGGATTACCACCGCATTGAGCCAAAAGGTAAACTGCAAATTCAAGCGACTAAGCCGATGGCGACCCAGCATGATTTGTCGTTGGCCTATTCACCAGGTGTGGCTGCTGCTTGTGAGGAAATTGCTGAAAATCCCATTTTTGCCGGCGACTATACAGCCCGTGGAAACTTAGTGGGTGTGATTTCGAATGGCACTGCTGTGCTTGGTCTGGGGCAAATTGGGCCACTTGCCTCAAAACCGGTGATGGAGGGAAAAGCGGTTTTGTTCAAAAAATTCGCCGGCGTTGATGTGTTTGATATTGAAATCGATGAACGTGATCCCAAGAAATTAATTGAAATTGTGGCCAGCCTTGAACCAACCTTCGGCGGCATTAATCTGGAGGATATTAAAGCGCCGGAATGCTTTGAAGTCGAAGAAGTATTGCGCGAGCGAATGAATATTCCGGTATTTCATGATGATCAGCATGGAACAGCGATCATTGTCGCTACAGCCGTCATGAACAGTCTCAGACTTATCGACAAGTCATTTGAGGAGGTAAAGTTGGTTTGTTCAGGAGCCGGTGCAGCAGCTTTGGCTTGTCTGAATTTATTAGTTTCATTGGGGATGAAGAAGGAAAATATTGTTGTTTGTGATAGTCGTGGGGTCATTTATCAGGGCCGAGAAGAAGGCATGGATAAATATAAGCAGGCCTATGCAAATGACACAGATGCACGAACACTCATGGATGCAATTGAAGGCACAGATATTTTCTTAGGTTGTTCAAAAGCGGGGGCATTAAAGGCTGAAATGGTTGAAAGAATGACGGAACAACCGGTCATATTGGCCTTATCGAACCCAGTACCGGAGATTATGCCGGAGGAAGCGAGAAAAGTCAGGCCCAATGCGATTATTGCCACCGGTCGCTCGGATTATCCGAATCAGGTTAATAATGTTCTCTGCTTCCCCTATATTTTTCGAGGTGCTCTGGATGTTGGTGCAACCACCATTAACGAAGAAATGAAAATCGCTTGCGTTAAAGCATTGGCTGATTTGAGTATGGCGGAAACCACGCATGAAGTGTATAAGGCGTATGGGGAATCCCATACCTTCGGGCCAGATTACATCATCCCCAAGCCTTTCGATCCACGGCTGATTTCGCAGGTGGCACCAGCCGTAGCGAAAGCCGCAATGGATAGTGGTGTTGCTGCCAGGCCGATAGAGAATCTTGCTGAATATAAACGTAAACTTTCAGAGTTTACTTTTCGCTCAGTATTGTTGATGACGCCAGTATTTGAAAAAGCCCGCCAGGATCCTAAACGTTTGGTGTTCGCGGAAGGAGAAAGCTGGATCGTACTACAAGCGGTGCAACAGCTAGTCGATGAACAAATAGCTAGACCGATTTTGATTGGTCGACCAGATGTGATTAAGAACCGCGTTAAAAAACTGGGGCTAAGGCTCGATTTAGAGAACGATGTTGAGCTGGTTAATATTTATGAAGATGAACGCTACGATAAACTTTGGACCGATTATCACCAACTTTTGGGTCGTTCGGGTGTGACGCCGGATAAGGCAAGGGAGGTGATACGTACCGTGCCCACAGCAGTTGCTGGTATGTTGGTGCGCCATGGAGATGCCGATGCCATGATTTGCGGTTCAATTGGTCCGTTTACCGATCACTTGAAGCACATTCGTGAGATTATCGGTCTGAGATCTGGAGCCAAAGATTTCTCGGCAACCTCCTGCTTAATTTTACCAAGCGGTACTATATTCATTTGTGACACCAATGTTACCGCTGACCCAACAGCCGAAGAATTGGCTGAACTTGCTATTCTGGTGGCCGACCAGGTGCGAGATTTCGCCCTGGAGCCCAAAGTAGCCTTTGTTTCACATTCCTCGTTTGGCAGCCATACTGATTTGTCAGCAATCAAGATGCGTGAAGCAGTGCGGATTCTGGAACAAAAACAACCTAATTTTGAATTTGAGGGAGAAATGCATGCCCACAGTGCGTTGAATCCATTGATGCGGTCACGGTTCATGAAGGAAACCCGGTTGTCTGGCAAAGCAAATGTATTAATCATGCCAAATATCGACGCTGCGCATATTGCCACCAATTTGATCAAAACCTTGAGTGATGGTATCGCTATAGGCCCATTGCTGCTTGGGGCAGCCAGACCGGCTCATGTAGTCACCAACTCAATATCGGTCAGAGGTCTGGTTAATGTATCGGCACTTGCTGTTGTAAGTGCGCAGGAACAAGCTTGAAGGATCTAGCCCGGATATTCCATTGTCGGTATATTATTCTGGATATATTAGCTGTAAAGGATTATCGGATGATTAAGCTAAGGCGAAAGCTAAACAAACTGTACCTGAATTCCATTCATTCATAAAATATCCGGGCTTGCAGTATAAGTAAAAAAATTAAAATTGTATTACTGGTTCTTTTGGTAGGTCTATCGACCTGTCATCAAAGGCCAAAACAGCCACATCTTCCAGTTGCTGAGCAAATATTCTCGGCCGCAATTCAACCAGTTGACTATCGGCTACAACGCTTCGTAATCGATAATAAAGGCCAAGCCTACGGTGTCAAGGGCAACAAGCTTTATAGTATTAATACTGAAACTGACGAGCTAAATTTGCTCTATACATTTGATGCCGCCATTCTTGGTTTTCATATCACTGTCAATAATTCATTTATCATTAGCACAGATAACAATCATTGGAGTGAAAAAGCGCCATGTCATATTTATGAATCAATAGATAAGGGAAGCAGTTTTAAGCAAATAAAAACTATCGACGGAGGTTGTGCTTTATGGTTGTCGATAAGCTCGGATAATACAGGTAGTTTGTATATTGGCGAATATGGTCCTAAAAAACCGGGTGTTTCTAAAAACGTTTGGAAAAGAGATAGCGCTACGGGCGAGTGGATGATTATTTTCCAGGCACCCTTGGACTCAGATGCGCATATTCATCGAGTGGCTGTCAATCCCTATAATCAAAATCTCTGGATTACAACTGGCGACACAAGAAAAAACAGAGGTGGATTTATTTCAACTGACGGCGGTACAAATTGGCAGAAAAAGTTAGATTCTCAGGCTACCGCCGTTGCGTTTACAAAGAACAAAATTTATTGGGGTGAAGATGAACCTGATTATGGAGGTGTTTTAACTACCGACTACAACGGTGATCACTTAGCAGAAGTTTTTAATGCGAACAATCATGGTAATTATGCAGGCAGTGTTTATGAAATGTTAGTGTTATCGGATCAGAGTATATTGGCGCCAATTATGAAGTATCCTGATCAAACCAGCGTTGCGTCTCTGTGGCATGGAAAAGAGCAAAAATGGAAATTGCTGATGCTATTTGAGAGTTTGCCGGGGCGGGGTAAAGACGTTTCGAGTATTGCCGGCCCCGACAAAAATGGATTCGTATTGTTAACCGGTTACAAAATCAATGTTAATCGTTTGCAACCTTTGGATTAGTCATCTAATACGAAAGTGACTTTCAAACGAACGCGATGTTCATCAATTTTTTGATTTTTGATGCTCACTGAATGGTCGCATATCCATGCACTTTTAACATTCTTCAATGTTTTTTCTGCACGGTCTACACCGTTTGCTACTGCTTCTTCATAGCTGTTACCGGAAGCAATAATTTCGGTTACGCGAGCTACTGACATAGTTATATCTCCTGATTAGATTGGGTTGAATAGTTTAGGTATTGGCTAGTGAATACAAGCGGTGATAGTGAATCACTTTTTGTACATATAGCCGAGTTTCTTTGTAAGGTGGTATGCCTTTGTATTTTTGCACGGCACCTTCACCCGCATTATAGGCGGCCAAAGCCAGTGTTAAATTATTATTAAATAATTCAAGCAAATCTTTAAAATACTTAACGCCGCCCAACAAATTTTCGATTGGGTCAAAACTGTTATCGACACCATAACGCCTGGCAGTTCCAGGCATGAGTTGCATTAATCCACGTGCACCTTTAGGTGAAACTGCACTGGGCTTAAATGCTGATTCAACTTGCACCATGGCCTTGATCAATTTGTCGTCGACTCCATGTTGGTGGGCAATGGCCTTAATTGTCGAATCATAAGGTGAGTTAATGGTTCTTTTTTGAGGCTTGGAGCGCTTGGTCGTGTAAACGTTGACTTTAGGTGCTCTGTTTGTTCGATTTGCAGTACGTTTCACTTCCATGAGTGTGTAGCTGAAATTCGCTGTTTGCGGGTATTCCGTAATCAAAATAGTGCCGTCACGGTGTTTGTAAACATAGATATCAGCCCAGGCCAAACCACATGCTAAAATGGAAATAATCCCGCTGAATAGAGTTATTATTTTCATGAGCGCGATTTTAGCATAGGCAAAATCGGATTACTTTATTACTCATTGACGATTGCGGTTGAGTGGTGGTTTTGCCAAAAAACGAGTAAAATTACTCCTAAGGTTGGGTTTTGAGTGTTGCCCGGTGAACTTTTACGGGTATGTCGGTACTAATAACACAGTAAAAATCGATTAAATAAGTACATCAGAAGCGTGTTTTGCTTGCTTCTAAATGATGAGGTTTAAATGAAATTATTGCAATTGTTGTTATTAAGCGCGAGCTTGTTTTCACTTTCAGCTATGGCGGATGCTGATAGAATTACTGAAAAACTTGCTGGAGTTATTCCACAAAGCATGAAAATCCAGAGTATTGCCGAATCGGCAATGCCGGGTGTTTATCTAGTTGATCTGGGTTCGCAAACGATTTTCGCCTATGAAACCGGTGAACATTTATTAGTAGGTGAGGCCTTTGATACAACCAGGCAGGTAAGTTTGTTATCTGAATATAAAGCTGGAAAGATGAGTGAGAGCTTATCTTCGTTAACAGAGTCTAAAATGATTCTCATGGGACCTAAAGACGCAGAACATTTTATTACTGTATTTACCGACATTGATTGTGGATATTGCCGCAAGCTTCATTTTGATACAATTCCCAAGCTCGTTGATGCGGGTATAAAAATTCGGTATTTACTTTGGCCGCGAGCCGGTTTGAATTCCGAGAGTTATGACAAAGCCGTTTCCGCTTATTGTGCTGACGACCAGGTGCAGGCTCTGACCGACGCTAAAGCTGGCAAGGAAATTGAAGCCAAGGAGTGTGATAATCCGGTTGCCGAACATTTTAAAATTGGTATAGATGGCGGTGTCAGAGGTACCCCTAATATAGTGCTGGATAACGGCACAATTATTCCTGGCTATGTGCCTGCTGAACGTATTTTAAGTCAGCTTAATGTAGCAGGATAATTTGGCTTAACTAGTGATTTAATAGGCTAATTCCAATTGCATGTTTCTAACCCGTAGGAATTTTCCGTGCAGGCTTTTTTCTTCACTATTGGCTAACAGGTAAATATACGCGCGAGCGACAAGATCAGCACTCGGGTACTGATTTGCATTGAGGCCAGGGTAGAGTTGCAGGAGAAATTTAGTATTCACTTTGCCTGGATCAAGCATAATTAAGCTCGTGTTACTGTTTTCTGTTTCCTCAGACCATGTTTCCACTAAGGCTTTAAGCCCTTGTTGTGCTACGGCGTAAGCTCCCCAGAACGCGTTTGACTTTTTTGCTTGATCTGAAAGTGTAAAAATAATGTTGTTATGATCTTGATCCGAGAATATCGGTATCAATGAACGGGTTAGTAAAAAAGGTGAGTGCAGATTGGCTTGAATTATTTTTGACCAGTCATCTACCGCATAGTGTTCTATTGGTGCCAGATGGCCAGTCTCAGCCGCGCAATGCACCAATCCGTTAAGCTTGCCGAGCGCCTGCTGAATTTGAGTGACAAGCGCATCACAATGGTTTTGATTTAATTGGGTTAAATCCTGGTGAACAATAACTGCTTCTCCTGTTGCGTTTTTATTAATCTCATCGTAAATGCTATTCAATTCAGTGTCGTTTTTGTCCAGCAAAACAACCGTCGCTTTTAACCTGGAGAGAGCAAGTGAAAGTGCGCGTCCAATGCCATTAGCAGCACCCGTGATTAAATAAGTTTTATCATCTAAATCCAGATCAGCCGGGAGATCCACTCCAAGGTCAAATAGGTTCATTGTGTGGCTGTCTGCTTTTGAGAAGACAGATTGATGTATTGTTCTAGTTCAATGGCGGAATCAATATAATAGTCTGCGTTCCAAGTTGTAGGGTTTTCATCATCAGTATAATAGCCGTATAACGCTGCGCATGATTTCATTCCAGCGGCTTTTGCAGCCTCAATATCACGCTTTGCATCACCGACGTAAAGGCATCGACTTGGAGAGCATGATGCAATCTCACAAGCTCTATATAACGGTTCAGGGTGAGGCTTTCTGACTTTTAATGTATCGCCGCTGATTACACTAGCTGCTCTATGGTTTAGATCCAGTTTGGACAGTAGTTGGTCTGTTAAGTAGCCGGGTTTGTTAGTAACAATACCCCAGGGGATCTTCACTGCATCAAGTGAAGCCAGTATGTTTTCCATGCCTATAAATAATTTCGAATCAATTGCAACGTGTTTTTCATAAAGCTCAAGAAACTCTTGCTTTAGCATTTCAAAGCGAGAATCTAATTCACTTATTCCAAATCCTAATTTCACTAATGCCGCGCTACCATGTGAAACATGTGGTCGGATTGTCGCCATCTGTAAGGGCTTGTATTGGTAGTTTTCTAATAACAGATTTAGCGCCAAACCCATATCGGGCGCCGTATCGATTAGAGTACCGTCCAGATCAAAAAAAACTCCCTGGAAGTTGTTGCTCATGAAACTTTTGTAAACCAACTGATATAGTTAACATCGAGATCAGGCGCTAACCAGAATTGTTCAGTCACAGGGTTATAATGCATCCCAGTAGCGTGTTTCAACATCAAACCCGATTGTCGCGCCCATTTGTCGAGTTCAGAAGGTCGGATGAATTTTTTATGATCATGTGTTCCTTTAGGTAAAAGTTTAAGTACATATTCGGCACCGAGAATCGCCATAAGATATGATTTGGTCGTGCGATTGATAGTCGAGAAAAAAATATTTCCGCCGGGTTTTAACAACTCTGCACAGGCTGAAATAACTGAAGTGGGATTGGGGACATGTTCGAGCATTTCCAGGCAAGTGACTATGTCAAATTCACCAGGGCGTTGAGCAGCCAGATCTTCCACAGAAGTTTCTTGGTAATCGATTTCATACTCACTCTCTAGTAAATGTAGTTTTGCGACCTCAAGCGCTTCACTGGCTAAATCTATGCCGCATACTTCGCCGCCAACTTGTGCCATGCCTTCTGCCAGTAATCCGCCGCCACAACCGACATCAACAACAGTTTTCTGATTTAATGGGGCACGTGAATTTATATAGTGCAATCGTAAAGGATTCATTCGGTGTAGCGGCTTGAACTCACCTTGCGGGTCCCACCACCTCGATGCAAGTTGGTTGAATTTATCTAATTCGGCTTGGTCAGCGTTGTGGTTCATTAGCGACTTAATCAGAGGTTCCTTTAGCAATATTCTGGCCAATCTTATGTACTTGTTCAAGTAATTGATCTGTATCGATATGAGTTAATTGCCCATTTTCCATTAACAATTTTCCTTCTACCCAACTATGGCTGATATCAGAACGTGAAGCAGAATAAATCATTTGTGAGAGTGGGTTATAAACAGGCTGGCAGTGTAACGCTGATAAATCAATTGCAATCATGTCGGCACTTTTGCCTGCTTCCAAGGAACCACAGACATCATCAATATTTAAAGCTTTAGCCGCATTTATAGTGGCCATTTCCAGAACTTGCCAGGCATCTGCAGTTTCTGCATCTAATGACGATCCTTTGGCTAGCAGGGCAGCACTACGCATTTCTCCCAACATATTTAAATCGTTGTTACTGGCAGCTCCATCAGTACCTAATGCGATATTAATTCCTGCATCATGACATTGTTTGAGCGGGTAGATACCACTGCCAAGTTTTAAGTTTGCTTCGGGACAATGAACAATATTGACGCCTAGTTCCGCCAAACTCTGAATTTCTTCGCTCAACAAGTGGGTCATGTGAACTGCGATCATTCGCGGTGAAAGCAGACCTAGGTCACTTAGACGTTCCAAAGGACGTACTCCGAATTGATCAATGGATTGTTCGGTTTCGGCAAGTATTTCGTGAATATGCATATGGACCGGTAAATCTAACTCATCAGCCAATACACGTATCCGCTCCAACGGTTGGTCAGAGACAGTGTAAGGTGCATGGGGCGCAAAGCTTGGACTAATTAAAGTTGAATATTTCAGTTCGTCAGCCAGACGTAAGCCCTTGGTAATATATTCTTCAGGTCCACTAGCCCAGATTGTAGGAAAGTCGAGCATGATTAGTCCAACGATTGCTCGAATGCCAAAAGACTCTGCTACCGATGCCACAATATCTGGGAAGAAGTACATGTCGTTAAAACAGGTTGTGCCACTCTGGATCATTTCTGCAATCGCGAGCCTAGTTCCAATTTTTACGAAATCAGCATTTACAAACTCAGCCTCAAGTGGCCAAATATGATCTTCAAGCCATGGTTTTAGAGCAATATCATCTGCAACTCCCCGCAGTAATGTCATTGCTGCATGAGTATGACAATTAATAAAACCTGGCAATAATACATGTTGGTTTAATTCAAGTTTTTTTGCATTAGGATACTGTGCCAGTGCTTTTTCAATTGGAAGAATCTTGTCGATGGTTTGCCCATTTTTTATCATGCAATTATCGCTTAAGACCGTTTTTTTACCGTCGACTGGTATAATCCATTTAGGAAGGATTAGCTCTATATCTGTTGAATTTTTCATTGGTTTTTTTAACTTTTTTCCTTCTCTATTTATGGTCTAAAAAACGTTTCAAATTTTATGTGATAAATAACATTAATAAATATTATTAAACTATTGTTATTTATAAATTAATTTAACACTAAAAATATTCATGGCAATGTAAAAACGAGCAGGCTTTTTCCACTCTAGCATGATATAATTTCCATCAGTTTTATCGAACACATATATCACTTTGAAAGGCTATATAAGATCATAAAAAACATGAGCTGATTCGTTATTTTGGGGTAGCCAAATCCATCAATAACAACAGCCCATTCTAACCTTATCTCATAAAAAACAACATACTACTAACACTGCATGGATCCAATCGCAAAAGAAACACTACACGCTGATCTCGAACAAGAAATGCGTCAATCGTATCTTGATTACGCAATGAGCGTCATTGTCGGGCGTGCTTTACCCGACGTCAGAGACGGGCTCAAGCCGGTACACCGTCGTGTGCTTTATGCGATGTCGGAACTTGGTAACGACTGGAATAAAGCATACAAAAAATCAGCCAGAATTGTCGGTGATGTTATTGGTAAATATCATCCACATGGTGACACTGCAGTTTATGATGCAATTGTGCGCATGGCCCAGGATTTCTCTATGCGTTATCCGTTGATTGACGGGCAGGGGAACTTTGGCTCCGTCGACGGTGATTCACCTGCTGCCATGCGTTATACTGAGATTCGCTTGTCGCGAATCGCCCACGAGTTGTTAGCAGATATTGACAAGGAGACTGTTGATTTTGGCCCTAATTATGACGAGACAGAATTCCAGCCTTTAATATTGCCTACTCGAGTCCCAAATTTATTAGTTAATGGCTCAACGGGCATCGCAGTGGGTATGGCAACCAATGTGCCACCGCATAACCTGTCTGAGGTAATCAGTGGCTGTATCGCATTAATTGATGACGAAAATATCAGCACTGATGGATTGATGGAATACATACCCGGGCCGGATTTCCCTACTTCCGGAATTATTAACGGTCGCAAAGGTATTCTTGATGCTTACCGCACAGGTCGCGGGAAAATATATGTCCGGGCCCGTGCTGAAATCGAAACTGATGAAAAGACTTCGCGTCAGAGTATAATCGTTAGCGAACTTCCTTATCAGGTCAACAAAGCACGCCTGCTAGAAAAAATTGCTGAACTGGTGAAAAATAAAAAACTGGAAGGTATCTCCGGGTTACGTGATGAATCAGATAAGCAAGGCATGCGCATGGTGATTGAGCTAAAGCGTGGTGAGGTTGCAGAAGTTGTGCTCAATCATCTTTATCGGAATACCCAGATGCAGTCCGTATTTGGTATCAATATTGTTGCGCTTATCAATAACCAGCCAAAGGTGTTTAACCTTAAAGAGTTGTTGGAAGAGTTTATCAGGCACCGTCGTGAAATTGTTACCAGAAGAACTATATTTGAAATCAGGAAAGCACGTGAACGCGCTCATATCCTCGAAGGTCTGGCTGTTGCATTAAGCAATATAGACGAGGTTATTGCGTTAATTAAAAAGTCTCCCAATGCTGCTGAGGCTAAAGTTAAATTGCTTGATGAATATTGGCAACCAGGCGTTGTGTTGCCCATGTTGGAACGAACTGGCGCTGATTCCTCCCGGCCTGAGGGTCTGGCTAAAGAGTTTGGTTTATCTAAGAAGGGTTATCGTTTGTCCGAGACACAGGCACAGGCGATTTTGGAGCTTCGATTACATCGATTAACCGGTCTTGAACAAGAAAAAATTCATAAGGAATACAAAGATTTATTAAACCGGATCGAAGACTTGATGGACATCTTGACTCGTAGCGAGCGTTTAATGCAGGTCATTCGCGGTGAATTGGTAGAAATCAAAGACAAGTTTGGTGATCAGCGTCGAACCGAAATTGAAGAATCGGCGATTGATCTAAATGATGAAGATTTAATCGTAGAGGAAGACGTGGTAGTGACTATTTCCCATTCCGGCTACGCCAAATCCCAGCCGATTACAGATTATCGGGCACAGCGTCGAGGCGGGCGCGGTAAAACCGCGACTAAAACCAAAGATGAAGATTTTGTCAGCCACATGTTTGTTGCCAGCACCCACGATACAGTATTGTGTTTTTCGGACCGTGGTCAGGTCTATTGGCTGCGGGTCTTTCAAATGCCGCAGGCCGGCAGGGCTGCGCGAGGCAAGCCTTTGGTGAATCTATTACCCCTTGAGGAAAACGAAAAAATCACGGCTGTGTTGCCTATTCGAGACTATGACGCTGATCATTTTATTGTCATGGCCACACAAAACGGAACTGTCAAGAAATGTCGACTGACAGATTTTTCAAGACCACGTGCCAGCGGAATTCGTGCCATTGATTTGTTGGAAGACGACCAGTTGATCGGCGTTAGTATTACTGATGGCAATTATGACATCATGATGTTTAGCGATGCAGGGAAAGTCAGTTCGATTTAGTGAGGAAAAAGTACGTGCTATGGGACGTACAGCCAGAGGCGTTAAAGGCATTAATCTTGGTAAAGAAGATCAAGCAATAAGTTTAATTACAGTTCCAGGTGATGTTGATGAACAAGCAATTGCTGTATTGACCAGTTCGGAAAACGGTTACGGTAAACGCACTGCCTTAACCGAATATCCAACCAAGGGCCGCGGTGGCAAAGGTGTTATCTCTATCCAGGCCAGTGAACGTAACGGAAAAATTGTCGGTGCTGAGTTGGTTGCTGAGGATGATGAGGTGATGCTGATCACTGACGGTGGTGTTTTGATTCGAACTCGCGTGAAAGAAATTTCCGTAATCGGTCGGAATACTCAAGGCGTTCGATTGATTAATCTCGGTGAAGATGAAAAGCTGATCAGTTTGGGCAAAATAGAAGAGCCAACGGATAGTACCGAAGACGATGAAAATTCAGGTGTCGTGCATTAATTAATCGACCAGGAACTATACTGTTTCATTTAAGAATTCGGAAATCGTTCACTAATTGGTGACTCTAGAAACTTTAAATTTATAAATCACTTTATATACGTTATGTCACACGGCGAAGACTTATACGACCAACAGAGTATTAATTTTCTGGAACTAATCTGGGGCGAAGGTTATTTATCTCCTGGCGGCCCTGAAGAAGTTGCCAGGTTATTAACAGGTGTCGATCTAAAAGAAAAAAAAGTTTTAGACATCGGCTGTGGGGCTGGTGGCATAACATTGTCGTTGGCCCGCGATTATCACGCAGCTCAAGTTATTGGTATCGATGTTGAAGAACCAGTTTGTCAAACAGCACGAAAGCACGTTAACGATGCAGGATTTTCAGATCGAGTTGAGATCAAAAAAGTCACACCTGGTCCGTTTCCTTTTGCTGATGCTGAGTTTGATATTGTTTTTAGCAAAGATTCGATAATTCATATAGCCGATAAGGAATCATTGGCCCAAGAGGCTTATCGAATTTTAAAACCAGGTGGATGGTTTGTGGCTTCGGATTGGCTGATTTCTCATGACAATGAACCTTCCACCGAGATGAACGCTTACGTAGAAGCAGAAGGTCTTGAATTTGCAATGACATCGCCTGATCGTTACCAACAGGCATTAGAAAAAGCAGGTTTTGTTAATGTGGAGTTGCTCAATCGTAATCCTTGGTATTTCGAACAAGCCAAGCAAGAGCTAGCCGAGTTAACCGGGCCAAGACGAGAGGAATTTGAACAAACAATAGGTGTGGATTTGTTACAAGCAAATATAGATACCTGGACTGCAATGATCAAAGTTTTGCAAACAGGTGAACATTGTCCACATCATTTCAGAGGACAAAAAACAGCATAGTATGAAAATCATTCGAGCTACAGCTAATGATGTTGAATCGGTGTTGCCATTATTCAACGCTTATCGAAAGTTTTATGAGCAGCCTGGGGATTTGGAGTTGGCCAGAGAGTTTATTTATGATCGCTTGGCCAATAATGAGTCCACTATATTTTTGGCCCTTATTAACGATGAGCCCAAAGGTTTTACCCAGCTTTATCCTTCGTTTTGTTCAGTGGAGATGATTAAAATTTTAGTCCTTTATGATTTATTCGTCGATCAAAGTGTCAGAAAAACAGGGGTAGGGTATGCTTTGCTGGATCAAGCCCGTCAAGAGGCTAACGAGATCGGGGCGAGCCGAATAGATTTGCAAACTGCACAAGATAATTTTACCGCACAAGGTCTATACAAAAAATTTGGTTATCAACACAGTGATGAATTCCAGAACTGGAGTTATTACTTGATTCGCGAAAATCATTGCTGATCCGTTAAGGTCATGAAATTCAAGTGCAAATCCCTGTAAATCAACGGATAAACAAGGAAATATCAGAATAAGACATGAATCACAGAACCCTCTGGGGTCATTCCGGAACCGCCAAAGGCGGTATCCGGAATCCAGCATTTTAAAGGGTTTTCTGGATGCCGGATCGAGTCCGGCATGACGAAATAAAGTTAATGGGACAGCACTGCGCGAAAATAGAAACTAAGGAACTTCTGAACAAGTCCAGTAGTAAACGTTGGAGGTTGTTCTGGATAGAAATCTATTTGCAGGCAGACTTGATAACTTACACACGAAATCTCTATAAAAATTCGGCTAACAATATAATGATGAATTTTAAAATTGGATTGCTGTTTCAACAACTGCTTATAAAAACGATAAGTGATTAAATAAAATAGATAAACCTAGTACAATTGTTATTGTACCTGCCATGACGTGCATGGCGTTATAGATCCAGGTTAGACGCTTGGCAGATTTAAGCAGCGGAACAACAATAATTACCGACAGTACGGTCATCCCTATGATTGACCCAAGTCCAAACAACAAAATGTAAAGAAACCCTATGGCTGGTGTAATTGGCATTTTTAAGGTTAATAATATCAATGCTGCGGAACCGGCCATACCGTGCATCAGGCCTACCATTAAGGTTCGATAGGGGAAATGATGGTTATGCTGATGATTGTGCGGTGATGAACTGTGATTGCTCATCATTTCATTGCCATGCGAGTGTGCGTGAAAGTGAGGATGGTTGCTTTCATGTTGATGAAAATGAAAGTGAATTTTGTTTTTGATTAACTTGTATATGACATCACAGCCCAGAGCGATCAGCATTAAACCCACTATCGACTCCAGCATGCTGGAAAAACGTTGATTTATCAGACTGTCCAGTGAAAGGGAAATTGTGCAAAATACCAAAAGAGCGAGGGTATGTCCGATACCCCAGATGGCACCGTGTTTGGCAGCCTGCCGGAAGGAGTCAGTTTGTATGGCTAATGATGTCACTGCTGCAAGGTGATCGGCCTCGAGTGCATGACGCATGCCAAGCAGAAATCCGAGTAGTAGCAAGCTTAACATTATGTTGTGTTACTCCGGCCCGGAAGCTTATCCGGACAGTCGGCTGTTAGCATAGTCGTTGGTTGTTCCCGGATTAACATATTCTTGGTAATTGCTCCCCGACCAGCATATCCACAATGCGCTCACCGCCAAATAAGGTTGACAAAATAACCGTTGATTCGGGTTTTTCTGAAACACGCGCTACGATGGAACTATTTTTACCAGCAGGGTGATTTTGCATTGTATTTAATAATTTGTCTGCCTGTTGTGCCGGTACAGCGGCAAGCAATTTCCCTTCGTTGGCAAGATAAAGCGGATCCAGGCCGAGTATTTCACACATGCCGCGCACCTCTTCACGTATGGGAATGGACCGCTCATCAACCCGTATGCAGCTGTTACTTTCAACGGCAAACTCATTTAGCACCGTGGCAATGCCGCCGCGGGTCGCATCCCTCATGCAGTGAATTTCCGGGCAGGTCTCTAACATTTTTACAGCCAGTGAATTTAATGCCTGGCAGTCAGTTTGAATAGTATTTTCAAGCATCATATCGCCACGGGCGTCAACAATTGCAGCACCATGATCACCAATGAAACCATTGACCAAAATCACATCACCACTTTGGATGCGATTGACACTGAGATCTACGTTTTGTGGAATCACACCAATTCCACAGGTGTTAATAAACAATTTGTCTGCCGCCCCGGCCGGTACAACTTTAGTATCCCCGGTGACTATTTGCACGTCTGCATCTTCGGCAGCTTGTTTCATCGAATGTGCGATAATGCGTAATTGTTTGATCGGCAGACCTTCTTCCAGAATGACTGCACAGCTTAAATAGCGGGGTAAGGCACCACCGACAGCCAGGTCATTAATCGTGCCGTTAACCGCAAGCTTGCCTATGTCGCCACCCGGAAAAAACAGCGGATCAACCACATATGAATCGGTTGTCATTGCCAGTCTGTTACCCTGTGCGGCCAGATCGTCGATTTTGAAGCGCGCCTGGTCATCCAGCTTGTTTAATTCATCGTTGTCAAAAGTAGCTCTGAAAACATCATCAATCAGGTCGCGCATGACTTTGCCGCCGCTGCCATGGGACATGTTTACCGTTTTTGCATGCACGGTGCCGCTGCGTTTTCGAATAGTGTTTGCTTCTCGATTACTCATGACGAAGATGAAATATTGCGTTTGCTAAGCAATTCGTCGAGATGGCCAAAATTATAATAGGCGGCACAGGCGCCTTCCGTTGAAACCATTAATGCACCCATCGGAGTTTCAGGATTGCACTGCGTTCCAAATACTTTACATTCCCAGGGCCTTATAACGCCCTTGAGTACTTCTCCGCATTGGCAGGATTTAGGGTCTGCAATTTTCAAATTCGGCATGGAAAACTTCCGCTCGGCATCATAACTGGCAAACTCATCCCGTATCCGGACACCCGAATGATCAATGGAACCGAGCCCTCGCCATTCAAAGAATTCGCGTAATTCAAACACCTTTGTCAATGCCTCCATAGCGGGTTTATTGCCTTGTTTTGGAACAATCCTGACATACTGATTTTCAACATCATGTCGTTGTTCGGTTAGTTGCACCAGCAACATCCAGATTGATTGAAGAATATCCAGCGGTTCAAATCCGCTGATAACGATGGGCTTTTTATAGGTTTCTGCAACAAAATGAAATGGTTGTTCACCCACCACCATACTGACATGGCCGGGGGCAAGAAAGCCGTCAATTCGCATGTCCGGAGAATCGAGAATAGCCTTAATGGTTGGAACAGTGGTTATGTGATTGCAGAACAGTGAAAAGTTATTGATATTCTCCTGCTCAGCTTGTAATACCGTTAAAGCAGTACTCGGCATAGTGGTTTCAAACCCAAGCGCAAAAAAAACAACCTCACGATCTGGATTTTTTCGAGCTAGCTCCAGAGCATCCAACGGCGAATAAACCATGCGAACGTCGGCTCCATCTGCTTTAGCCTGGAGCAGTGATTTTTTTGACCCCGGTACTCGCATTGCGTCGCCAAATGTAGTGAAGATCACATTCGGACGTTCAGCCAAAGCAACGCAGTCGTCTACCCTGCCCATAGGTAATACGCAAACCGGGCAACCGGGTCCGTGGACCAGCTCAATTTCATCCGGCAGCATTTGTTCAATACCATAACGAAAAATGGTATGTGTATGTCCACCGCAAAACTCCATCAACTGTAATGGCCGGGCAGGCTTTATTTCGAGTTTTGCTATCAGCGTACCAATTTCAGTTTTCAAAAAGTTCGCCTTTTCAGGGGCCCGGAATTCATCTACGTATTTCATGCTTTTTTCGCCTTTATATCGTCGGCAAGTTTTCCCCTGCAATCAGACAATATAGTGTGCACCAGATCCCACAAAATATGATAGGTGGCCACATGGGTTTCCTGAACCCGATGAATGGAATCGGTTTTTACCACTACACAATAATCAAGCAAACCACTGGAGAACATTTCTCCGCCGTCTCCACCGGCTAACCCTATAGTGCATATTCCTATTTGGCGGGCCTTTTCATAGGCGGCAATCAGATTGTCAGAATTGCCACTGGTCGAAAAACCAACCAAGGTGTCGTTGGGTTTGCCATGAGCTTCCAGTTGCCTGACAAACACGTGTTTTGTGCCTATATCGTTCGAAACAGCGCTTATCATGGCCGTGTCCATCACTAGATTAATTGCAGGTAAAGCCGGGCGCCCGGCTGTAACAGGGTGTTGAAACTCAACAGCAAAATGTGATGCATCACAACTGGAACCGCCGTTACCCATGGTTAGAATCCGGCCATTATTCAGATAGGTTTTCGCAATAGCGCCAGCCATATCAACCAGGGTGTGTGCATTATTTTCGAAAAAACTCTGTTTAACATCTACTGAGTGTTGCGACTTCTGCTTAACCGATTCAAGCAATGCCCGGGTTTCTTGTGCAGGGTCTTTTGCATCGCCATGCAAGAACGGATATAACTCGCGTAATTGTTTGGATGTGTCGCTCATAGTTCCTGCCTTTATTTACGAAAAATTTGATTCCCTCATTGCCGCCAACTCCTCCTGTGCCTCACCCAGTTCAACCAGAATATCCAGTGTTTTTTGGGCCTCTTGCTCGTCTATTCGGCTCATTGCGAAGCCGACATGGACTAAAACCCAATCACCGACACATGAATCAATATCGTGTTCATCGTCGATTACACAGGCAATATTAACCGGTCTTTTTACACCGGAAACATCAACGATTGCCGTTTTTCTACCATGGTCTTTAATTTCAATTATTTGGCCGGGGATGCCTAAGCACATGATTGCCTCCCATCTTGTAAGATTGAATTTGCGGCACCGATAACAGCCTGGCCCACTGCAATTCCGCCGTCGTTAGCGGGTATTTGAGAATGTGTCAGTACCTTGAGTTTGTTTGTTTCCAAGCCGGTTATCACCAGTTCGAGCAGAGTGCTGTTTTGAAATACACCTCCTGACAAGGCTACGGTTTCGATGTCATGCTTTTCGCAGAGCCTTAAAGCCATCAACACTAGGGTATTTGCCAGTCCCTTGTGAAATCGTGCAGCCATAATCGGTACCGGTATTTTTAGGGTCATGTCGTTCAACAAAGCTTTCCACATTAAAACCGGCTCGATATAAGCGAGTGATGATGTGAGTCCGACAACCGAAAAAGAATAAGCCAGGGAATCATCCTCTTTGAATAGGGCGTTTTTATCGATCAGGGATTCCAGCTCCATAGCAGCCTGGCCCTCATAAGAGTTGTTTTCACGACAAACACCTACTGCTGCGCTGACCGCATCAAACAATCGGCCGCACGAAGATGTCAGCGGAGAGTTAATACTTTGTTTAACCATGGCGTCCAATGTTTTTATCGGTTTTTGTTTGAGATAAGCAATAAGCTCAAGCCCTTTGAATTTACTTTCAACTTCGGCCCATCCCATTCCTGCGTTTAAATGGGCATAACAGTTACGCCAGGGCTCAAGTGAAGCCTGTGATCCGCCGATCATATGGACTGGCTTAAACGTGGCCAGCCGTTTCACACTGACATAATCTGCTAATAGAAACTCGCCTCCCCACAGAGTATCGTCCCATCCGTAACCTAGGCCATCCAACACGATGCCTAAAACCGGCTTTGCCTCAAGTGGCCGGTTATTTTCAAACAGACATGAGGCGACATGAGCATGATGGTGTTGTACAGACTGCAGCGGCAGGTCAAATGTTTGTGCACATTGCTCAGCGTATTTGGTGGACAAATATTGAGGATGCAGATCGGCGACTAATTTTTTCGGCGTATGTTGATACAGTTTGTTGTACAGGTGGATATTGGTTTTATAATCTTCATGAACAATCAAATTTTTAAGATCGCCTATATGTTGAGATAAGACCAGTTGACCACGCTTTATAAAACAGAATGTATTTTTCAATTCGGCACCGAATGCGGTCAAGTCCACAGACCTTTCAAAACCCGCCGGCAGCGGCAATGACATGGGAGCATAGCCCCTTGAGCGTCGAATTGTTCTTGATGTGCCGGAACTAAACTGAACAACCGAGTCGTCGACCCGGTTAACAATATCTCGTTGATGCCATAAAGCATAATCTACTTTGCCTTTAAATTTATCAACGATTTGATTGTTATCGATTATTTGAGAATGACCGGAAATATTGGCTGAGGTTAAAACGACAGGACGATTTATGCGTCTTAGCAGCAGCTGATGTAATGGTGTATAAGGCAGCATAAAGCCCAGTTGGTTAATTCCCGGGGCAACTGAATCGGCTACCGGCCTTGTATACTCAAGCCGGATTTCATCATGGTTATCGGTTTGGTGGTGTGTAATTGGTGGTTTATCGATTTTATTCAGCAATACAACCGGTGCCTGGATGCTTCCCAGCAGCAATAGCTGTTGCTGATTAGCAATGGCATGGTGTTTGATCACATTGATATCACGCGCCATTAGTGCAAATGGTTTGTGTTGGCGTTGTTTTATTTTGCGCAGCCGGGCCACAGTTTGTTCATCAGTTGCATCACAGGCCAAATGAAAGCCACCGATACCCTTGACTGCAAGAATCTCGCCGTTGCGAAGCAAGGTGCTGGCGACCTCCACATCGTCAGGCTTGTCAGGAGCATCTGTGTATATTGGCTTGCCGTCCAATCGCACAAGCTCGACAACGGGTCCGCAGTTGGGGCAGCAGTTCGGTTGGGCATGAAATCGTCTATCCTCGGGTGATTGATATTCGCTCTTGCACTCGGCGCATTGTTCAAATTCATGCATGCTGGTATTTGTGCGATCATATGGTAATGCCCTGATAATTGAAAAGCGCGGGCCGCAATGTGTGCAGTTTGTCAACGGATAACGAAAACGCCTGCCGGAGGGATCGATTACATCATTTAAACATTGTTGGCAAGTGGCTACATCAGGACTGATTGCAGTGTCAATCCGATTGCGATGACTGTTAACAATTTCAAAATTCTCAAAACAGATTTGGTCAACAACATTGTTCGTTTCAATCCTGTCGATGCGCGCCAGCGGTGGTGGTGAGTTTTTTATTTTATTAATAAACAAATCACATTGTGACAGATACCCCTGCGCAATAATCAATACACCGTTGCCGTCGTTGCTTACTTGCCCCGTTATATTGTGATCTTTGGCGTAACGCCAGATGGTTGGCCTGAATCCCACTCCTTGAACAATACCCTGAATACGAATTTGTAGAGTAAGCATGAGCCGTTCGATTGTCATTTTTTCAGCAGCCGGTTTCATGATATCAGTGCACCGTGCAGACCATGCACGGATCAAACGAGCGAATAATATGTTGTATTTCCACGGCTGTAGAACTGTCTGTAGAGAGACGGGTTCCAAGCAGTGCGGTTTCCAGCGGGCCGGTTTGATTCTGCTGATCTCGAGGCGAAAAATTCCAGGTTGTCGGAGCAATGATCTGATAATTTGAAATACGGCTGTTTTCAATACACAGCCAATGTCCCAGACTGCCGCGGGCGGCCTCGATCATACCGGCTCCCTGGGCCTGGTCAGGCAGTTCCAGAGTTTCACAAAAAGGTGATCCGGGCTGGATCATGTTGGCCCAGCGCTGCATTTGCGGCACGATCAGGGCCAGTTCCAGCAAACGTGCAACCACCCTGGATTTGACATTGCTGCCGTGTTGTCGGATCAGGTCAACGATCAACGGCTGGCCGTTGACAACCTGACGTGCCAACGCGCCCACTTCCATCGCTTTGCCGTCTAGCCTGGGTGCTTTACACCAGCTATAACCATCGCTCATTTCAGCATCGGGAATAGTTTCACCCTGATAGGGGTGTTTTGAATCTCCTCCCTTATGCAGCCAGCTGTTTGTTAAATCCTCGCGGATCAGAGCAGGTTGAAGCGCTTGTCGTTCATCGTCCTGCCAAATACCCGAACAGAAAAGCGATTTCGATTCGATGGTATATACTCCATAACTAAGAAACCGATCCTGAGTACGTCCTAGTTCTTCCAGGGATAAAGCATCAGATAACATTAGAAACCGGCCAAAGTCACTGTTTGAATGGTTGTGCTGCCAACGGCTTAATGCCTGTGAGCAATCCAGCGTAGTAACATTTTCCAGTGTATCGTCAAAAAGAGTCGTTTCCAGAAAATAACGAAATGCGTTCAGAATGTTCAGGATTCGCACAATTTCATGTGCTTGCACCGGCCGCGAAGTGCCACCGGGCTGAATGGCTAAAGAATGAGGCCATTTTCCTGCCAGCAAACCGGTAAGATGTAAAAATGCCGCTCTTGCTGGAACAACCTCACTAGTTACATGACCTGTCTGGGCTTTGAAGCGCTGTGCAATGTCATGATACCAGTGATGGTTAGAATATTGCTCGCGAGCGAAGTCGGGCATAAAAAAAAGATAAAAGTGTGTTAGATGGTCAGCGAGATTTTCCGTAGCTAAAATTAAATTTGTCGCCAGTTGTCCGTTTGCAAGGGGCTGAATCCCTTGCGCTTCGGCAATTGCCTGTGCCGATGCGACCGATTGTGAGATTGAGCAAATACCGCATATGCGGGGAGTGTATACCATTGCATCGCGAGGATCTTTGCCGTGTAAAATTTGTTCGAATCCGCGGAATAAAGGAGCATTAACCCAGGCATTGGAAATTCGTTTGTCCTCGACTTCAATCTTGACTTCAAGATCTCCTTCGACACGGTTAATTGGTCCGATAATATGCCGACTTTTTTGAGTTTTGCTCATTTGTCTTGGCCGGGTTCGCTTGGGTAACATTTAATATGATCGGCCGTAGAATTTAGTTTCAGCCGCTCAGGTGTGGCAGCTTTTGCCAATGCCCCCAATGCCACAAACCATGCTTTAGGCATGTCGGTAGGCAATCCCACCGGAATTCCGGCGATCTTAGGTGTTTCACTAAAACGATAGGCCGGTTCCTCAAACTCGGGTGCGGTACAGTTAATACAGGCATAGCCCCCGCGCAGACACGAACCGTCTCCATTCCACAACCGGGTATTGCAGTCTGCATGCGCCTGTGTACCCAGACAACCCATGTGTTCCATCATGCAGCCCAGATCGGAGGGATTTTCTGCGCTGGCTTTATATTCGTAATATTCATTGCGAGGGCAGCCATGATGAACCAGCTGGCTGGTATAGCTAAGAGGACGATGATAGTAGTCCAGCAATTGTTGATCGAATTCTCCGCTGGCAAGTTGTATCAAGGTTTCAATAACCCAGTTAGGATGAGTAGGGCAGCCGGCAATATTTATGACCGGTAAACCGGTTTTATCTCGCCAATCCTGTTCAAGCAAGCCACTTGCCTTCTTTCCAGAGTACTGTAAACCACAGGCTTCTCCTGGATTGTTTCCTGCCATAGTGATTCCGCCGAAGGCGGCGCAACTGCCGATGGCGACAGTATGCCTGGCATGAGAACTCAAGGAATGGATGACATCCATCATTGGCCTTGATGTTCCTGCCAGCATATGAAAGCGGCCGCTGCCGTTAGGTCCGCGCATAATCGAACCTTCTATGCACAAAATATCCAGATTGGTTTCACCTGTTTCTATGGCACTCAAAAGCTTGTTGAACTCATCACTTGATGCTTCGCTAATTGACGGATGCCATAGAAATTCAATTTGATTCAATTTTAAGCACTGGAACAGGTCGGGTGTTTCGGCATTAAACAAAGACATACTGCAGCCGCCGCAACCACCGGACTGTAGCCACAAAATTTTAGTCGGGCTGTTCACGATTAATTTGTCTTGCCAGATTTGGTTAAAGGCAAACTTAATGTAAACATTGCGCCTCCCTCGGGATGATTGTTCGCCCGCAACTCCCCGCCACATTTGGATGTGGCCAGCCCGTAACTGATATACAGTCCCAGGCCAGTGCCATAACCTACGGCTTTAGTAGTAAAAAAAGGATCGAATACTTTAACCAGATCAGCTTCCCGGATACCAGGGCCGTTATCACGAATAATAATATGCAATTGATCTTTCTCCATCTTGGCTGAAATTGATATGATTGGTTTTTTTTGATTGACAAGTGCGTCCACTGCGTTTTGGATAAGATTAATCAGAATTTGATGTATATGTACTTCACTATTGACAATCGACAAAGAGTCCGGGAGCCGTATGTCAACTTCCGGAACCTTGGGGGCAACTTTGAACACCCAGGCGCAAGCTCGCTTGATCAGTTTGGTAAGTTCGATTCTTTCATTAACCGGAGGTTGCGGATTTGCAAAGCGGCGCAGATTTTTAACAATCTGTGTGACGCGTTCCGCACCTTCGGTAGAACCTTCTACCAGCGAATCTATGTCATTTAATATTTGATCAATTTGCAAGTCCTTTCGCAGTCTTCCAAGTACGGATTTGCCAACGTCATCATGCAGCGCGTTTAGGTATGATCGCAGTTGTCTTTCGTATTTTGAAAGTGCATGCATATTAGCGTACAAAAAGGAAATCGGATTGTTCAATTCGTGTGCTACGCCGGCCACCATGCGTCCTAAGGAAGCCATTTTCTCGGATTGAATTAATTGCGCCTGAGCTGATTTCAGATCCTCGTGAGCTATGTGCAGTTCGCTGTAAGCTTTACGCAACTCACCCAATGGGCGTCCGGTAATGACAAAACCCGAGAAGCGGTTTTTATGATCGAATCGGGCGTTGCAGTTAATTGATAAGGGAATCGCTTCACCTTGTGCATCAACCAGCTCGACTTCACAATCGCTTAGCTCTTCGAAGTGGGCACGACCAGTTAGGTCAGTTATCAGTGTCTGGTGATCAGGGCCGAATAAGCTTTTCAACGGTTTGCCCTTTAGGTTATTGGCACCCGCATAGGTGGCTTCAAGTGCGGCATTGACTTCCAGGATATTGCCATTGACATCACAGACGATCAGGATATCTGACATAGAAGAAATTACACTTTTGATGAAACGCTGTGCATTTTCAAGCTCTGCGTTTTTTTCTTCCAGTTCAACTTGATAACGCACCAGATCAGCGTATATATTGTCCATTTGCTGGATCACTTCAATCCAGGCCTGATCGTTAGCTGCTTTAAACGCCGCCTGCACGTCCGGCGTTAATTCCGGCATGTGTTGAAGACTTTTTTGCTGCTTTGGGAGGGTCATTATGCTGCCTGGCCGTCCAGAGATTCGATATTATTGTTTTTTTTCAAGCCGAGTCTCTCCATTTTATTTCTAAGTCCCACACGTGAAAGCCCAAGTTCCTGAGCCGCAGCCGATTTATTCCAGCGCAGCCGAATCAGGGTCTCCTTTAGAATGCGTGCTTCCAGCGAATCAACACGTTCTTTCAGACTGCCACTGGCGTTAGTCAAAATCTTCATGTCATCCTGATCTTCTTCGGGTGTTGCATGCAGAATATGGGGTGAAATCAAATCTGATCCGAGATAATCTTCCTGCGCCAGCACCAGCATGCGTTTAATCTCATTTTGTAACTCGCGCACATTACCCGGCCATTCATAAGCTGCAAAACATTGCAGCGCTTCTTCACTGATTCCACTAACCCGTTTGCCAAGATGATCCATGGCCTGATGCAAAAGAGTGCTGGCCAGCAAAGGAATATCCTCTGTTCGCTCACGAAGCGGAGGTATCTCGACTTTAAAAGTCGATAAGCGAAAATACAGATCATCCCGAAATTGGCCCTGTTTCATGGGCTCATCCAGCGATAGGCTTGAAGAAGCAATAATTCGAACATCAACCGGGCGTGTACGATTGCTGCCAAGCGGCCGTACTTCATTTTCCTGCAGAACACGCAGTAATTTGACCTGGAATGCCGGCGATGTATCGTTGATTTCATCAAGAAAGATCGTGCCGCCATTTGCCCGCTCGAATATACCGATGCGATCCTGATTTGCGCCCATGAATGCACCGCGTTTATGCCCGAATAATTCACTTTCTAGATATTGATCAGGCAATGCGGCACAGTTCTCGGCAATAAAAGGCTTGTTCTGGCGTAGACTGTTGTAATGCAGGGCACGCGCGCATAATTCTTTTCCGGTACCCGATTCGCCAATTAAAATGACATTGACATCATAAGGTGCCGTTTGCCTAATTAAATTACAGGCCACATTCATCGGGCTTTCCGGGCCACGCACAATACTGTTGTCCCAGTCATACTGGGCTTTTAATGTGCGGCGTTTCTCGATCAGGGCTTCTTCAAGCGTATCGGGTTGGAGCTTGAGCTCCAGTGTTAGTTGCTCGTTTTCGCGTTGCAGACGAAATAATTCAACCGCATTGTTGAGTTTGCTAATCAGTTCATCGGGGTGCCAGGGCTTGGCAATGAACTGATAAATCCCGCCCTTGTTAATGGCATCAATTATATCGTTAGAATCCGTATACCCTGAGATAATCATTCGAACGATATTCGGATAATCACGACGTACTTTTTCGGCAAACTCAACACCTGTCATTCCCGGCATACGTTGATCACACAGCAACACCTGGATCCATTCGTTGCGAAGAATTTTAAAAGCATCGTCCGTGTTTTCTGCAGTAAAAATCTGGAAGTTGTCACCAAGCAGGCGCTGAATCGACTCAAGCGAGCGTGACTCATCATCAACTACAAGTACGGATGGTAATTGCTCAGTTTTCATGTCAACGATACTGTCGAATTGTTTTGCCTGGATGGTTCTGAGGTGCGGCCGAGCAATCTTTGCTGATGCTCCAGTCTTAACCACTGCAGCCAGTCATCTATACCCTCGCCTGTGATTGCCGATACACACAACACTTGAATACGGCCATTTATTCTGCGTGCTGCGTTAATGCATTGATCAACATCGAAATCTACATAAGGCAAAAGGTCAATTTTATTTATCAGCAGTAAATCAGCGGCGTGAAACATATCAGGATATTTAAGTGGTTTGTCATCACCTTCGGTGACAGACAAAATGGCAACTTTATGTGCTTCGCCCAGATCGAAGGTGGCCGGGCAAACCAGATTACCCACATTTTCAATAAACAAGACTGTTTCATCTTCCGGCACCAGATGATCAATGGCGTGTCCGACCTGATGCGCGTCCAGGTGACAGCCTTTACCCGTGTTGATCTGCACTGCGTCAATGCCCGTTTGTCGAATTCGTTCGGCGTCATTGCTGGTTTGTTGGTCGCCTTCTATCACGCCCAGTGGAAATTCATCTTTTAACATATTCAGAGTTCGAGTCAGCACAGTAGTTTTGCCGGAACCGGGCTGGAAACCAAATTCAGTGCCAGAATACCCTTTGCCCGGAATTTTTCACGGTTGACGCGGGCGTATTCGTTGTTTTTAGCCTGAATATCCTGTTCGATTTGCACCAGTCGCCCGGTGCTGACTGTATCGTGATCGTGACTATGATCATGGGAATGTTCATGATGGTGATCATGATGACTGACTATATTCGCCTGTTTATCTTCAATTTCAGTTTCGCCGCTTGCGCAGCCACATACTCCGCACATTATATTACCTCCAGTTCTTTAATTCGCATTTCGTCACCGGCAGTGACCTGTATCTGATAACTGCCGCATTCGGGGCAGGAATCGAAACGCTGGTTGACTGCAATAGTTTTTTCACAATACATGCACCAGGCCTCGCCGGGAATATCAATAATGGTTAAATTTGCGCCATCCGCCAGGGAGTTGCGGGTCACTACATCAAAACTGAACATCATTGCTTCACGTTCAACACTGGCCATTTGTCCGATTTCGAGCCACACATGCTTAACCTCACTAAAACCCTGCTTTTTACTTTCATCCTTGAGGATGTTTAAGACACTTTCACATAATGATAATTCGTGCATAGCTTTCTCAATGATACGATAGTTCACAAGCGACACAAGGATCAATAGCGTCGATCAGCCAGCGGGCTATGCGATGATGCTGTTCCGGTTCACTGGCTGGAATATTTAATAATGTATGGGCGATTAATCCCCGGGATGAAAGTTCCATTCTGTCGGTGCCAGAATCTGATAACGTTTAACAGCATCTCTTTTGAGCACAACACGGTGAGTGAGCAAGCCGCGCGCTGCTTGAACCTTGGCGATTCCGTTTGCACATTGAATCAGGCCCAGGGGCTTTGGTTTGTTTGACTGCAGCTGATTTGCCAGAAGTATCAACCACTCGGGAATTCTGGCAAGTTCACTTAATCTTGCCAGCCAGCGTGGCAGTAAGCCGTTGCCGAATTCGTCTGTCATAGCGGCGACCGGGCACATGGATTTTTCACGGCTGAATGTAGATGTCTCGCAGTGTTGACCGTTCCAGACAGGCCGCATGATAAACTCATCTGCGTCGTGCGCATTTAATCTTGTATCCAGTTGGTTTAAATCCAGATCCGGCAAACTCACCGTCGTGCAGCGGCCTGCCGATGACCACTGGTTATCCAAAATCATGCTGATGCTCTTTGATGCAAGGGTATCATGGCATTGTGCCCAATCAATCAGTGCGTCCAGGCTGCCAATCTTGAGCCATTCACGCGCTGGCATTTGAAACAACTCTTTTTTCAGGGAATTTTGTAAAAAAGTGATGATTTCTTTAATGGCCTGATAATCCGGTTGTAAATCGACAACTGAATTAGCAGTGGTAAACAAAGCCTGATTCATATCCTGTTTAAGTCTGCATAGTTTGGGTAACTGCGGGTTATTACCGGCTGTTTCTCCGATAAGCCCCGGCCATTGAAGATGGATGCGCATAAGGTGTTCCTGGGCGGTTTCCGAAAGAATTCGCATCTCATACGCTATAAGTAATTGCTGACTGGGCGGCAGGTTTAAAGCCGAATTTATTGCGGCCTGTGCCGCTACAGACTGGGCCGTGCCACAGATGTTAAACAAGATTGGAATCGTATCAATAACATCAAGGCGATGTTTGCC
>CBDCFC010000004.1:0-78121 GCA_965215945.1 Arenicellales bacterium | reverse complement strand
GGATGCTGAGGCAGGTATTGAAGTCATTAAGGTGGCGCCGGTTGACGATACGATTTCCCCCATCATTTATGTGATTCCGTTGCAGCTATTGGCTTATCACGTCGCAATAATCAAGGGCACGGATATTGATAAACCTCGGAACCTAGCTAAATCAGTTACAGTCGAATAATCTTACAACCCATTAGTCGGCGAAGGTAGATGAACTGACATTAAGCTGGCGTTCACTCAAAGCTCAGCGTCTATTCAGTGATATCAAACTATACTGCCCCCATAAAAGAAAAACTTCCTCTCCTCTCTTGTGTCAATGAACGCCCAGCTAGTCTGGGCGTTCTTTTTTGCTCATTTTATGAATTTGCGATAATTTTAATCAGAGCGAGTTAAAAAAGGCACTAACGAGAGTTTCGTTTTTTCGTTTACTAAGACAAACCAGATACTCAATTTGCTTACTTTTAACATCCCAGATTTGTAATGGATGTAGACGTTGATCATGACCAAACTCGCTCATCGCAACAATACCAACACCAAAGCCGGCAGCAACTGCTTCGCGAACACCTTCTCGAGTACCAATAATAGAAATGTTGTCGTTATCTAATTCAATTTTCCGCTGCATTAAAATGGTTTCAAATCTGGCTCTTGTACTTGAGCCTTTTTCACGCAGAACAATTTTTTCATTTGTTAGATCGGCCAGACGAATGCTGTGCTTGTCAGCCTTGGCCCATGCATGATCTTTGTTGACAAAGACGATTAAGCGGTCTGTTTGTAAATCCAAGGTGAATAAATCTTTTGAAGCCTTGATGTCAGGCAATAAAATTAGGTCATGCTTACGTGATTTTAGCGATTCAAGCAATTCTTTGGAGTTGCCAAAGTCGATTCGCAATTTGACATCTGGGTAAGTTTGTTGAAACGATTTCATCAAAGGAATGATCAGAAAGGGAGAATCTGCACCGATTCTAATGACACCGTAAGTTCTTGATTGTCTGCTTTGTAAAAGATTTTCAGCTTTTTGCTCTAGTTCGTAAAGTGTTTCGGTAATCTCTAACAATGATTGACCCGTTGTCGTTAAAGCAACACCTCTACCGCGACGCTCGAATAGTTTGACTTTATAGCGAGTTTCTAACTCTTTAACCTGCGCGGATAGTGTTGGTTGGGAGACATGATATGCAATAGCAGCCTGAGAATAACTCCCTTCAGTGGCGACAATATGGAATGCGTGCAAGCAAGTTCTATTTATAGGCATAATCTATATTATATTATTAATAATATCGATTGTATAAATAGTTGAATGCACTATATTTATTAGTTCTGGTTACCCAACAAATACGACAAAACTTGGGATACACGAGAACTAGTGATGGAAAAGAATACCGAAGAGCCCTGGCTATTTACACCAGGCCCATTAACGACATCGAAGACAGTAAAACAAGCAATGTTAGTAGACTATGGATCACGTGATACCAAGTTTATTGATATTAATGCATCGATCAGACGCAGGTTGATTGGAATCATCAACGGCAAGGATGATTTTGTCTGCGTACCACTACAGGGCAGTGGTACGTTTTCGGTAGAAGCGATGATTGGTACCTTGGTTCCGGCCAATGGAAAATTACTGGTACTGGTTAACGGTGCCTATGGTAAACGAATAACCAAAATCTGTGACTATTATGGTCGAGAGTACCTGGTGAACGAAACAGCAGAAGACAAACCGGTTGATCTTGAAGCCCTAGAACTACGATTATCAGAAAATAGCGACATCAGTCATGTGGTGGTTGTTCACTGTGAAACCACATCAGGAATATTAAATCCGCTTGAGCAGGTTGCTCAGATCGTAGCCAAGCATGATCGAAAATTATTAATCGATGCCATGAGTACATTCGGGGCTATAAAGCTGGATGCGACAAAAGTTCCATTCTCGGCTGTTGCGGCTTCAAGCAATAAATGTCTGGAAGGCGTGCCGGGCGTGGGATTTTGCCTGATCAGACAGACCGATCTTGAGCAATGTAAAGGTAATTCGGTTTCGTTGAGCCTGGATTTGTATGATCAATGGGTAACCATGGAAAAAAATGCCCAATGGCGTTTCACCCCACCAACTCATGTTTTGCTGGCCTTTAATCAGGCGCTGGATGAATTTGACGCCGAAGGCGGGGTACAAGGACGTGGTGCACGCTACCAGAAAAATTACAATATCTTGATGCAAGGTATGATCGACATGGGTTTTCAACCATTGTTAAAACCAGAACACCAGGCGCCAATTATTTTGACTTTTCGCACACCGGCTGACCCTAATTTTGATTTTCAACGCTTTTATGATGGTCTAAGTGAACGCGGTTACGTCATTTATCCTGGTAAATTAACTATCGCTGATAGTTTCAGACTGGGCTGCATTGGTCGGCTAGATGCCGAGCACATGCATGGTGTATTAGCTGCCATACGTGAGGTTTTGGATATAAACAATATTAAGCAGTGTGCTGCTTAAAACTTGGGAAAACAGGAGCAATATGGGAATTATTACAGCCACAGTAAATAATCGACAGTACGATCTGCCAGACAGACCAGTGGTGGTGGTCTGTATTGATGGCAGCGAGCCCGACTATGATGCTTCGGATAATGGAGGTTACATCGAACGTGCCATGGCGGCCGGAAAAATGCCGTTTACTGAATGGTTGTTTGACAATGGCACAGTGACTACTGCTGATTCGCAGATTCCAAGCTTTACCAACCCGAACAACTTGTCGATCATCACAGGCGCACCGCCGTCTGTACACGGTATCTCAGGTAACTTTTTTTATGATCGCCAGACGCAAGAAGAAGTCATGATGAATCACACTCGATTTTTGCGGGCACCGACCATCATGCAGGGTTTGTATGAGGCCGGAGCAAAAGTTGCGGTAGTCACTGCTAAAGATAAGTTGCGGACGCTTTTAGGCAATGAGCTCAAATATGACGACGGCCGTGCCATTTGTTTTTCAGCCGAGTGCGCTGATCAGGCAAGCTTGGGAGAAAATGGCATAGAAAATGCGCTCGATCTGGTTGGCCTGCCCTTGCCGGAAGTATACAGCGGTGATTTGAGCAAGTTTGTGTTTGCTGCAGGTGTCAAGCTGCTCGATGAGTTTGGTCCCGATGTAATGTATTTATCGACTACTGATTATATTCAACACAAATTTGCACCCGGCAGCGATGGTGCTAATGAGTTTTATGGCATGATGGACGGTTACTGGCGGCAGCTTCATGATCGGGGAGTGATTTTGGCGCTAACCGCGGATCACGGTATGAAAGCTAAGCATGATGCTGAAGGAAACAGTAACGCCATTTACTTGAGTGATCTGCTGGATGAATGGATTGACAGGGGAAATTTCCGTGTGATTTTACCAATCACCGACCCCTATGTGTTACACCACGGCGCATTGGGTGGTTTCGCTACTATTTACATTAGTGAAGCTGATCGAATTAATGAAGTCATCACGAAACTGAAAAATACGGCGGGTATAGATTATGTCAAAGACAGTGACAGCGCATGTATCGAACTAGGTCTGCCGCGTGATCGAGTTGGCGATATTATTGTGACTTGTCAGGGCCACACCACCCTGGGAACAACACCAACTCGCCATGATTTATCGAAAATGAAAGAACCTTTGCGGTCACACGGTGGCTTTACCGAACAAACCGTGCCCTTTATGATTAACCGTAAACTTGAACTGGATCTTGGATCTCGTCGTTTAAGAAATTTTGACATCTTTGATGTCGCTATAAACTGCACTTAAGGAGTAGATAATGAGTGTTAGACACGAACCCATGCGCATAGCAGGTGAACTGGTTGATGGACAAGGAAGAATAGAAGTATTAAATCCGTATAACAACGAGGTGGTTGGCACTGTTCCTGCGGGGTCGGCACAAGATGTTAAACGGGCATTCCAAATTGCGGGTGAATACCAACCGACTTTAAGCCGCTATGAGCGTCAGGAAATTTTGTTTACCACTGCAAATAAGCTCATCGAGCGCAAGGATGAAATATCAGACTTAATCACAGCGGAGCTGGGTATTTCTAAAAAGGATTCACTTTATGAAGTAGGCCGCGCCTATGATGTTTTTTCTCTGGCGGCACAGCTGTCAATTCTTGATGACGGTGAAATCTTTTCCTGTGATATCACTCCTCAAGGCAAACAGCGCAAAATATATACGTTACGTGAGCCGTTGCGAGCTATTTCTGCCATTACTCCCTTTAACCATCCTCTCAATATGGTGGCGCATAAAATCGCGCCCGCGATAGCCACTAATAACTGTATGGTGGTCAAGCCGACCGAATTAACACCATTAACAGCACTGGTTCTGGCTGATGTGTTATATGAAGCGGGATTGCCGCCACAAATGCTCTCGGTTGTAACCGGATGGCCGGAAAATGTCGGCAATGAGATGTTAACCAATGAGAATATTGAACTGATTACTTTCACAGGCGGCGTCCCGGTGGGTAAGTTGATAGCAAATACAGCCGGTTACAGGCGGACGGTGCTGGAGCTTGGTGGTAATTCACCTTTAATCGTCATGGAAGATGCAGATCTGGATAAGGCCGCTGAATTAGCTGTGGCCGGCGCAACTAAAAATTCAGGTCAACGCTGTACCGCAGTCAAACGTATTCTTTGTTTGAATTCGATTGCTGATGATTTAGTGCCATTGTTAGTCAAGAAAGCAGCGAAACTCAAATACGGTAATCCAATGGATCCTGAAACTGACGTAGGCACAGTCATCAACGAGGATGCAGCAAAAATGTTTCAAAATCGTGTTATTGATGCCGTCGACAAAGGTGCCAGGTTATTGCACGGTAATAACCGTGAAGGGGCTGTGTTTCCACCAACGGTTGTTGATCATGTTCCTTATGATTGTGAACTTGTCAGAGAGGAAACTTTTGGACCGGCCATACCTGTGATACGCTGTAAAGATATCGATGATATTATAAGGGTCAGTAATTCAACGGCATTCGGCTTATCTTCAGGGGTATGCACAAACAGATTGGATTATATAACCCGGTTTATAAATGAACTTAAAACAGGAACCGTTAATATTTGGGAAGTTCCTGGTTACAGAATCGAAATGTCACCGTTTGGCGGGATTAAAGATTCCGGACTGGGCTATAAAGAAGGTGTGCTAGAAGCAATGAAATCGTTTACCAATATTAAAACCTATTCATTGCCTTGGGTATAACATAATGTAAACACAACAGGAGACAAAGATGAAAAATCTAATATTCAAATCACTTGTCTGCTTCGGAGCTATGCTTATATTGAGTATTGCCCGTGCAGAAACGGAACTTACTGTCTATACGGCTGTAGAGGCAGAGGACCTGAAAAAATATGCCGAGCGTTTCAATGAAGATCACCCCGATATCAAGATTAACTGGGTCAGGGACTCAACAGGCATTGTCACGGCCAAATTATTGGCGGAAAAAGAAAATCCACAGGCCGATGTCATCTGGGGGCTGGCTGCAACCAGTTTATTGCTGATGAAGGGTGAAGATATGCTCGAACCTTATGCGCCTAAGGGAGTGGAAGCATTAGATCCTAAATTTGTCGATAAATCTGATCCACCAACCTGGACAGGAATGGATGCCTGGGTAGCGGCGATATGTGTTAATACCGTCGAACAGGAAAAGTACGGGTTCGCTACTCCAACATCGTGGCAGGATTTAACCAAACCCGAGTATAAAGATCATGTGGCCATGCCTAACCCGAACTCATCCGGCACAGGTTTTCTTGATGTATCAAGCTGGTTGCAGATTTTTGGTGAAGAAGAAGGTTGGAAATTCATGGATGCGTTACATGAGAACATTCATCACTACACTCATTCGGGCTCCAAGCCTTGCAAACAGGCGGCACGTGGTGAAGTACCAATTGGCGTTTCATTTGCATTCCGCGGCGCCAAATCCAAAGCAGATGGCGCGCCTATCGATATTGTTATTCCTGAAGAAGGAATTGGCTGGGATATGGAAGCCACGGCCATTGTCAAAGGAACTGATAATATGGAAGCGGCGCAAACATTGGTTGACTGGTCAATCTCGGAAAAAGCCAATGTAATGTATAACGAGGGTTATGCTGTGGTTGGTATCCCGGGTTTGGCAAAACCAGTCGAACACTTTCCAGACAATATTGCAGAGAAAATGATCGATAATGATTTTGAATGGGCGGCTGCAAATCGTAAAGCCATTCTTGCTGAATGGCAAAGTCGATACGATTCCAAATCTGAGCCCAAAAGTTAGCATCCTTTAGATTTAGGCTGGCGATTCAACAGAATCGCCAGCTTTCTAATATATTATTCGCATGTCTGATGCTCTCAAACACTACCTTGTAATAGAGAAACTAAATAAGTACTTTGGTGATTTTGTCGCTTTAAAAAATGTTGACCTGACAATAGATGAGGGTGAGTTTGTCTGTTTTTTGGGTCCTTCTGGCTGTGGAAAAACGACGCTATTACGTGCCATTGCGGGTCTGGACTTACAGTCAAGCGGACGAATTTTTCAAGCCAATAAAGATATTTCATTATTGCCACCTTCGCAGCGGGATTTCGGGATTGTATTTCAATCCTATGCATTATTTCCCAATCTCACCGTGGCAAGGAATGTTGCTTATGGTTTGGAAAATAAAAAAGTACCACGTGATGAAATTAACCGGCGGGTCGGTGAGCTGCTTGATATGGTTGGGTTGCCGGAAAAAGCCGATGCCTATCCAGCTAACCTGTCTGGCGGGCAGCAACAGCGTGTAGCATTGGCTCGTGCTTTGGCGACTTCACCCAGCCTATTGCTTTTAGATGAACCGCTTTCGGCGCTGGATGCAAAAGTCCGCGTATTTTTAAGGCATGAAATAAAGCAGTTACAACGCAAACTGGGTGTCACAACAGTAATGGTTACCCATGATCAGGAAGAAGCTTTAACCATGGCAGATCGTATTGTGGTGATAAAAGAAGGTCAGGTCGAGCAAATCGGTACGCCGATAGAAATATATCAACAACCAAGTTCAGCATTCGTGGCGGATTTTATTGGCACCATGAACTTTTTTGATGCCCAGGTCGTTGATCAGGGCAAGGTTAAAATTGGCGAGCTGATATTTGCACCAAATTCACAATCTGAATTTAATATTGGTGATCGGGTCACTGCGGCGCTGCGCCCGGAAGAATTCGTCATTTCAAACGCAAAATCTAATAATGAAGTAGTCATTGACGCGAAAATTTTGGAGATTGAATTTCTGGGTAATTTAGTAAGGGTGTTACTCAGTAGTGATCAAATGCCTGGTCAGGAATTTATAATGAGCCTGGAAGAACGGGTTTACCGTTCTCATTTATTAAAAGAGAACCAGCAGATTAGTATTAGTGCGGCTGTCAGCCCGCGTTTGTACCTTCAGTAAACCATGACTGATATTACAATCGATAATCAAACAGAATTAAAACCGCAATTAAGTCGTGACGACTGGTTAATGCGCGGATTAATCGCGATGGTTGGTGTTTATCTTTTGGTCACGCTGGTGTTGCCTTTGTATGCCATGCTTTCTAAAAGTGTTAAGAATCATGATGGAGAGTTTATTGGACTATCAAATTATATTGAATATTTTTCAACGCCGGCATTATCAAATTCAATATTTAATAGCCTTTTTATCGCATCATTAACGACCGTAATTACTTTATTTTTGGCATTCACCATGGCCTATGCCCTGATGCGCAGTAATATGCCCTTTAAGGGTTTTTTCAAAGTCGTAATTATGGTGCCCATTTTAGTGCCCTCATTATTGCCCGGCATTGCATTAGTCTATCTTTTCGGTCGCCAGGGTTTCATGACCTGGGCATTGTTCGGTCATGACATTTACGGGCCGATCGGAATAGTCATCTCTGAGGTATTCTTTACGCTTCCGCATGCATTAATTATCTTAACGACCGCATTTTCGATTTCAGATGCGCGCCTGTATGAAGCGGCAAAAGTACTCAATGCCAGTAAATTTAAAATTTTTTGGACTGTTACTCTGCCAGGTGCGCGTTATGGTGTGATTAGCGCCGCATTTGTGGTGTTTACCCTGGCGATTACTGATTTTGGTGCACCCAAAGTGATAGGTGGAGATTTCAATGTGCTGGCTACGGATATATACAAACAGGTTATCGGTCAGCAAAACTTTGAAATGGGTGCAGTGGTTAGCGTGGTACTTTTAATACCGGCTGCTCTGGCGTTTATCGTGGATCGGATAATTCAGAAAAAACAGGTGGCCTTGCTGACTTCACGTGCAGTCAGTTACGAACCCAAACCGGATAAGATCTTTGATCGTTGTATGTTTGTTTATGCCATTGTATTTTCGATTTTTATTTTAGGCATAATCGCAGTTTGCCAGTACGCAGCTTTAGTTAAATTTTATCCTTATAATTTATCCTTAGGCCTGAAAAATTATAATTTTGATGTGATGGATGGTGGTGGCTGGGCGGCTTATTGGAATTCTTTAAAACTGGCAACACTAACTGCTATTTTCGGAACAGTGATTATTTTTATCGGTGCCTATGTGGTTGAAAAAGTACGTGGTTTTGCGTACGGCAGAATGCTATTTCAGTTGTTGGCCATGTTGCCCATGGCTGTACCAGGCCTGGTTCTGGGGCTGGCTTATATTTTCTTTTTTAATAGTCCCGACAACCCGTTAAATACTCTTTATCACACCATGACCATTCTGGTAATCAGTACCATTACCCATTTTTATACCGTAAGCCATTTAACCGCGACAACGGCATTGAATCAAATGGATCGTGAGTTTGAAGATGTCTCGGCGTCTTTGAAACAGCCCGTATATAAAATGTTCTACAGAGTAACCGTGCCAGTGAGCATGCCAGCCATACTGGATATTAGTATTTATCTGTTCGTCAATGCGATGACCACCGTTTCAGCCGTAGTCTTTTTATACGGCCCAGATACCAATCTGGCATCAGTGGCGGTGCTGAATATGGATGATGCTGGAGATATTGCACCCGCAGCTGCAATGGGAATGATGATATTCTATACTGCAGCGGCTGTGAAGTTATTACACTATTTTTCGACCCTGGGGTTGTACAAGAGCACACAACGTTGGCGTTCAGGTTAACAATCAACCGGAGTTCAACTATCGTTTGCAAAACCTCTGTTAGTTCTTATAATTCATCCACGATCATTAACAGAGAACAGTTTTACAATGTCCAGACGCAAAGTCCGGCGGGGAATCAAGTGGACATTTATTTTGCTTGCTTTTGGGCTACCGATACTTGCGCTGATGTTGTTGGGTCAAGTGTTTGGCTGGTTGTCAATTGTGGTTGGGTTTTGTTTATTATGCAGTTTATTTTTTTTAATTAAGCTGATTATCAAAAAACGTCGCTACGCGTCATTAATGGAAAAATACGGCGATGAAGATTTAGTCGCAGATATCGAAGATGGTTATTACTGGCAAGGACAAACGGCAGAGCAGTTAAGAGATGCGTTAGGCGATCCTGATGATATTGACGAGAAAGTACTAAAAACCAAAATTAAATCTGTCTGGAAATATAATCATCAAGGCAGCAATCGGTACGGCTTGCGCATCAATCTTGATGACGCAGTCGTTACTGGCTGGGATCGAAAAGATTAAATCGTCGTTAGATTACAACCACAATTCCAACGACTAACAATATTGCAGTCAATATTGGCCAGGATAAAAAAGGGAAAACGTGTTTATAGGTGTGTTTTCCACAGTGAGTGCAATTATAAGCTTTTCCAGGCAACCAGAAATTTCTAAAGCGTTCTCGAGGCGTTTTGTAAACACGCTCAAAATCACTCTTGCCGCATTTTGAACAAACCAAAATAGACACCGCCATACAACAAAAACCCACCCATTACTATTAAAGATGTATCTTTTTTGGAATTATTGGAGCAGACCATCGTCCTTTGATAACTCCATTATAACAAACTGGTCTATATCAAAAAGAGGTTATGATTTTTTAATCAAGGTATTTAATTTAAGTTTAGTTATATTAGAATTGTATAGCCTTAAGGAGAATAAATATGTTTGAAAATATTGGTAAAGGCAAGCTTGCAGTGGGGATAGTAGCGGGGTTGTTTTTTTTCTTTAATCAAGGAGTGTTTCATTATTTTTTTGTGATGGCTCTATTGTGCTTTCCTGTTTATTTATTGATCAATAAGTGGTTGGATTCACAAGAATAAAGGAAATTACTAAGCTCTTTAAAGTTATTGTAATTAAGTGTGAATGCCAAGCTAGTCAACACCAGCATTCGGCCTGAAGAATTTCTGGATGTCTTATCCAAATCAGAGGTCATGCGCTTGCTTGATGGTAGTCAGGGCGGACTCTATGAATTATTCCGTAATTGTTCTTTGGCTGTTTTGAATTGCGGTAATGAAATGGATGACGGTAAGAAATTGCTGGAGCGTTACGCATCATTTGAAATCAAGGTTCAACAAACCGAACGCGGTATCAAGCTTAATCTCTACAATGCACCGGCCAGTGCCTTTGTCGAAGGAAAAATTATCAAGGGCATTGGTGAGCTGGTTTTTTCTGTTCTGCGCGATGTGGTTTACATTGGCAATGAGATTGAGCATGACAAGCTGACTACAGCGGAGAGTTTGACTGATGCAGTATTTCATATTTTGCGTAATGCGGACGTATTAACGCGTTCTTTAACACCCAACATGGTGGTATGTTGGGGCGGGCATTCCATTTCTCGTGAAGAATATGATTACACCAAGGAAGTTGGTTATGAGCTAGGGTTGCGTGGTTTAAATATTTGCACAGGCTGCGGTCCGGGAGCGATGAAAGGCCCAATGAAAGGTGCGACCATCGGTCATGCCAAGCAACGTATTAAAGACGGTGTGTATCTTGGATTATCAGAGCCGGGCATTATCGCAGCCGAAGCACCCAATCCAATTGTCAATAACCTAGTGGTGTTGCCGGACATAGAAAAACGGCTGGAAGCATTTGTCCGTGTCGGCCATGCAGTTATTGTGTTTCCAGGTGGTGCTGGAACTGCTGAAGAAATCTTATATCTTTTGGGCATTTTGTTGCACCCTGATAATGCTGATATTCCTTTCCCGCTTATATTCACCGGGCCCGAATCCTCAAAAGACTACTTTAAACAAATTGACGGATTTATAAAGGCGACATTGGGCGATCATGCTGCCATGCGTTACCAGATCATTGTTAATAATCCAGCCAGAGTAGCCAGAGCGATGAAAAAAGGCATTAAACAAGTCAGGAAATTTCGTCTGGAAACGGATGATGCGTTTTATTTTAATTGGCGATTAAAAATCGAATCTAAATTTCAGACACCGTTCCTGCCTACTCATGAAAATATGTCGAGGCTACAAATCCGCGATGGCATGGATGCTCATTTGTTAGCGGTAAATCTACGCCGGGTTTTCTCGGGAATCGTGGCCGGCAATGTCAAGGATTTCGGTATTCGTGCGGTAGAAAAACACGGTCACTATCAGATTAATGGTGATAGAAAAATCATGACTTTGCTTGATGATCTACTATCTGCATTTGTTGAGCAGCGACGCATGAAGTTGCCAGGAACAACGTATCAACCTTGTTATCAATTAGTGAAAAGCTGACGGCGGTTATTTAGTTGATCTGCTGAGGTTATTGGTTAGTTTGACAATCAAGATAGAAACACAACCATAGGCTAAAAAGGCAACGGCCATTGGCATCAGTGAACCATTGAGCCAATAGCCAGCAATAGTTCCAAGAGCCACACCGATGACAGTTGAGATAAAACCGATCACTGACGCAGCTGTCCCGGCCAATTTACCCATGGGCTCCATGGCCAATGAGTGCTGATTGGGGAATATAATGCCAATTAAAAATAAAAGCCCCGCCATTAAACTGATAAACACCCATGCAGGAGGCAGGCCCTGATTGAACCAGCAGGCGAATACAAAAATTATTGATAAACAAATAAAGGTGGTTAAACCAATTTGGCTTAACAGACGCATGCCCATTTTGATGACTAATTTTGAATTCAAATAGCTGGCAAAACCCATGAATATGGCCACAAACCCGAAAATCAATGCGAATTGATCGGCCAGGCCATAAAATTGATCAAATATCGGTTGTGAGGCGCTAAGGTAGATATTAAATGCCCCGAAAATAAAGCTCAATGCAAGGGTATAACCCATGGTGATCGGATTGGTGATGACCGACTTCATATTGCTCAGAATTGAACTTAGTTGTAAAGATTGCCGGTGATCCATTGTCAGGGTTTCGGGTAAACGGCTGATGAGCCATATTCCGAGCACAAAAGCCATGGTGATCAGCATCGCAAAAATCCATTGCCATGGACCAAAAAACAAAATTAACTCACCGATTGAGGGAGCAAGCACGGGCACAATGATAAAAACCATCATGGTCAGTGACATCAGCCTTGCCATCTGCCTACCCTCGGTTAAGTCACGAATGATCGAAGTGGGTACTACTCGAGGTGCGCCGCTGCCAACACCTTGAAAAAACCTTGCAATAATTAATGCCTTGAATGATGAGACTATAACAGCATACAAAGAAGCACAAATAAAAATAGACAAGCCGACAATAAGAATCGGTTTGCGACCAAAACGGTCAGCAAGCGGACCATAAAATAATTGCGAGATGGCAAAGCCAAGGAAAAACATATTAACGATGAGTTGCAACTTTTCCGGTTTGGAAACACCAAAATCGACGGTAATTTCAGGATTAGCAGGTAACATCGCGTCAATGCTAAGTGCAGTTAACGCCATCAGCATCGAAATGAGAACAATAAACTCAGCGTAGGGTAATTTTAACGGCCAATCAGTTTTTGCAGTCATTATTGCGCTTATTATTAAAACAAGCCAAAAACTAACTGGTTTGCTGAGTTAAAGCAATAAAAAGAAAGGCCGGCGAGGATGCCGGCCAATCATTCACACAGAGGAGGAGAGTCTTTCTATGTAAGGTCTGTGTGAGACCTTTTCAAGTTTGATTAAGCTGCTTTACGCTTAGGTGCCGCTTTTTTAGCTGTTGCTTCAGCCGTTTTGGCATTGTTTTCGAACCAGGCTTTGTATTCTTCACTGGTTTTCTGAGCAATTGCCATGTTTTCTTTGGCTGCTTCAACAAAAATAGCTGTGTATTGCTCAGCAAGTTTAGCTTGCTTTTCGACAAGTTCCTTAGGATCTTTAGTCGCTTGCATTAATTCAGCTTGTTTTTTGCTGCCTTCAACGAAAACGTTGCTTAATTCAACTTGGCGTTCGATCGCTTGATTTAGAACGCGAGTGTTCAATTCAACCAATTCATTTGCACTTTTCAGCGCATTTTGGCTGACTTCGTTAAAAAAATTCATCATATCGTTTTGCATGTTTTGCCTCCTAAAAGGGCTGTTAATTCATTCGTTGTGCTATGCACAATTTGAATTATAGTGCGCCGCACAAAAAATTCAAGCCCTTTTTTCATTTTTTTTAAAGTTTTTTTTTCAATACTTAAACTAAGTCGGTATTATGCATATCGAACAGCGCTAACACATATGTACGCCGCCGTTTACATCTAGGTTCGCGCCGGTAATATAGGCAGCACTTTCGGAGCATAAAAAGCCGATTGCCTTAGCAATATCGGACGGTTCACCCATGCGCCCAATCGGAATTTGCGAGACGATTGAATTACGGATATCTTCAGGAATCTCGTCAGTCATGCTGGTTTTAATGAAACCCGGTGAAACGGTATTGACGGTGACACCTTTACGGGCGACCTCTTGTGCCAGGGCTTTGCTGAAACCATACATACCTGCTTTAGCGGCAGAATAATTGGTTTGTCCAAACTGGCCTTTGCGGCCGTTGACCGAGGAAATACTGACTATGCGTCCGAAGCCGTTTTCCGTCATTTGTTCAATCACATGTTTGGTTACATTGAAAATGCTATCAAGATTAGTTGTCAGTACGCTTTTCCATTGCTCTGGCTCCATCTTGTGCAGAGTTTTGTCACGCGTTATGCCCGCAGCGTTGACCAATATTCCGACTGTGCCATATTTTTCGTTAACAGATTCAACCAGCTTTCCGGAAGACTCGTAACAGGCCACATCGCAGGGTTCAATATTGAGCTGATAACCTTGATCTGCCATTGTTTTTTGCCATTGGTAGGCTTGCTGCTCTTCCTGTGGCAAGTAACAAGCAACGACAGTATGTCCCTGATCATGCAATTCCTTACAAACTGCGGTACCTATACCACCCGTACCACCGGTGACTAGTGCAACTTTTTTACTCATGATTAATGCTCCTTCAAATTAGTTAACTCAGTCCTACATAAACCTTTGGATTCTTAATGGTGTGATGCACAATCTATTAACAACAAAAAATCCCGAACATTCATTGATGGATTTAATCCGTGATTGCTTTAATCAAGAATGTCGGGAAGATGTTAGATTGAGTGCCCACGGTTACTTCTTAGGCTTGGTCGAGCCTGTAAAAAAACTTTGCTGAAATTCCTGCCAATGTTGCAGGTTTTGCTGGGTTAAATCCGCCCACATCGTCATTGGGTTGTTGGACATGGTTTTACCCATTTGATCAAAAAATTCTTTAGACTTTGACTCAAAAATATCCATGCTTTGCTGTAAATAACCACCGTAAACATTCTGCATGGAAGCCCCATGCATGCGAATTAATTTCATCAACATGTCAGGTGTAAACATCGGTTCATTGCCGTTTTCTTCATCGGCGATGATTTGCAACAATACACTACGGGTAATGTCCTTTTTTGATTTGGCTTGGTGAACAACAAATTCTTTGCCTTCATAAATCATCTGCTTTAAATCATTAATACTGATGTACGCGCTTGCTTGCGTATCATAAAGACAACGATTTTGATATTTTTTTATAATCCGTGGTTCGTCGCTCATGTTTGTACCTGTGAGTTATTCCATTTATCTTTCTACGGCCAGCGCTACACCTTGTCCACCACCAATACATAAAGTGGCCAGACCTTTGTTAGCGTCCTGACGTTTCATTTCATAAATCAACGTAGCCAATACCCTGGCACCCGAAGCGCCGATAGGATGGCCAAGCGCAATCGCACCACCATTGACATTAACTTTATCGGTATCCCAGCCTAAATCATGGTTCACCGACATGGCTTGGGCTGCAAAGGCTTCATTGGCTTCAACCAAATCCAGGTCATCTGTAGTCCAGCCAGCATTCTTCAAGCATTTTTGCGTTGCCGGGATCGGCCCGGTGCCCATGATAGCCGGATCAACGCCGGCACTGCTGTAGGCTTTGATGGTGACCAGTGGTGTCAGGCCTAATTCTTTGGCTTTTTCTTCACTCATGACCAGATGAGCGGCAGCTCCGTCGTTGATGCCTGAAGCATTCGCGGCCGTTACAGTACCTTCTTTGGAAAATGCGGGGCGAAGTTTAGCTAGACCTTCGGCTGTGGTACCGTGTTTAGGAAATTCATCGGTGTCAAAAACAATCGGGTCACCTTTGCGCTGAGGAATTTCAACCGGGACGATTTCATCGGCAAATTTGTCGGCTTTCTGCGCCGCTTCCGCTTTCTGCTGGGATTTGGCCGCAAATTCATCCTGTTGTTCACGGGTAAAGCCATATTTCTCGGCGATGTTTTCAGCCGTAGTGCCCATGTGGTAACCGTGAAAAGCATCCAGCAGTCCATCGGCTAGCATTGTGTCCAGCATTTTCCAATCACCTAAGCGTGAACCGTTTCGGGAATTCGGCAATACATGGACAGCATTGGTCATGCTTTCCATGCCACCGGCAATAATCATGTCGGCATCACCGGCTTTAATGGCCTGTGCCGCCAGTTGAACTGATTTCAATCCGCTGCCACAAAGTTTATTAATAGTCATGGCAGGAACGGTATCGGGTAATCCGGCATGAATAGAGGCCTGGCGTGCCGGGTTTTGGCCGCAGCCGGCGGCCAAGATCTGACCCATAATTACTTCATCGACTTCCTCGGGTTTGATTTTTGAGCGATCAAGCAGTGCTTTAATGACTGTAGTGCCCAGTTCCACAGCGGATACCTTAGACAGGCTGCCACCAAAATTGCCAATGGGGGTCCTGACGGAATCAACGATGACGACATTTCTACTCATGATTAATATCTCCTTTTATTTCTGATTAATTTCGATGGTTTATGCTTACAATCGCTTTGCCACGTAACTGCCCGGGGCGTCTTCAATTGCTTTTAACTTGCCTTTGCCTGGCTGGCGAGCGTTGACTTTACGTTTATCGTGCCCACTCACCCAAGACTGCCAGTGAGGCCACCAAGATCCTTCATGTTGTTCAGTTTCTTCGAACCAGGTTTGCGCATCAGCCGGCAATTTTTTCCTTCTTGAGGATGATTTTTTGGTCCAGTAACAATATTTTTTTGCCTCCGGTGGATTAATTATTCCGGCAATATGACCCGAACCGCCCAAGACAAAATTTACCGGGCCTGACAACAATTTGGCGCCGTCATAAGTGGATTTCCAGGGCGCAATATGATCTTCAATGGTCGAGATAAAGTAACTTGGAATCTTGATCTTGCTGACATCGATAGGAACACCCGCCAATTCAATGCCACCGGGCTCTTTAAACTTATTCTCCACATACATATTACGCAGGTAAAAACTATGCATAGCAGCCGGCAGGCGGGTATTGTCCGAATTCCAGTATAAAAGATCAAACACCATAGGGTCTTTGCCGAGCAGGTAATTATTGATATAAAACGACCAGATCAGATCATTGGAACGCAGCATGTTGAATGCATTCGACATGTTTTTGCCTTCCAGATAGCCGTCTTTACTCATCTTTTCTTCAAGCGATCCTATTTGTTGTTCGTCAATAAAGACGCCCAGATCACCCGGCTTCGAAAAATCAATCAAGGCGGTAAAAAAAGTCGCGGTTTTAATACGATCATCATTTTTAGCTGTCATATAAGCCAGCGTGGCCGTCAATAAAGTGCCACCAATACAATAACCGATAGCATTGATTTCATCGGTTCCGGTAGCTTTTTCCACTTGATCGAGTGCATCAAGCACGCCTTCGGTCATATAATGTTCAAAGCTTTTGTCTGCATAACGCTCATCCGGATTCACCCAGGAGATCACAAAAACGCTGTGACCCTGATCAACCAGCCATTTGATCATCGAGTTTTTGGGCTGTAGATCCATGATATAAAATTTGTTGATCCACGGCGGCACTACTAAAAGCGGTCGTTTAAATACTTTTGACGTCGATGGCGTGTATTGCACCAATTGGTACATATCATTTTGATAAACCACTTTTCCCGGGGTTGTGGCGACGTTTTCACCCAGGGTAAAAGCCTTGGTATCGGTCATGGCAATTTTTAGCTGACCATCACCTTCTTCCATATCGCGGATGAAGTTTTGCATGCCCTTCATCAGGTTTTCGCCTTTTGATTCCATCGCCTCTCTTAATACGGCCGGATTGGTGTGGGGGAAATTCGTAGGCGATAAGGTATCGACAATTTGCTTGGTGAAAAACTGCAGTTTCTTTTTGTTTTTATCATCCAGATCATCAACGCCTTCAACAGTTTCCATCATGCAGCGTGAGGCTAATAAGTAAGATTGTTTGATGTAATTGAAAATGACATTGGAATCCCAGTCATCATCGCGAAAACGTTTGTCGCTTTTATCCGCTTCAATAACCGGTTCAATATCTTCACCGGCGTAAAGCTTTTTTGTGGTGTTTTGCCACAGTTTTAACACGTCCTGATAATATTTAGTCTGTGCTCCAATAGCTTTGCTGGGTTCCTTCCAGATGTTAAACCAGGCGTCCATGTAGGTGGAGTAGAGATTCATGGGGTCAAAAGGTAGGGAATTGCCGTTTGATTGCTGCTTTTCCATGAATTGCTTGAAGACATTTTGCGTCATCTGAGTGATTTGCTCAATATTCTTAGCAAAATCATCCTTCATTTCAGTTTGCTTTTTATCTGCCATTCATATAAAGCCATTTATTGTGCAACTGCACAATATATACACAATTCTGTAATAAATCAAATTTAGACTACAATATCTGACTGTTTTGATTATTCAGAGTATTAATACTTTAGGGGTAACTATTCAGTAATCGATTGCCATTGCTGCCGCAGGGTATCACCCTGTCCAAGGAAGAATTCCTCCGGCAATTCATAATCGATAATTCGATCAACACGAAAATGACGAAAATCCCGGCGTAATTCACACCAGGTGACGAGCACGATGACTTCAATATAATAGACGATGGCAATAGGCAGGATTGAACGTTCAGTTTGATTATCATTCTCATCGACATAGTTGATTTGCAGTTTCTGTTCTTCGCGTATGACTTGCCGCAATAGACTCATGTCGATGGTTTTTGGCGTTTGCGCACCCCAATCAGAGACATGAAGGCTTTGCATGCATTCGCGTACATCATCGATTTTGGTCGATACTCGAGAGGCGGCTTTGAGCAAGCCGCTATCACCGGTACGGGATAATAAACTTAAGCCAACCACAATTGCTTCGATTTCTTCAGTATTGAAGTTTAATGGCGGTAAATCATAGCCACTGCGCATCATGTAGCCAATGCCCGCTTCCCCGTGAATGGGTGTACGCATGGCTTGTAACGCCGCAATATCACGGTAAATCGTGCGGGTTGATACCTCTAATAATTCAGCAATTTTTTCCGCCGTAATCGGCCTGGTTTCACTGCGCAGGATCTGAATAATCTCGAATAAACGAGCAGTACGTCGCATAACTAAAGCTAAATTAAAAATTCGATCATACTCTAACACTACTGACAATATGCTGTCAGTAGTGTTTATCTATAATGATTTTTCATCATAAAAAAGCATCAGTCATGACTACACAAATCGACTTAAGTTTGCTTGAAAGCGAATTTGAAACTCCTTCACTTAAACTGACCCCTCATTGGAAAGTCACTTTTGCCGCACCAACAGAAGACGTTGATCGAATTTTTGATGAGATCATCAAATTTGCTCCGCTGGTGCAGGGTAAAACAGATCGTAATGCCTATTTAATGCCAGAAGGCTTCGAATTTTACCGCCCAATGGAAGGTGCTCCTACAGGCGCAGAAGATGAAACCCGTAAACGACCAGGGGTCAAGCAAATGCAGGTAGTAATTCCACAGGATCGGGAGCAACTAACAGCTGTAATTGAAGCAATTTATGCTGTCCATAGTTACTACGAGCCACCAATTTGTGTGGAAGCTGTACTGCGTTCAGAAACCAAAGGCATTGATGATTCCGCTAATCCACATCGGTGGTGGAATACATCGGGTGATTGGAAACAGGACTAGAAGGTTAGTAGTATGAAAAGGTAAGTGTTCTCACTACCTGCTTTATTGCGACCCCCCTGTGCCTTAGCCCGGGGAGATTGAATACTACTGATATGCCGTCTGAAATATATACTAATATCATATTTAAACTTGTCTTCGACAACAGCAATCAAAAATACTATGTGTCAGCAATTTTTACTTTTAATTTTTTAAGGAAAATCGATTATGTCTATAATCAGTCATATTACATTGGGAACAAACAACAAAGAACGGTCTGCCGAGTTTTATGACGCTGTACTCGGAGCCCTTGGTTTTTCACGTTTACCTAAACCTCCCGAAAAGCCATTGGCCTATGAAAAAGAGGGGAAACTGCCGATAATTTATATTTACCCACCTGAAGATGGTAGGCCTGCCACTTGGGGAAATGGAACACATATCGCGATAATTGCGGATAGTCGAAGCCAAGTACATGATTTCCACAAACAGGCATTGAAGTTTGGAGGAATGTGCGAAGGGAAACCCGGACCAAGGCCACATTATGGATCGAACTACTACGCTGCCTATGTACGTGATCCGGACGGCAATAAACTACAGGCGGTTTGCTATTCAAAGGAATAAAGACGGGCGATTGGAAAAAGGATTGAACATCGATTGATCTCAACTTCCACGAAAATACAAGCATTGAAAAATCCAGCAACCCGACTAACTGGTTTAATTCTGGTTCTGATTTCAGCGATTGTTTTCAGCACTGCGGGCTTGTTTACCAAAGGTGTGTCAGCCGATGCCTGGTCAGTGATTTTCTGGCGAGGGCTATTCGCATCCGGGTTTACCTTTATTTATATTGTTCTGAAGGGAACGCTGAAGTCGGAGCTGCTTGAATTAGGAAAAGTTGGACTTGCAGTGGCCGCGATCAGTTCTGTTGCTAGTGCTTCATTTATTACTTCATTTAAGTTAACGACTATCGCCAATGTTTCATTAATTTATGCAGCAGCCCCTTTTGTTGCGGCTTTAATTGCATGGATGTGTATGAATGAGCGGCCTTCGCTAGTTGTAATGATTGCAAGTTTGGCCGCTTTGGTAGGTGTGGGCCTAATCGTAGGCAGCTCAATTAGAGGCGTTAATATTAAAGGCGACCTAATGGCGGTATGGATGACAATTTTAATGGCCACAATTTTAGTGATTTACAGACGTTATCCAGATACGCCAGGTCCTGGGCCGATGACATTGTCTTGTGTTTTCCTGCTTCCAGCGGCCTTGTATTTTGGTGATCCTTTGTCTGCACCCGTCAATGAAATTCCAATCATGGCGTCATTTGGATTGATTTTTGCGATTGCTTCAGTGACCTTGGTATTAGGCGCACGTTATCTGCCTTCATCGGAGACTGCCCTGATCAGCACACTGGAAGCACCGCTTGCAATTTTGTTAGCCTGGTTATTGTTTTCGGAGATGCCGGGGATAAATACAATCGTAGGTGGCAGTATTATTTTGCTGGCTGTTTTTTGCTCGCAATTATTTAATAAAGATTCTTGAAGTAAAACTATTCCCAAAAATTCCAGAGATAGGCATACTGTTTTCTCACTAAACAGCTATGATAGTCAATGGAAATAAACACTACAAATAAACTCCGGGAACTTTATGGCTTTGCCAAGGGACGATCAGTTGACAAACAACTCAGGCAGTTAGAAAAGCACTCGATAAATTTTATTAATCACTCGCCTTTTGTTGTGATTTCAACGTTTGGTAAAGATGGCGGTGTTGATGTATCACCCAAAGGGGGTGCACAGGGATTTGTTCAAGTATTAAACGATAATGAAATCTTGATTCCTGATTCCAAAGGTAACAATCGCTTAGACGGATTGACCAATATTATTGAAACCGGCCAGATCGGCACTTTATTCTTAATTCCTGGTGTGGATGAAACCTTAAGAATTAACGGAACTGCCAGCATTACTATTGATCAGCAGTATTTAGCCATGTTTGTAGAAGAACGAAATCCGCCTAAAGTTTGTATCAAGATCCAAATAGAGGAAGTTTTTTTGCATTGTGCCAAGGCCTTGATGCGATCCGGACTCTGGTCGCCAGAGTCTCAAATCAATCGCGAGGACTTCCCGACTATAGGGCAAATGCTTAATGATCAACTGGGTGTAGATGACAAAATTGAATCGCAAGAAGATATGGTAAAGCGATATCAGGCAGATCTGTAGTGGATATATTTAAAGCATCCGAAAAGTTGATGAGCATGTCTGAGGAGAGTTGGAGTCGGCACGCAAATCCTTGGAGTGTCTGGACCCGTTTTACCTGCTTGCCCTTAATTGTTTTAGCAATATGGAGTCGTTTTTGGCTGGGTTGGTATGCGCTAATACCATTAATCCTGGCATTATTATGGACTTGGTATAATCCCAGAGCTTTTCCACCACCTTTGCAAACCAATAACTGGGCTTCGAAAGGAACTTTTGGAGAACGGATTTTCCTGGAAAAAAGGAAAACTGGCATCGCAAGCCACCACCTAAAAATAGTTTATACACTCTCAATATTATCCGCATTGGGAATTGTTCCCTTGATATACGGGTTAAGCAACTATGACTTCTGGGCTACAGTTTCCGGCCTTTTATTGATGATTTTACCTAAAGTTTGGTTTGTCGATCGTATGGTCTGGATTTATGATGAACATAAAAACGATAATGTGCGTTATGCCTCATGGTTGAAAGAATGAGAGTTTTTCTTTTATATTTTGAACAAACCTTGCATTCATTAATTACTGCGGTGAAGTTGTGATGAGAATTAAACCCTTAACCCCTACGATTGGAGCTGAAATCTACGATGTTGATTTATCCTCGGAGTCTGTCCCGTCTTTAGTCGACCAGATATATCAGGCTTTGCTGGATCATGTAGTTATCTTTTTTCCAGGACAATCGTTAACGCCACAGCAACAAGTCCAATTCGCTAGCCAGTTCGGCGAGCTCGATCATCCGCATCCGATCTACCCGCATGCGGATGATAAAGGCCAGGTCACTCTATTAGAAAACGATGCCGACCGGCCACCAGATACCAATGATTGGCATACTGACTTAACCTTCAAGCCTGATCCGCCGTTTGCTTCGATTTTGTACGCGGTTGAAGTGCCAACGGCTGGAGGAGATACACTGTGGTCAAATTTATACCAGGCATATAATGATTTACCTGACGAAATGAAATCATTTTTTGCCGATAAATCTGCAGTGCACGATATGGGTGATTTTCGTAATACTTATCTGGCCAATACCAATCCCGAATCGGCGTTAAATGAAGCCATGGTTAAACTGGGTTGTGCTGTACATCCAGTTATCAAGCATCATCCCATTACCCAAAGACCTTATTTATACGTAAACCCGTCTTTTACCCGTTATATTGCTGGCATGCAGTGGACCGAAAGTGATCGTTTGATGAAGTATTTATTCGAACATCAAAATCAACCTGAATATCAAGTCCGTTATCGCTGGAACAAGGGCACAGTAGCGATGTGGGATAATCGTTGTACCATGCATTATGCAGTGGCGGACTATCTGCCTCATTACCGACGTATGCATCGAGTGACAGTTGTCAGGGACAAACACGAGTGATATCAATCTGCCTGATCTAGGCATTTTGCATCTGATTGATTATTTTGATCATCATATAGGTATACAACAATCGACTACTGACGATATGCTGTCAGTAGTGGTCATATATACTTAAATTCCGAAAATATTTTTTGAATGAGTGAGACTGATGAGCGTATTGGATAGTTATAAAGCAAAATCGGGTCACCTGGTTCCGGTCTTCAGGATTGAAATTCAAATCCGTCCAGACGATGGTGATCGAATATTGGATGCAATAACGGCAGTCCATCCTTTAAAATATGGTCGCTACAGGCGCAATGCTACTATTTCAGCGGTTGGTGCTGAGACTGCTCAACCAGAGGAAAACTCTACCACCACGACTCATGTCGAAGGTTTTCAAGCTGGAGGCACAGAAACCTATCCAATGGCTATGTTAACGATCTCAATCGAACGTGATGATGAAATCCTTGAAAAAGTCATGAACGCTATCATCCATGCGCATCATTACGAACAGCCAGTCATTTATATTCGTGAAGAATGGGCGAGTCGTTCAAAATACGATCCGAATAGTGACAATCCCAACCGCTGGTGGAACGATGGACGCGGAATGCCGGAAAAGGTCAAATTTGGTTTCGAATTAAGAGAGTAAAGGCCTTTAACGTAACAAACCCCAAAGGAACTAGAGTGACTGTTGTTTGTGACGTTGTTGTTTTCGGTATGTTGCCGGTGCGGTTTCGAAACTTCGCTTAAACACACGACCAAAGGCTGCTTCTGATTGATAACCGACCGCTTCAGCGATATCGATGATGGGCTGGCTTGATTCAACCAGCTTTTGTCTAGCCAATAACATTCGCCACTGAGTAACATAACCCATTGGAGTCGTTGCCAGGCAGGTGTTGAATTTGGTTGATAATAATGTTCTTGAAACACCAGCAATAGCCGACAAGGACTCTAATGTCCACGGTTTTTGTGGCGATTCATGGACCGCATGTAAAGCTTTGGCGATAGCAGGGTCAGTAAAGCCAGCCAAATTGCTGCTCGCACCCTGATTTGAAGATAAATATGTTCGAATAGCCTGAGCGTAAATAATCTCGGAAAGTTTCTCGGCAATTAAATTACTTCCCAGGTTTTGCTGGCCGGCTTCTTCACCAATCAGTGTCAGCGTGTTTTGCATCCAGGTACCGGCAGTTTGTCCATAATCTTGAATGTGAATGTAACTCGGTAATCCTTCAATTAAGGGATGTCTGGCCTCAGTATCGAAAGCGAAATGGCCGCAAATCAGTTGAGTTTCATGATGAGTTCCAGGCTCGCCATATACCAGTACGCCTTTACCAGTAAACCCCGATTCTTCAACGACAGTATCGAGCTGAACGGCTAATTTCTCTGTAGTCGGATCACAATAAAGCGTATGTCCGGCACCACGAGTGATGATGATCAAGTCACCCTGGTTGAGTAAGACAGGCGGTTCATCTGGATTGACTCTGACTAAACAACGACCTCGATGGGCGTAGTGGAATCGTGAAACCTGCTCAAACGAAGGCACACGCACACTCCATGGAGAGGTGAATGAGGTACGGAAATAAAGTGTTCCTGAGAATTTAAGATGTGCCAGTATCTCGCTTAATAAATCCATAGATAAAGTCTAACACTAAAAACTTTTTTAACCCTTAAAAATGTACGATTGATCAAGAAATATGTGTTTTCAATCATTAATAACACTAAATATTTGTATAACAATGGTTTTGTGATTTGAGTCTTTAGTGATTCATTTACTCACTATCAACAATATTTTGGAGACAATCATGAAATTTATATCCTTTTCACCCGCCAAAACCTTGTTCTTAATACTCGTTGGAGCCTTGAGCTTGTTATCGGCCAATGCTCAGGAACCGGCTGACTTAAATGATTTAGAAATCGCCCATGTCGCCTACACGGCGGATAATATCGATATCCGTTATGCGCACCTTGCCTTGGCGTTATCCACCAATCCGGATATTCATGCGTTTGCAAACACCATGATTCGCGATCATACGGCTGTTAATGAGCAGGCCTTGGCCTTGCTTGAAAAACTAAATGCAGCTCCTGAAGATAACTTCTTGAGCCAGTCACTTGAACAGGGTGCGGAAGAGATGATTAATGAGCTTTCACAACTGCGTGGCGTTGAGTTTGACAAAAAATATGCTGAAAATGAGCTTGCTTATCACAAAGCAGTCAATGATTTAGTCGAGAATGCGTTCATTCCCAACATTGAAAATGCAGAGGTTAAAGCGTTGTTGGAAACAGGTTTAACCATATTCAAAGGCCACCAGGATCATGCCGAACAAATGGTCAATAAACTCCAGTGAGTCCAAATCGAGTAGGGGTATGTTTTTTACTCGTAATCATTGTGGTGGTTAGCACCGCCACAATGATTTTTTCAGCTGTGAAGGCAGAAGATACTATAACCGTTGAGATCACCAATTTCGAATTCAAACCGGCAGCAATTAAAGTCAAAAAGGGTGATACGGTAGTTTTCATTAATCGCGATATTGTACCCCACACAGCCACTGCCGATGACGGCAGTTGGGATACAGGAAGCATTACCACCGGCGAAAGCCAAGAAATCATCATTTCAGAAAATATGACCTCAAGTTTTTACTGCTTTTACCACCAGGCCATGAAGGGTAGCTTCACCAGCACAGATTAGTATAGGGATCAGTTCCAACACAAGTGTCTTAATCTAAACACTATAAACTGAAGTTTGGTTTTGTTAATCATTCTAGCAGCAATGGATCAAGGTTGGTTTTATGTGAAACAATATTTTTGATAAAATCCTGGACTGTTCTATATAACTCTGTATTAGATTTTCTGATGGTGTTAAATACCACACAGGGTTTATTGCTCTTAGGCCCATAGCGAGTTGAATTGTCTGTATTAAATACGGCGATAATTCGTTTGTTCAGTGCCGATGCAATATGTAAAGGACCAGTATCAGGCGAAACGAAAAGATCGGTTGTCTGTATAGTCATGATGAGGTCGTCCATTGAGGACGGCTGATACTTAATGGCGTTGTCAGCATTTACTATTTCGGTGATTTTCTTTGTTTCATCGGGTCCATAAATGATCAACATAACCAAATCTTGGGTGGCTAAATTCTCTATTAAACTATTAACAAGTAGTGGACATATTGATTTCTGTTTGCGCCCGCCAATATGTATTCCTATCACAGGTCGTTTTTGTTTTGATAAATAATTCGAATGGTTTAGTTCGCAGCAATATAACTTCATCGGCGGAGAAGGAATGTCAAGATCAAAGTAACTTCGCAGAGGTAGGGTAAGGTACACAGATTCGTGCAAGTCATCATTATTCTTTTGGCTTACTGCAAAATTTAAATAGTCATCACTAAACTCGTTTTTAAACCCTATTTTGCATTTAGCGTTAGTTAACAGCGTTAAAATGGCATTATTGAAAGAAAAGCTATTCTTGCAATCTATTACCATGTCATATCGAGCATGTTTTAGTGTCTCTTTCGGGGAAGGTTGAAACCCCTCGCCTTTAGGCGAAGCAAAGATTCGTGTAACATGAGCGGATGCGACATTATCGCTACGGTGCGCACACGAAATTTGATTTAAAAGTACATCTGGTCTGGATTCCGAAATATCGAAAGCGGGTATTAACCGGTGAAGTGGCCGTTCGTGTGCGCGATATTATTCGCCAGATTGCATTTGAACATGAATTACAAATCATCAGTGGCAAGGTCGCATCCGACCATGTTCACGTGTTTTTATCCTATCGATCTACCCAGAAGGTCAGTCAAATAGTGCAATGGTTGAAGGGAACAAGTTCGAGAGTATTGCTGCAGGAATTCACGCACTTACGCAGACAATTCTGGGGTAAGCATTTTTGGGCTAGAGGCTATTTGGCCGTAAGTTCAGGAAATTTAACGGATGAAATGATACAAGAGTATATAGATGGTCAGGAAGGTGAACAGATCGCCGATGACAGTCGATTTCCAATCGACAATACTTAAACCCCTCGACTTACAGTCGAGGGTCGTTTAGTTTATGCAAGAACTTCAGCACTAACCATGGCATTTTACAAAACTTTTTTTGGTCATAAATCAAGAGGTTACGAATTTTCGGGTTGTATTTAATTAAATCATGGAATTTACCGCCTACGAGTATGTCGGGACACACACCTAGTTGGTCATGTAATAACTCGATTAATGACGTGGTAAATAGAATATTACCGATACGATTATCCTGGCGAATGATCAATACTTCTTTGACATCGCTAATATCTAATTTAGTTCGGTCATCAGCAGCGGGAAAAAATTTTGTAATAGCCTTGAATAAATAATGCTTAACTTTCTTCTTTAGTCGCATGCTGAAGGTTTCAGTGTTTACTATTAACATCGTTCGATGCGAGGTTACGTTGATGTCTTGCCCAGATATCCAGTGATTTTTTTGAAACTTGATAAGAACGTGGAATGTTATTGGTATGCCAAGAAAACTGGGTCGGCTGGTCCAAATAGAGATCACCAACCAGAACTTTAGAGTGTGGCTTATTAGTGATAAGGTCAGTATGAGCAATGCCTTCGCCAGCAATGTATGTAGGGAAAAATATATCTAAAATTTCGATGCTTTTATGTATATGACCCGTAATGATGGTCAGCGAATCAATGCTCGCTAATTTTCCCTCTAGCCAAAAACTTTCAAATCCTGTTACTCCGTGATCAAGTTCCGGGTGTTTTTCAGCTAGCACACTGACAATGGGTTTATGTGTAAAAAGTAGTGTTTCTTGATTTTTTGGGGATGGTTGATCGATCAATTGCTGGATAAATGATCCGCGTTTACCTTTGTTAAACGGAAAAATATGGCTGGCAGTATCTAAGCTGACAAAGGACTTGCCCAACAGGGAAAATTGGAAATTAGAGGGCGCAAATATTTTATTAAAGGTATTTTTTTGTGGATACTCATCATCACCATTTTGATAATCATGGTTACCATAAATATTAAAAACTGGTACAGGCGAATTTTGGAGTACGCTAAAAGCCGAATGTACATCTTGTGGTGAATAAAACATGTCACCAAGATGAACAACAAAATCAGCATTTAATTGTTTAGCCCTGATTAACGCCCACTCTAATTCTTTACCACCACCCGTATCACCTAGTGCCATGAATCGATAGTGATCTTTTTCAGGGAATAGCCATTTCAGCAGCATAGGAGAGTTGATCTGACCGTGAATGGTCAAGCTTCGCTTTAAATTGTCCCGTTTTTCTTCGAAAGTAACATTATCGTTATTAACAATAAGCCTCGCATCGGGATGAATGTTTTCAATGACAAGAGGAAATGTAATTAAATGGCCGATGAGACTGATTTCCAGATGAGGAGAATAAGCACGTATTACAAATTGATGCCCAATTTGTTTTATAAACCCCCCTTCCACGTCTAGCTTGAAGCCGTCTTTTTTGTTTTCATATGTTGTGGGTAATTGGAAATTATCCAGATGAAATCCGGGAATCCGAACGCCTATTGTGAATGCAACAACCAGGTAAGCAAAACAGCCGAATAGAACTAATCCGATGAACAGTTGGGTTAGTTTTTTGATATTCATTCTCATACGAACACTGATTCTGATTACCCTTTAAATTTGATTACGAGTTCCACCGCAATGGAAATGTAAAAACTAAAACTTAGGAAAAGCTTAAGGATTCGAATTGAATAAACCTAAACTGTTTCCTGCTTAGGAAACTAAAGGAAAAAACTAATCTGAATATGACTAAGGCATTACCAATTGGTAATGTTTTCTATTACGCGCTTGTTCGGCAAACTTGCCGATAGACTTTATAGTTATTATCTAGCATTTTTTGCAAGTTAAATTCTTGCCCGACATGATTGACAGCATTGGTCCGTAGTCTTTTTGCCGTACAGTGAGAGCAAAGCAGTTTTTTGACAGCGCGGGTGAATGAATTGATGTCCTTTGCTTTGGCTAGCAGTCCAGTTTCACCATCTCTTTTGATTTATTTCAAGATAAATGATTTTATCAAGATAAAAAATTTAATAGACCTAAATCAAATTTCCAGAGTGACAATATGACAATCAAATTATGCAAAGAAGTCATTTTCGCCCAATCTAAGGAAAGGGCGAAAATGACAGAACACTGGGCACAAAGTTGATGAAATGTATCCTATGGCAAAGTTTTAAAAAAGGCGGAAGAAAGAGTTTGATTTCCACCGGCTTCTATAGCCAGAACTTCCCATTCATATTCAGTATCGCGAAGTAGAAAACCGGGAGGAACAGCCAAAGCGGTTGCGGTTGCGGGCATCATAACATCCAATGAAACTTTTGGTAATGCGGGAAATCCTGTGTCAGACTGAACAACCAAGACTTGATAAGCAATGATTGGGCTGCCGTTAGGATCTACTACCGGTTCCCACATAACAACTGCATTATCTGGATCAACCAGACCCGTGGTTTCAAGCGGGGAGACAAGTAAGGGTCCATCCGCGATGTTATGAGTTAATTGCGCACTGCCATAAAAGATTTCTCTTTCCAGGCCTCTGCCAAAGAAGTGGTATTCTCCTTCTGGAAAAAGTTTCAAGAGATCTTCAAGCGCAAGTTCATCGAACGGCGGTTCGCCCGTTTCCAGGAAGAACTCGGTGCCGCCTAATTTGCCAATATTACCCGAAGCAGTGGAACGGAATACCAGCTTTCCAGTGGGGTCAAAAATCATCATCCACTTCCATGGATCTGAATCAATAAATACCTGAATGCCACCGTCTTTGTCGGTATCGTTAATTTCAAACTTTATTCTCGAGTCGGAAAGCTCGACAATTTTTGACCACTGTTTATGCACGCTTTGATTTTGCCGTGTTTGGGCGGTGGCATCCGTCAAAGTAGCTGCTGTGAACGGAATAATGAATAGAATGATTGCAATGATTTTAAAATGTGTGAGAATTTTCATAGTGTATGCTCCTATTACTTCAAGTGATTTATTTGAACCGTTGGAAGAGGTGTACATGCGGCAGTAGCAATGAACGCTTGATAACTCGACCTTGGGTTACTGTTTTTTTAGATGATGTAGGCGCACCGGTCTATTCGCAGTTCGACATACGTCATGTGAGGGAATGACGTATGTCACAAAACCAATAGACACTGAAGATGTTACCAAATGATAATAAAGAGCGACCTCACACTCGTGCATACTTAGAGTATGTGGAATAACTGCCCTGGTTAACCGTCAATGATTATTGTCCTTTATTTATTGCCAGCAAGCTTATATAGCCTTAAGCCATCATGAGCGCAGTAATATTGCTGCATAACTGTGACCGGCTTTTGCTCAAACGATGTGCTTGTGTGTAAAAGCGTTTTTATACTTAATTCATTATCACTATGAGGAACATTAAAACTCAATGAGAGAGTACTTAGACTCCCGAACGCGGATCTGGGCGGCTCTCGCCGTAATCGTCGGTCTTGGGATGTACATTATCCTGGACCTGATTGAAGACCCGGACTCGACACTTTTGGATATTATCTTTCACTTGCTCGAAACCACCCCGCTGGTGATGACAACCGTTGGCCTTGTTCTTCTATTCCAAATCACCTCACATCAACGCAATGAGCATCTGCAGGTAATTCGTGATCTTGAAATTGCCCGTGTGCAGGGCCAACGATGGCGAAAAGAAGCGCGAACACATATTAAAGGCCTGGGTGTGGCGATCGAAAACCAGTTTTCGAGGTGGAATTTAACCGAAGCCGAGTGTGAAGTAGCACTGCTTTTACTCAAGGGCCTTAGTAACAAAGAAGTCGCAGCGGTGCGTGCCACCAGTGAACGGACTACGCGTGAACAAGCACGGTCGATTTACAGCAAGGCAGGGCTGAATGGACGCGCCGCATTATCTGCGTTTTTCCTGGAGGATTTATTGGCTCCAATTGAAGGCCTGGGCTCGGGTCCAAATCTGGAAACAAACAGTGAAGTCTGACATTTACCTAGATTACCAACTGGTAATGTATTGATGAATTTATGGTAATTCTTGCTAGATAACATTGTACAAATCAGCACATTCTGAAAAAGTGCAAAAAAATAGAGTTGGTTTAGTCGAGGCGTAAATATTTAAGGAAACATTTTTGTATGATGTCAATGAACTTAGTGTGTTTTGATAACAAAACAGACACAAAAACACACGTTATCATGAGATGTTAGAAAATTGAACGTACTAGTTATCGAAGACTCGTTCAAAACGCGCAAAGTGCTTGTGCAAGGATTAAACAGACATAATCATGCCGTCAAGACAACTGAATTCGGAGCCTGTGGGCTATCATACGCACTAACGGAAAATTTCGATTTCATTATTTTAGATGTTGAACTGCCAGATATATCCGGTTTTGATGTGATAGCGAAGATACGTAAACAAAAAGTCTATTCGAGCATCATGATCGTCAGCTCAAAAACGGATGTCAATGATCGTATCAAGGGATTAGAGTTAGGAGCAGACGATTACCTATGTAAACCTTTTCATTTTGACGAGTTACTATCACGAATCAAGGCCATCATCCGACGACGGATTAGTTACGATTGTAAAAACATTGCTCTTGGTCCACTGCAGATGAATTTTCTACAAAGACGCTTGTATGCTCACAATACTGAAATAGAATTAACGGTTACAGAATATAAAATCGTTGAGCACTTGATGTTAAACCGAGACAGAATACTTTCAATAGATCAAATGCTAAACAGAATTAGTGACAAAACTGAGACTGCCTCACGAAATTCTATTGAAGTACATATATCATCCATTCGGCGTAAATTAAGGAATGCAGGTGCTTTGGATGTAATCAAAAACAAGCGAGGGTTTGGTTTTTACATCACTCACTAAGCAATGCTAGGCTTCACTTTTACAATTTTATAAGTGTTGTACGTGGAGTATAGCTATGACAATTTTAGTTCTGTCTATTGACATATGTAGAATTAACCTTCATTAATTATCCAATTTTATTTATCCACTTTAAAAAAGCATTATAAACAGTCTCAACATCCAGTCCCCTTTGCCAGTTATTTTTTGAAAAATTATTGGGGAACTTGGCCGTAATCACCATGTTTTCTGCCCAACCGGCACGCCAACTTGGGTAATTACGCCAACGTTTAAATATTTGAAAGGTAGGAATCCCCAGTGCAGATGCTAAATGGGCATTACCGGAGTCGGTGCCAATAAACCAATTACAGGTTAAGTAAAATTCAGCTAATTCAACTATATTCCTAAACAAGGGTACTTCAATTTCTCCGCTACTTAAATCTTGCCATAAAGGCCGCTCTTGAGGAGAAACAGTAATAACAGGTTGGAATTTTGCTTGTTTTAATTGCATACACAAATTAACAAACTTTTCCGCATCCCAATTTTTATAAGAGCTTGTGCTTGTTGGATGAACAATGATTCTTCGATCATTTTGTATTTTTCGACTCCTTTGTATACACAGACCTGTGTTTGTATTGACAATTGGTAACTTAATTTTGTTTGTTAGAAACCATTTAATCTGTTGCACCATTGAGGCTCTACGATGAGAGAGGCTTGGTTGCTTTATTGTATTATTAAAACTCAAAAAGGAATCGGCTGTCAGAGTTGAATTGTTTTGGAGTTGTTTTCTTAAAATGGAGGCTGACAATTTTGTTTTTTGGGGGTGACCGCTAGACATTAAAAAACCAATTGCATTTTGATCAAGCCATTGTTTTAACTCATAATCCAGCTGTTTGATATATGATGAACTTTGATCATAAAGAACCACATCATAGGCTGCAAAATTTCTAACCGACTCTCTACTGTTCATGAATGGTGAAACAGAATATGGAATAATGTGATTCTTTAATTCAACACCATAGTCACTGAAAAACGTGACTGCTAGATTATTAACCGCTAAATTATTTGCGATTACCATTTGTAGTAAAGTGTCGCCTAATCGGTCCGTGCTAATCAAAGCGACAGTAGTTTTCTCCTTTGCCATTTTATTTCTCTACTTGAGTAAAAATAAATTAATCAATTGACCTGCCGGCTAGATCATTAATATTCGATGGTAGTGCTCTAAACTTAATAATTGCTTAGGAAAGTAGAGGACGATGGCGCGCGGTGGGGATTTAAAAAAACTATAAATTGTTAAGTCATTGCTAAGTCTTAGGCAATAATATTCTGAATTCACTATTCAATTTCGTTTATGTATGAAAGAAGTAAAGTATTTTTTCGTTGTTCTTTTGGCTGGGTGCAGCAATCTTCAAGTACTTTCACAAATTAATAACGACAAAGCTGAGTTTTTTGAACAGCTTGAATTCATTTATGAAACAAACGTTAGTGATGGTGATACTGAAATTGTTTTAAAGGTGGACACCGAGGAAAGTTTTAAATCTTTATCCATCGTTTCACCGACATCAAAGCGTATCCTTCATGTTAATTCGGAAGATGATGAAAGTATAGGACTATCTGAATTAAAGATTGAGACGGCAGAGCCTTCAAATAATCAAGTACGCCGCGCTTATCCAGAAGGAATCTACACTGTCATTGTGAAATCCCTTAGCGACGGTTTATACCAAACCAAAGTTGAGTTATCTCATTCTATTGTCCAGCCGCCAGTTCTTGAGAATTGTGGAAATACGATCACCCAAAATAATTCTGAACTTAAATGGTCAAATACCAATCAGGCAGTGAAATTAATCCTCGAGATTGAGAATGATGAACTCGGATTTCAATTCATACAGAATCTCCCAACGACCGTTCAGCATTACCGCATTCTCGATGGATTACTCATTCCAAACAATGAGTATGAAATAAGCATTGCCGCTGTTGCAGCGAACGGGAATATAGGGGTGTATGAATGTGAAATTCGTTACAAATAATTGCTAAATTTCACCACGGAAATCAACGTATAGCTTCATATTTAATAGTTGTTGTTTTCAAAGTAAAAAAATGAGAATAAAGCGTACCAATATCGGGGTTTCTCGATTGGCATGACGAAATCAATTGATGCCAAAATATTTATCTTGAGTGTTGTCATAATGTTGTTTCCATGTGTGCTAAGTGCTCAAGAAAATAAAGACCACGTTAACACTGCAGACGATCCGGATGACTGTGTACAGGAATCTGCATCAGAGCATTGGTTAGATAAGACCCGGGCCAACACCTTCACGGGCATGTGCAAAACCGTGCGATGGTTTGATCATTTATTTGGTGACGAACACGAATTTAATGATGAAGGATTCGGTGGGAAAGTAAGAATTGGTTTTAAACACAGCGAGCGTGACGGATTTAATGAACGTTTACGACTTCGTATTAAATCAAAACTGCCGAATGTCAGCAGTCGGCTCAATGCCTTTATTGGACGAGTGGATGAGGATGCCTACATCAGCAATTCTAAAAGGGGTCATTCAGATGATATTGTTGTCTCGGAGCTTAAAAAACAAAACCAGGATGATGAGTGGCTGATTGGACTGGGGTACAGCAACCCAAAATCATTAAAGAAAGGCTTTGATTATTCGTTGGGCATGAAGATCAGTAGTGGACTAAATCCCTATACCAAAATTCGATACCATTATAACTTCACAATGCCACAAGGCCATTATTCACAGGCGTCACAAACGCTATTTTGGCGCAGAGATGACGGATACGGCACCACGACCAATCTGGATTATTTTTATGAACTGGCAGAGAACGACTTACTTAAGCTTGCGGGTTCACTCACCCACACCCAACACGATGAACAATGGGAAGGTTATGTTAGTGCCACCTGGTTTCACCGACTGGCAAGAGAACGGGGAATATCGGCCAAAGCCTACATTCACACCGAGGAAAAAAATAAAGCCAGCAAGGTGCCAGATTATGGTGTCAGTTTAAGTTATAGGCGGCCGATCTTTCGGGAGTGGCTGTATCTGGAAACGGGCATCAACTACCAGTGGTATATCGATGACATTGGTATGCCCAGAGAGGGATCTTTCGGAGTTGGCCTGCAGTTTGAAATGGTGCTGGGTAAGCAGTAAGTGTAGGTATCCAACTGCTATAAACAGTCAAGTGTATTTATGTTTATCTTAAGTGGATCTTCAATTAGTAGATTTAAACTGTTCAATAGTAAACCTCGGTTACTTTTGAAGATGACATCAATGCAAACATTAAAGAATGACAATCGAATACGACCTCGTACGCGTTTATCTTACACAGCAACCACGAAGGAAAGAAATAAGCCACATCTGGAATTCGTATTGGAACGGGTATCCAACAAAATCAACCCAATCGAGACAATTGATGTGTTACAAATAGGACCGGGTGTTGTCCATAAAAATCTCGAAAAAGTAATCCGATTACGGAAAAAAAGAGGAGTTTCGGTTGAAGTACTGAAAAGGTTTGAAAGCGTAGTTAGAAAATTACCGCTGTCAGAAAAGCATTATAATAATTTTGAGACAGGTGAAATTTTTGAACTGGCTGAGCGTTTTCATCAGAAAATTAATTTAACTGTGATGGATATCAGTAGCCGAGTTTTGGAAATCACAAACTTTTTGTATCATGCCAATGATCCTGATTTAATTCTAAGAGATATTTCAAAGCCGGTAATCACGTATCGAAACAAATATGATGTTGTGCTATGTATGAATGTTTTGGTCCATGTCAGAAATCCTTTTATGTTAGAACACGCCGAGAAAAATATTAAAGCACAGGTCAAAAACGGCGGATATCTGATATCCAATACACCGACTAACCATTTCGATGACTCAGATCGATTTCATAAACTGAAGAATTACGTATACCAAAAGTATTATCAAGATTGAATGGCTATCGAATAAGTACGGATAGACCCAACGTAGCCAGTAGCAGATACGGCGCCTAGCTGTCCGATTATGTTTCAACCACCTCCATCCTATACGGCCTGACCACTACAAGTCTTTTACAGGCCAAACGGCTGAAACACCACATTGATTGCTAAGTAAACATTAAGTTTCGTATTTTAAAGTAATTGAATTGGCAAATCATTAATTACATTTACTTATGCAAATTCTCATCATTGAAGACTCACCTAAGATTCGCATTGCGCTTGATGTGGGATTAAGAAAACAGGGTTACATAGTTCAATCTACAGGAAGTGGTGAAGATGGCTTGCGCTATTGTTTAACTCATGATTACGATGTGATTATAGTTGACATATTACTACCTGATTTATCCGGGTTTGAACTTTTAAAGCGAATTCGTAAATTAAAAATAGATTCGGGCGTAATAGTGGTTACAGCAAGGGTAGATGTTGAGGATAGAATAAAGGGCTTGGAGTTAGGTGCAGATGATTATGTTTGCAAACCATTCGCCTTTGACGAATTAGTTTCCCGAATTCGAGCGGTCATACGTCGTCGTGCAAAATTGGAGGAAATGGTTTTACAGATCGAAAATATTACAATTAATTTTACACTTAAGAAGATTGTAGTCGGAGAAAGTGAAATACATCTAACATCGACGGAATATAAAATTATTGAATACCTGGCCTTAAATCGATACAAAATTTTATCTATAGGCCAAATATTAAAAAAACTCAACCACCATGGTGAGATACCGTCACGAAATTCAATCGAAGTGCATATTTCAACAATTAGAAAAAAATTTAAAAAACACGGTGTAAGGGATTTATTATTAACAAAAAGAGGGATGGGATTTTATTTGAATAATTACTAACTGACAGCCTCAGTGGAATAATTCGTGTAAAGACAAATTGGCCAAATTTATCGTGAGAATTCCTCATTAGAATAAGATGAATCCTGGAATAGACGCTTAAACAATAGCAATTTTGTATGTGATGGACAATCAATTTCTTCACCCTCGATTTTGGTTAACTTGGGTTGGAATTGGCGTTATCAGGCTATTGTCGTTACTGCCGCTTGTGGTTTTAGCGGCGCTTGGATCATTTATTGGGGAGCTAGCCTATCATTTGTATACTTCACGCAGAAAAGTAGCTAAACAGAACTTATCAGCGTGTTTTCCGGATTGGTCTGAAAAAAAACTGGACGCTACAACAAGGAGGTGTTTTTGGTTGATTGGCCAATCCGTATTTTATTCTGGATTTAATTGGTGGGCATCCCCGAAACGTTTAAATCACCTGGTTAGGATTGTCAATCGCGAACACTATGATCAGGCTTTAACTGAAGGTAGGAACATAATTCTACTGGCTCCCCATTTCTGCGCACTTGAAATTGCCGGCATTGTCCTCTCTCAGGAACGTCCCATGATTACTATGTATCAATTCACCAAAAACCGGTTGGTTGACAAATATGTCAAGCGGGGCCGCAGTCGCTTTGGTGGGATTTTAGTAGAACGAAATGAACCTTTGCGCAACTTGATCAAGCTAATTCGCAAAGGGTATCCGTTTTACTATCTACCTGATCAGGATGCTCGTCATAAAGGTGTGTTTGCACCCTTTTTTGGAGTCCATGCCAGCACTATACCCTATTTGGGAAAGTTTGCCAGGATGTCAAAATCTGTGGTCATTCCGATTTCCACTAAGATTTTGCCCCTCGGCAAGGGCTTTGAAGTCAGTCTGGGCAGACCATTGGCGAACTTCCCAAGTGGTGATGAGCTAGAAGATACACGTTCGATGAACTTGGCGATTGAAGCGTTGGTCAGACCCATGCCAGAGCAGTATTTTTGGGTACATAAACGTTTTAAAACTCAGCCAGAAAATGAACCGCCAATATATTCCTGAAAATTAGCTTAGGATAGTGCTGCAAAAATAACTTAAACCTTATTTCTGTTACCTGAAAATAATAAATACTAACAATACGCCATGTAGTGTTATCAGTTATCCGCCTTAGTGCAGTCACTGATGAATGCTTCAACCACTTCGTACTCTAAACTCTGTTAAAGGTTAACATCGCGTATAAATTAATCTTCATCTGTACCAATTATTTTCAATACCTTAAGTTGTTCTTAAATCTTCCCCAATAAAGTCAACCTGACACTAATTTTTATAGGGAACACTATGAAGAAATTTAGCACGACTCTTAACTATTGGTAATTTTCGGATTACTAATCTGTTTATCCTCCTTTGCTAGTAATCAATATGAATTAGGTCTAGGAACTGGAATAACGACTGCTCGTGAATGAAATGACGGTTGAAGCAACAATATCCATTACACAAGGTATACCTTTAAGAAAGAGACTCTTGTTTGTAATGGTTCCTTTTATTCTGTTTTTTGGGTTGACAGAGAGTATATTGCGGTACTCGTTCGGATTAAAACAACACCGCTATACCTGTCACTACCCAATTCTGGATAACCAGTATTGTCCTAATGTGACCGGTGTTCATGAAAATTCAGGAAAAAGTCTCCGAACCAATTCAGCCGGTCTGCTGGACCAAAAGGATTATCCGAAGGAACGGATCCCAGGAAGCTTCCGTATAGCGGTTCTAGGAGATTCCTTTACCGCAGGGGAGGAAGTGGAGGACGGGTATGAATTTCATGCTGTTTGGGAAAAGCAATTGCCGGAACAGGTCGGATTTCCTGTCGAAGTTCTAAATTTCGGCGTTTCCGGCATAGGTCCCTGGAAACAGTTGCAAACCTATCACCTCAGGGTCCGTGAGTACAAGCCTGACCTCACAGTTTTGGTGCTGTACTGGGAAAACGATTTTTACGATGCCCTTTCCAAGTTTAAAAAAGGCAAGCCCAATCCTCTACTAAACGAATATCCGGTGACGTCATGGTTTCAACGGCTGCAGGTTGTTCGTAAAAACATAAACCAATGGCTGTGGAATAATTCGGCCATATATCAATTCTCCCGCCTCCACCATCGTACACTGGGGCACCCATTTCGCAATTGGTTTCAGTCGCAACAACAGCAAAAAACAAAAACTGTTGAACCATTGCAGACCTTGGAGGATATGCATCTCAGTGCTGCCCAAATAGCCAGCATCGACAACCCATTACTGGACCAATACCCGCCTTTGCCCGGAGTACCCCCGATGGAAAAACCCAAGGTAGACACGCCATCTCCCCATGATGACCCCTATTTCTGGAATTCGGAAAGTTGGGATTTAATACGCAAGCTGCTTTTGCAGTTGAAAAAAGAGGTGGAAGCAGAAGGGGGAAGTCTGATGGTCACTCATTTTATGGCACAAAACCATTATGCCGAGCGACACCCTTTGCCTGCGGAAAAGTTCAACCAATTTTTGCAGACCAACGGTATTGCAGTGATCGATCCTAATTCGTATTACTTCCGTATGTCGCGCCAGGAGCTCGCAGCGCAATACATTCCTGGTGATCTTCACTTCAACGAAGAAGGCCATGCTACCCTGGTCGAAGCTACGCTGGACAGTCTGAGCGAATTGGTCAGCGAACGGGCTCTGGTATCGCCCCTGATGAACAAGTAGATACGTATAAATGTTAGAAAATCAAACCAATATTGTTATTGAATCCGGCTCAGAAAAAAGCTTCGGTTGTGTTTTAGGAACGGTATTCGCGCTAATTGGTGTTTACCCGCTTTTACACGGTGCGCCCCTTAGACTGTGGGCTGTTGGTGTTTCCCTATGTTTTTTTTGTTTGGCAATTCTGGCACCGGGGCTGCTGAAATCGACCAACAGACTGTGGTTCAAATTTGGTTTGGCCCTGGGTGCGGTAATTGGGCCGATTGTCATGGCGATCTTGTACTGTTTAACTGTCGTTCCGACGGGCCTGGTGATGCGATTACTGGGTAAAGACTTATTACGATTGAAAATGGAAAAAGAAGAAGCGTCATACTGGATAACACGTAATGATCCTGTAGGTTCGATGAAGGATCAATTTTAGAGGCAGATATGGCATTCATTAAGGAAATGTGGAAATACCTCAGAGTCCGGAAAAAATTCTGGTTACTACCGATACTAATCATGATGGTATTGCTGGGGGGGATGATTGTATTGAGTCAAGGTTCAGCGGTGGCTCCGTTTATATATACATTGTTCTAAAATGACATCCATTTTGGGACTTTCCGCTTTCTATCACGATAGTGCGGCAGCGCTTGTGATCGATGGAGAGATTGTCGCTGCCGCTCAGGAAGAGCGTTACACTCGTAAAAAACACGATCCCTCGTATCCCGAAAATGCGATTCAGTACGTTTTATCTGAGGGTGGATTATTTCTGAATGAAGTGGATTACGTCGCCTTTTATGACAAACCGTTCCTGAAATTTGAAAGATTACTGGAAACCTATGTTGCACGTGCTCCCAGAGGATTGAAGTCGTTCAGCATGGCTATTCCCATCTGGTTGCGGGAAAAGCTGTTCCTAAAGAATCAGGTATGCAAGCGGCTCAGGACAGAACGCCCCAAACTTTGACACGGAAAAACTGTTGTTTGGGGAGCATCACTTCAGCCACGCCGCCAGTGCATTTTACCCGTCACCATTTGAGGAAGCGGTGGTTTTGACGATTGACGGCGTAGGAGAATGGGCGACAACGACGGTTGCCATCGGAAAAGGGAATGAGCTAAAAATCGTAAAGGAAATCCATTTCCCACATTCGCTGGGGTTGCTGTATTCTGCGTTCACCTACTATACCGGGTTTCGTGTAAATAGTGGCGAGTATAAAGTGATGGGCCTCGCACCATACGGTGAGCCACGATATAAAAACCTCATCCTGGACAAGTTGATTGAACTAAAAAATGACGGTTCTTTTCGTCTGGATCAGTCTTACTTCAATTATACGACCGGACTGACGATGACAAACGACAAGTTCGCCACGCTATTCGGACAGCCAGTGAGAAAACCCGATGTAGATGCTCTGACTCAGTTTCATATGGATATTGCGGCATCAATTCAAGCTGTCACTGAGGAAGTCATGATGAAAATCACCCAATCGCTGGCTCTGGAGACAGGGGTTCGCAATATTTGCCTGGCAGGTGGCGTGGCGCTCAATTGTGTCGCGAACGGTAAAATTCTAAAAGAGCAGTGTTTTGAAAATATTTGGGTGCAGCCTGCAGCTGGTGATGCCGGCGGCAGCTTGGGGGTCGCGCTTGCAGTTTGGCATAAGGAGCTGGGTCAGCCCAGGATAGTATGTTCCAGTGATTCAATGAAAGGAGCTTATCTTGGAAATTCATTTAATCAAGAGACAATTGAGAGCGAACTTAGTGCCTGTGGCTCGACATTCGAAGTTGTGGACAATAATGAAGTTCTGGAGTTAGCCGCGACTGCTCTCGCAGAAGGAAAAGCTGTCGGCTGGTTTCAGGATCGCATGGAGTTTGGGCCGCGTGCATTAGGTAGTCGTTCAATTCTTGGGGATCCACGATCTGAAAGCATGCAGAAGATGCTCAACCTGAAGGTAAAGTATCGTGAAAGTTTTCGCCCGTTTGCTCCCTCTGTATTAAGAGAAGATGTTGCCGATTGGTTTGAGCTGGATCATGACAGCCCGTACATGCTGATTGTTGCCGGTGTTGCACAGGACAAGCGACGTGCTATGACTTCGGCACAAGAGAGGCTGTTTGGAATCGATAAGCTTAATGTGAAGCGTTCAGATATTCCCGCGGTCACTCACGTCGATTACTCTGCCAGAATTCAGACGATACACAAAGACACTAATCCCAAATACCACGCGCTGATCAGCAAGTTTAAAGACAAAACCGGGTGTCCACTGGTGGTTAATACCTCATTTAATGTAAGAGGTGAACCAATTGTCTGCACTCCAACAGATGCGTTTCGGTGCTTCATGGGAACGGGGATCGAAATGCTGGTCATAGGCAACTGTATCTTGTCTAAGGATGATCAGGACAAGTCACTGGTTGAAAATTATAAAGACAAATACAATCTGGATTAGAAGAACTGTCCAGCGTGCTACTACCTCCTACGTCATTACAACCCTACACTCGATGCAGGGAGAGCAATTTCGAACACATTAATTTTTCAATATCTTAAGTTGTTCTTAAATCTTCCCCAATAAAGTCAACCTGACACTAATTTTTATAGGGAACACTATGAAGAAATTTAGCACGACTCTTATATTGGTAATTTTCGGGTTATTCACCTGTTTACCCTCCTTTGCTAGTGATCAATATGAATTAGGCCTACGAACTGGAATATCGACTGCATCCGGCACTGATGGGCCCTCCAATGACACGATCATACGATGATTATCTTGGATATGGCATTTCGTTGGGTCTAACTCGATCAGTCTAGGCTTTCTAGCATTAAGTTCAGAATTACATGTTACCCATGCGGAAAATGATCGCTCTGGCTCGGCTAAAGAGACTGGTCAAATTTCTTGGGATTTTAGCGATCGTTTTTTTTGCCGTTTTTTTGTCCTTGGTTTATGTGCATGGTCTTAGAATACCAGGTTACCAATTCGATAATTTTAATTTTATTTCACAGATTAAAATCGAAAAAATGGACATGGCGCTATCAGTTGAAGGTGGCTTCATAAAACAAACTAATCATGCATACGTCATCCGTGCCTATTCACCGCCATATAAAAATCCAGCTAAAAGGTGATTTTGTTAATTTTCCGCTTGTGGTTGAAAACGTTCACCAAAATTCAATATTACAAACTGATAAACCAGATGCAACGGTCAATGAATCAATTCAGAATTCAACCCGTCATCTTGTGATTGATGGAAAAATATCTAATATGATGGAAGTCAGTTGGCTCTTTCCTGTAAATGAAACATACAGGTTTATGGCCATCGGTGATAGCGGTGGTGGTAAAGAACTTGAGTGGTTAATTCGCAGAGCCATTCAGTTGGACTGTGATTTCATTTTTCATCTTGGCGATATGTTCTATTCACATCAAGATGTTCAGTCCGCCTTTAAAGTAATAAATAACTCACCCATACCCGTTTATAACGTTTACGGCAACCATGATTACTATAATCACAATAATTACGAATACCCGGAACGTGGAACTTTTGAAAAATATTTTTCACCGCCAAATTTTCAGTTTGAACTATTGGATAAAGCATTTGTGAGTTTGGATACATCCAGTCATATCATCCCCCTTTCACCGAGGGCAGCGAGGTGAAACTTTCAAGTGGTTGCAAGAGAAAGCTGATGGAAGATACTCCGATATACTGATTTTTACACATCAGCCCATTGCCGATTCGTATTACTCTGTGTTGCCTGAGCTTGCGCATGGACTAACCGGTGTTGAAGGCAGATGGGTCAGAAAACAGGTTGAAACAAACCAAAAAAGTACAGTCATTGCAGGTCATGTGCATAAAAGCTTGGAGGTTCCGATACCAAACCTGCCAACATACGTTGCGGGTGAAGGCTTGCTATACCGGATCTATTGACCGGGACACACATATCCAAAGTATTAGTAGGGAGATTAGCACGAATAAACCGGTTAAATGGAAATTTGAACTGAGCGAAATGCCCGCTGAATTTCATCGTCACATTCGAGCCCAAGCCATTGTTAATCAATCAAATCCAAATTAAATCACAAGTGGTATGCAGGATCGGAGCCTGACTTAGTCCAAATCAATACACTAACATTATTGATTTTCTCGTTCACGATAGGTTTTTACATCATAAATTCTAACTTCTTCTTGCCCCTTGGAAATAAATATTTTTACAGGCTTGAGCCAAAGTGTTTTCTCAAGATGGCCACGATACTCCAGGTCTTCAGAAACCACAATCGCTAGATAATCAAATAAAATCCATTCGCCTTTGTAAAATGAATTAATCAACATTGACTTGTCCGCAACCACTGTTAAGTGAGTTTCATCCTTATTACTATAAAAGCCGATGACTTTATTGTCTGTTAACAGATTGTAGTTTACATCAGTATTTTCACTTATCCATTGCCCTGCTGTTTCAGGTGATGATGACCACTAATGCTAGTCAGTCCTTCATAAGAGTTGGCGATTAATAGCAGTAACAGCAATTGAAACTTCCAGGTTTTAATGGCCGAGTGATGACGGACTTTCAGCCATTTTAAGTAGACTGCTTCCAGAGCAAACGGAACGTAGAGTAACAAGAGCAATGCTAATGCTAAAGGGTAGCGGCTTGTTAAAAATAGGTTCTTTATTGTAAATCCAACCAGGATGAGTCCATTGAGGCTTATAAAAAATATCAATCCACGTTTAATGCCTGATCCAAGCTTAACAAGTCTGTTTCGAAGTGTGTACCAGACTAAGTAACCATAGATAACGCTTAATACTAATAATGTGTGTGTAAAGAGAATACCAATAGCAGTCCAAAAGAATACAATTCGGCCAAATGTATCGGATTCCGAATCAAGTATTTGATACATGATGATTTCGATTTTATTTTGCAATATTGTGCGGCGGTTTGCCATCCACTGAGAAAGTTTCATAGGAAAACACAGATTCGCTAATAAATTGTCCGGGTGTAGACAACCACCATCCACAAACCAAAATAAGGATACATAGTGTTAAACACGCATACCCAACCTTGAAGATCAAATGACGACTTACAAGCTTTTCAGATTTGAGAAAATAAATGACGGGAATAAACAACAGAAAGATAAATCCCTCAATTCTAAATAACGCAGCAGCCAGCATTGCCAGAAGGCTTTTAGCCACTAAAAGGGCATTGCTGAATTTCAGTGCTTGTAATAAGTAGTATTAAGATAATAGATAGAAAGCCAAATAAGCATGGTCTCGAATCAAAAATGACCGTGTTTCGTTTAAACCTGGAAAAAATACAATAATGATTGCAGCGATTGTAATTGTTATTGACGGCCACCAGGATACTTATGCATCCAATAAATGCAAAGCTGGTTAACACGCTGAAAACATATGTTAGTAAATGGGCGCTATTGACGAGACTGAGTCCGGTTATCTGGTGAATAAGCGCCATTAATATTGGATATAACGGCCACTTGTAAACACTTAATGTCTCGCTAAAGCCATGCGTTAAATAAGAATTCGCTGCATCAGCATACAAGATGCCGTCGATATTAATTATCGGATCAGCGTAAACGGACCAGATGGAAACAACTAAGCAGCCAAAGATGATGAAGAGCTTTATTGTGCTATTGCTTGGTTGTTCCAACAATTTTTTATTCATCAGGTTATTAATCGTGTTGCACTACTATTAGATAATGAAAATCCAGTAGCTGAATCACTTTACTTTTAAACGTTTAACAACTGCTACATCTCGTAATGTAAAAGTGACATTGTGAAAATTCTGTTTCCCTTTTCACGTGATGACTTCACAGGTATCCTCGTTTTGGTATCGAACCAGACATGAAAAAATCGAGTCTCACTATTCATTCGTTTTAATGAAATTTTTACTGCATCGAATATGCCGGCAGGCGTTTTAGTTTTTTCATAACTAGGCGTTAATGCCATATACTTACGATTTTTTTCCCCATCACTAACTAAAAATACCTTACCTTTAATAAGCTCGAAATTTTCCAACATTAGAGCAAATGCAATGCTGCCTAAATCGTACGTGTTATCAATCAATGGCTCAATTCGTCCACTATTAAATTTAAGTTGTTTAGTTTTATGGTCAAAAATGACGCGTCTATTGTGCGCCTTTCTCCCTGTTTTTGTAGATGAATAAGAAATCGGTATTAGCTCTGAATTCGTAATGTAAAATCTAGCTTCCTCGGTAATGGTAAAAGTGTCAAACAGCTTAACTTTTAGGCTGGGACGAATGTTTGCTTTTGCTGTATAAACACCGTTTTCGACAATTAAGGTTTTTTTCACCGTTCCTAAATTCAGATTGTGCAGCTCTACCACATAATCCAATAACAATCTGCTCGGTAATTTCTCTATCGCATAGACAGATTGACTACTCATAACAAAGAGTAATATTGCGCTCACGGTCAGAAATATCCCATGAATAATCAGATGCGTTCTTTGGGCTGTCTTTATACAAGTATCTAATAAGATTTTCATTTCAGGGAATATTGGGTAATAGTCGGATATACGTGAAATAGATTGGTTTATTTCCCTATCCCAAAAACGGATTGGCTAAGTATTCGCAATTTCCCTGTAATCCACCTAAATAAATTGCCTTTTTTTGCATCATTTTTTAACTGTTTGATTTCATGCATTGAGAGTAATGCAGGTTTAATTCTGGACTTAATCTTAAGTATTGCCGAATAGTCTGCCTTTTTTGCATAACTAAATAACAGATTCCATATTGGGTTGTAGTTTGACTTAAAGATAGATGACACAAAATCAATAATATAAGGGTTGTTGTCGGAATCCATTAAGACATTTCCCGGTGATCGTAAATCGCAATGTGCAACGCCACGTAGATGCATCGAATTGATCAGTTTGCGTAACTTTTGTTCAAAATCATCCCACTCGATATCATGATCAATATCAGAAGCAACTACTGCATTACAGTGAGACGTGATAAGCACACGAGGCGAGGAGCATTCATAATAATTGGGTATACCCTTAATTGCCTGTAGCTTACTGAGCGCTTTTTTTTTCTCTGAAGATCAAATAAGAACCAACAAAACCACCAAATAATCCCGGACAAGAGGTGTAATCTTTTATGACTAATTTTTGCTCATTATAGCTAACCAAAAGTACCTCCGGCCTCGATCCATCAGCAGTTCGATAACTTGAAATAACATGATTTCGCAAGTCACAGTAATTTATAGACATTTTGATAGTGCCAGCCTCAGAAGGGCAAAAATGGAAATATATCATTCTAATCCAATGGCTTCTAACTTTGATGGGAAATTACTGCAAATCAGAACGAAGGTTGAAGAAAAATATGATTCCTTAAGTTATTCCTAAGTTTAAGAGGTTACGTTCTATCTGATTCAATGAATTCTGTTTGATAGACATGAAAATTCTAGTCATTAGATTCTTGGCAATTGGAGACGTAGTACTGACTTCAGTTCTTTGTAATAGTCTTAAAAAAAGTTTCCCGGATGCGGAAGTGGATTATATGGTCCATGAACCCAGTGCGTCGTTGTTTTTGAACCATCCCTACATTGACAACGTAATTTCATTGTCAATGTCTGAGCGGAAGAACCTGTTTAAATACTTTCATAAAGTCTACCAAGTCACCCGAAAAAACTATGACATTATTATTGACGCAACATCAACGGAAAAAAGCGGAGTAATTTGTGCTTTTTCTCGACACGCAAAGTTCAAAATCGGGCGCTATAAACCCAAAAAGGGATATTTTTTCAATCACAAGATCAAATATAACGAGCCTGCAGAAGACAAGATTAAGCAAAGATTGCAAATGCTTAGGCCCTTGGTCGAAGCTGGTTATAAAGTTAAATACGATCATGACATGATCATTCAGCTTACTGATGTTGAAAAACAAAGAATGAGAGAAATTATGATCAGTAAAGGGGTTGATTTTAATTTCCCGGTGCTGGTATTTGCTGCCAGTTCAAAAATCTCATTTAAAAAATGGCGTCAAGAATATGTGGTTAAACTCATCAATCATTGCATCAACAAATTGAATGCCCAGGTTGTCTTTTTTTATTGGGGAAAAGAAGAAGAGCGTGATATTTTGAACTTACATCAACATGAATTGAACAATCATCCAAGGGTTTTTTCAAATATCCGCTTAGAACAATCAAGAGACCTGGCCGCTATTATTAAAAATTGTCACATGTTCGTGGGTAATGAAGGAGGGCCCAGGCACATCGCACAGGCATTGCAAATTCCTACAGTCGCCATTTGCTCGCCTTCAGCGCATAAGAACATATGGCTTCCCGATAATGGTGATCGTTATATCGGAATTGAGTGGAAGGATATTCCCGAGAATTCCAGTTTTCAATCAGCAAAGTTTAAAAGCGGCGATGAACTCTACAATCGTTTATATGACAGCATCAAACCTGAGCATGTTATACCGTTGGTAAATCAAGTTTTTAATCATCATGTGAAATCAGCCATTTCATGTGTTAGCTAGCGTTTCTTAATCATCATTAAGTACTTTGCTTATATTCAAATTTATTGGTTAAAAGAGTAATTAATTGAACATCGCAATAATTCCAAGCCAAGGCTTAGGTGATGGCTTCATTCAGCTATTATTGGCACAAAATCTTACCAAATTAGGTGTTGATATTGATTACTATCATCAAAACCTGTTTGATATTCGCCATTTGATCAATAAGGTGACTGTGTGTGATTTTAAAGACGGTTCATTCGAAAAAAGATTATTAAGTTATGACCTTGTTTTAGCAGATAGTGGGGCTCGAGCGGTTAATTTGTCATCATCACTAAATTCTATTAATCATAGATTAGCCAGATATAGCATGGCGCGAGTTGCAATGTATTCGATAAGGCGCAGACGGTCACTTTACAACCCGGACTTTATTGCACCATTGTACAAATACGATGACATAGACGTTGATTTTAATTGCTTTAATGGTCAGACTTTAAGTTCAGATCGGTTTTCCGGATATAACACGGCAAGCCATATTTGCCATTTTTTTAAAAAAAACAAATTATTGCCATCCCCAGATTATGATTTATCAATTTCGATTCCTGATAACTGGGTGAGAAAAAAGTATTTTAAAAGAATAATCGTTCATCCAACCAGTAGTAATGAAAAGAAAAATTGGTTACCCGATAGATATCTGCAACTGGCACGCCTTTTAAAAGGTGATGGATTTACTCCAGTTTTTAGTGTGTCTCCATCTGAGAAACCCAAGTGGGTGGCACTGATCGAATCAGAATTTGAAATGCCTGTCTTTACTGACATTTTTGATTTGGCTAAATATTATTACCAGTCTGCAATCCTTGTCGGCAATGATTCTGGCAATGGTCATCTTGCCTCAGCATTTGGATTACCCACGGTGACAGTGATTGGCAGAAAGTACAAAAATTTTACCTGGCGACCAAGTTGGGGTGAAAATATCATTATCAAACCAATGCTATCTCGTAAACTCATCGGTGATTCAAATTGGAAATACACGATAGCGCCCCAAAGAGTATTTAAAATCGTAAAACAGGTGCTTGAATGCAGACAATCCAGACCAATAGATCTATCTCCATAGATTTATTGACTTAAGTCCAATCGATAAGATCCAGTTTATAAAAAGAAATGCTTTATTCAGCGTCTTCCTTATGGAGTTGACGATAAATTTTATAATTATTATCTAGCATTTTTTGCAAGTTAAATTCTTGCCCGACATGGTTGATGGCATTGTTCCGTAGTCTTTTTGCCGTACAGTGACAGGAAAGCAGTTTTTCGACAGCGTGAGTGAATGAATTGATGTCCTTTGCTTTGGCTAACAGTCCAGTTTCACCATCTCTTACAATTTCTCGAATACCCCCAACATCAGAGGCAATAACGTTCGCATTCGCATGAATGGCTTCTAGCAAAACAGTTCCTAAACCTTCAGCTGTAGAGGGCAGTATAAATATGTCTAAAGCAGCAAAAAAGACAGGCATGTCTTGAACAAACCCGGTTAATTTGACGTTGTTCTTTAAATTCAAGGCCTCGACTTGTTGTTCAACGGCTGACATAAGATCCCCTACCCCTGCAATTAGGGCATTCACTTTTATTCCGCCCTGCCGCAGCTGACTGATAATACGAACAAATGTTATGGGATCCTTGTTTGCATCCAGAGCGCCTGCAAAACCAATTAGAACAAGGTTTTTATCAATGTCATAGCGTTCACAAATATTCGATTTTGCTGTTTGTTTATTAAGGTTCATATACGGCAACGGGTCTATGCTACTTTTCGCGAGCGCGATTTTCTCATCTGGAATTCCGTAATCCAGTAATCTCTTTTCGATGGCCGATGATACAGCGATATATTGGTCAACCTTGTTTGATAAATATTTTCTGCGTGTAAACAAACGTTTTTTAATCGTGAAATCGACGTGTCTGTGAACAACGATTTTTATTTTTGGCAAAAAAAACTTTATGTGGAGTGCTAATGAGTGAGTGATGCCCGATTGAGCGTGCAAAATATCGATACGATGGTGTTTACAATACTTGACTATTGCCAAGACAGATCGAAGGTCAAATGATCTGGTTGAAGGTAATCGAATGATGCCATCGACTACGACACCTAGGCGTTCAATCATAATAGCGTCGTCAGGATAGGCTATATGAATGTTTACATCGGGATGATGGGTTTTCATGCCATGTATTAATAAACCAACCTGATTTTCGCCGCCACGCCATTTCCTTGAGTGGCCAATTAAAAGAACATTAATCACGAGAGTAACCTAGTAACCTGCGAACAGCTTCTAAAATGTGTTTTCCAGTTCTGAAATAGTCGTGTTTAACCGAGATATGGAATAGTTAGATTCCACACTTAGTTTGCTCATACTGCTATACCTGCCACAGGCATTATTTGTTGTCATTCTCGGTTTTCATCAAAAATCATTCTAAAAGATCGGCGGGTTCATGATCATTACCATTCGGTAATCTGACGGTAATGTGTCAGCCATATTGATAGTTTACCTTAATTCCTAAAAGCCATTTGGCATTGCCAAATTTTACCCAAATAATTTCTCAAATTCAGGAGTATGTAATGTTTCAAAACAGTAGATTTAATTTTCATACGGCAAGAAATATATTTTCAGAAACAGGATATTTCAACTCAGTGTTACTCATCTTTACGATTAGTATTTTTATGTTTAATACAAGCGCGCAGGCATATCACGGACACAATTTTCCGAGATTTTGCTCAGACACGGCCAAGCTTAAATATGTATCCTGTCGATTTGAGAATAAGGAAGATTACTTTTCAAACTTGGCAAAATGTATCAATGAGACAGGACGTACAGAAAGAGCTGACTGTTATAGTGAAAGCCGTGATAAATTTTATGAAGAAAGACAACTTTGCCGTGATCGATTATCTTTTCGCCGTGATTTTTGTTCTGAAATCGGAGAGAATCGTTATGACCCTGATTTCTCGCCTGAAAATTTTGTTGACCCCAGAGATATTGGCACAAGTGTCGCGGTGAATCCTTACTTCCCACTGGTTCCAGGCAGTCGTCGTGTTTACGAAGGCGGAGACGAGATAGTTGTTGTCACATTTACGGATAAAGTAAAGCTGATTGCAGGTGTCAAATGTTTAGTCGTTCGTGACGTTGTTACCGATGATGGAGATCTGGTTGAGGATACCCAGGACTGGTATGCTCAGGATAAACAGGGAAACGTCTGGTATTGCGGTGAAGAGGTCAAGGACTACGAGATAAATGAAGGTGATGAACCGCAAGAACCGGAGTTGATTGCTATTGATGGATCATTCAAGGTTGGCGTAGAAAGGGCCAAACCCGGTATCTTAATGATGGCGAATCCAGTTGTCGGGGAAAGCTACCGTCAGGAATTTGCTTTGGGTGAAGCCGAAGACGCAGCAAAAGTAATTAGTATCACCGCCTCAGAAACCACACCAGCAACATCGTGCAATACTAACTGCCTTATTACCCGAGATATTAACTTAATGGAGCCTGGTCCCTTTGAGTTCAAATATTACGCCCCGGGAGTCGGACTGATGTTGGAGATTGACGATGAAGGAAACAGGCTGGAACTGGTAGAAATAAATTAAGATCAATAATTGAATTAAATCGGAAAAGAAAAATCAATACAAAGAAAAGCTAATAAATAATCTTTCATGCCATTAAAACTCGAAACTCATCTGTAATCCATACTGATGATGGTTGTCAAGTTCCTGGTCATCGTCATCGATGACAAAACCGCTTTTATAGTCACCTCTTAAATACTCAGCTGAGATACTTAAGCGGTCACTTATACGCCAGGTGGCGGCAATACCGTATTGCCACCGGGGTTTCTTGGAAAACTCTTTAGTGTTCTCAATTCTGAATGCCAGCTGCGTTGAGTGATTAATGAACCAAGCCAGTTCAACATTTATAGAAGCGGGTTTATTTTTATTTGCATCAAATTCGGCAAATGATTTTGTTGCGCTGAGATACTCGGCGGTTAGTTCAAATTGCTCAAATCCCAAAAGTGCATAAATGTTCCAGGCTGGGACTTTGTTGATATAAATATTATTTGAATCTTGCAAGAATAATTCGTCGGATTCAGCCAGATTTGACAAATAGCCTGCACCGGCCCATATTGATTCATTCTTATTGTTGAATTCAATGCCAATGCCCCAACCCAGGTCAGTGTCTTTGCCTGGCCGACGGGTTTTGCCATCAAAGATATAGCCAAAGATATCGTAATAATCATTTATTGAATAATCCACGATTAAAGTCGTGCCTGTGGTTTCTCCAAATTCGAGTAGCGGACCGGTAACAAAATGTGAGTAATATTCCCCGAAAGGCAAATCCTGATAACCCAGTTCAAATCCCCAGTCATCAAGGTCGTATTTTAATACTGCTTCTTCAGCTTTGGTTTTCAATTCATTCTGATATTCAGCCTCAAATACAAAGTCTGCTGATAGTGATTCAGAAAACTCGGCTTCAAAACCAAATTGTAGAGTATGACTTCGCGGCTCATCTTGATTTTCAGAACGATTATTTGTGAAATAATCATCCTTATATATTTTTTCGATTTCGAATAACCCGGAAACCGTTAACCAATCATTGATGGGGGTGCCAAAACCCGCTTCACGTCGTTCCTCCGGATTACGATAAATTCTGACTGCCTCATGCGCTTGGGCATTATCTGATTCTGTTTCCGCGTTATCGTCCGAATACGCTAATGGACTACTGCAAACCACCAACAGTGAAACGACAAAATAAATGATAATTTTATTCACTAGTGAGGCGTTCACGTTTGCTTAAGTCGTTATAACTGCTAATAATTTTAGAGGTAATGCTGAATAGAAATAATGATTAAGTTAACCAGATGGTAATACTATCATATAGAAAAATCATATAAGCTATTGTGGGGAACAGATGGGCCAATGTCCATTGTTAGCAGTGTATGAAAATATTATTAATTGAAGATGACAAAATCATTGCTGATTTCATTATTAAAGGAATGAATGAGGCGGGATACGCCATAGATCATCAAAGCAACGGCCGTTATGGGCTGCAAGCCGCTTTAAATGAAAGCTATGATTTGGCTATTATCGATGTGATGCTGCCTCAATTGGACGGTCTTTCTATTATCCAGCAAATCCGTGATAAGAAAATTAACTTACCGATTCTAATTTTGAGTGCAAAACGCAGTGTCGACGATCGTATCACCGGCTTGCAACATGGTGGTGATGATTATCTGATTAAGCCGTTTTCATTTGGTGAATTACTGGCTCGAGTCGATGCTTTATTACGCAGAGCCAATAATGTTATTGAACCATCAAATTTAACGATTGACGATCTCTGCATGGACTTGCTTGGTCGGACTGTAACGCGTGGTGGCCAACGAATAGATTTACAACCTAAAGAATTTTCATTGCTGGAATATTTATTGCGAAACCAAGGCAGAGTCATTTCTAAAACTATGATTATTGAGCGCGTTTGGAATTACAACTTTGATCCGGGTACTAATGTGGTCGAAGCGAGAATTAGTAAACTCCGGGAAAAGATTGATAAAGGGTTTAACAAGCCATTGATTCATACCGTCAGGGGTTTGGGTTATGTGCTAAAAATCGAGAATGTTTAAACGTCCAACATCACTTGTGTCCAGGATGACGCTCTGGTTCATTGTGTCATTCTCAATTTTTTTGATCCTGGCTTTTTTGGTTTCATATGTTGCCATGAGTACATTGTTGAATGCTGATATTGAAGAAGACTTACTAGAGGATGCAAAAGAATTTCAACTCGTATACGAAGACGGCGGTTTTGAAGCAGCTGTGGCAGAGATTGATCAAGAAGCACAACCGGCCGAAGCTGATGGAGAATTTCTACAATTACTTGATTCTTTTGGTAAAAGATTATACAGCTCAGACCTGTCTGCATGGGAAGGGTTAGTCCTTAACAAAGATCAATTAATACTAGTTGATCAACAATCCGAACCGGTGTTACAGGACATGGAAATTGATTCACAGGAATACATAACAAAAACCGTATTAGCAAAACTTGATGAAGATACTTTAATTTTTCTTGGTGAATCGACTGAGGAAAATTACGAGGTACTGGAATTGTTGGAAATAATTTTCCTGATTATGTTGGTAATCACTATTCCAGTGACTGCAATTGTCATACGTTTGCTATCAAAAAAATCCGTCAGTGGAATTGAAGAAGTGAGCCAGGCTGCGTTTGCCATACAGCGTGGAGAATTTGATCGACGTGCAAAGGTTTCATCTGAAGACGTTGAAATACAACAACTCGCTAAAACATTTAATAATATGGCAGACAGAATTAAGAGTTTAATCACAGAGATGCGGGAAATGATTGACAATATCGCCCATGATTTGAGAAGTCCGATCGCCAGAATCAGGGCGATCTCAGAATCAACACTTTCGTCAAAACAGCACTTATCAACAGAAGATTATAAGGCCTCGATCTCGGATACATTGGAGGAATGTGATCGTCTTATTAATTTGATCAATACAACGCTGGACGTGGCTGAAGCAGAAGCTGACATATCGAATTCTGAAAAACAAACGGTTGATTTTTCGCTATTAGTTGCAGAAGCATGTGAGTTATTCGAGCCGCTGGCTGAGCAAAAATCCATTCAATTCACTAACCGGGTCATGCCTGGTTGTGAGATATTCGGTAATCAGCATAATTTACAGCGAATGATCATTAACTTTATTGATAACGCACTAAAATATACACAACCTAAGGGTGAAGTCTATGTGGAGTTAACAAGGCAAGATGATCTAATTCAATGCACCATTCAAGACAATGGAATGGGGATAGCTGAATCGGAGCAGGAAAAAGTATTTCAACGATTTTATCGTAGCGATTTAAGTCGCGGCGAACAAGGGTGTGGTCTAGGTTTGAGCTTTGCGCGTGCCGTGGTTCGAGCACATGGCGGTGAAATCAGTCTCGAGAGCAATTTAAATAAAGGTAGTAAATTTATTGTCGCGCTTCCTCTAAAGTTTGATCATCAATAAGATAACTTGATATCCTAATGAAACAAAGAGTAAATTATTTGTTCTGCTCCTTGTGTCCAAACTAACAAGTATTTTGACAAACTCACCACTATTCCTGATGGAGCCATCAGCGTTTTGTTTATTTTCTAGTTTTCAAATTTCTCGAATTTTCCAATGTCTACTTGATGGTATAATCAATTAGGCTAGGCTATATACATTTATAGTGATTATCTCTTTACGAATCTTCTTTGAAGCAAAACCTAATGAAACATTATCCCTTAGGTCTTAAATTTTTAGGATCGTAAAACGCATCAGCGGAGATTTTGGCCGGACACTTATTGCCGAGTATTTCGATTTCAAAGTTGGTGATATCTTCAGACAGGTTGGCATCGATATACCCCAGAGCCAGACAGTGTCCAGTTCTAAATCCGGTGCCGCCGGAAGTCACGTAGCCTACACATTGATCCTGATATGAAATTGGATCACCGGCCATCGGGTCGGCATCTTGATGGTCAACAATCAGCTTGATGAGTTTATAATTTGGCGTTTGGTTACGTTGAGCAAGTACTGCATCACGGCCAACAAAATCCGCTTTGTTAAAGTCGACAAAATGATCCAGCCCAGCTTCGAATACGGTATATTCAGTGCCAAAGTCCACTCCCCAGGCGTGATAACCTTTTTCAAGCCGCATCGCGTTGAGCGCATAAGAGCCAAAATCCATCAGATTAAACTGTTTTCCGATCCGGCAGATTTCATCGTAAACCTGCACCAGGTTTTTAGACTGCAGATGGATTTCCCAGCCCAGTTCACCCACATAAGAGACCCGCATTGCAGTGGCCTGACAACCGGCGATTATGATTTCTGCTATCGACATCCAGGGCATGGATTGTTTGGATAAATCGTGATCGGTCAGCTGTGCCAACAGCGCTCTGGACTTGGGGCCCATCACCATAAGTAAGCCGTCATGCTTATAACCGCAGTGTAATGAAATGCTTTTATCGTCAGGCAGGTGTTTTTTTAACCAATCATGATCGCGTTTGTCGGCTAGTGTGGGTGCACCGAGCAGGTATTGATTTGGTCCTAAGTGAGCAATGGTGGCTTCGCTGTAGATTTTTCCTTGTGGGGTGAGAAAATAGGCAAGTTTCACCCGACTAGGATCTGGTAACTTTGTGCAGGTTAATCGATCCAAATACTGGCGAGCTCTCGGGCCGGTAACGAGAAATTTAGTCAGACCGCCATGGTCCATCACACCGACATGATCACGTACGGCTAATGATTCGGCTTGGGCAGACTCACGCCAGGGTTCGCAATGATGAAAACTCAAGGATTCCTCACTATAGTCAGTATTTCGGCGAAACCACAATGCTCTTTCCCAGCCCCCGACCTGACCCATGACAGCACCTTTACTTTTGAGCTTTTGATACAAAGGAGTTGATCGTACGGGTCGCGCGGATTGAAGAATTCGGTGCGGGTAGGGGATTGCATATTGCAAGCCGTATAATTCGACAGTACGTTTGTCGGCATAGTCTTGCGTTGTCCAATTACCAAAGCGGCGCGGATCCCAGGCAGTATAATCCCACTCCGTTTCACCGCTGCTGATCCATTCGGTAATCGCTTTGCCTACAGCCGCAGAGTGAGTAATGCCAATTTGGATACCGCAGGCATGGTAAAAGTTTGGCAGGCCGTAGGCCGGCCCGCATAACGGCAAACCATCGGGTGAATAACCAATCGGGCCATTGACAAATTGTTTTACACCTGCTTCGCCTAATATCGGCACATAATCAATGGCTTTTTCGAGTAACTCAATCATGTCATCGATGGAATCTTCAAATAATACGTAGGGAAAATGTTCGGGGATGCCATTAGTAAACGCTAATCGGCCTGCATGGTCATAAGAGCCAAACAAAAATCCCGCTCTTTCGCGGCGTAGATAAAAGCGGATATCAGGATCACGAACTAAAGGAAACAGGTTTTCGTCCTGTTCAAGCGCTTCAATCGGTTCGGTGACAAGGTATTGATGTTCCAGAACACTGATAGGGAGCTGTTGATCCACCATCCTGGCGATCTGGGCACCATAAAAACCGCTGGCATTAACGACGATTTCACAATTTATCTTGCCTTTATCGGTAATAATTTCCCATTCATTGCTGCGATTTCGCTGAATATCTTTTACCGGGGAAAATCGCTCCACTCGAGCACCGGCTTCACGCGCACCCTTGATCAATGCCTGGGTCAACTGACTGGGATCAATATCACCTTCATAAGGGTCATAAATTCCGCCCACCACGGATGAGTCGGTCTGATAGTAAGGATGCATGTCCTGCATTTGCTGTGGAGACAATATCGACAAATCAAAACCGGCCGATTTTGAAACACCGACCAGATGTTTAAATAAATCCATTCGCTCACGACTATGCGCCGGCCAGAATGCTCCGGTATGTCTGTAGCTAATCGGATAACCAACGGTTTCACCCAAATCCTTGTAAAGTCGCCAGGCATAATTCCCGGCACGCATGCCCAACCAGCTGGTGGCATAAGTAGGTATGTTGCCGGCGGCATGCCAGGTGGAGCCGGAGGTTAATTCATCTTTTTCCAGTAACAAACAGTCTGTGATATTTGCTTGTGTTAAGTGATAAAGACAACTGGCACCGACCGCTCCACCACCTATAATCACCACACGAGCTTGTAAATTCACACTAATAATCAGATAAAAGTTGACCGAAACCGGCAATCGAATCTTTGATACCAATCGCCCGTAATGTTTGCCAGTAAACCGCTGCATTACAGGCGATTATGGGCATGCCTGTTTCCCGTTCGAGTTGCTCAATAAGTCCTAAAATCGGTAAGGCTGTGCCGATTTGGGCGATCGCTTCACAATCGCTGTCTGCCAACCGCTTAATGAGTTGATAAGTCACCTCAAACGGTGTTTGACAGATGGCTTCAAGTGAGGGTGCTTCGGTGCCTTTAATGGTTAGCACTTCAAATCCGCCCAGTTCGACATTTGCTTTAACGTGTTGATTCACTTCGGCATTAAATGGCGTGGCTACCGCAATGCGTTTTGCACCGATCCGATGTAAAGCATGTTGAGTCGCCTGTGAGGCATTAAACACGGGAACATCGAGGTGCTCTGACAACTGATCACAACGCGCTGCCAATTTCGCAACGCCATCAGTGCCCGCATCAGTAGTCAAACCAATGGCGATGGCGGCAGGGCGACAATCCACCAGCTTTTCAGCTTCGGGTAACAGATCATCAGAAATATTGTCACCGCCAAGGCGAAAGCGTTGCATCTGATTGGTCACACCATCAGGACGTAATTGTTCAAGTTCAGGCTGAGTGACGGTATTCATTGCTGGTGTCATCACACCGATTACCGCACGTGTTGCCAGGGTATCGGTCATGATGATTGATCCTTAAGGTATTGACTAAGGCCATGTTGAGCATCGCGGTAGATCAAAGTGCCGACAATGTGTTGGAGTTCAGCTTCATCACTTGGGTCGCATTCAAACTCACCTTGCCAGATTCCCAAGGTTTTGTTCCCATCTGTGATTTCAATGAACCGGTGGGTGGAAATATAATCACGGCAGGGCAGCGGACTCTCGATAATGTCATAACTGTAAAAGTATTCAAGATCAGAATGAGCTAGCAGGGTTTCGCGATAAACACTGCCATCAGCAATAGTCAAGTGGCGGATACTGCCCACTTCAGTGCTGGCGCCGGATTCCATAAATGACTGATCCACGCCAGGGTTCCAATTGGCCACCTGGTCAAATTCACGAACCGCCGCCCAGACTTTATCGATCGGTGCATTGATGACGACACTGGTAAATATTTTCATTTGAACCTCGTTCTGTCAAACTGTTAATTGGATATTGAATTTTTCCCGAATCGCCTGATCGGCTTTGCTGCCTAGGTGGGAGGGCCGCGTTTCGTTTAAGATATTCTGTACTCTAGCTTTTGCCTTTTCCCAGATTGATGGTTGCCCTGAATCAATCCAGTCAGCCAATGATTGCCGGTCAGCCAGTTCCGGGTAAAGGTATTCGGTCTTCATCAGTGCCAATGTCTGCGGTTCACCCAGATAATGGCCTTCATTACCGACAACATGTTCGATTTGTTTAACATCCAGCATTTCGGCATTGACCTCAACTCCGCGAACAGTACGCAAGATAGCACCACACATATCGTTATCAATGACAAGTGATTCAGGTGATGCCACCGTGATTGAACCGAGCATCCCCACCGACAGGTTAATCATATCTGCGCCGGCTTGTGCCGCCAGGGCGATGCTGTAGCCTTTTTCATAACCAGCCTGGATATCGCAGGTTTTTGAGTCTGTCATGCCCGCCGAAACAGTTGAAGGCAGATCAAGTTTACGCAGCAGTTGTGCGGCGGCGGCATTAGCAACAGCTGATTCGCCGCTGCCACCTGTCATAGCACCAGTGCGCAGGTCAGAGATAAACGGCATAAAAGCATAAACACACGGATGGCCGGGTTTTATCGCATTGACCGCCAGCATTCCAGCCAGTGATTCAGCCAGCCCCTGTGCCAGTGCACCGGCCAGCGTCACAGGGCTGGTGGCGCCGGCTTGACCTGCAGAGCAGATTTGTAACGGCATGCCGGCTTCAATAGCTGAGCGCATTATTTCTACCCCTTCACAGGCATAGTTAAGAGGCGGTACGACGTGAACGATGACGGCCATGCAAAATGGATGACGTTGAAACCCCTGCTCATGTTGCAGGGCTATATTAAATAAATCGATGACGGGTTTGACATGACTGGCTTGATGAAAACTCACACCGATAGGTTTTTGAGTAGCTCTAAGGCAGGCATAAGCCGTATTCACATCTAGATCCAGCGGTGTTGGCATGTCCCGTGCAATCAACGGGCGTATTCCATAATGGACGTGTTCACACGAGTCCAGTACTCGCATCATCTGATATAAATCTGTAAGATTTGAATCCCGATAGTTGCCTGTCTCGCCATCTAAAGTATGTACCGCCGCACCGCCGGTTCCGATGTGAACAAGTCCCTGGCCGATTTCTATACCGTGATGATCGTCAAAGCCTGGCAAGGTAACTTTGTTTGCGCTCAAGCTCAGGGCCTTTTCGATAACATGAGAGGGAAAAATGATACGTCCATTTTCACGTAGCTGTGAGCCTTGCGCTAAAAACAATTCACCAAGCCAATCGGGCACACCCGCCAGACCAATGCTATTCAATATCTCAAAGGCACAGTTAATGATTTGCTCGCAGTCTTGCTCTGATAAAGGTTGATAACGACCGCCTGCAAAGACCTGCGGCTGGTCTGAAAAGTTTGTTTCTTGTTTGGGAGGCTTTCGATGCATGCTCAGTTCAGTTCTTTCCAAACAATATCCAGGGCCTTTTTCAAAATAGCTAGTGCTTTGGCGATTTCATGTTGTTCAATGATCAACGGTGGCATGAAGCTGATTCTATCTGGTGGAATAGAGCGTAAATACAAACCGTTGGCATGGGCTGCATCCTGCACTCGTTGACCCACTTTAAGTTCGGTATCGTATTGTTCGCGTGTTTTTTTATTCTTGACCAGTTCGATGCCACAAAACAAACCAATACCGCGTGCATCACCGACTAAAGGGTGATCCATCAGTTCGCGGCAACCTTCTAGAAAGTAATCACTTTGCTTTCGAACATGCTCGATAAGGTTAATCTCATCGTAAATATCAAGTGCCTCCAATGCCACTGCGGCCGCGACCGGATGGCCGGAAATACGTATAACCATGACCGAGCACGCCGACATCATCTGCGTTTTTGACCATGTCCTGATAAAAATCCTCTTTGAACATCAATGCCGACATAGGTATAAAGGCCGCCGTTAACGCTTTCGCACAGGAGGTCGAATCGGGTTTGAGGCCAAAGGCCTGTGCCCCCCACATATAACCGGTTCGTCCAAATCCGCATACCACCTCGTCAACATGAAAATGGATATTGTATTTTTGGATAACCGCCTGCATGGCCTCCCAATAACCGCTTGGTGGCAGGATTGCACCGCCACCGCTTTGCATCGGCTCGGCAAAAAAGGCGGCAATATTATCCGGTCCTTGTTCAAGAACCAGTTGTTCGAATTCATCAGCCATTCGCTGTGAAAACTCTTGTTCCGATTCTCCGTCGATGTGAAAGCGGTAATAATTTGGCGTGGATAGTTTGAGAAAGTCATCCATCGGCAATCCAAAGTGGGCATGCATGTGCGGTTGACCTGAGAGACTTACCGTGGCCACTGTGTTGCCGTAGTAGCCTCGCCAGCGCGAGACCAACTTACGCCGATTTGGCAGACCTCTGGCAATATTTCGGTACCAGAGGAATTTGATCATGGCGTCGTTGGCTTCGGAGCCTGAGCATTGAAACATGATTCTGTCCATGGGTACGGCTGCGATGTTGATCAGCCTGTCAGCCAGTTCGGCAACTTTAGGGTGTGAGCGACCATAGAATGTAGGTGCAAAGGGTAACTGATCCATTTGCGATTTTGCTGCTTCGGCCAGCCTTTGATTGTGGTAGCCCAAAGAAGTACAACCGAGACCCGAAAACCCATCAATCAGTGTGCGCCCGTCAGACAAGGTAATATAAACACCATTACCCTCGGTGACCATGGCGCTTGGCCCGTGTTGATGATGCCAGCTTAAATTCGTCTGACCATGTACATGGTGATGTTGATCTTTTTCGATAAGAGAGGCTGTCATGGCAGGCACCCATTTTTAATAAAGCTGAACCTGATTCTGTGACAGAAATTAATGAATTTCAATCACGTAATTTTCAGCGATTTATATTTCCATTTCAGTCAAATTTTATTTTTTGGTTATCGATATTGCGGTTTTTTACGGATATAAACAACTTTATTTACTTTAGCGATAAGCTGTTTTTGATCGTCGATGATATCCACGGGTACATCATACAAAAACTTTTGACCATCTTCGGTGTTATGTCTGATTGAATCCAACATTTCATCGGTCAAAACATAGTCAGCATATACGGTGCCTTTTGCAGGAGCGATATATTCGATGCTGGCGCTTTTATCCCAGACGTAATATTTATTATCGAGATTGCGGATAATCATGATGACATAAAATGCGTCGGTCATGCTGTATAAGCTGCCGCCGTATTGTGTACCCATGTAATTGCGGTTGTACCAGCTTAATTTCATTCGTACTTGTGCTTGCCTGAAATCGTCATCGATGCGAGTCACTTTTATTCCTGTACCGATAAATGGCGGCCATAAATTCATCAATCGCCGCAACCATCTAGCCTGGGTGACGATTTTCATGGGAACGAATTTCATTTTATATTCTCTGTAGTAGAGGTAAAATATAGTGTATTTTTTGGTAAAATGTACATAATTACTGTACAAAATATATAATGGAAAAGATTAACGTTACCCAGCTGCGCCAACATTTACCCGATTATCTCAAAAAGGTCAGTCGAGGTGTGAGTTTACAAATCACAAACCATGGTAAAGTGATAGCGCGATTAATGCCGGAAAAAGAGCAATCACAGGCAGCACAAGAACGGTTAATTGCGTTACGTGGAAGCATGATTATGGATGATATCATTAAGCCGATTGGTGACCAGGGATGGACAGCTGATGAAAATAATTTGTGACACGCATGTATTAATATTCTGGCAGGATGCACCTGATCGCTTAAGCCTAAAGTCCAAGCGGGCGTTTAACCGGGCAAAAAGAGAGCAAAATCTATATTGTTGCGATATCAGTTTTTGCGAAATCGCCATGTTATTTGATCGAGGGCGATTGAATAACCAGCTTGGGGTGAGCACAGAACAATACATTGATGATTTAATCAGCGCACTTCGTTTAAATGTTCTTTCGATTACGCCAAAGATTGCACAATTATCACAAAGCAGGCTTATTTCGCATAAAGATCCTGCCGATCGATTAATTGCAGCTTCGGCAATAGTACGTAAAATGCCGTTGATTAGTGCCGATAAAAACCTCCAGAACGTACCTGATCTGAAAGTCATCTGGTGACAAAAATCGTGACATAACAAAAGAAAAAACAGCCTTGTCATTATCACTCATACTACTAGTTCTATTGGCAGCGCTGCTGCATGCCAGTTGGAATGCCATGGTTAAAACCAGCGGCGACAGGTTGATTAGCTTGGCTATTTTTATGACCGTTCCGGCGCTGATCTGTATCGCGCTGTTACCCTTAATTGAAGTGCCCGCCAGCGCAAGCTGGATTTACCTGTTCCTGTCTATCGTAATTCATACTGCTTACTATCATTCCCTGATTAACGCTTATAAGTACGGCGATCTGAGTCATGTTTATCCGATAGCAAGGGGAATTGCGCCGGTATTAGTACTTATAGGAGGCATCATCTTTGTTAACGAGATTCCCTTAATTAATCAATGGCTGGGTGTTTTAATTGTTTCTATTGGGATAATGAGTCTGGCTTTTGAGCGGGGTAATCCGCTAAGGGAGTATGACAACCGTGCGTTATGGTATGCCTTATTGACTGGATTCTGGATCGCAGCTTATACACTGGTTGATGGCATAGGGGCGCGTCTTGCGGGTAATCCGCTTAATTTTATTTTGTGGTTGTTTGTGTTGGAATGCTGGCCGATTCTGTTCTATGCTTTTTATAGGCGTGGTTGGAAGGTGCTTGAGTTTTTCAAACAAAATACCAAAATCTGTCTTTTTGGAGGAATTGCTTCAGCCGCAGCTTATGGAATAGTGATCTATGCGCTATCTCTTGGTTTTATGGCCGGAGTATCTGCGCTTAGAGAAACCAGTGTTGTGATTGCCACATTAATCGGTATTCTGTTATTTAAAGAAGATAATGCTTGGCGAAGAGTTAGTGCGGCAGTGTTCGTTGCAGTGGGTGTTGTATTGATGAATTGGTAAGCTATGTTCGAATCAAAATAACGGATTCAAAGTCTGCGGTGGACTCATCATCATTCGTATAGATTATTTCAAACTGTTTAAATGTAGAAGCTAACTCACCTGGGTTTAGCAAAAAATCAGGATTAAAATTCGGCTTGCGTTTAAGATGATTGAGATTAAACGCCTTAATGAATAGTAGCCCTCCGGGTTTGAGCGTGTCCGTATAACTTGGAAACGCACCTCGATCCAGATATCGGATCACAAAAACGGCATCATAGTTATTTTTTGGTAGCGACAGTTGGGTTAAATCGGCTTGCACTGGAAAAAGTTTTTTTGAAACAGGTTCATCAGCCCGATGTTGTTTGAGATAATTCAGGCCTTTGCTGCTGAAGTCCATACAGACCACATCGAGTCCATGTTCGGCAATAAAAAAACTATTGCGGCCGGTGCCGCAGGCAACATCGAGGGCAAGCCCATTCGTTGGGAAATGATGAATTAATTTGACCAGGTCCTTATCAGGTACGTAATCACTGTGTGTATTGCCTCGCGAATATTTGCTATCCCAATGTGTCTGATGTGCTTTTGTATCTTGTGCCACTGATTACATTAAGCCAAAAAATGGCTCGACTTCAACCAGGTTTCCAGCCTCAACACCATCACAATCATCGGATAAAACAATAAAGCAGTCACCACGGCACATCGAACTTAGAATTCCAGAGCCTTGTTGTCCCGTTGATTCAACTTTGAGGGTATTATCGTCATCATAAAATAAATGACCACGTTGATATTCGGTACGACCTGGACGTTTTTTTAATGGGGAAATGCAGGGTACTTGAAATCGTTTTGGTTCAGTATCCACTTCACCCATTAACCGTTTTAATGCCGGCAGCACGAATTGATAAAACGTTACCATCACTGAAACCGGGTTTCCGGGCAGACCAAAAAATATCGCATTTTCTAATTTTCCGAATGACAGTGGTCGGCCGGGTTTCATCGCCAGTTTCCAAAAGCTCACGTCACCGAGTTCGTTGAGTGTGCTTCTGACATAGTCGGCCTCCCCGACCGAGGCGCCGCCGGAAACAATAACGGCTTCCGCTTTATTGGCAGCGAGTTTGAACGTTTCAGCCGTTGCCTGCGGATCATCACCAATAATACCTAAATCCAGGATGTCGACATTCAATTTAGTCAGCATGGAATTTAACGTGTAGCGATTGGAATCATAAACTTCACCGTGCTTTAATGGTTCCCCAAGCGGTTTCACTTCATCGCCGGTGGCGAAAAAGGCGACAGTCGGTTTTTTATAAGTTTCAACGTTGGCGATACCGAGTGAAGCCAATAACCCTATATCCGCTGGATTAAGCCGCCGTCCCGATTCAATCGCCGTTTCCCCTTGCTTTAGGCTTTCCCCGGCATAACGCACATGCTGGCCTTGTCTGTGATTGTTATCGACTCGGATTTTTTCATCGGAGATCACTTCTGTATCTTCTTGCATGATCACGGTATCAGCACCATCAGGCATCACCGCACCAGTCATAATTCGAATTGCTTGGCCAGATTCAAGCTGGTCTTCGAATACGTGTCCGGCGAAAGCTCTTCCAGCTAACGTTAATTCGGTTACAGAATGTTCAGCGATATCCTCAAATCGAATAGCATAGCCGTCCATTGCCGAGTTAGTATGATTTGGGACATCGACCGGTGAAGGCACATCAGAGGCTAACACTCTATTAAGCGCAGCCATCAAATCGATGTTTTCTGTTTGAGTTACTGGAATAACTACTTGTTGTATGCGTGCGAGTGCCTCGGTGACAGGGAGAGAGTTTGGATCGAAGTCAGACTCACAACTAGGATCACGGACCACTTTATCTACCATTGTTATATGCCTTTGATAAGTCCGTGGGTTAGCTCAAGATTGTCGCAACTGTAGTATTGAAGTTTCTGAGAAGCCGTTGGATCACGAACAACAGTTTTTTTCATGACTTGAAGTCCCTGAAAAGACATGGGTTTGTGTGGCCTATTAGATAACCGATGTATAGAGACCTTGGAAAAGGTGTTGGATTGCTTCGCTTGGGCTCGCAATGACGAAATGAAACCTGTGCTTGCATCATAATTTTGATCTTCCTGTAAAACAATATGAACCAGCTAGAATTATCTCAAACTTTAAGATTGTCATTGCGAACACCTATTCGGGTATAAAGTCGTGAAACCCCCATGCGGGGATAAACTTTTTGTGGCAATCCATTCGTATTCATTATCGTTTCCAGTCCCCTGACTTGCCACCTGATTTTTCTAATAGTTTCACCTCGCCAATCACCATGCCACGGTCCACAGCCTTGCACATATCATAAATAGTGAGCAAGGTGGCGTTTACTGCCGTCAGTGCTTCCATTTCCACACCCGTGCGTTCGGCAGTTTTAGTCGTTGCGACGCAGATCACACGGCTTTTTTCACTATCGATCTCAAAATCTATGCTGACTTTGGTCAGTATCAGCGGGTGGCACAGTGGAATAATTTCAGATGTTTTTTTGGCTGCCATAATGCCGGCAATCCGGGCGATACCGAGCACGTCGCCTTTTTTATGCTTGCCTTGCTCAATTAGTTCAAGCGTTTCAGCTTTCATACTGATGCGGCCTTCAGCAACAGCCATACGGTTGCTAATGTCCTTTTCACTGACATCAACCATGTGGGCTTTGCCATCACTATCAAAATGAGTCAGTTTTGTCATGGGTCAATAATTCTTAGGTTGATCGGTAATAATAGCCGGAAAATGCCTATAGATAAAACTTGATTTTTAGTAATGTATTTAGGTTTGCTTTTTTGAAACTAGTTTGTAATAAACAGTTTGTAAATAATGATATAGTGACTTCAACTAAAACATTTAGATGTAACCAATGAAAGTCAAAATTGAAATTGATCTGAAACCCGAAGAAGCCCGCAAATTAATGGGCTTGCCTGAAGTCGAGACAATGCAACAAGATTTGATGGATCAAATCAAAGATAAAATGCAGGAAGAAATCAATGCCATGACCGACCCGCAAGCGTTCATGGAGCGCTATTTGCCCTTGGGGATGCAAGGCTTGGAGCAATTCCAGAAAATGATGACGGCATTTACCTCTGCGGGTACAAATAAAAAGAAATAAAATGCTTCAAATAATAAGCGCAAAAAATGATCAGTAATTTGACCGGGGTCAAATGATCCTGTTTTAAAATAAAGCATAATAAAAAACGATATCTAGTTGTAACTTACATTAAAGGATGAATAATTTATGGATAAAGATCTGATTAGCGACAAGGGTGATAAATCTTCCAAGGAAGTGGCTGACTTTTTAAGATCGGTCGCAGACAAAATTGACGAAGGTTCGCTGACAATCACTCGCGGTGAGAAAACACTTACGCTCGAATTCCCAAAACAGATGGGATTCAGGTTCAAGGTAAAAGATGATATTAGCCATTCTGGAACCAAGCGCAAGGTGCAAATCGGATTTCGCTGGAGAACAGATCAGCAGGAAAAAGAGTCGGAAAGTTTAACTCTATCTTGATTTGTATAACATTATTGTTCTTAAGAAAAATAAGTGTCCAGGCCGGTAAGACAACCCGTCCAGCCCTGGTTGTGTTTGTCCGCAAATTCCTGCTGGCTAAACCCACGATGAGTTAGGGTTAATAATGTTTCGTTTTCATTTTTTGAGTGAAACTCGATAGTGACTTGAGTGCGATCTACGCCATCGTGCCATTTCCAGTTAAAGACAATTTTTTCATTCGGGATGATTTCTTCGTACTGACCGCCGACGATATGGTCAGAGCCTTCTTCGGGGTTATGCATGTGAATCAAATACTCGCCACCTATCTTCAGGTCCACCTCAGCTCTGGGCACCGTCATTATTGGGCCAGGACCGAACCACTGTTTGATTATTTCCGGGTCGGTCCAGGCCTCGTAAACTTTTTCAACCGGGGCCTTGATGTGCTTGTTGATGACAAGTTTTATTTCTGAATCGTTCACGTTTACTCCTTTTGCTTAGAGGTTGTTTGGTGTTCCAGTAATTCTTTTAGATTGTCCAGCCGCTCACTCCAGAATGACTGATAATATTCGAGCCATGCCAAGGGTTCTGCCAGCAGTTCCGGTTCAGCGTGACACAGACGTTTGCGCCCCTGTTTTTGACGGCTGATTAAACCGGCTTGCTCTAATACTTTCAAATGTTTGGAAACGGCGGGCAGGCTGATTTCAAATTGTGAAGCAATATCATTAACGGTTAGGTCCTGTTCTCGAATCTGTAGCAAAATGTTGCGTCTCGTGGAATCTGAAAGCGCCTGAAAAACCCTGTCCAATTGTTGTTCACTTGATGTCATGATTATATTTAACCATATGGTTAAATATTAAGTCAATTTATTTTTCCATTTGAAAATATTTGTGTTGCCAAATGGTATGAAAATGTAATAAGTTCTGCAACCTTGGAGGTACGTCTTTGGACAGAGAACGTTATTTCGATTTAGGCACACACTCGCGGTCAATTAGCACAACATCTGAGCAGGCCCAGATCTGGTTCGATCATGGGTTGAACTGGCTTTATGGCTTCAATCAGGAAGAGGCGGTTTGTTGTTTCAATAAAGCTGTAGAGGCCGATCCAAGCTGTGCAATTGCCTATTGGGGCGTCGCCTATGCAGCCGGGCCATTTTACAATATGCCCTGGGAGATGTTCAGCGAGCACGAAGAGAAAGAAATGCTTGAATATTGTCACGGACGCTTACAAAAAGCCCTCGACAATATCGACAATGCCACAGTGGCCGAACAGGCACTAATTCGGGCATTAACCAAGCGCTTTCAATCTAATCAACCGCAAAGCCTGGAAACTTACAGCTGCTGGGACGATGATTTTGCTGATGCAATGCGTGAAATCTATCAACGTTTTCCGGAAGATTTGGACGTGGTCGCCCTGTTTGCCGAAGCTATGATGACACGTACACCCTGGCGGTTGTGGAATCTACATACAGGTGAAATCGCTGAAAAAGCGGATACCCTGGAAATTATTGAGGTGTTGGAAGCAGGCATCAAATACTGTGAGACAAACAATTTATCTCAACACCCGGCTATACTGCATTTGCATATTCATGTTTGGGAAATGTCTACTCGTCCCGAGCGCGCCATGCTTTCGGCTGACGGTTTAAATGATATTCAACCCGAAGCCGGTCATTTGCATCACATGCCGGCCCATATCTATACATTGTGTGGCATGTATTCGGACGCATTGACAGTCAGTGAAAAAGCCATCATCGCCGATCGAAAATATCTCGACTATGCAGGACCGATGAAGTTTTATACCACTGCAATCTGCCATGACCTGCACATGAAGATGTATGCGGCGATGATGTGCGGTTTATACAAGCCGGCTATCGAAGTGGCCGACGAAATCACACAAATCCTGACCAAGGAAGTATTAAAGATTGATAAACCTTACATGGCGATGACCCTGGAAGGTTATTACTCAATGCGTATGCATGTGCTGATTCGTTTCGGTTTGTGGCAACAGATAATAGATGAGCCAATGCCGGATGATCCCGAGCTTTATTGCGTTACGACTGCCATGCATTTTTATGCAAAGGGAATTGCCCAGGCGACAATGGGAAACTTTGAGGTGGCCGAACGGTTAAAAGATGACTTTGAGAAAGCTTGTGCAGCTTTACCCAAAGATCGTTACTTTTTTAATAATCCGGCATTGGATATTCTCGCTGTAGGTCGCGGGATGCTTTATGGTGAGGTTGAATATCACCAGGGCAACTACGAACAGGCCTTTGATCATTTGCGTCAGGCAGCTGTGTTGGATGATGACCTGGCATACAGCGAACCCTGGCCGTGGATGCACCCACCCAGGCATGCGTTGGGGGCGTTATTAATGGAGCAGGGTCATCTCGAAGAAGCTGAGCAGGTTTATCGCGCTGATCTTGGTTTAGATAATATCGTCATTCGCCCGGCACAACATCCTGATAATGTCTGGAGCCTGCATGGTTTTAACGAGTGCTTAAACCGACTTGGAAAAACTAACGAAGCTGATCTGGTCAAGCAACGACTCGATCTGGCACTGGCTCGCAGCGACGTCAAAATTACCGCATCCTGTTGCTGTCGAGGAAAAACGTCCTGTTGTTGACTTTGCTTTATAATCAAAGCAATGGAATACATCCAACTCACAGAGAATAACGAGCTTCCCGATATTTCCAACTTTTCTCCGTTTAAAGTTGTGGTAGCTATAGAGGATCTAGTAAGCGCTGAACGACAAACTCAAATATCCGAGTGGCTGGTAGAAATGGGTGGATTATATGTGATGCTCTGTGGTGAAAATTCAACAAGTTGGGTCGATCCAATCAGACAGGCCAACCTCGATCAGACCGACATTCAAACCATGACGCCCGAACAGTTTGTCATGATTACCGATCACGAAGACGAGCGACTTCGAGCGGTTTTCTGGCACGCAAAAAAATACGCCAAGCACACCCATGTCAAAATCAAACAAATTGTCACCCTGCATATCTCTAACGAAAACCGAGCCGTTGATTACTTGTCGATTTTTAATAAAGCGTAAGCTAAGTGAATAGTCGTACTTGGATTCTAAAATTGTTCTTGTGAATAATGACACACAGTCGTCATGCCGGGACTTGATCCGGCATCTAGCGGAATTTCTTATAACTTAGTAATTTCAAAGGCTAGTACTTCGATTCACAAGGTTAAGTTAAAACGGACATTAAAAGCTGTAAATAGCTTATCAGGCCTGAAATTACTGTGACCTGACTTCACGCCCGTTCTAACGTGCTTATTCAAGGGGTTAATAGCCACTCTACTGGATAATAAGAAAAGCCGGTGGATTGCGGATAATGCCTATCGGCATTTCCACAATGACGGCGTTATATTTGTGTTTAATTATTTGAGAGACTTCTATAATTATAAATCTCACAGAGAAGTTCAATTACTCAAGTTTAGCTATTTGCGCGCTTGCTGCTGAACGCTAGTAGTCCAGCGAAGGTTATAAACATGGTTCCCGATATACGATTAAATAGTTTTCTTTTTGAGTCACTATCCAGCCATCGACGGATCGGCCAGGCCGCTAATGCATATCCGACATAGTTTAAAAATACGATTATTGTTGCTGTTGGTATTAAAATTAAAAGCTGGGGAAACAATGTGTTTTCCAGAGAAATGAAAGGCGCAAATATGGCGACATAAGCAAGAATAGCCTTTGGATTCACTAATGAAACCAGGCATGCAGATAATACAATACGCAGATTATTGTCTTGTTGTTTTTGTTCTATTTCGATAGCCTTGGGTTGACTGCGCCAAAGCTTTATTCCTAACCAGCACAGATAAGCGGCGCCAAATAACTTAAGAAAAATAAATAAATTTGGATAAAGCAATAAAAATGTACCAACACCTATAGAGGCAATCGTTGCATGGATTACACATGCCAATGCCATACCTAAGGGGGCAAAAAACACTTCGGATAACCGTGTTTTATGGTGGTGCTGATAGTATGAACCGCATTCGGCCCTAGTGGTAAGCCAGCAATTGTCCAAATAATTACGAAGGTGAGCCAATTATCAAGAGTCATTTAATTTGCCCTAAAGCCAGGATTTAACTGTCTGCAAAGCCTAGCACAGCAAATCGAAATATGTGTTTAATTATTTATATGTGCTTGAAAGAGCTGTCAGGCATATTTTTTGAGAACCGCCGCCATCACTTTTTTAACGTAATCGTAAACAGCAGGACACTCGCTGGCTCTAGGTCCGGCAACATTCAGGGTTTCCACATCATGAGATAATGTGAAATCAAAAATTGATTCTGCCGCCTGTGATTCGCTGATTAAACTTACATCGATTAATTTATAGGGCTTATGACCCTTAACCGAAAAAATGATGGTAAGCTCGGTACCACCCTCAGGCTCAGAATCATAAAAAATAATCGTGGCATCTGCTTGAGCGACGTTCTGCTCAGTTCTTTGATCATAACCACCTTCAATCTCGATTAGCGGATATTTGGCGTCAATCGGGCCATCTTCCGCTAACCGCCCTTTAGGGCAATAGCCACCAACAGGGAAACCAATATCAATAGCGGCGTCTAACGCGGCTCGGTCCGCACCTGTTTGCCCACCGCTGATGATTTTTTTCATAACGACCAAGCCGCGTGGCGTAAACGAAGTGCAGCATAGTTTGCATCTGTATGATCGGCCTTGCTAGGTGATGTTGTCATTTTATTATTTTTTCCCCTCTAACTTCTTAATTACCCTAGCTTTCCGCTTCTCAATAGCTTCCTTTTCTGACTTGGTAGGTTGTACTGGATCAAATGAATTTTCGTATCTCTCAAGTACATCTAGTAACTCTTCATATTTTTTTTGTTTCTCAAGACACATACTTAACCTATTGATGGGAGCAGGATTATAACGATGGGCTGATGCATATTTATCTTGTTCCATTAGTTTGTATATATCCTCAATTATCTCTTTGTAATCCAATATAGCTTGATCAATATCTCCGTTTTTTTCTGTTTGTTCAGCTCTGGTAATTCGATCGTCAAGCTTTTCAGCAATTTCCCTCAACCTTCGAAATCTAGACCAATCTGGCTCTGGTTTCGACAACTTCAGTACAACCCCAGTATGTTTTTTTTCCTAATATTGTTCGAGCAAACCAGTTTGTACCGCCAGTAAGTTTGTGAATCGTGGCTGTAATTGGCTCACCTCTCAGAATTGAACTTGAATCTCTTGCATCAGAAGGGAGAAAGCCTATCTGTTTTCCACCAGTAGTTAATACGACAACCGCATTTCTGTCATGCTTGTTCATTGGGTCCGCAACGAGGCTAATTGCTTGGCCAGTTTTCAATTCTTTTATAATATCTTGTCTTTCGGTGCCATCATCGTTCTGGAACGATTCTCCACGCACACCAACGAGGAAAGTACTAGCCACATTATTCTCCAATTTTTGGGAGCTACACAAAATTACCTAACAGTAGAGTTAAGGATTTGGTAGTTCCAAAATAATTTATAGGGAACTATAAATTTCCTTTAATTATAAGGTTTTAGATAGTTTCTACCAATATCCCGTCGATTCTCGATATAGGAACTGGTTAAATAAGATTCTTGCTTATGAGACCAACGAAATTACTTGATTAAGCCGAAAGACTTATAGTTTAAATTACCGCATCAAGCCCCATCTTATTTCAATGGATGATTCTTATAGCGTAGTTTTTACGCATCACTCACATCAAATTTGCACAGATCGTCAGTTTGTTTTGCAATCTCGGGGTATTGATTCGAGGGTAGTAAAAGCAGATGATGGTTATGCGCTAATCGTAGATTCAAGATTTGCCAGCCAGGCACAAGCAGAAATGAATGCTTATGTTGATGAGAATATTATTAATGCACCGCCGCGGTCCACTACTGAGCCACGATACTTAAATGCAATACCGGGATTGGCAGGATATTTTTTTGTTCTGAGTTTAATCAGTATTGCAGCAGGTTTTGGTTTGTTCGGCATTGATTGGTATGCTGAAGGCCGAATTGATAGTCAGCAAATCCATGGCGGTGAGATCTGGCGCCTGGTTACTGCTTTGACCTTGCATGCCAGCGGCCAACATTTGGTTTCAAACATTGGTTTTGGTCTGTTTTTCTTATACTTCACGGGGCGTTATTTAGGGTATGGCCTGTCAGCCTTGTCGATGTTAGCAGGCGGCATTCTGGGTAATGCTGTAAACGTTTATATGCAGGGTACAACTCACTTGAGCATTGGCGCTTCAACAGCAGTGTTCGCAATGCTTGGTGTGCTCTGCGGTTATGTTTGGAAAATGAAATACTTTTCTCAGCTTTCCTGGTCAAAACGCTTGGGTCCAATATTTGGGGGTATAGCGTTGTTAGGATTTACTGGAACAAGTGGTGAAAATACGGATATCGGTGCACACTTGTGGGGATTTGTATGTGGATTGGTAGTAGGGTGGTTAATCGCTAATTTCAATTCCAAAATTCCGATTAATAATAATGCACAGAGAATTTATGGGCTTGTGACTTTAGTGCTGATTGGGTCAGCTTGGTTAATTGCTATCATCAGTTAGAGGGGCATCGATTGAAAAGTAAAGCTATTCAGATCAACCCAACACTATTAACCGGGAAACGAAACGGGCATTAAAAAAATTATTTATTCAGTTTGTACTTTAACTTCCCGGTAAATCAGGTCGGCATAAACCTGTATTGCCTCACTTCGAATAATTGCCCATACCCCTCTAAACCTCCATCTAAGGGGATTAAATCTATGATTAATTTCATATATAGTGAAGCAATCTCGTCAATCTTGAGGGGAACTGGATTGCTTCGTCGCTTTTAGCTTCTCGCAATGACTCATTCGATCTGTTTCAGGATTTATGAAAGTGACTATATCAAGTGAGCTTGAGGTGTTCTGGATGCCCGCCGAAGCCTGTGCGGAACTCGATTCAGTACGGGCATGACGAAGGGGTTGGAAGTACATGGGGAAAACAAAAATTAGTGTGAACAGCAATGGGATCAAGCCCAGAATGACGGTAGGTTCGAACATGTTTTCTGCATGTTAGATCAAGTGATTAAAAATCAAACTGATATTGTTGTGCAACACGTTTGGATTTAGGCAAATGACTTTGCTCGTGGGCGAGCAGCCATTGTTTGGTTGGCAGGCCGCCGCCAAAGCCGGTTAAGTTGCCGGTTGAACCAATCACTCGATGACAGGGAATTACAATCGGTATTGGATTTGCTCCGTTGGCGGCACCAACTGCGCGTGAGGCCTTGGGTCGATTAATTGATTTTGCCAGTTCGCCATAACTGGTGGTTTCACCATAAGGAATTTTCAACAACGCTTGCCAGACTTGCTGCTGAAATTCAGTGCCGCCTGGTTGCAAAGGGAGATCAAATTTTTGAGTTTTCCCGAAAAATAATCATCCAGTTGTTTTATGGCCTGCTTAAATGGATTGTTTGTTGCTTGCCAGTCAGCTTGGGGACGACGTTGCTGGCGGCCTTCAGGAAAACTCATCAGCTTGATAGTTTTACCATCACCGGCAATAAAGATATTGCCTATTGGTGTTTTGTGATAGGTATAAAACATAGTTTGAGATCTCAGTTTGTTTAAGGTAAGTTCCAAATATGCATGGCGGCATAAGCCCGCCAGGGACGCCATTTTTCAGCGTATTCAAGCAATTCTGCCGTTTTCATTCTATCGCCTTTGCCATAAAGTCGGGCCGCTTTTTTCTCTAATATCAAATCGCCCTCGAGCAGTGCATCAGGATGTGCCAGGGCGCGCATGGCAATATATTGAGCCGTCCAAGGGCCGATGCCTTTGATTGCTAATAGCTGATCTATCATTTGTCCGGGTTCTTGATCGTGATTAAAGTTCAGCTCACTGTTTATGATTGCTTGTGCAACACGGGTTATCGTCTCGGCTCTGGCCTTGGGCATGGGTAATGATTCTGGGTCAAGCTCAGCAAGCATTGCGGGCTTGGGAAATAAGTGGCTAATTTCAGAATGTCCCGCTGTGTCCGGGGAGCAGATCGTCTGACCATATTGTTGAACGATTTTTCCAATCACGGTAGTAGCGCCAACGACAGAAATCTGCTGCCCGACAATGGCACGCACAGCAATTTCAAAACCCATCCCAACAACCCGGCACACGCAAACCCTGATTCTTCTTTGCTACTGTCCAGAGTGTTCGATCACGCTTTAATGCAGCGTTAACTAATTTGGGATTAAGCTTAAGATCGAATATGCTTTTAATTCTTTTGATTAATTCTGGCTGTTGTTTTTTGTTAATACCGTTAATCCGGCAATTGAGTGAGTTCGATTTAGCATCGTGGCTCACTTCAATAAAACCCTGCTGGTTTTCAACTTCGACAGAGCGGTAGTACTTTCCCTCTGCGACTTTTTCAACACCAGGTGTTGCCCTAACGGCCAGAAAATCGATTAAGGCTTGCCAGTTGTAGGGCTTTTGGTAGTCAAGTTTTATCATTCTCCAGGGCTTTTGAGGTCAGTAATATCACGCCGATTAATACCAGCACAATACCAATAAACGTGGTCAATGATAAGGTTTCACCCAATATTAATGTACCGATTAACACCGCCACAATGGTTCGCAAATAACTGACACTGGTAGTTCCAGCAGAGCCGAGTGTTTTTAGAAGGCGAAAGTAAATTACCAGTGCAACACCTGTTGAGAACAATCCCAGGACGATTGAAGCCCAGATTGAGGCTGTTGTGGGCTGAAGCGTCCAGGGTTGTTCGATTATCAGTGTGGTTGGCAACACAATAACAGTTGCGATAAATAAAGTACCGAAAGCAGTTGCCAGGGGCGAAATCCCGGTAAATGATTTGCCGTATATGGCTGCGCCCGCGTAACAGATTGTGGCCAAGGTGATGGCAATTTGGGCGATGGTGTTTTGGCCTAATCCTTGTAACGAATCGATACCTATGATGAGAATAACACCGGACAGGCCAATTGCAGCTCCCAAACCTTTTTTGACTGAGGTGGCTTCATGCTTGATCCAAAAATAGGTCATTAGGAATACAAAAACCGGGGTGGTCGAGTTCAAAATGGCTGCTATTGAACTATCGACAAATTGTTGCCCCCAGACCAGCAGGCTCCAGGGAAAAATACAATTAAGACAAGATTGAATAAAAAGTTTGATCCAGCTTGACAGATCTTTTGGTAGATGTTCAGACTTGCTCAGGCAAATCATCAACAATAATAACGATGCAATTGTCACTCTGATGCTGACTACAGTCAGCGGCGGCAGTGAGCTAACCGCTATTTTGATTAGTGGGTAAGAGGCACCCCACAATAATGCCAACAGACCAAGCAGAGCATATTCTTTGGCAAGCGATCTTTCTATAGAACCCATCTCAAAATGCCTGCGCTGGTTGATACATCGTTAAAAGCTCGTTCAAAATGCTCATTTACTAATCTGTAAACTGCACTTTTGCTTGCTTGTGCCGGCCCGTTCACTAATAACACAATGCCGGCCTTTTGCCTTGTCTGAACGTCGCTCGACTATTTTGAAATGGGGTTCTAGGTAATTCAGTCATTTGTAGATTTAATATCTTCTCAGATTGTTGGATGGTAACGCTTCAAGTTAACTTTAAGTCAAACATTTTTTGTTGCTTGACAGTCGGGAATTATAACTAATTGTCATGCATTAATAGTTCGCTTATAATCGAAGTATGAATGCAAATCCGAGCATTTCAAATGTAGCTGCCTTAATGGGCGATTCTGCCAGAGCGACAATGTTATGCGTGCTGTTGGATAATCGCGCACGCACTGCTAGCGAGCTTGCTTATGTAGCAGGCATCACACCGCAAACAGCCAGCTCACATCTATCAAAGTTAGTTCAAGGCGAACTTATCACCGTTGAAAAGCAGGGCAGGCATCGTTATTACCGACTGGCAAACCATCATGTTGCTGCTGCTCTGGAAGCATTACAAGTGGTGACAACTTCAAAAGTTAAACGGCCTCATCAACCTGGGCCCAAAGATCAGCTGTTGAGGGATGGGCGTATGTGTTATGACCATTTAGCGGGTTCACTGGGCGTAAAAATTACTCAGGCACTGGTCAAAAATGGATCAATCATTGAATCTGGTAAAAATTTTGAACTGACTCAAAAAGGTGAGAAGTTTTTGACTGAAATTGGCATTGATCTTGTCCTGGCAAGAAGTAAACGTCGAAAATTCAGTCAGACCTGTCTTGATTGGAGTGAAAGACAGCCACATTTGGCAGGGTCTCTGGGTGCGGCGATCTGTGAAAAACTACTCAGCCTTAAATGGATTAAACAAAGAAAAAACAGTAGGCTAGTTCAAGTAACACCGACTGGACAGAGGAGTCTTGAAAAAACTTTTTCCATTAATGTTTAGGATTTTTTATAGTTTTCCAATTTTCAAGCTATGCTTTTGTCATACTGGCGAAAGCCAGTATCTCCTAATAAACTCGTAGTGTTTGAAAAGATTCTGAATATCACTTCGTGATTCCAGAATGACCGATTTATTTTTGTGTTGGGTTCAGGTGGTTGAGTTCAAGATTTAAATTTAAACAACGAAAGCTTATTAGCAACCAATAAGCCAGCAAAAATTAGTCCCGCTCCGATTAAATGATAGCTGTGCAATTTTTCACCCAGAAAAAAACCAGGCCATGACCGAAACGAACACAGGCATCAAGTGAATCGACTGGCCGGCCTTTTCAGGCCCGATATGCTTCACGCCTTCGTTGAAAAAGAACCAGGCGATGATTGAAGCGGGCAATAGCAATATAGGCGATGACGCTCAGGTTTGTAATGCTCCATTCGAACGCCGGCTCAGCGAATGGATTGGCAATTCTGGCTATTATCAGTGGGACAACGCCAATTACAGCCAGCACGGATAAAAACTCAAGTCCGGATAACGCTGTGGGCCGCCATCTGGGCAACAGAGTGGTATATAAACCCCACATCAGGGTCGCAAAAATGATCCACAAATCGCCACGCTTGAATTCAAAATTCAGCAGGGTCGTAACTTGTCCTTCACTGATCAACACGATCACACCAATCAACGAGAGCACAATACCGAGGAATTCGTTCGACTTGAGTCTGGAACTAAAAATCAGCCAGTTGATCAAAATGATGT
>CBDCFC010000003.1:0-59497 GCA_965215945.1 Arenicellales bacterium | reverse complement strand
GAGGCTCCGTGCTCAATTGCCAATTGACTTGAAATTGATTTAATAATCGGAGAGAAAATGGAAACGATTAAATAGCGCTGTGGACCAATCCAGAACACTGTGAATTGATCATTAGCCGATGATTGACCAGGGAGAGGCAGAGAAAGATTAATCGTTTTTTGTAAGGCTTTATCAACAGCGCTGTCATCCCAGACAACAAGATTCAACATCGTCAGTCTCTGACGCTCCTGTATTAAAACAGGATGTTCGCTACTTGCTCCCTGCACCCCGGGTTGATAATCAGAGTACAAAGCAGATTTAGCAACCAATTTATCCATGTAAGCGTTCTCCTTGCGGATCAAGAAAGTGTGGACTGACCACCTTCGCTTCTACTATCATGTCACGGACCGGATAATGAGCATAAACCGTTTTATCCTGCCAACGCTTAAGTCCGCCACTGATAAAAGCCAGAGCGATATTTTCGTCTAGCTCAGGGCTGTAAGTCATGGAAGTAACATGCCCTAAAGAATCAACCGGTGTCTGAGCAATTTCAGCTTGAGCCAAAAGCTGCGAGCCATTTTTAAATGCTTTAGCCTTATCTGTAGAAATCAGTCCCACTAATTGTGGCCGGTCTTGCTCAGTAAAAGCTTCACGTCTGGCGTAGTGTTGGCCGATGAATACTGGCTTTTTACAGTTTTCTAACATTTTTCCAAAACCGATGTCCTGCACGGTAGTACGTCCGTCCAGTTCGGCACCCACAACATGACCCTTTTCTATTCGCAGCGCACCCATCGACTCTGTTCCATAAGGTTTAAGATCGAATTCTTTACCTTTATCAAGAAAATATTCCCAAACCGATTCACCATAATCGGCCGGCACATTGATTTCGTAGGCCAATTCACCCGAAAATGAAATACGATAAATTCGTGCGTTTACACTGCCGATTGTTGCCTCAAGATAACCCATAAACGGTAAGGCATCATTGCTGACATCAGCATCATCAACCACCTGCTCCAGCACTTTACGGCTATCCGGGCCTGCCAGGGCAATACCTGTCCATTGATCAGTCACGGAAAACACCTGAACTTTGAGCTGTGGCCAGACAATTTGAGTCAGATACTCTAAAAATAACATCACACTGGCTGCATTAGCCGTTGTAGTTGTCATCAAGTATTCATTTTCTGCGATTCGGGTTGTGGTTCCATCATCATAGACAAAACCATCTTCACGCAGCATGACGCCATAACGGACTTTACCAACTTTTAAGGTATCAAACCGGTTTAGATAAACCCGATTAATCAGCTCACCCGCGTCCGGCCCCTGTATACAGATCTTTCCCAGCGTTGAAACATCAACAATGCCTACTTTGCTGCGCACATGCTTCATTTCCCGCACATAGGCTTGGCCTAATGTCTCGGTTGAGCTGGCTGGATAATAATGCGGGCGTTGCCACTGCCCCACATTAAGCATAACGGCCCCATTTTGCTCATGCCAGTGATGGATACCCGTACGCCTGACCGGAGCAAAGTGATGACCGACCGAACGGCCCGCAAAAGCACCTATGGCAACCGGAGTGTAGGGTGGCCTGAAAGTTGTCGTGCCAACCTGCTGCAGTGAACAACCTCTTGCCTCAGCAAGAATCGCTAAGGCATTTACATTTGCTGTTTTACCCTGATCGGTTGCCATGCCCAATGGTGGTATAGCGTTTAGCATGCTCAACGGATTTAAACCCTTCTCTGGCCGCCAACTGGATATCCGGTAAGGCCACATCATTTTGGTAATCCACAATTTGTTTGTATTTACTTTGCGGCACATACCACAGTGGCTGAGTGTGGTTTGAATTGGACTGCAAGGATTCTGCCGTCTCACCATTAGCTGCTAACTCACCTGAGTGAATACAGTCTTGATGATCCCAGATACCGGCTGCCGACCCAACAGTAATCGAATCATCAGTTTTCAATCGAGCTAGCTTTAAGGTAACCAGTTCATCATCGTAGATCGGTTTGCTGCCCAGGTGACTTTGTAAATGTAGCGTTGGTGTCCAGCCTCCCGACATACCCAGTAGATCACAGGCTTGATCGAAATCGAGTCCTTGCTGATGGATAGTAACTTTTTCAACTCGCTGCCAGCCTTTGGCATCACTGGTTACCGCGTTGGTGTAAACCTGAACACCAATATCTCGTAACTGGTTTGTTAATTTCATGGTCTGCCCTTGAATCAACCACAATTACATTACAGTTGAGCTTGGCCAAATCATGAGCCAAACCATAAACAGAATCGTTATTGGTAAATAGCACAACTTCTTTGCCCGGAATAACACCATAATAATTGGCATAGGCCTTGAGCGCATGCGCAAGCATTACACCTGGCAAATCATTGTTGCCGAATACCAATGGACGTTCTAACGCACCGGTAGCATAAACGACCTGGCTTGCATTAATTCGCCAATAGCGCAATCGAGGTGAGTAATCATTATCAGGTCGCACCTGTTCAACGGCACCAAAATCACCGCTGTCATAAGCACCAAACACGGTTGTTGAAGGCATCACAGTGACGTTGTCCATGTCTTCAAGCTTTGCTAATTGTTCGGTCAACCATTGATCAATTTCATCGTTAGCTTGATAACGCGCTAAGCCACCCAAGCGAGAATGTTCATCGGTGATAATGACTTTTTTACCTTGCTCGGCGAAAGCCAATGCCGCACTGATTCCTGATACACCGCCGCCAACAACTAATATATCGCAAAACGTATTTATTCGATCATAGCGCTTAGGATCAAACTCCTTTGTGGCTTTGCCAAGGCCAGCCGCTTTACGAATAATACTTTCATAAAACAGCCAGGCTTTTGCCGGCCACATAAAAGTTTTATAGTAAAAACCGGCCACCAAAAATCTGGAAAAACTGTTGTTAATGCTTGATATATCAAACTTTAAAGACGGCCAACGATTCTGACTGTTGGCCTTGAGCCCATCAAACAAATCAATCATGGTAGCGCGAGTGTTGGGTTCTAGTTCCGCACCGGTTCCCAATTCAACCATCGCATTCGGCTCTTCACTACCCACTGTGACCACTCCACGTGGGCGGTGATACTTAAAACCCCGCCCGATCAGTTTGACATCATTCGCCAGCAGCGCAGACGCTAGAGTGTCACCTTCATAGCCGGAATAAGATTGACCGTCAAAGCTAAACCGAATTGGTTTATTTGTGTTAATGCCTTTTGCATTGGGATTATGTCTTGCCTCAGTCATCGTTCAATTCTCCTGGCAAGTAAGAATCATAAATTTCATGAGTCAAGGTATTACGTTCAACCACAAACCAGGCACGGCAGCCTGAAGTATGACTCCAAAGCTCTTTGTGTCTGCCACGCGGATTATTACGTGAATAAACATATTCACGCCAGGCATCTGCATCATCGTTTTCGGGGCGTTTTATAGTCGCATCGCCTTCATAGCTGAATTCGCTATGATCACGCACACCACAATATGGACATTTGATCTTCATCGGCTACCTAAATCCGGGCTAATGCGCCTTTGGCACCGGGCCGGCGCCCCTTTCATCAATCAAATACCCTTTCTCAAAACGATCGAGAGTAAATGCGGCGTTATATTCATGTGGTTGGTCATTGGCAATGGTATGGGCAAACACCCAACCTGATCCCGGTGTGGCTTTAAAGCCGCCGTAACACCAGCCACAATTCAAGTACAAACCCTTAATCGATGTCTTTGTAATAATGGGACTACCATCCATGGACATATCCATCACCCCGCCCCAATGACGTAAAATACGAATCCGACTTAACGACGGCAACATCGCCATTCCACATTCAAGCACATGTTCAACCGTCGGCAGATTGCCACGCTGAGCGTAACTGTTGTAGTAATCAAGGTCACCACCTAACACCAAACCACCTTTATCTGATTGGCTGATATAAAAATGACCCGCGCCGAAGGTCACAACCGTATCAATAAATGGCTTCAGACCTTCGGTCACAAAAGCTTGTAAGACATGGCTTTCAATGGGCAATCGCAAACCTAATTTCTCGGTTAAGGTCGTCGTGCTACCTGCTACCGCAAGACCGATTTTTTTTGCCCGAATAGTGCCCCGCGTCGTTTCAACGCCTTGAATAGTGTTGCTGTCACGCAAAAAACCCATCACTTCACAGTTCTGGATCATATCAACACCGCGCATATCAGCACCGCGGGCAAAACCCCAGGCAACTGCATCGTGTCTTGCCGTACCTCCTCTGGGTTGCAGCAAACCACCAGCTATCGGAAAACGCGCATTATCTGAGTAATCCAGCATTGGAATAAACTCTTTAACTTGGCTGTGATCCAGCAATTCAGAATCAATACCGTTTAATCGCATGGCATTCGCACGCCGGGCATAGGCATCCATTTGCCCTGGCGTATGGGCTAAATTCAACACCCCTCGTTGTGAAAACATAACGTTATAGTTTAAATCCTGGCTCAGCCCTTCCCACAACTTCAAGGAGTGCTCATAAAAATGAGCATTGGCTTTAAGCATGTAATTGGAACGGACTATGGTCGTGTTTCGACCGACATTACCACCGCCCAAATAACCTTTTTCTAAAACGGCGACATTGGTAATACCGTGATTGCGCGCCAAATAATAGGCGGTCGCCAAACCATGACCGCCACCACCAATTATGATGACATCATATTCAGATTTAGGTTCTGGGTCGCGCCAAACCGGCTTCCAGTTCTTATGGTTGCTGAAAGCATTTTTGATCAGATTGAAGCCTGAATAACGCACTGATAATCTTAACTTAACGATTGGTTTTTAGGCAGCCAATCATACTGCTTGTCTATTTCAGGTGCAATTTTCTTGTTAAATAAACGCAAATTCCAAAGTGCAAATTCAAGAAATGCAAACATTTAATCCAGAACCTATCTCATCAACCTCTGCTGACCCAAAAAGTTTTTGTTCCGCAAGAAAAACGGGCCGGCTAAGAGCTGGCCCGTCGAGTTAAGGGGTAGGTAAGAGGCATATCCTTGTATGCCATGTTAAATATGCCGAACAAGATGTGAAACTAACGTGAAGAAAAGATTAAAACTCAAATCAAAAAGGCCCATGTATAATTAAAGACATGGAGGAACATTTTGACATTGGCCTGGCATTACGAGTATTCGATAAGATAATTAGTCATGGTGTTAAAACTGAAGATAGATATGTTTATCAAAATGTCACCGCATGGAATGACGTAGATGGCTATACAGTTCAACTATCAGATGAGCAAGTTACATTGTCGATATATTTTCATAATAGATATGAGTTTGATTATGAAAGCTCAAAGCAGCTAGGAATCTTTCTTAATAAGTTGAAATCTATCGATATATCAACGGTTTAATTGAAACGTGCTTGCATTTCATTAAGGTTTTGCAAAGCCTCTACAATGTTATTTATTGGTATATGCTCCTCAAATTCTTGAATTAGATAATCATGAAAACGAATCGTTGCTTTATCGCCTGAACTGAACTGCTCAATTATTTTAATCAGTTGTTGACCTTCTAATTCGCATTGCTTTGAACAATTAGATAAATCGATCACTCCATAATCATCAACCTGGAAGTTGCCTTTGACAAAACTGGTTTGCCATTCATGATCGATAACCATTCGAGTAACTTGGTCACCATCAGAATAAAAACGGAATATCATTGCACGGAAGTCAGGATGATTTTTATAACGCAAAACGTGGTTAAGATTGCATTCAACATTTCCTGCTTGTTTGATGTCAATACACCAAATTTCCCACTGGCCAAAACCTTTGAACTCAACCAACTTGTTTTCCTTGTCATCTTGAGCAAAAGCAGCGTTGAAGAAGAGAATCCCAAATACTAATACCAACCAATATCGAAAACATGCTTGTGTCCACATCTATATGCAGACAATGAGGAACTATGGAAGTTCAGATTTGAATCACCACACAGCCGTCTAAACCGCCCTGTTCGATAGCCTGATGCGCCTGGGCAGTATCAGCTAGTGAGTAAGTTTTTGCGATACGATGTTTAAGCGATTGCTTTTCCAAAGCTTCGGTAATATCGTTCATCGCCTGTTGTTTTGCCGTCTCTGGCATGTTGTAAACCAGCACCATTCGTAAAGCTATATTCTTAAACATCAATGGATAAAACGGAATCGTTGGTTCGGGCATTTTTGAAGATGAATAGGTTGCAATCACACCATTGACTTTCAACACTTCTACGCTGTCATTAACGTTCATACCAAATTCAACATCAATGATTCGATCTACACCTGCTCCATTAGTAAAATCCATTACTGATTTAACGACATTATCATCTTTATAATTCAATAATAAGTCCGCACCGCAATCTTCAACTATTTTAAGGCGCTCAGCACTTCCTGCCGTGCCGATCACTTTCGCACCTGCCAACTTCGCAAACTGCGCCGCGTAATAGCCAACCCGTCCAGAGACGCCGGTTACTAAAACTGTCTGATCATCAACTCCGCCTTGTAAGTGAACACTGCGGTGCGCGGTCATCATCGGAATTCCAACACAGGCTCCCACCTTAAATGATGTTTGTTCTGGCAGGCGACATGTTCGCTCTGCCGGAAATACTATATATTCGGCTGCTGTACCTAAGTGACGCTGGAATTGTGCTTGATAAACCCAAACACGCTCGCCGACCCGATCTTCCGATACACTCTCACCTACCGCTTCAATTAACCCCGCCCCGTCGCTATGTGGAATCACAAAACCATCCACAAAGCCCGGCGCTTGGAGTCCACCTCGTTTTTTAACATCAGACGGGTTTACAGCCGAGGTTTTTAAGTTAACTAATACTTCACCAGGACCAACTTGAGGTTTATCTTTATCACCGTAAATTAAAACATCAGCCGCGTCGCCCGTTTGCTCAAAATAAATCGCTTTCATAAAGGAACCTTTGATTCCACAATATTATAAACCATAAGTGACAGATGCTTTGCTGGGAGGTATTCTTAAACATACCAACGAATTTGAAATAGAAGGAGTAGTCTATATGAACCTGGAACGAGTGATTTTCGGTTTCTTTATTATTTTGGCATTAACCTTGAATTTCATTTTTGTGATGGGCGACATTGATAACATTGATCATCACAATGTCTGGATTCTTACCTTGGCAATTTTGGTTAATCTGATTGCCACTGGACTTAAGCTCGGTGATCGATCCCAAATCGGCGCTTTATTGCTAGCCGCCAGTCTGGTTGCTGACGTTTTGTTAATATCATCAAGAATAGTTTGGATTGTCAGTCCCGAAGCTGTTGTCACTATCGTTTCGATTGCGATAGGCGCACTAGTTGCGAATATTATTTCTGTTTTGATTGTAGTTGGAGACACCTTGATGTCGCGCAGGTAAGAAAATGGCTACCGGTTCCGATTTAGATAGAGTTTCGATGGTAATACTGCGCTATATGCGCAGGCCATTTTTCGCATTGGTGCTAGTCTATGCTGTCGGCATTATCGGTATGTCGTTGATTCCAGGCCACGATGAAAACGGCAATCCACAGCGGATGAGCTTGTTTCATTCATTCTACTTTTTCACCTATACCGCCACCACCACTGGTTTTGGCGAAATACCCACCGCTTTTTCTGATGAGCAACGATTATGGGCGATTTTTTGTCTCTACACAGGTGTGATTGCCTGGTTATACGCAATCGGTTCAATTATTAGATTATTGCAAAATCCACATTTTCTATTGGCGCTCAATGAATATCGCTTTACTCGTATAGTCAAAGGGATATCCGATCCGTTTTACATTATTTGCGGCTTTGGTGATACCGGCAGTCTGCTCGCCCGTGGACTTAGCGATCATTATATGCGTGGTGTCATTATAGACGGCGATATCGAACGTATTAAGGCGTTGGCGCTGCGCGACTACAACTTAAGAATGCCCGGCCTATGCGCTGATGCCAGCAATCCCAAGCATTTAGTTCACGCTGGTATTAAAAATAAGAACTGCAAAGCCATAGTCATTCTTGCCAACGATGAAGACATTAATTTGAAGATCGCAGTCATGGCAAAGTTTTTAAACCCCTCGATTCAGGTTGTTTGTCGCTCAACTACACCACGGTATGAAACACATCTAAAAGAGTTGGAAAATGTTACGGTAATTGATCCGTTCGAAATTTTTGCCCAGTTGCTTAGCATGTCGATTTCTTCACCGCAGTTACATAATTTAAACAGCTGGCTAGTCAGAGCAACCGACATCGAGTTAGGCAGGCCTGTGAACATACCTAAAGGCAAATGGTTGCTTTGTGGTTATGGACGCATGGGGCAATGGCTGCATCAGTACTTTAAAAAAGATGATATACAAACCACCATTATCGATCCCGATGCATCAATTTCGGACAAACGGGATGTTTTGATCCAAGGTCATGCAGACCACCAAACCTTAAAAAAAGCAGGTATTGAGTCGGCTGTGGGCATTGTCGCCGGTACAAATCACGATACTGACAATCTCAGTATTCTGCTTAGCGCCAGATCTTTAAATCCCGACATATTTTTAATCGCTCGACAAAACGAACATGAAGACCAAGTTGCATTTGATGCGGCGCAGGCAAATTTAACCTTGCAACCCAGCCTGACTACCGCAAGACGAATATTAAAAATACTGATCTCGCCAATGGTCCAAACCATGATTGATTATCTAGAGCAGCAAGAACCAAGTATCACAGAAGAGTTAGTAAGCCGTTTAATACGCACTGTTGGTGAACACAGACCTCAGTTATGGCGGGTGAACTTATGTCCCGGCGAAACCACTGCAGTGATCGAATTACTCCAACAAAAACAAACTCTGACACTGGGTGATTTAATTCGCGACCCGCATAATCTTGAGCAAACATTGGCTTGTGTGCCATTGATGATAGAGCGCAAAGAAACGAATCTAATGCTGCCGGGCAATTCGGCAAGCGTTCATTACGGCGATGAAATACTTTTTTGTGGCACTACACAAGGCAAACAAATGTTATCGGCATCATTAAATAATCCTTATACATTGGACTATCTGATCACAGGTGAAGATACTCCCAGGGGTTATTTTTTCAATTGGTTAGCAAAAAAGACTGAAGCAAAGACCGCTTGATTGATAGCTACACGCCTGCTTGTAATCCCAGAAAATCATTTCCACCTACATTTGCTTTTTTGATATTTATAGCAGATATCCGGATCAACCAATTCTGGAATATCCGCAAACAACAAATCTGTTCCATCAGTTACTAGTCATTGATTTACCCAACGGTGCAAAGCCTTTCAGTTGTTGCACTCTATACGCTACTGAAATTCACATAAGCTAGGTATTCATTCTCCTTCAACTTGCTTCTTGTCGCTCAGAAATAGGTTGCAATGGTGTCTGGCGCTTGATCATCTTCGATACAATCATGGATAGCCGCAGTGAAAAAATAAGCATTGCAAGAACGGACACAACCAGGCGAGGTGGTGGCAGTGAATCCAACGTGGAAAACCATTGTGCCCAGAGTTCATGTTCGAGGATGTAGCCCCGAACAACCAGCAGAAAATAAGCCAGGTATCCAAAACGTAAATAGTTACGCCAGCGAACTGCCCCGAGCATACGCACTGCCCTGTTATTCGAGATTAACGCCATAAATCCGAAAATGACCATCGCGCTCAGACCGAGAAGGAGATCCGCAGTAAACAAATTATCGAAAAACCCATAGAAATAACGATCGGGGTTGATGAACAACATCATGACCGAATACACAGTTGCCAGGAAAAACCCCATGAGTCCGAAATATCTACGCTTGGGAAGCTGCCGGCGCAAGACACCGATGTAGTAACTGATGCTGCTCAAGCCTAACGAGAGCCCGATCATGATTGCGGCAGTGCCTGAAACAACCTTACTGATGGTTTGCAGTGTTCCAAGCGTACCTTCCAGGGTATATATGTATAGCGACATGATTCCGAATACGGCTAAACTGGTGGTGATTGCTTTACTCCACATTTGTAATAGATGTGACTGAAATGCGGGTAAAAAATGCATTTGTATTTTCTCCAGGGCAAATATAAACGGCACTGACAATAATATTGATGTGTATATCTCTCTAAATACCATAACGGGATGGCCACACATCTTGTCAAGACATTATATTATATCATTTTATGTCATGAAATTTGCGATAACATTTCAGCTAAGGTTATTGCGCCTAAACACCAAGTCTTTATCAACACCAATTTATCAGGATACGACTGATACAAGTCCCTCGACAAATCTATTAATTCCTTCATGGGCTTTCTCAGGCCTCATCGATCCATAGGCAATACGAAGATAAGTGCCATCTTTTGAGCCAAAGGTGACACCTGGAATGGCTGCCACGTTATGCTCCCGGATCAGTTTTTCAGATAAATCAAGCGAAGAAATATCCGTTTTGATTTTCAGATAAAAATAAAACGCACCATCTGACTTGGGATAACTACAAACCTGTGAAATTTCATCCAAAGCTGAAACCACAATCTCTCGTGACTGGCGAATCGGAATTTGTTGTTGTTGACACCAGGACTTGCCTGTCCGCATCGCCTCAATTGCTGCAAACTGCGAAATCACCGCCGGGCAAATAAGCTGTGTATCCTGAATTTTTAAAATCGGATCAAACAACTGTTGCGGAATGACCATATAACCAATCCGCCAACTGGCAAAACCATAGGATTTTGACAATGAATAAAGTGATATCGTATGCGCTTCACTATCTGAAATTGATGCAGGTGAAAATTGCACCGAGTCACCATAATGAAAATACTCATAGGCTTCATCGTGGATATGATAAATCCCCTTTTCTTTACAAATCTGGTTCAAAGCTATCAAGCTTTCATTACTTAAAACAACACCGGTTGGATTGCCCGGTGAAACCGTCACTACCGCTTTGGTTTTTGGGGTTATAGCAGCCGCGATGGCGTCCGGATCAAGTTGATATTCATCGTCCGTTGGAACTAATACCGGTTTGCAATTCGCCATGGTGATCGCCATTTCATGATTAAAATAAAAAGGCACCGAGAGAATAAACTCATCGCCCGGATCGGCAATCGCCAATACCGCATTGGAAAACGCCAGATTGCCGCCGGCCGTAACTACTATCCGTTGATTATCATTGATATGGATGTCGTTATCAGTTTTAAGTTTAGACTCGATAACATCCAGCAAACTCGGAATTCCGTGAACCGCTTTATAAATATGATTGCCGGAATCTCCATTAAACTTATCTATTCCTCTAGCAATCTGCTCCGGGGGACCATACCAGACAACTCCCTGACCCAAAGAAACCGTTCCGGGGTTCTCACGAATCCACTGGCCAACAATCGGAATGATCGGATCTTGAACAGATTGAATACGCTTTGACGAGGATAATGTCATAGGGTAATTCTAATACTTTTAATGCAGCAAAAGCATCTGAAAAAATACTTAAACTGGGCTTCTTGCGGCCAAATTATTTAGATCAACAATAATCTGTGCCAATACGAGAAAATAAAAAGGATTTAAGAGTTACCTTTCAATACAGTACTTGCCTCATATGAGTCCTATTGCTTTACTGCCAAAAGAATATCCATAACGTTTGTGCCAGTTGGGCCTGACACAAATAATTCACCGACTCCTTCTAAATACGTGCCTGCGTCAGCTTGTAATAATGCTTTTTCTGCACCTTCAGCCTTGCTGAATGTTTGACCATCAATAATTCCTCCAGCAGCGTGGGTAGGGCCATCTGTTCCATCGGTGCCGGCAACCAGCACAACAATACCCGATTGATTTTGAATATGCTTAGCCATCGCCAGTGCCAGGCTTTGATTACGTCCCCCCGTACCTGGTGCCGGTGGCAATTCAATCACCGGCTCACCACCATAAAGGTAAACACCGGGCTGGCCAGCCATAACAGATTTTGCAACGCGTTCAGCCAATTGGTAAAGATCACCGTAAAGGCTCTCTTCGTTAACGTGTACTGGTGTACCTTGTCGCTCAAAAAAAGTGGCAATGGAATCTCTGGCAACAGTATTCGTTCCAATAACCAGCGATTGTGAGTTAGGTAGACTACAAGCCCCAATTCCTGAACCGATAATATTGATATCATCACCGCGAACATCTGATATGGCCAGCACCGTGACAGATTGACAGACACACCGATCAAGTAATTTTCCTGCTTTAACCTGTGATATAGCAGAACGAACAGCGTTGATTTGTGCGATAGTTTTACCGCTGGCAATCAGGTCATTGTTCATGCCGATCAAATCCTCTAGCGGCTTGCCCGCTTCAGGCAGTTCGACCAACGACGAAGCCCCTCCCGAGATTAATACCAGAAGTCTTCCCCGTGCATCTATCGATTCAACAAATCGAACTGCTCGCTCACCCGCGTACAGACTATTTTCATCGGGGATAGGATGGCCTGATTCAATGAGTTCAAGATTTAAATAGTTATTCAGATTTTTATCAAGATGATCATATTTGGTGATTACCAATCCACTGAACTCATCGGTCTGGCAACTGATTACGCCTTGCATCATCGAACCAGCCGCTTTGCCAACAGCCAGCACATGAGTAAATCCGGGCTCATTTATCCTGGTCAGTACCTGAGCTACTAAATGGTCACCTTTAACGGCGTTAACGCCCACCCACCAAGCTTGTTGGAGCAGTTGCTTAAAATCTTCACCAGGCATTAGAGAAAAAGTCAGAATTTATCAAACCCCTAGATTAAACAGTTTAACCTGCCGCTTCAAGCCGACTGAAAATCAGATCGTATGTTGAGAAATTTCAGGATAGCCTTAACCTGCCCCTTTAGTGCCGTAAAACCAGTAACAGTTTGGCACCCTTTTTCAGCCGCAATTGTTAGCAACGGTGTTTGTTCGGGCATCATCACCATATCAGTAACAAGGTGGTGACTACAAATCAAACTCGGGTCAATTCGCATTTCTGATTCTGATCCCATGCCGACCGGGCTGGCATTGGTAATAATATCGACCTGTGATGTGTTTATACCTGAAGTTTCAATATGCAGTTCACTGCAATAAGTCGCCAGCGAGTTAGCCAGTTGTCGCGCTTTGTCCTTATCTATATCAAAAATATTAATGTACCTCACACCCGTATCGGCAAGTGCAAAGGCGATGGACGAACCCGCTCCGCCGGCACCGATTAACTGCACAGACTTACCTTTTGGGTTATTCCCTGCCGATAACAATCCATTAAGATAACCCACGCCATCCAAGGCATCACAAAACCATTGCCCGGATTCGTCAATTTTGGCTACGTTGGCAGCGCCGATCAGGCTCACTCTTTGGCTAGAATGATCGCAAACCTCAAGTAGCTTATTCTTATGTGGAATTGTGACAATAATACCCCTTAGGTTTTTAAAACTGCGCAATGACTTAAATACATGATCAGCATCATTAGATGAAAATTGCAGAGGAATAAAAATCGCATTGATATCGTGCTCGGACTCGGAGAGGACCCGGTTAAGCAAGGAAACAGATTTAAGCTGCTTAACCGGGTCACCTATGACAAAATAAATATCTGTCTGACCGTTAATCTCGCCTATGGATTCAACCACTAGCGACCTGGTTTATTCTAAGAATTTGCCCGGTAGATAAGTCACAATCTCTGGAACAGCTACAAGGATTCCAATCACGATCAGCAGTACCACAAAGAAAGGTAAGGTCGCCCAGAATACTTTCTCAATCGAAAGCTTGGAAACCATGGCCACACCATACAAAGCGACGCCCACCGGCGGCGTTATCAGTCCTATCACGCAAACGATACAAAATACGACACCAAGGTGTAAAGGGTCAATCTCAAAGGCCTGCACCAACGGCGCAATTGCTGGAACCAACATTAATATAACCGGCGTTGCATCCATGAAGAATCCGAGAATGAGCCCTAACAAAAGTATTATAACCAAAATCGCCGTTTTGCTTTCAAACATCTCACCCAAGTTTTGAGCTAATAACATAGGGATCTGCTCCCGCGCAATCACCCAAGCGTCAAGACCAGAAACCGAAACCACAACCATCAAAGCGCCTACCGCCGTACCTGTACCGACTACGACACCATAAAACTCTTTAAGATCGACCTTGCCATATACCAAACCGAGGAATATCACATACAACACCGCGCAAACACTGGCTTCAGTAGGTGTAAAAATTCCCGAAAAAATTCCACCGATAATAATTACCGGCGTCCCCATTACCAGGGCAGCCGTTTTAAACGTGCTCCACACGCGGGCAACCGAAAATGGATCACCTTTAGGGTATTTTCTTTTGTGACTCAAGTACGCCACCATTATCATCATGCAGCTGGCAATCAGCAAGCCTGGCAATATACCGCCTAAAAACATCTTGCCGATCGAAACACCGGCAGTAGCGCCGTAAATAATCATGATGATTGACGGTGGTATCGTCGGTGCCAGTGTTGCCGTTGCCAGTGTTACCGCAGCGGCGAAGTTAGGATCATAGCCTCTTTCGCGCATTTCCTTGACGGTAATTGTACCCACGCCGACGGCATCGGCTGCCGCAGAACCCGACATGGCCGAAAAAATCATTGAAGCAACCACTGATACATAACCCAGACCACCACGGATCCACCCTATAATAGCGTCGGCGAAATCAAAAATCCGCTTGGTCGCACCATAGCGGTTCATCAAACGCCCGGCCAAAAGAAACATAGGGACGGCCAGCAAAATCGACTCATTGACCGTGCCCAGCATTCGCTGCGGCGCCAAGGCCAGCGGAATACCTTTGGCAAACAAATAGCCCAGCGCCGGAGCACCCAGGGCGACAAAAATCGGCGCCCGCAATAACAACAGCGTAAATATTGCGATTAACGTCATTGTAATCATAATTAACTCCTCCTTTTATTCAGCGTAGGCATCAGCCATTGGATCACCAATGTGCTTGCGCCGAAGTGGAAAGCAAATCGCGTGGAAAAACATCAGCGCGAACCCAACCGGCAAAGCCAGCGTATGAGTAGAGGCTGAAATCTGCATCACCGGCAAAATCTGTGAGGCTCCCTTGATAGACGCACTGAAACCCACCCAGGCTAGCGTTGCACAGAAAGCGATCGTTATAAAATCAATCAGATAACCGATTAGACGTTGCAACCCACCCGGAAACACCTTGTATAGCAGGTCCACTAAAAAATGCTGTGAGACCCGTAAAGCCCTGGCACCACCGATGAAAATCAACCAGGCGAATAACAACCTGGCGATTTCCTCGGTGAAATCCAACGGCTGATTCAGCGCAAACCGGAACAAAACCTGAATTGTCAACATGACAATCAGGGCAACAAATAAAACAAAAATAATAACACCCTCAAGTTTGAACAAGCCGTCATCGATGCGCAAAATACTATTAACCATTTTCAGCTCCACACCCTATTGGGTATCGACGATTTGTTGTACTAGATCCTTACCAAATTTTTCAGAATATTCATCAAACACCGGCTGAGCTGCCGCGATAAACGCGTCACGATCAGGTTCAATGACCTCAACACCCTGCTCTTTCAAAAATTCAAGATCTGTCTTAAAGGTTTCCACAAACAACTGCCTTTGCATGGCTGTGACTTCAGCTAACACCGCATCAAATTCCGCCCGCTGCTCTTCTGATAGAGAAGATAATAAATCACGATTGGCGATTACCGGTTTGTATAAAAAGAAATGACCGGTCAAACTGAGCTTTGGCGCCTGTTCGTAGAATTTTTTATTTCGATAACCGGAACTGTCGTTCTCGGCCCCGTCAATCGCACCAGTTGCTAAACCAGTATAAACTTCACCATAAGGCATGGGCGTTGATTGCGCACCAAGCGTATTAAATGTATCGATATAAACCGGGTTACCGATTACCCGGATTTTCTGACCGCTTAAGTCTGCAGGCGTGGTCACGGGCTTTTCCCTGGTAAACAAATGCCGCATGCCTGCGCTCCACCAGCCCAGCACTTCTACGCCAGCCTCGTTTTCAATGCTCTGTGCGACCTGTTCACCAACCGGACCTTCAACAACTGCCCAGGGATGAGAGTCCGCATCACGGAATAAAAACGGGATATCGAACACCCCTGCACTGGGTGCAAACGCCGTCAAATTTGCTGTGGACACGGTGGTCATGGTAATGGCTCCAATCTGAACCTGCTCAATGGCATCTTTTTCCCCGCCCACCTGGCCCTGAGGAAATACTTTGAAGTCAATTCCAGTTGTTCCCTCATTGAGTCGTTTAGCCAGTTCTTCAAACGCAATATTAGAAGGCTCACCCGGCGGATTGACATGGGCTGCTGTAATTTCGGAGGCGAATATGGCCGGTGAAAAGCCAAAAACAACTAATAACAAAAACACAAAACTTCGAAGTGATTTATACATTTTAATCTCCCTGATATCTGCTGGTGATTGAAACAAATGAGTATATAATAATTATTTAATTAAGTAAACAGTTAGTTATTTATATGCATTAATGCTGCTCCAACCAGATAGGTCAATAGTCAATCATCCATAATAGTGAATCAGCATATGTTTTTAAATCTCTCTACACAAATATCCAATACTTCGCCCGGATCGCGTTTCCACCAATTATTTTTGGAAAAAATTTCCACTTCACAAAAACCACTATATCCGGTGTTCTCAACTGCTTCTCTGATGCGTTTCAGATCAGCCACACCGTCTCCCATCATGCCGCGATCAAGCAGCACATCTTCAGTAAAGGGCAACCAGTCGCATATATGATAACCGGCTATACGCTGTCCCCCTGCTCGATTGAGTTCATCGGCCAGGCTCAAATCCCACCAGACATGGTAAACATCAACAGCTATGGTCACTAGCGGGTGGTCAATGGCCTGACACAGATCAACGGCGTCCCTGACTGTCACCAGGCAGGAGCGATCACCGCCATATACCGGATGCAAAGGTTCCAGCGCGAGCTTGACACTCAGAGCTTCAGCAACAGGTAGTATTTGTATCACGAGTTCTTCAACTCGCTTCAAGCTTTCACTCAGGCCGTGTGATTGTTCAATCACACCCCCTACAACAATGGTCAAACAAGAAGCTTGAAGTGCAGCAGCCGCCTCCAGCGAAGCTTTGAATTCATCGAGTATTTCACCATTTTTTTTTGCTGCCAATGGACCCACAAGGAACGGTGCCCGACATAAACCGCACACTTCCAGACCGGCAGCACGGGTCCTTTCACCGATTTGTTGCGCACGATGACCAAGCTCTCTGCGCCACCATGAGATTGCACCATACCCACGTTCAGCGCATTCCTCGATTATCTTCTCTGGTGACCATTGGGCACCGTGACCTTCGACATTACTACCAAGTGTCGCGGTGTTAAGCGCCAGCGCAGAATGATCTAAGGAAAAATCACGCATTGGAGCCAGCTTCAACACCGTATATGGACAGCAACAGGCTCATCCGCTCTACGGCAAGCTCCGGGTTTCTTAATGCGCCGCATTGATCTGCCAGCTTAAAAATCTCGGTAAAATAGGATAACGGCCGCATCGACTGCGCGCCATCAAGCATGACAAAATGATTTTGAAATCCGTTCAGCCAGGCAAGAAATACCACGCCGGTTTTATAATACTGTGTCGGTGCCATAAAAATCTTTCTTGCCAGGGGGATGGTGGAATCGAGTACAGCGTGAAATTCTGTTTTATCGCCAGTTGACAATTTCTCTACGGCATGTGCCGCCAGAGAAGATAGCGGATCAAAAATCCCCAGAAGGGCATGGGAATATCCATATTCATCCCCTGCTATCAATTCCGGGTAGTTAAAATCGTCACCGGTATACATTTTGACACCATCAGGTAATTTTCGACGCATGGTAATTTCCTTATCCTTATCCAGCAAAGAAATCTTTATACCATCAATTTTTGAGCGGTTTTCTTCCATGATGCCAAGACAAATTTGCATGGCGTCATCAAAATTATCAGTTCCCCAATAGCCTTTAAGCTGCGGATCAAACATTTCACCCAGCCAGTGCAAAATGACCGGCTGATTACAATTTGCCAATACGCTGGTGTAGACATCGATGTAATCATCCGGATTGTCTGCGGCTTGTGCCAATGCCCGGCTGGCCATAAGAATGATACGCCCACCGATTTTCTGAATTGCCTCGATTTGTTGCATATACGCATGCACAACATCATCCATGCTGCGGGTATCTTTAGGATCGAGCTGATCTGTACCTGCGCCATTGAACACCAGTGCATCAGGCAATTCAGAACGGGTACGGCGAATTAATTCGAAGGCATTAGGCCAGTCCAACCCCATGCCGCGTTGCGCAGTATCCATGGCTTCGGCAATACCCAGTCCAAGACCCGTTAAATGCCGCCTGAAAGCCATTGTCGCGTCCCAGTCAATTGATGCGCGAGCACTGCCGCCGCTTGCCGCCATCGGGTCGGCAACTACATGGGCGGCAGAAAACACCGTCCGTACTGGAGACTGACTCAATTTCAAAGTCGCTACAGGCTTGGCGATCATCTCATAATCGGCAAGTCTTGAATTTTCATCGGGTAGTTTGATTCGCATAAGTCAGAACCTGGAAACCAGCATACCGGCATCAGCAGAAATGACCTGTCCCGTGGTATAAGGCAGGCCACCGGTTGCCAGCGTGGCGATAATTCTGGCCATATCCTGCGGTTGACCCAATCGGGGTATCAGGGTCAGATCTTGTTCATCAATACGTTGTTGATAGTCGCTACTGGCAGCTTTAGTCATATCGGTCTCAATGACACCCGGTTGGACATCGTAAACAGCAATGAATTGATTGCCCAATCGAACCGCAAAAAGTTTTGAACTCATGGCTGCCGCAGCCTTGGAGATGCAATACTCTCCACGGTTAGTTGAAGCCGCAACAGCATTCGATGAGGTTACATTAATCAAACTGTAAAATTGACCATCGTCTGTCCCTCGCTCTAATAATCGTCTGGCAAAAGTCTGACTGAGAAAAAAATGCCCCCGGCAATTGACAGATTGGCAACGATCATAACTTTCCGGTGTAACCTCCAGCAAATCACCGCGATTGAAGACAGAAACACCGGCATTGTTGATCAGTGTCGTGAGTGGTCCAATAGCCTTTTCAGCACAATCCAGCATTGCAGTGTGATTTTCTATTTTGGCAATGTCACCCGGCACAGCGACAACTTCGACCCCAAGGTCAACGACTGCCCGCACTGCTTGATCCAACTGCCCATTGTTATCAATACCGTTTATGGCAATATTAAAGCCGTGCCTGGCAAGCTCAAGCGCCGTGGCAAAACCTATTCCACGGGTCGATCCGCTAATAAATGCCGCGAAATTGTTATCCGAAGTCACGCCTGTGCTCCGTGTTTTATTAATTCCCGGGCAATAATCATGCGCTGAATCTGGTTGGTGCCCTCATAGATTTGAGTTATTTTCGCGTCTCGGTATAACCGTTCCACTTCAAAACCGCGTATATAACCACTACCTCCAAAAACCTGAACTGCATCGGCGGTACGCGCTACTGCCATATCACCGGCAAAACATTTGGCCATCGAACAGGCTTTGGTCGCATTTTTACCCTGGTCAATTTGACAAGCAGCGTTATGGACTAATAACCGTGCCGCTTCGATGTCCTTGGCCATGTCAGCAAGTAGCCACTGCACACCCTGGAATTCACTGATTTGGGTGCCAAACTGTTTTCGTTGTAACGCATACTCAAGCGCTGCTTCAAGTCCGGCCTGTGCAATACCCACTGCAAGTGCCCCGATACCCACCCGGCCTTTATCGAGAACACTCATCATGATGTGAAATCCACGCCCGAGCTCACCAAGCAAAGCATCCTCAGGCAATTCCACATCATCAAAATTCAATGCGCCAACCTGGCTTGCACGTTGGCCCATTTTATGTTCTTTCGGCCCTCGCTCGACACCTTCGGCATGCAAATCAACAATGAAAATGCTCATTCCCCTATGCCCGGCTTTTTTATCGGTGCGTGCCAGGACAAAACCGACATCGGCCACCGGCGCATTGTGAATCCAGATTTTCCCACCATTAAGCAGCCAACCTTGTTTATGCTTCTGCGCTGTAGTTCGAATGCCAGACACATCAGTGCCTGCTTCAGGCTCAGTAATACAATACGCCACTTTGGTTTTGGCTTTCATTACAGGCGCAAGCCAACGTTGTTGCTGAGCGTCGCTGCCGTGGCGTACCAACAAAGTGCTAATAAGTTCGACCAGTCCACACTGATCCGCAATCGAAGCATACCCACGCGAGAGTTGTTCCATCACCAATGCATATGTCAGGGTATCCAGACCGGGACCACCCATGGACTCCGGCACACAGATGCCGAACAAACCCAATTCACCCATTTGCGAATAGATATCCGAAGGAAAGCTTTCATCTTCATCTAACTTCTGTGCGACCGGCCTAATCACATCATCAGCAAATGCTCTAGCCATTTCACGCACTTGCTGATGAGTTTCATTTATATACATTTTATTTATAAATAAATAACTGTTTAGTTACTAATAGCATCTTGCATCAACCTCGTCAAGAAAATTCTAGTAACAGACTACTTAGCTGTGGTTTTACGCACCGATGAAATCAAAAATATTCAATTGTCAGACGGGCCTGGCGTATTTTTCCTTTCAAATGCTTCGACACTTTGCCTAACATATTCTGAGGAAACAGCCACTCTACCAGCCAGTGACTCTATGACACGTTCACGTTCCTCATACTCAGCAGCATTGATTAACATTTTCGTGATTTCGCAGGCATCAGGACTTCGCGACCTGAGTCGGTCTGCAATTTCGTGCGCTCGATTAAGCCCTTTTCCGGAGGGCACAACGTGATCGACTATACCTAATTCAAACGCTTCTTGCGCCTGGAATACTTCTCCGAATATTGCCATGCGCTTTACGGCGGGTGCGCCGAAGCGGCGAACCGCACGTTGTGTTCCTGACCATCCTGGAATCACACCCAGAGACGTTTCAGGCTGACCCACAACGATATGGGATTCGGCAATTCTAAGATCGGCCGTTGCGGCCAGTTCCAGTCCGCCGCCTAGTGCATCACCATTAAGTACCGCTATCACAGGCTGCCTAAGTGTTGCCAGAGCTGACAAAACATCGTGACCCTGTCGAATCCAGAAACGACTGAATTCTTCGGGCTTTAATCGTCCCCACTCAAATATATCGCCTCCGGAAGAAAACGCCCGCTCACCCGAGCCGGTAAGAATCACCGCTTTTATATCACGGTCATTCTCGATCCTTTGGCACAGTTCATCAAGTTCATTGATCATTTGCTGATTAATTGCGTTTAGCTTGCTCTCCCTGTTCAAAACAACTTCGACAACATCACCACGGACTTGAACTTTTATCGTATTTAAGGAAAATTCTTTCATAATGCTTTTCAAAGGCTCAAGCCGAATTTTTCAGGCTTGAATATGCGCTCATCCATAACACTGACGTCGGGAGCAATTTGCATTTCGAATTCAGCCTGCCTAATAATATCCTTCTCGATATCTATCCCCGGGGCAACTTCTGTGACAACCAAACCGTCCGCAGTAAGCTTGATAACACAGCGCTCAGTTATGTAGGTCACATCCTGACTCTGCGCCACTGCCCGTTTGCCGGAAAAGCTGACCTGCTCAACTTGCTCGACGATTTTCGCCACTTTGCCCTCCCGCTCAATGATCAGCTTGCCTTTGTCCACGGATAGTTTGGCCCCGGCATTGAAATAACCTGAAAAAATAATTTTTTTCGCTCTGGAGGTGATGTCGGTAAACCCTCCTACACCAGCCGTTACATGTGGCCTGGCTGGCAGTTTAGACACATTCACCGAACCGTCACGGCCAATCTGCAAAAAAGATAATAACGAGGCGTCAAAACCTGCCGCTTGAAAATAAGCAAACTGACTCGGCGAAGAAACAAAAGCCTCTGCATTAGAAGAGCAACCAAATTTAAAATCAAGTAATGGAACACCACCAATCGCACCCTGCTCAATCACCCAGGTCACTTGTCCATGTTGACCTTCTTCCAAAAAAATCCGCGGCACATTCGCCGAAATACCAAAACCGATGTTCACCACCCAGTCTTTTCTCATTTCGAGAGCGACACGCCGGGCCATTACTTTAGCCACATTAAATTCAGGAATGCTAAATGATTGCCAGGGACGAAATAATTCGCCTGATATGGCCGCGTCATACTCGGTCGCTGTGGTTTGCAATTGCTCCGGGGCTTCAACGATGTAATCAACCAGAATACCGGGCACACGCACTTCATGCGGGCGCAGTGTTCCAAATTGCGCAATACGTTTGGCCTGGGCAATCACCTTGCCGCCATTGTTATGTGCGGCCAGTGCCAACTCGACAGCACCAAGATATGCGCCCTCATGCTCAAACGTCAGATTGCCTCGTTCATCTGCTGTTGTCGCACGAATTATTGCAAAGTCAGGTCGTATTGATGGAAAATAAAGCCACTGTTCGTTTTCGAACTGGACTTTCTTGACAATGCTTTTCTCACTCGCCGCCTGATTCATTGCGCAACCGTCGAGATCAGGATCAGCATACGTTTCCAGCCCTACTTTAGTTAAAACACCCGGGTGTTTGCTGGCTACCGCATTCATGATGTCAAAAATAATTCCACTGGGCACGTTGTAAGCAGCCACTTCGTTTTTGCCTATCATCTGCCAGATAAGCGGAGGCTCCATGGATGATGGTCCTGAAGGATATGATCCACCAATTATGGTGGACAACAAACCGCTCTGGGCAAGATGATCAATACCCTTGGTACCAAACATATCACCGGCAGCAATCGGATGTATGGTTGTTAAATTTTTTGGTGAACCCTGACTTTTATAACGCTCACCAATCGCCTCGAGAACTTTATCAGGGCAACATAAACCACTGGATGAATTCACTGCCACGATAGCCCCATCTGGAATCATGTTAACAGCATCGGCGGCAGTTCTTGTTTTTAGCATTTTCATCTATCCTGAGGTTTGTGCTATTATTAAGTAACTGGTTAGTTATTTTTAGTATGCACCTTTCCCAAGATTACGTCAAGTAAGTCGGTGATTATGGAATATCTATTTGTTTAAGAAACGCAAAACAAAAACTAATTAAAGTACAGAATTATTTATCTTGCTGAGATTTGATCTAGCGAAATTTACCTTTGTATATCAGGTGTGATCAGATTAACTCAATATACAGATTTATTTACACACAAGTCGCATTACTGTATCTATATTGAATTCAAGCCGCCTATCCAAGGCTTCGGGTGCCATCAGATCGCGCTCATAGACAATTGTGCCTGTGTATCGATTAGTCAAGTAATAATAACCGATTGCGGCAATGGTTATATTTAGCTGAACCGGATCAATACCGGAACGGAATACGCCCTGCTTAGCGCCACGCTCAAGTAACTTACTCACCATTTTGACGAATTCTCTGCTGAGAATCTTTATTAGTTTTGATTTCTTCAAATGTTTTGCCCTATGCAGGTTTTCACTGTTGACCAGGGTAATGAACTGAGGATTTTTGAGATAGTAGCTCCAGGTAAATCGAACCAGTTTTTCTAATGCCTGACGTGGTTCCAGATGATCAAGCTCAAGTTCCTTTTCGGCATTTCGGATATGGCTATAGGCATCTTCCAGAACACGCTTGAACAATTCTTCCTTGCTGCCAAAATAGTGATAAATCATCCGTTTGTTGGATTTTGATCTTTTAGCAATAACATCTATGCGCGCACCACCTAACCCCTTGCGAGCGAATTCAGCTTTTGCAGCGGACAAAATCCTTTTTTGTGTGGCCTGTGCATCACGGATTTTATGTTTAGTCTTAAGTGTTGACATAAATGATACTTTATCAGCTTAATTCATCAATTACACATTATACAACTTAATATGTAAATAAATGGTTAGTTTCCATCATACTTTGTTTATTAAGCCATAAAAATAACTGCTTTAACTTTCATCTTAAGTTGATTGAGGCAAACACGAATTTATATGACTAGGAGTAACCGAGTATTACAGCGAGGATCTTTCTTTTACGCTTGAACAGTCTTTAGAAGTTCGCGGATGACCTCGCGGGTCAGCTTCCCCAGATCTCCTGCAATCGTTTGTCTCTGCCACATAGGTAACGATAGGTCTTATAGCGAACCGGGTTTTTCTTGTAGAAATCCTGATGGCCTTCTTCATCACCCTTGATGGGCCAGAAAGTAGAGGCATCGAGTATTGGGGTAACCACTTTTTTGTCCGGAAAATTTTCCACCACCTGTTGATTGGATTTTTCAGCAAGCTCACGCTCCTGATCGTTACTGACAAAAATTGCCGTCTTGTAGCTCGAGCCTTTGTCACAGAATTGCCCGTAGTCATCAAATGGGTCAATATTCACCCAGTAATTAACCAACAATTGATGGTAACTGATAACTTCAGAATCATAAATAATTTCAACGGCTTCATAATGGCCACCGTGGTCGCCGTTGTAGGTTGGGTTTTCCAGAGTGCCGCCGGTAAAACCTGAAATCACATCAACAACACCGTCAAGCTTTTCAAAATCAGCTTCCATGCACCAAAAGCAGCCTCCCGCAAAGTAGGCCTTATCGGCAAATGAAAATTGTGCTGAAAATATCGATAAAATCAAGATAAGACTTAAAAGCACACTTTTCATGTTTAACTCTGACATCTATCGAGCATAATAGTTTTCAAACTCAACAGTTATCTTTGAAATAAACTGTAGTTAGTCGCTACTTTTGTATTGATGCCAAGGCGCCGGCAGCACCCATGTATGCCTTCCAAACCATCCACATAAACCTGATTTGCTGATAATGCTTGTCAGGATTAATGGCGTTTTAGTATAAACTTAACTGATGAAATTAAATGTTTACGGAAAGCCACTAGAAATAAAACGTGATAACGGGCGCTGGAAAACCTTCTACTTGGGTAATGAAGGTAAAAAGAGAATAGCGACTGACATTCATATTCCTAACGAAATAAAAGAACAGGCATTAATCGAATATATCTCGGACTTGTGCCACGAATGGGCGACACCAACCAAAAACGAGATTAAAATCATTAAATAACAGCCATATAAATCATTATTTTCCGCCTGTCACATCAACTATTGCACCAGTTGTAAATGAGGCCTGGTCTGATAATAACCACAAAACAGCGCTGGCTATTTCTTCTGGATAACCACCCCGCTGCATAGGTGTTGTTAACTTGACTCTTTCAACTCTATTGGGTTCGCCACCTGTGGCATGCATATCAGTGTAAATAGTACCGGGACGTACAGCATTTACCCTGATCCCCTGCTGAGCAACTTCTTTCGCCAATCCTACTGTCATTGTATCGATTGCACCCTTGGATGACGCATAATCAATGTATTCATCCGGCGAGCCAAAGCGTGATGCAGCAGACGATATATTCACGATCGCACCGCCGCTACCACCATTATCTGTCGACATTCGTTTAATTGCCTCTCTGCTGCATAAAAAACTGCCGAATACATTTACCGAGAATACTCGCTGCCACCTTCCTATATCCATATTCTCAAACCGCATTTGCCGCTCAAGAATTGCCGCGTTATTAACTAATGCTGTTAATGGGCCAAGCTTTTCATCCACTTCGGTAAACATATTCAATATATCTGCTTCTTTGGAAACATCCGCCTGAATTACAGTGGCATCTATCCCTTCAGCTTTAACTTCAGCCAGTAACGCCTCTGCCGCAGCTTTGCCTTTGACATAGTTAATTCCAAGTGCATAGCCATTCTTAGCTAACAGTCTTGCGGTTGCTGCACCGATTCCGCGACTGGCACCAGTGATTAAAGCGATTTTTTTCATTTGTAAATATCTCTATTTAAAGGCCCGAACAGTCTTTAGGAGATCCTGAGTCAAGCTCAGGATGACATCAAGCAAGAATATTATGTTCCGGTCCAAATGGAAAATGGGTAATATTTTCAGCACCATTTTCAGTCACGATAAGAATATCATGCTCGCGATAGCCACCAGCGCCTGGCATGCCTTCGGGCAACATAATCATAGGTTCAATTGAAACTACCATTCCTGGTTGTAATACTGTTTCAATATCTTCCCTAAATTCAAGCCCTGCTTCACGCCCATAATAATGGCTCAGACTGCCGAAAGAATGGCCATAGCCAAACGTTCGATATTTAAGCAGATTATGACTTTCAAAAATTTTATTCAACTCAAGTGCAACATCCATGCAGCGAATCCCTGGCTTAACCAGTTTTAGTCCTTGTCGATGTACTTCACAGTTGATTTCCCACAGACGCAAATGCTCATCACTGCAATGATCGAAAAACAATGTTCGCTCCAGAGCTTGATAATAGCCTGAGATCATAGCAAAACAGTTCAGACTAAGTATGTCACCTTTTTGCACCCGCCGTGTGGTTACAGGATTATGCGCTCCATCTGTATTGATACCTGACTGAAACCAGGTCCAAGTATCCATCAATTCAGTGTGCGGGTAAGTTTTAGCAATCGCTTTAACCATCACCTTGGTTGAATGCAATGCTACTTCGTACTCAGGAACGTTTTCACGGACTGCTTCAACGACAGCTGCACCGCCGATATCACAAATTCTTGCACCCTGTTTGATCAGCGCATGTTCTTCTGTTGACTTGATCATGCGAATTTGCATTGTTGACACACTAATATCGACTAACTCAACAGCATCTAATGCATCCTGAAATTTCCGCTTACGCTCGAGTGTAACGTGGTCGAATTCGATGCCCACCTTACCTTGATTTGGCACTAATTTTAGAATACCACGAAAAAAAATTATCCTTTTTCCAGTCAGTATAAACCAAATTATCGTGCCCAAATGTTTGCCTATATGGCTGACCCCCATCAATATTGGCAGTCAGAGAAGTCATTCTTTCTTGTGTTACTACTAACCCATAGGGACGACCGAAAGCACAGTAAACAAAGTCACCAAAATAGTTTATGTTATGAATCGAAGTAAAAACGGCTGCTTGAATATCACTGTCTTTCATATAGTTACGTAACTTTTTTAAACGCGAGCTCATCTCTTGTTCAGAAAAAGTTGGTTTCGGCGGTTCACCATTTTTGATCTCGATTAATTCTGGCATTTGCATACTGTTACCCTTTAAGGTACATAAATCTTAATGGACTCTGAATAGAGCATTTAATAAATTCAAAAAGAAAATTGAAATTTATCTTATCTTCTGGGTATAATCTATCCTAAGACACGACAATTATTAACAGCAGGTGGGGTTGTTTCTAGGTGATAATTTTTAGGGCCATAGGAGGCTTGGTTTAGAAAGGTTTCGTTCCGTCCATCCTCCTTCCCGTACGACAAACCCCTCTTTGGACGGAACTTTTTAAGGCCCCGCTTCTACCCCAGGCGGGGCTTTTTTATGTATGTGGTGTTTTCAAATGGTAGCACTTTGTAAAGCACGATTTCGTTTTACCGTATAAACAAAAGCAATGATAAACTCGACGGTCATAATTAAGACAATGGTAGGAGCTGGTGCGCTATCGAAGTAAAAACTTGCATAAATACCCACAAAAGTTGAACTAACCGCGATCACAACAGAGTAAATCATCATCTGTTCAAACCGTTTGGTTAATAAAAACGCAATCGCACCGGGTGAAATCAACATTGCAATTGCCAAAATAATACCAACGGCCTTAAGTGCACCTACAATAGTCAGTGACAACACGGCCAGCAAACCATAATGAAGGAGTCTAACTGGCAGTCCTATCGCTTGAGCATGTTGATCATCAAAAGAATGAGCTAATAAATCTTTGCGCTTTATCATAATAAAACTGATACAAATAGCCGCGATAACTGCGCTCTCGATAACGTTGCTCCAGGTCACTCCAAGCATGTCGCCAAACAGAATATGATCAAGATGAACATCTGTTTCAACCTTGACATACAACACTAAACCCAAACCAAACATGCCGGAGAACACTACACCCATTACAGTATCTTCCTTGATACGGCTGTTTTCTTTTAAAAAGCCAGTTGCAATAGCACAAAAGATACCAGCAGCAAATGCACCTATTGCTAAGGGAATTTTCATTACATATGCCAGGACGATTCCAGGTAACACAGAATGCGAAATTGCATCACCCATCAGTGACCAACCCTTTAGTACCAGGTAACAAGATAGCATTGCCATCGGCATCGCAACCAACATGGTTATGACGAATGCCTTTTGCATGAAGGCAAATTGAAATGGCATTAGCAACTGCTCGATCATGAGGCTGTACCCAGCGCAAGTTTAGCCTTTCGCTTGGAAGCTAACATGCCATGTACGGGAGCGAAAACAAAAGCGACCAGGAACACCAGCACCTGCATTACAACAATTACACCTCCAGTTGCACCATCCAAAAAATAACTGAAATAAGCACCAAAAAAACTCGTTAGCACTCCAATAACAACACTGATCAAAATCAACATTGGAAAACGATCGGTCAGCAAATAGGCAGTGGCGCCTGGAATCACCACAACCGCAATGACTAAAAAGGCCCCGACTGTTTGTAATGCAGCAACCGTAGAAGCACTTAGCAAAGTAAAAAACAAAACTTTCAATCGATCTGGATTCAAGCCGATTGATCTGGCATGATTCTCATCAAAAAAAGCCACCATTAAATCTTTCCATTTAGCAAAAAGAATTAACAACGAGACGCTTCCAATTATGACTAGCTGCAATGTGTCAGCAGGTGTGATCGCTAATATGTTACCGAGCACGATAGTCTGGATATTCACCGAAGTGGGCGATAAAGACACCATAAACAGCCCAAGACCAAAAAATGAAGTGAAAATCAGACCGATAATGGCGTCCTCTTTTAACTTTGTGCGTTGATTTAGAAACAGCATGGCAGCGGCGGCAAGACCACCCGACAAAAAAGCACCCAACGAAAACGGCAATCCCAACATATAAGCGCCTGCAACACCGGGAACAATAGAATGTGACAAGGCATCACCGATTAACGACCAGCCTTTCAGCATTAAATAAGCAGATAAAAAAGCACAAACACCACCGACAAGTGCACTCACCCACATCGCATTGATCATATAATTATAACTAAACGGTTCTAGTAAAAATTCCATCTAATTATCTGTTTTTATTATGCTTTTCTGTTCGGCGGAATCTTCTTCTCCGTAAATAACAAATGGGCGTTCGTCATCGGAAAGAACTGTTACCTGTCTGGGATCTTCATCATCGTGCAAATCAGTACCGCCGAGAATAAAGTGCCTGAGCACACCGCCAAAAGCTTTCTCCAGATTAGCCTGGGTAAATACTTTACGGGTCAAACCTGAGGCTAAAACTGTGCCATTTATTAGCACTGCTCTATCACAAAACTCTGGCACACTACCTAGATTATGAGTCGAAACCAGCATCACCCTGCCCTCGTTCCGTAGTGACTTTAGTAACGTAATTATCTGCTCTTCAGTCGTTACATCGACACCGGTAAATGGTTCATCTAGTAAAATGACCTGGCCCTGCTGTGCTAATGCCCGCGCCAGAAAGACTCGCTTTTTTTGTCCCCCAGAAAGCTCTCCGATTTGCCTGTCAGCATAAGCACTCATATTGACACGCTCTAATGCTTCAACAACTAATTGATGATCGTTTTTAGTTGGCACTCGCAACCAGTTCATGTGCCCATAACGACCCATCATGACTACGTCTTTGACTAGTACAGGAAAATTCCAATCGACTTCTTCACTTTGTGGTACGTAGGCGACAAGGTTTTTTTGCAAAGCTGCCGACTTGCTCATACCCAAAAATTGTGACTTCACCTTGCGCCAGCGGCACAAAACCCATAACCGCTTTGAACAAGGTTGACTTGCCACTGCCGTTCACTCCGACCAGTGCGGTAATAGTTCCTCTAGGAATTTCGAAGGTCGTATTTTTTAGTGCGGTATGGCCATTACGATAAGTTACAGTAATGTCGTTAACGGCCAACCCTGACTCATCGGTCATAACGGCGTGTTGCTTCGCAACCTGAGCTTTCACTCAGCCAAACCTTTGGTAATAGTTTCAGATGTTACCTTAAGTAAATCTAAAAAAGTCGGTACAGGGCCATCAGCTTCACTTAATGAATCAACGTATAACACACCACCATATTTAGCACCTGTCTCGCGAGCGACTTGCTTGGCAGGATCAGCCGAAACCGTACTCTCACTGAAAACCGCCGGTATATTTTTCTCCCTGACTTGATCAATAACTTTACGAACTTGTTGTGGCGTGCCCTGTTGATCTGCATTAATCGGCCACAGGTAAAGCTCTTTTAAACCGAAATCCCGAATCAAATAACTAAATGCCCCTTCGCTAGTGACCAGCCAACGCCGGTCTTCAGGAATTTTAGCCAGCGCTTCACGAATTGGGGCAGCAACTTGCTCTATTTGAGCCGAATAAGCTTGCGCATTGGTGTTATAAATTTCAGTATTATCTGGATCATGTTCAACAAAAGCTTTGCGAATATTTTCAACATAGATTAAGGCATCACTGGGGGACATCCAGGCATGTGGGTTAGGTTTGCCTGTATACGGACCTTCACCAATACTCATCGGTACTATGCCTTCAGTCACAATAACACTTGGAACATTATCCAAATTATTAAAAAACTTTTCAAACCATAACTCAAGATTCAGCCCATTATAAAGAATCAAATCAGCGTCTTGGGCCTTAAGAATATCCCTTGGTGTTGGCTGATAATTGTGGATTTCAGCGCCGGGTTTGGTGATTGATTCGACAATTGCTGCATCGCCCGCTATATTTTGTGCCATATCTTCGAATACGGTGAATGTTGTAATAACTTTGAACTTATCAGCAGCAATTAGTGGGTTCACTGCTATTACTGACAATACTAGCGCGCAAAAGTGTCTGAATAGAGACATCGACATTTTGTATTCACTTTAAAATTATGGACTGATTTTATTATACTACAAAGTTTAGCCTTGGCTAAAATTCGATGCGATGGCATAATAGACTGATGCCAGATAGTGTCAGAGACTCACAAAATCACGCCCAACGATTTGAACAGGTGCGCGCTGCACATCAACTTGAAGTAGCTGAAGATTATGTCGAAATGATTGCCGATTTGATCAACACTCACGGTGAGGCACGCGCAGTCGATCTAGCTGAATGTTTTGGTGTCACCAACGCAACGGTTAACAACACTGTTTCCCGTCTGCAGCGTGACGGACTGGTGGAAAGTCAGCCTTACCGTTCTATATTCTTAACTGAAAAAGGTAAACAAATGGCTGAGAAAAGCCGCGACCGCCACCAGATCGTGATTGATTTTCTAAAAGCAATTGGTGTCAGTGAAAAAACCGCACAAATAGATGCTGAGGGGGTTGAACATCATGTTAGTGAAGAAACTTTAAGGGCTTTTAAAAGGGTAATTAGAAGCAACAATAATTAAGCGAAACCCAAGCGTCATACCGGCGCAGGCCGGTATCTCCCTGGACAGGCTGGTGTTTCAAATAAAGCCCGAACAGCGATGAGGAGATCCTGAATTAAATTCAGGATGACGGGCTTCGCCAGCATGATGAATAGTATCACCGTCCTTCAGGCAACAAATTAGGCAAGAAAGTCGACAACGGCTCAATAAACCAAAAAATAACCAACGCCAAAATTTGAATCAACACAAAAGGCAAAATGCCTTTATACATTTGCGTGGTTTTGACCTCCTTAGGCGCAACGCCGCGCAAATAAAATAAAGCAAACCCAAATGGCGGTGTTAGAAATGATGTCTGTAAATTAACTGCGATGAGAATAGTTACCCATTTGGGATCCAGGTCACCACCAAAAATAACCGGACCGACAATGGGAATAACAATATAAATAATTTCCAGAAAATCCAGCACAAACCCCATGATGAAAATAACAACTAAAACCAACAGCAGTACGGCATGCTCACTATCGAACTGCCTCAAAAAATCCTGAATATACGAATCCCCACCAAATGTCTTTAAGGTCAAATTCAACATTTGCGAACCAATCAAAATCACGAACACCATGGAAGTAATCTTGGTCGTCTGCAAAACGACATCCTGCATGACTTTTTCTTTAATAAGAATAAAACAGGCATACAAAAAGCCGGCAAGAAAAATGTAGTAACAAATCGATGCACAAATTATTGCAATTTGATTCTCACCGCTAATTTCACTGATTTGCATACGCAAATCGAAACCGCTGGATATGAGCAACAAAATAACTGTGGATACAGCTGTTACGATAATCGGCCAACGCTTGTATTTGTCTCCAGACATACGCGTTGCCGCCAGCAATATAGCACCACCCGCACCTAAACCTGCCGCAGCAGTTGGATTGGTCAAGCCGCCTAAAATCGAACCTAACACCGCAATAATTAACACCAAAGGTGGGAATACAACCCGCAGGATTTCATTTTTGCTTAAACGCGAGAACGAAACGGCCACCCCAATAACAGTCATCAGTATCGGGAGTAAATATATAAAAAACGCTTTGCCTGCAGAGGTCTGCGGATGAACCATGACAAAATCGAACAGCAACAGTCCGGCAGCTCCTGCTATCCCAAGAAAAATAGGCAGACGATTTTCGTCCGGAAATAACGTCCATGCCAATGACATAATGATACAAGCGACCGCACACAGCATTGTGACCTTCGCGGACAAAGGTGCCGCAATAAATTCACCTTCCACTCCGGGTGCAGCTTGTTGTGAGCCACTAATTCCTAAAACAGAGCTGAATATCCATAGTGCAATCAGCGCCACTGGCAACCCAATCACCCAAGAAATCGATTTACGATGTGTTTTTTCACGCTCCCTTTCAAAATCTGCATCGTAATCATGAACGGCAGGCGCCTTGTTTGGGTCTCGCAACGCCACAAATAAAATATAGGCGATGTAGAGCAATACCAGGACTAACCCCGGTATCATTGCCGCCTTGAACAAAGTACCGACGGAAACCACTTCACCCGGATGCGCTTCGGAATAAATTTCACCGACTTGCTGCCCTAAAAGCACCAGGACAATTGAAGGTGGAATGATCTGGCCCAGTGTGCCTGAAGCACAAATGGTACCCGTTGCCAACTCTGTGCTATAGCCATGTCTTAACATGGTTGGCAAAGATAACAATCCCATTGTCACTACGGTGGCACCGACTATTCCTGTTGATGCGGCCAGTAAAGCACCTACTACCACTACTGAAATCGCCAATCCACCCGGCATCGCACCAAATGCCTTGGCCATCGTTGTCAATAAGTCTTCGGCAATTCGTGAACGTTCCAGCGTAATTCCCATAAACACAAATAACGGCACAGCCAGCAACACATCTACGGACGGTCCGCCAAGGATGTTGCCGAATATTCGATTCGGTATGAGCCCGACGTTGCGCAATATCGATTGCCAGGAATCTTTGATAATGGGATTCCCTGATTCGGTCAGCAAGGCACCGCCCGAATTTAACAAAAGAATGATAGTCAGTGATATCAGAGCACTACCGCCCAAAGCAAAAGCGACTGGGAATCCCGATAAAATACCGATTATCAGACAGGAGAAAACGATAATGATTGAAATCTCTATACCGTCAAGTCCGAATAACATTAACTATTGTTCCTTAGTGTCCAGATGCCGGTTCGGGAAGGGATTCAAGATATTCTTTGTCGCGCAGAGCGGCTATTGATCTGCAGATAATCGAAACACCCTGCAGAAACATAACTAAAGCGAAAACCGGAATCAGAATCTTGAATAAAAACACATCATCAAAACCAGAAGGGTTGGAAGAGTGCTCTAGCTTCCAGGAGCGAAATTTGATCAAGTCTCGCGACAAATTGACACCGGAGTTCGAAATCGAACGCCACATGTAAAACCAGCTGAAATACCAAAGTACTACTGTAAACGGAATAAGTAAAACACAGGACCCGATTAAATCTAACAGTCGTTTTGTACGATGCTTAAGGCCTCCATATATCAAATCAACTCTGACGTGCCCACCCTCTACCATGGTATAGCCTGTGCCCAGGACGATTAATAGAGCGTTATACAAACGTAACTCTTCAGAAAACCACTGTGGCGTAGCACCGAAACTGGGCAAAAAAGGCCCCAAACTCATGCTGGACTGTTTGAAGATAGCCTGCATAAAAACAACCAGCACTTGTTGCATAACCATCAACAGCGCTATCCAGGCTATGATTTTGCCAACCCGCGAGACACAATTGTCGATAATATCGGCGACACAACCTAGTCTTCGTGGTTGTATTAAACCCCATAGTACTAATAACAAGATCAGGCCAAGAACAATGAACAACAATTCTTTTGAGGCACCATAGCGAATGAAGGCGCTCCAGAATTCTTTGTTTGACCAAATACTATCGTTATCCACTTATGACCCCAAAAAAAGCGATGCCGGAGTGTTAAATCACTCCGGCAAAATATTATGATCTCTGTTCAACAGAGAGGTTACTAGTTAAACTCCTAATATGCGGTTACGTTGTGCCGCATAAGCACTTTCAGACTGGCTAATCCAACCCGCGCTCTTTTTCATTGAATCGAGGAATGAATCGTAAATTTTCTTAAACATTGGATCATCCATGCTCTCATCAAATACCTGTTGCGAAGCGGTACCAAAAGCATCCCAAATATCATCGCCAAACTGTTTCAGCGTAACACCGTTGTCATTAACCAGACGCTGCAACGCATCACCATTGTTGGCAAGATATTGAGAGAGATTCCATACATTAGCTTCACCGCATGCAAACTCAATTATTTTTTGGTGCTCAGCGCTTAAGCCATCGAACACATCATTGTTGATAACCGTCATCAAAGCCGCACCAGGCTCATGGAAACCGGCGGTGTAGTAAATCTTGGTGATTTCCTGGAAACCGGCTTTTTCATCTGCCCAGGGGCCTATCCATTCAGTACCGTCAATGGCCCCGGTCGAAAGCGCCTGGTAGACTTCAGCGCCTGGAATATTTTGCACGGAGGCGCCCAGGTTTGATAAGGCCTTTCCACCCAGGCCTGGCATTCTGAATTTCAAACCTTGAAAATCTTCCGGCGAATTGATTTCTTTGTTGAACCAGCCACCGGCCTGCAAACCAGTATTACCGGCCAGAAAGCCGCGCAGCCCAAATTCAGCTGCAAGCTCATCGTGTAACTCGCGCCCGCCCATGTGGTAATACCAGTTGTTAATTTCCGTCGGCGTCATACCAAAAGGTACAGCGGTAAAAAAACCAAAACCAGGATGCTGACCGACAAAGTAGTATTGTGCGGCGTGATACATATCGGCTTGACCGGAAGAAACCGCATCAAACACTTCAAATGCACCCACTAACTCACCGGCTGCTTTAATCTCAATTTCAAGACTACCACCCGACATGGCATTGACGCTGTCTGCCACACGTTGCGCGGCATCGAATACCCCAGCTAAACCACGCCCCCACGAAGTAACCATTGTCAGTTTGGTTTTATCCTGAGCAATGGCTGGTGCTGCGATTGTCCCGGCCGCTGTAGCACCAACGGCTGCTTTTTTTATAAACTCACGACGTTCCACTATTAAACTCCTGTTTCTGTTAATTGAATAGTATTCTGCCCTATGTCCCAGCAGAATAGGCTGGCGATAGATGTTACCACAATATTATTAAACCTGTTAAAAGCCTTGGAATCACAGGCAACAACAATTGAAGGTTAGATTATTACCATTTTTTTGGGCTTTATTTAACATTTGCTGATGAATAGGATATGATGTCTTTTTAGTTTATTTTGAACCATTACATAGAGGAGCCTATCATGTGCCAGATTTTCGCCTCAATTCCAAGGCAGGAATATGATTACCAATCACGTTCTGTCAGAATTCAGGGACATGTCACCAGTATTCGATTGGAAGCCATGTTCTGGAATATTCTTGAAGAATCCGCGAATGCTCAGGATATGACCTTAGCGCAATTTCTATCGCAACTTTACGATGAAGTGCTGAAACTCCATGGTGAGGTCTACAACTTTTCATCATTATTACGCTGTGGCTGTATTAACTATCTTAATCATATTAAAGATAACATCGAGGGAACTGAAAAACTAAAGCGAGAAGCCAAGCTCAAGGCTGTTGATTTTTCAGCGACCACTAATGGCAGTGTCGGGATTGCCCGGGATGCTTTGGTCTCGTAATTTCATTGTAAGTAAAAATATTCCCACCGCATGTAAGCCAGGTTAGCAAATAGATTTAAGGCTTTGAGTTGATAAATCTTTTTGTGGAAGTTTAAGCCTTGATCAGGTCAGTTTTAATCTGATCATCCTACACAAATGTAGTAACACTGTACTACCCTTTTTCTCATCGCTTTATTTAAGATAGTTACTATGGAAGAGGTTAAATACACAGATGACTAAGCTTATTCACATGATGATTCGTGTACTGGATGAGCAGCGATCGGTGAATTTTTATAACTCTGTTCTAAACCTCAAAGTTTCCAAGCGACTTGAGTTCGATGATTTCATCTTACTTTACCTGCGCAATAACGAAACTGATTTCGAAGTAGAACTCACCGTCAATAAAGATCAAACACAACCTTATGACTTGGGTAACGGCTATGGTCATCTGGCTGTTACGGTTGATGATTTAGAAAACGAACATGCTCGCCTTAAAGCTGTGGATTTAGCACCAGCAGATATTAAAGAGTTTTTTCAAGACGGAGAACTATTAGCAAAGTTTTTCTTCTTATCCGATCCTGATGGTTACAAAATCGAGTTTTTACAAAGAGGCGGCCATTATCAATGACAGAACACACAGACAGAACCGGGAGTAAAAATGAACACAAAACCTAACGTTGATTTCTCGCGTCGACAATTTCTCAAAACCTCCAGCGCTGCCACCCTGATAGTAATGGGAGGTGCTGTCATAAATCAGCAAGAAGCCTGGGGCTTGGAAACCAAAGCACTACAACCTGAGACCATGCAAACCTTGATTCAAATGGCCAGAGACATTTTTCCCCATGACCGTTTTGCGGACAAAATTTATGCTCTCGCCGTCAAGGCTTATGATGATGCTGCGCTCGAAGATGAATCCCTAAAAACTCTAATCGAAGATGGCATTGGTGAATTGAATCAACTAGCCAATGATGGGTTTGGGTCTGATTACCTTAATGTAGGCTGGGAAGTGGATCGAAACTCGCTACTGGGGCAAGTTGAGTCCGGAGCGTTATTTCAAAAACTACGCGGTGATCTGGTCGTTAGTATTTACAACAATCACGATGTCTGGGCAATCTTGGGTTACGAGGGTGAGTCATTTTCAAAAGGTGGCTACATCGAACGTGGCTTTAACGATTTGGAATGGCTATAGGAGGGTAATGTAGTGGCAAAACAATATGATTTAAATGATGATTCTGTAGTTGTTGTAATTGGTTCCGGGGCTGGTGGCGGCACATTAGGCACAGAACTTGCGCTCAAAGGAGTCGATACTGTTATCTTAGAAGCTGGCGGGCGTCATGAAATTGAAGATTTTGAAAATGACGAATGGGGTAATTTCGGTAAAATTTCCTGGCTGGACAAACGCACGACCTCCGGCAGCTGGCGTGTCGCCAATGATTTTTCCGGACTGCCGGCCTGGATTGTCAAAGCCGTCGGCGGCTCAACTGTGCATTGGGCGGGAGCCTCACTGCGACTTCAAGAACACGAATTCAAAATCAAAACAACCTATGGCGACATAGACGGTGCCAATCTGCTTGACTGGCCACTAACACTCGCTGAACTAGAGCCTTATTATGCTAAAGCTGAAGACCGTATGGGTGTCACCCGTACTAATGGCATTGAAGGTTTACCCGGAAACAATAACTTTAAAGTAATGAAAGCGGGTGCTGACAAACTGGGTTATAAAAACTGTCACACGGGTCGCATGGCTATTAATTCCGCACCTAGAGACGAACGACCTGCGTGCAGTCAAGTTGGATTCTGTTTTCAGGGTTGTAAATTCGGCGCCAAGTGGTCAACGCTTTATGCCGAAATACCAAAAGGAGAAGCAACTGATAAGTTAGAAGTTCGCCCTAACAGTCAGGTTTTAACCATAGAACATGACGACTCGGGCAAGGTTAATGCTGTTGTTTATGCCGACAAAGATGGCAATCAACAACGGCAAAAAGCACGCGCTGTCTGTGTGGCCGGTAATTCGATCGAATCGCCGAGATTGCTCTTGAATTCGTCTAGCAACATGTTTCCTGACGGACTTGCTAACTCCTCAGGTCAAGTTGGGAAAAACTACATGCGCCACATGACAGGCAGCGTTTATGCTGTATTTGATCAACCGGTGCGGTTGTATCGCGGCACAACAATGGCAGGAATCATCACCGATGAATCCAAGAATGATCCTGCGCGAGGTTTTGTAGGCGGCTATGAGATGGAAACTCTGGCACTGGGTGTTCCTTTCATGGCCGCCTTCCTAAATCCCGGCGCCTGGGGACGGGAGTTCACTGCCGCTATGGACATGTATGAAAACATGGCCGGTATGTGGTTAGTCGGTGAAGACATGCCCCAGGAATCGAACGCGATTACTTTGCATGATACAGAAAAAGATCAATATGGGCTACCCGTGCCTAACGTGCATTTTGACGACCATCCTAATGATATCGCCATGCGTAATCATGCTTATCAACAGGGTTCAGCAGTTTACGATGCGGTTGGTGCAACCCAGACCTACCCAACGCCGCCCTATCCTTCAACCCATAATCTTGGCACTAATCGCATGAGTGAAAAACCTGAAGACGGAGTGGTTAATAAATGGGGGCAAACACACGAGATTGCCAATTTATTTGTATCTGATGGGAGTGTATTCACCACCGGTGGGGCTGAGAATCCAACCTTAACTATTGTGACACTCGCGTTAAGGCAAGCGGATTATATTACTGAACAAATGGCTCAAAAAGCGATCTGATTATTATACCCCTGCTAATGCTACTACCATCCAAAATAATTAATGGTAAATGTTAGCCTTTAATCCCGGTTCAGTGCCGGGATTTTCTTTGCCAAATACTGCAGCCCGGATATCATAATACTTGAGTTTTTAAAACAAGCTCCCTCAACATCTGCCTGATAATAGTTAATTGGTCATCATTAGATAACCTGTGATCACCGTCTTTTAGTAATCGCAACTGAACATCTGTTGCTTTGAGTCGATCGATAGTTTTTAGTGAAACTTCCCAGGGCACATCAACATCGAGCATGCCGTGAATAAACCTTGCCGGACAAGTTATATCTATATCACTGCCAAGAAGTAGATTATTGCGTCCATCAAGGATAGCAGCATAAGTGACCGGCAATGGTTCATCGTATTCAGAAGGCAGATAAATCACACCCTCATTTATTAATCGCGCTTTTTGTTCATCACTGAATCCATTCCACATCAAGTCCTCAGTGAAATCCGGCGCGACTGCAATACCCAACATCGCCGCAATTTGCTGTTTGAGCTTCAATGCCGTTAGCAGCATGACCCATCCACCCATACTGGAACCTACCAAAATGACTGGTCTATCCTTAACGACTTGTCGAATTACCTCCACGGAGTCTTCGCTCCAGCGACCGATGCTGCCGTCTATAAAATCCCCCTCGGAAATTCCATGGCCTGAATAATCAAATAGCAAGCAGGAATGCCCCAGTTCTTGACAATAACTTTTCAGCATTGTGGCCTTAGTGCCAGACATATCTGATTTGTACCCGGGTAAAAACACCACAACTGGATCTTTGCCTTCACTAATTTGATAGCACAGTCTATGACCTGCACTTGAAGTAATTGTTTTAATTTGAGTCATTGTTATGATCAAACCGTTGATGATTAATAAAATAATTTGCTTGTTCAGCCACTAATTTAGAGAATGTCATTTGACTATGGGTTACCGGCAGAATTATATGATCGGCAGCACCTTCAATTCTAGTTTCATCAACTAAAATTGTGCCATCGCCAGGAGCACTTGCCGGCAATCCCAATAGGCGACCTACGCCTATATTTCTATCTCCGGCGATAATACCCAAATTAGAATTATCAGGCCAACTATGAATACCGGATGATAGCTCCGAATCAGCTTGTACAGCTAATAGTTTTGATCCGAATTTGCTAGCACTTAAATTTTGCGCGATAACTGAGCCTCGAAATGGTGAGCCCAGACAAACCACATTACAGTATTTTTCTTGTTTTGCCTGTTTTTCAAGAAAACCTCGACAGACCAGACCGCCCATGCTGTGACAGATGAAATCCGCATGGGTAATTTGCTGGTGTGTCAACCATTGCTGTAACAATAGAGCATTTTCTTTAATGGATTTTGTTCTAGTAGGATAATTAAAACGATAACAACGAAATCCTCGACCACTAAAGAATTTTGTCATAGTAGTAAAAATCCAGCCGGAAAGTAAAAAACCGTGAATGAAAATAAGTGGTTTCAATGTATTAATTGGGAGTTATCAATGCCAAACAAATTAACAAATTTGTTTTCCCGCATTAGTTGCGGGATCTCCTTAATTTGACTCCTCATGCTCGCTAGAAGATCCCGGCATAAAGCTAGGACAGGCTCTTTCGGCCTCTGTCAGGGAAGGTTAGGAGAGGTATATAAAAAAGCCTGACCACTTGATAAGTGGTCAGGCTCTAATAAGACTAAGACTACTTATTCAGCAGCTGTTGTAATTTCCACACGACGGTTCATCGCGCGTCCTTCTGCCGTATCGTTAGACGCAACAGGGTCACTCTCACCGTGTCCAACCGTGGTAATGTCTGTTACACCCTGGCCGGTAAGAAAATCAGCCACTGATTGTGCGCGTCGCTCAGACAAGCCCATGTTGTAACTGTCAGTACCGATCGAATCGGTGTGTCCGTGCGCGGTTAAGCTTTTGCCAACTAGCGAAGCAGCTATACTGGAGAGATATGCTTGTGCTTCTGCTGTCAAATCTGATTTATCAAATTCGAAATGAGTTGCATCAAGCGCCGCATGAATTTCACAACCACGACTATCAACTTGAGCACCCGCAGGTGTGTTAGGACACTCATCCAAACTATTTAAAACACCATCACCATCGTCATCACCGTCACCAGTTGGAGCCGTTAATGTTTTAGCACCCGCACAGCCACCCAGGATTAATGCGAACGCTGAAACCGCTGCAAGATTCTTTAATAATTTTATATCCATGATATTAGGTATTCCTCTAACTAATTAAAAATTGATCGACCACAAAACCTACAGGTACATTATATTCATGTAGCGGTTATATTCAATTATCAATATCGTTTTTTAATCTATTTATATTGCAGCGATTTCACCGATGATATCGTCAGAACGAGGCATAAAGCGCTCCAGAACCTGGATATTTTCTGACTCAAGCAGGCCCGGTTGCAACTGTTGTCGACTCATTAACAATTCTGTGTAACCCAAACTTTCAACAATAGCAACGGTCTGGGCACTGATATCGTTTGCGCCCCCAAAAGGTACGGAAAAACTATTGCTTACTTTAAGTTCAGGAAAACCACTTAGTATATTCTTAGCTGTTTCTATCTCATATTTCTGCTGCTTTGATGACAAAGATGTCAGCACATAGTGGTTAAAACTATGATTGCCATAGGTAATCAGAGAATGATCGATTAAGTCCCTTTTTAGTAAATAAGGATATTCAGGATAAATATCGATCTGATGATTGAGCAAGAATCTGTCCAGTGCATGATCCAACTCAGCGCTATTGTTATTGGGATGCTTGCTGTAGCGATAAAAACGTCCTTGCTTATAATCACACTGATAATGTTGTTCAAAGTCATCAATCAAGTCATGATGAATTAAATAGCGCACCTTATCTCGCCAGTTCCAGTGATGATCGAATGTGACAGGATTCAAAAACAGGGTAAACGGGTAATTAAATTTTTCTAAAACAGGCAATCCATTTTGCAGCACATTTTTGTAACCATCATCAAACGTTATCGCAGCTAGTCCCAGTTTTTGATCAGCATGAGAAAATTCTTTCAGTGATACAAATCGGAAAAATTCAGAAACTTGCTCTAAGTGTTTTTGCAACGACTGCGGATGAACATTATGCAAAGTGCGCTGTAATGTAACCGCAGTAGAGTCTGCAATTGAGTGATATAGCAATATAATGCCGTTTTGGGAGGCAACGGTCTTTAATTTATCTGTTAGATTTAAAGACATTTTTAATGACAGCAGCAATCGAATAGGTAATATACACACATATTCGACTTGGAGATAGCTGACTTGGCTTATCGATTGGGGATAGATACTGGCGGAACCTTTACTGATGCAGTTTTGCTCGACCCCAGCAAGGGCATTCTTGCCTCCAACAAAGCATTAACTACATACCATGATTTGTTTATAGGTATAAACAATGCTGTAACAGGATTGATTGATAACCTGAGCGTACAACAAAAGGCAATTTCCATGGTTGGCCTGTCCACCACTCTTGCCACCAATGCGATGGTGGAAAACCATGGCCGTAACGCTTGCCTGGTTCATATCGGCCAACCTGATCACGTGGTCTCCCATCCTACACTAAGACAAGCTATTGGCGAAGACAGCATAATATCTATAGGCGGTGGTCATAAAGCGTCTGGTGAACCCAATGCCGAACTTGATTTGGAAAAACTTGAGAACGAAATAAGGAATTCAAAATTTCCAGCCTCCGGTTACGCAATTGCCGGTTATTTCTCGGTCCGTAATCCTGATCACGAACTTAGGGCCAAACAGTTAATTACTGATTTAACCGGTTTACCAGTTACTTGCTCACACGAACTGACATCAAAACTCGATGCCCCAAAACGTGCGTTAACCTGTTTATTTAATGCGCGCTTGATTCCGCTGCTGACTTCGCTGATCAACTCCATTGAAAAATTGCTTGAAAATCATTCGATCAATGCACAGGTAATGGTTGTTCAAGGCGATGGCTCTCTGGTTTATGCAAAACAGGCACTGTACAAACCGGTTGAGACCATTCTTTCAGGTCCAGCAGCCAGCTTGCATGGTGCGCGTTATTTGTCCGACCTGGAAAATGCCATCGTTTCAGATATAGGTGGCACCACTACTGATGTGGCCATGCTTGAAGATGGAGCTCCAAGTTTAGATCGTAGCGGTGCCAATGTCGGCGGCTGGCAAACCATGGTCGAGGCGGTAAGTGTAAATACACGTGGTTTGGGGGGTGACAGTGAAGTTCTGCTTAAACTTGGTGAACCGAATTTGTCTGCAGAACGAGCGATTCCAGTATGTCAGTTGGTTGATCAATATCCGCAAATGGGCAAGATTCTAGCCGAACAATTACAAGGCGATACCCGTGAAACCGATGGCAGGTTTGCAGTCAAATTGTTAGATGTCAGCAACGAAAATGTTTTTCGTTCCACTAGCGAACAACGAATCTACGAAATTCTCAAAGCGGGACCGAAGGATTTAAACACGCTATTCGAATCACCTGCATTTGAGCGAGCACTTGCGCGATTGCGTAAACGAGGGATCATCAATGTTGCAGCATTTACTCCCACCGATGCCTTGCATGTGGTTGGAGCATTTAATAAATGGAATCCACAACATGCCAAGAATGCAGCTAAATTGATGTGTCGATTGATTGAACGCCAGAGTGATAAAGAAATCGACATAAAACACTTTAGCCAACATATCATTAATCTGGTAGTTGAAAAGACTTGTCGCGTATTGTTGGAAACAACAGTTTTGCATACTTATGATCAAGCCAGCCTCAGCAAAGATTTGAGTGCCGACCGACTTAGCAGCGTTTTATTGGAGCAACCGGAAAATATCTTTTTTGACTCGAAAATCAGATTCAAGCAACCTATTATCGCCATCGGTGCTCCAGCAGCAATGTTTTACCCGCAAGTTGCAGAACGGTTTTCAACCCAATGTATCGTTCCGCAGCACGCTGATGTTTGCAATGCGGTTGGAGCTGCAACCAGCCGCGTGTTACAAAAAGTACATGGCCTAATCACCTCACCTAGCGAAGGATTATTCCGGGTTCATTCAGGCGATCAGATAAAAGACTTTAACGATCTGGATAGTGCGCTCGAATATGGCAAATCCTTTTGCCAACAGCAAGCCATGAACAACGCTATTAATGCCGGAGGTGAAGATATCAAGACTAAAATCTCTCACAAAGAAGTCTTTGTAACCGGACCAGGTGAGCACCAATTATTCATTGAATCAAAAATTGTAGCCACTGCCGAAGGTGAACCCATGGGTATTGAAAACAGTTAATAGCTTGTATCAGGACCAATTTTTCGGTTAATCTAAAAAACATGTCGATTCACACAGGTAAAAAATGAGTAGTCAAGCCACTCATTTGGGTTTTTTGTTATTGCCAGAATATTCCATGATTGCCTTTACATCTGGAATAGAACCGTTGCGCATGGCAAACCGTTTATCGGGCAAAAAGCTGTACGAGTGGAGTGTGATTACCGCCGATGGAGAGTCAGTAAAATCCAGTAGCGGTTTAACTATACTGGCCGATAGTTCATTAGAAAACTCTTTACCGTTGGACATGCTGTTCGTCTGTGGTGGCGTCAATGTGCAAAACCACGCGGATAAGTCAACATTATTCTGGCTTAAAAAACTAGGGAAAACCCAAATTTCCATGGGCGCAATTTGTACCGGCACATACTTGCTGGCAAAGGCAGGTTTACTCAACGATCACCGTTGCACTATTCATTGGGAAAACATGGCCAGCATGCGTGAAGAATTTCCAAATATCATAGTCTCTTCCGAACTTTTTGAAATCGACAAAAATCGCTACACCTGTGCCGGAGGTGTCGCTACTTTAGACTTAATGTTGAACCTCATCAAAAAACAACATGGTGCCGAACTAGCCGCCTCCATTTCAGAAGAATTTATTATTGAACGAATTCGTAATCAACATGATAGACAACGCATTCCGCTAAAGCAATTCCTCGGCACTGGTCAGCCAAAGCTGATCGAAGCCGTCACTTTAATGGAATCAAACATCGAAGAGCCGATGAGCTTGGATGAACTCGCTTATCATGTTGGCTTGTCCCGCCGACAGCTTGAACGCTTATTCCAGAAGTACTTGCAATGTGTGCCGACACGTTATTATTTGGAATTGCGTCTAAAGCGTGCGCGTGAATTACTGCTGCAAACTAGCAAATCCATTGTAGATGTAGCTTTTGCGTGTGGCTTTGTTTCCGCACCACATTTCAGTAAATGTTATCGAGACATGTTTGGCATCGCACCCCGAGACGAGCGTCGGATTCGCCAACAAGGTGAAGTTTCCAATAAAGCAGCGGCAAGTTAGCTTTCTAACTTGTCATTCCGCACGCACCCTGAATCTCCTAATCGCTGTTAGAGACTTTTTATTGTCATCCCGACCATAGTGGAGGGATCTGCTTAATTCTGCTCAGGCATTTAAACGCAGTAACTAATTTTCGGAGATTCCTCCGCTCGTTTATCCCCGAATGGGGGCTAGCACTCGGTCGGAATGACAGAGGGTTTAGTTCGAATAACTAAAGTAGTATTAAGAATTACATATTCTGCTATATTTTCACCATTACCGAAACCAAGGAAACAAAAATGATACTTTATGGTAGCTATACCTCCCCTTTTGTTCGTCATTGCCGTGTTGCATTAGCTCAATCCGGTTTTGATTTTGAGTTCGTTGAAGCTGACTATGCAATGAGCGCTGAAAAATCACCGACGGCCAAAGTACCCTTCTTTTCGGACGGGATGACAGACCTGACTGACTCAAGCTCGATTCTCAAATTTGTGCGTGAAAAAGCAGGACAACAATATCTTAAAGATATAGAAGATTTCGAGCTGTTCACCATGACCAACACCGTGCTCGACAGCAGCATTAACTTGTTTTTACTTGAAAACGAAGGCTTTGGCCCGGGACAAATAGATTATCTCAGTCGTCAACATAACCGTGTTGAAAGTGGCTTAAACGAGTTAAATAGGCGATTTTCAGCAGACTCTGATTTATCGTTGGATAGTTCACTACGATGTGCCTGTTTTCTCGACTGGGCATTATTCCGCGATCGTATCACGCTAGACGGGCTGGATAATCTTAGAGGTTTACTTGATTCTGCAAATCAGATCGAGAGTTTTACCAGCACTTCACCAACTCTGAGCTAGAGTCTGCCATATCATTCCGGAATCGCATCGCGATGTCCGGAATCTTGACTGCGTTTGAATTCTCCTGGGTGCTGGCATGTATTTCTTAATCAAGTATAACTTATTGCAAAGCTAGCGCCTTATTACTCAATTCCAGCCTTAATAGCAGTTTCAAATCTAAAACACTGTGTTAACATTACCCGGCTTAGAGATAACTTGGTATTGTTTATCTTTATCGAAGATACATAGCATGATTATTTAGCTAACAACATAGGAGGTAAGATGAAGTTCTATAAACTATTAGCTACCCTTGCAATTCCGTTAGGGTTATCAGTAACAGTTCATGCCGCAAGCTGGGATATGCCGACACCTTATCCGGATGTCACTTTTCACACTGTCAACATTAATGAATTTGCCAAACAGGTTTCAGAAGCAACCGGTGGTGAATTAGAAATCAAGGTTCACTCGGCAGGTTCATTATTTAAACACCCTGAGATCAGCAAAGCTGTGCGCAGTGGACAAGTGCCGATCGGCGAGTTCTTTTTGTCATTATTAAATAATGAAAATGCTGCCTTTGGAGCTGATGGCCTGCCATTTCTGGCAACGAATTATGAGCAGGCAAAAAAGCTTTGGGATGCGAAAAAACCTATCATCCAGAATCTACTCGACAAACAGAATATGATGGTGTTGTATTCCGTTCCCTGGCCACCACAGGGTTTATATACCAAAAAACAAATCAATACCGTCGATGATCTTAAAGGACTTAAATTCCGCACCAATAATGCTACTCTGGAAAAATTTGCCAATCTGGCCGGAGCCGCACCAACCCAGGTAGAAGTTCCCGACATTCCCCAAGCTTTTTCCACTGGTCGAGTCGAAGCTATGATCACCTCTCCATCTACCGGGGCCAATTCCAAAGCCTGGGATTTTTTGACTCACTATACTGACATCCAAGCCTGGATTCCCAAGAATGTTGTGGTAGTCAATAAGCGAGCATTCCGCAAACTTGATGAAGAAGCCCAGAAAGCTCTATTGGACGCCGCAGCCCAGGCCGAAGAAAGAGGCTGGGAAATGAGTAAGGCGGAGACAGCCGAAAAAGTCAAGATTCTTAAGGAGAACGGCATAGAAGTGGTAAACCCTTCAGAAGAATTGATGGGCGGCTTACGGGCAATCGGTACACAGATGCTGGAAGACTGGAAAGGTGATGCTGGATCGGCGGGTGAAGATATACTTAAGGCATACGGGAGCTAACCTGTAAATCGAAAACAATCGACTTGATTGAGATCGATAATCTAATCAAGGTTACTCATGAGGAAACTGCTTAACGGGTTATACAAACTCAGCGGTTATGCATCTGCGCTGCTTATATTGTTAATCTGTGTTGTGGTTAGCATTCAGGTCATTTTTAACCTGATTGATCGAATTGCGGCCGTGCTGACAGGCACTGCGATTGGTTTAACCATTCCCTCTTATGCCGATTTCACTGGCTTTTTTCTGGCGGCAGCTTCGTTTCTGGCCCTGGCTTATACCTTAAGAGAAGGAAGCCATATCCGGGTCACTCTATTTTCCGGCATGATCCAAAAAAGCACCCAACGGAGGTTAGAATTTATTTGCATCGGACTTGCCGCAGCCATGGCAGCATATATGACCTGGTATTCCATTAGCCTGACTCTGGAATCTCATGAGTACAATGACCTGTCTGCGGGAATGATTGCTGTGCCGATTTGGATACCGCAAACAGCAATGGCTGTTGGCTTAGTCATTCTTACCATCGCGCTGATTGATGATTTAGTTTGCATGGTGATGGGGTATCCACCTTCTTATGAAGGCAAAGGTGAAAGTTTGCTTGAGAAAAAAGACGAGGCGACCCGCTGATGTCAGAGATCATGTTGGTATTAGTGTTGTTGATCGTCCTGTTCGCGCTGCTTGGCATGGGAGTATGGGTTGCATTTTCTCTCATGGCTGTAGGAATGGTTGGAATGTTTTTATTTTCCGATGCGCCGTTAGGTGAAGTGCTGGCCACAACCATCTGGGGACATAGCAACTCTTGGGCACTGGCGGCTTTACCGCTGTTTATCTGGATGGGAGAAATTTTATTCAGATCACGATTATCAGAAGATATGTTTGTCGGCATTTCCCCCTGGATTAACCGGCTTCCGGGTCGACTGCTGCACGTCAACATATTTGGTTGCGGCATATTTGCGGCGGTTAGTGGCTCCTCCGCCGCTACTGCGGCAACCATCGGTAAACTTTCAATTCCCGAACTTTCGAAACGCGGTTATCCCGAGCAAATGATGATTGGTACACTTGCCGGCTCGGCAACCCTGGGATTATTAATTCCACCATCAATTTTGCTGATTGTCTATGGAGTGGCCACCGAGCAATCGATAGCTCGCCTGTTTGTCGCAGGTGTATTACCCGGATTTTTATTAGTCTGTTTGTTTGTAGGTTTTGTGATCATCTGGTCTATCCTAAATAACGACAAACTACCGATTGAAACGGAATCATTTACCTTTCGGGAAAAACTTTCCCGCTCCAGACGCCTGATTCCAGTGCTTTTATTAATTGCGGGTGTTATCGCTTCTATTTACACCGGTATTGCATCACCTACCGATGCCGCTGCAGTCGGTGTTGTACTGGCGTTGATTCTGTCCGCCTCGTCTGGCTCATTGAATCGCACAACCTTCATCGAAGGCTTGCTCGGCGCGACAAAAACCTCTTGTATGATTGCTTTCATTCTTGCCGGCGCTGCGTTTTTAACCATCTCCATGGGGTTCACCGGCATACCCAAAATGCTGGCAACCTGGATCGGTTCACTTGAACTATCAACGTATGTTCTATTGGCTGCACTGACTCTGTTTTTTGTCATCCTGGGATGCTTTCTGGATGGCATCTCGGTTGTGGTGCTGACAACATCGGTCATTATGCCGATGATTGAACAAGCCGGTATCGACACCTTGTGGTTTGGCATTTACATTGTTATTGTCGTGGAAATGTCACAGATCACACCACCGGTGGGTTTTAATCTATTCGTACTACAGGGGTTAACCGGTCGAAATATCCTGATCATCGCCAAAGCTGCATTACCATTCTTCTTGTTAATGATCATCGCCCTGGCAGCCATAGTTCTGGTGCCAGAGATCGTAACTTACCTCCCTAATCGGATGTAAGATACGCTTTCGATGAATCTAGATCTTACTACGCTAAATTCAGAACTTACAACAAATAGGCTTTATCTTCGATCTTTGAGAGAAGCAGATGCCGAAGCCATGTGGCCTTATTGTTGTGATGTTGATTTCCCGAAATATATGACCTGAAATGCTCATAAGGACATTGAACAAACTAAGGCATATATATTGGCTAGTGAAAAAGAGGCCAAAGATGGAGAAGGACTGATCTGGGCAATTTTCCATCAAGATGATTTTTCAGGTGTTGTTGGTTTTCATGACATCCATTGGAAAGTCGGAGCCTGTGAGACACGTGTGACCGAACTTGGATATTGGTTGATTCCTAAACTTTGGGGTAAAGGCGTTATGCCGGAAGCGGCACGAGCTGTTTTAGAGTTTGGATTTGTGCAAATCAATTTCCACAAAATTAAGACTGGACACATTTCAGAAAACAAACAGTCACAGAGGGTGATTGAAAAATTGGGTTTTCATTTTAGTGGAGAGGAAAAGGAACGTCTAAAAAAGAATGGAGTGTGGTATGACCATATGAACTATGAGATGCTGAAAAGTGAATTTGAAGGTAAAGCTTAAACTTTATTCTCGTCATTCCGGAATTGCGAAGCAATATCCGCAATCCATCGACTTTTCTTATTGCTCAGTAGAGTCAGTGGGTATTAACCTCTTGAAGAAGCAGGTTGAAACAGGTGTAAATTACATCACTGCTTTACCGGACCTTGGTTGGGATGGAATAAGCTCTGTTGAGATTCTTCCTTTGATCTATGCTGACAAAGCCTGATAGCCTATAAATTTCTACCCAGCCGACTTCATCGTATATTTTGAAACTGTGACTTGACAGCTGAAATCACGGAGTCGTTAGAAGTGCAGATGGATACCGGATCAAGCCTGTGCTGAACTTGATTCAGTATCCGGTATGACGCAATTAATAAATTATCGCCGTCTTCTGCGCCGACGTCCTTCTCCGCCGCCTTCACTTTCGGTGGATTTCGACAGAAATTTAGTTTCAGGAAGATCGACGACTTTGCTTAAATGCGGATAGCTGGCCGTTTTATGAGGAATAGCCATGGCTTCGACGAAGTGATCCTGAATTTGGCTTCGACTGCAGTTTCAATTTTTTCGATTTGTTTGACGACTTTGCTGATTTCACCACGGGCATTTTGATCTAGAAGCGCTATACGTGCGCCCGTGCCAGCTGCATTCCCGGCTGAGGTTACATATTCTAAATCGCAATCAGGTATCAGGCCCAAAATGGTGGCGTATTTAACATCTATGTGACTGCCGAATGCACCGGCAAGACGAATTCGATCAACGGTTTCGATTTGCATGTGATCCATGAGTAAGCGCACGCCTGCATATAACGCGGCTTTAGCTAGTTGAATCGCACGCACATCATTTTGAATAATCTTAAGTTTAACCTCGCCATCATGAATCAAATAGGCAAAGGTGCGACCGTCTTCGATGATACGTGCTGATTTTGCCGCCAGTGAACCGTCAATGACACCATCCGAACTGATAATCCCAGCCAGAAACATCTCAGCAATGATTTCAATAATACCGGACCCGCAAACACCGGTAATGCCAACATCCTGCACTTGAGCTTCAAAACCATCTTCATCTGACCACAAATCACAGCCGATAACTTTGAATCTTGGTTCTAATGTTTCCGGATCAATACGTACACGCTCTATCGCACCCGGGGCAGCGCGTTGGCCACAACTGATCTGGGCGCCTTCAAAAGCCGGGCCTGTTGGGCTTGAAGCAGCCAGCATATGTTTATTGTTACCTAACACGATTTCAGCATTAGTGCCCACATCAACCACCAGCGTTATCTCATCCCTTTGATAAGGGGCTTCAGACAAAACCACACCAGCCGTATCGGCACCGACATGGCCGGCAATACAAGGCAACACGAATGCACGTGCTCCAGGACTTAAGGACAAGTCAAGCTGGCTGGCCATCACCGTAATCGCTTCGTCTGTTGCCAAAGCAAAAGGCGCACCACCAAGTTCAGTCGGATCAATACCAAGCATCAAATGATGCATAATGGGATTGCCAACCAGAGTAATTTCGAGAATGTCCGTCAATTCAACGCCTGCTTCCCGACAAACGTCGGTCGCGAGTTGTTGCAGCGCCTCACGCACGGCACTGGTCATTTTTTTATCACCGCCAGGATTCATCATCACATAAGACACCCGACTCATCAGGTCTTCGCCGAACTTGATTTGCGGATTCATCAAACCGGCTGAACTCAATACATCTCCATCATAAAACGAGCACAGATGCGCTGCGATAGTAGTTGAACCCACGTCCACCGCCATGCCGTAAACCATGTCTTTAAAACCAGGCCATATAGCAATAATGCGTTTTTCATCGTATATGGCAACTGTCACTTTCCAGCCATCTTTACGTAAAACCTGCTGCAATTGACCCAACAGATAATAATCGATTTGAAGATCCGACAAATCCCATTGATCTTTCAACGCTTCTTTTAAGCGCTGCAGATCCCCTGATGGATCGTGCATATCCGGCTCACGAACTTCAACATAGTGCAGGCGAATTAGCGGATTAACTTCAATATCGTGCACCTCAGCGCGCTTACGCACGACCTGTTTATGCACCTGACTATCAGCCGGAATATCGATGACCACATTCCCCAAAATCTGCACTGAACAACCGAGCCGGCGTCCGTCTTCCATATTGCCATAGACATCAACGTAATCTTCTTCGGTATCGCTAAACTCAGATAGATGATCGCTTTCTGATTCAATCCCGTGTTTGGGGAAACTGCCAACGCTTTGCACGATCTGGCAGCGCCCACACAAACCGTGACCACCGCAAACTGAATCAAGGTCGACACCTAAATCACGTGCTGCCTCTAAAACGGTTGTGCCTTTTGGATAATGTCCACGCTTGCCTGAAGGTGTAAAAACAATCAGTGCGTCGTTTGCCTGGGGCATTAACTAACCTTCCTGCTCATAAGTAACATCATTTTCGTGAAACGAATGATAGTCGCTGGCATCAGCAACATAAATATGATGGGTCAACTTCAAATTAGTGGGTAAATCAAGCGTGCCAGCCATAATGCTGGTGTAATCTTTGTTCTCGTGCTTCCAGAATATATTGCCGCCACAACGATTACAGAAGCCGCGCTTAGCCTGTTCAGAAGATTGATACCAGGTTAAAGCGCCCTCTTGATCATCGATAATTAAATCAGCATCGTTAGCCGCTGCAGTGGTAACATAATTACCGCTGGTTTTCCGGCACTGACTACAATGACAAGCGACAATATTTCGTAACGGGCCGGTGACCTTATAAGCAACGCCGCCGCAAAGACAACTACCCGTTGCCCTTATCTCACTATTCGCTGCAGAATCAGGCATTACCGCGTGCACGTCGACGGCCGCTTCTTCGACGACCGCCCTCTGATGCACCGGCAGAATGATCAGCGACTTGACCGGCCGGCTGTTCACGGTAGCGCTTAATCCAGCGCAAACAATCGGGGTCATGGCCTAAGACAACGTCAGCACCTAATACAGCCTGCATGTCTTCTTCATGCATGGGGTTCATGATCGCCGAGGTCATCCCCGCACAGGCAGCCATGGTCAGAAATGCAGCGTTCATACCGCGCCTGTTGGGCAGGCCGAAACTGAAATTAGAAGCACCACAAGTTGTGTTGACTTTAAGTTCGGTGCGCAAACGATGGAGTAATTTCTGAACCTGCAAACCCGCCGTATTGATGGCTCCAACTGGCATTACCAGTGGATCAACTACAATGTTACTGTAATGAATACCGTAATCGGCGGCTCGCTTGACGATTTTTTTGGCGACATCAAAACGTACGTCAGGATCTTCTGAGATACCTGTTTCATCATTGGAAATAGCCACCACTGCCGCGTCATATTTTTTAACTAATGGGAGCACGGTTTCGAGACGATCTTCCTCACCGGTTACCGAGTTAACCAATGGTTTGCCTTTGTAAACAGCCAAACCCGACTCCAGCGCAGCAACAATTGATGAATCAATGGCCAGTGGTAAATCAGTAATAGACTGAACCAGTTCAATACATTCAGCCAGGATCCGGGGTTCATCGGCCAACGGTATACCGGCATTGACATCCAGCATATGCGCGCCGGCAGCAACCTGCGCTCTGGCATCAGCCTCAACACGCGAATAATCACCATTTTTCATTTCTTCAGCCAGAATTTTTCGGCCAGTCGGATTGATACGCTCACCGATGACAGTGAACGGTCGATCAAATCCAATGGCGATTTCTTTAGTCGCCGAACTGATGATGGTATCAGTCATTTTAGTTCCTCTTTGTTAATCTATTGGGTTATGCAGATTAAAACCTGTGCCTTTGGCATCAATATCAAATGCTCCATCGGCTAATGCATAACTGTACACTGCGCTACGTCGCATACCTCCCAATGGATACATGTGCACTTTTTTAATACCACATGCCGGATCTTCTGCTTTGTATTTAGCCAAATCAATGATCAATTTATCTGGTGATTGGACTGTCAACAATTTTGCAACATTGCGCGCTTGTTTGGTTAAAAACTTCATTGATGCTCCAATTCCACAGGCTTTGGCATGGCCGATCAAGGCTTTTAAGCTTGCCAGGCCAGGCACACCAATATGCACGGGTAACTTGTTCCCTGCCGCCTGTATCGCTTTGTCCCACCTAATAATCGGCTCAGCTTCAAATACGAATTGAGTCACAATGTACAAATCTGCATCTGTATTATTGGCGTAATTATTTTTAAACTCCAGTGCCTGCTTAAGCATATTATCCGGGATATCCGGACTGCCTTCGGGATGCCCGGCCACACCAATTTTTTTGATATTATATTTATCGAATAAGCCGGTTTCCATTAGTGCCATCGAACTGTCATAAGGGCCTAATGGCTTATCCACCGCTCCCGCTAATGCGACCACATGGTCAACACCCGCCTCACCAGTTACCGCATCTAAAAATGTCATTAAATCATGTTCGCTGGGTACAGAGCGGCCAACAATGTGCGGAACCGGTTCAAACCCTTCTTCTCGTAACCGCTTGGCCGTGCTGATGGTGTCACGATAATCAGAACCAGGTAAAAATGTCACCGCAATCACACAGCCAGGGCGTAAATGCTCTCGATAATCAGGGATTTTAGCCGCTGATCCTGGTGTCGTTTCGATAGTGAAATCGGACATGAAGTCCACAACTTGTTGTTTCATCTACTGCTCATTTGTTAACTGTGTGCCGGGCGCGTAGTTTGATATTTTCGCAATAAAACACTTTCCTAAATACGACTAGATTAACCCGGAATGTGTAATAGATTTCGGATTTCAATCATCCTCAGCCGGAAGAATTCCCTTATTGCGAATAATTTTTTCAAGCCTGTCATCAGGAAATTCGTTTTCCAGACGCTCAGCAATCAACTTAGCTTCAGCCTCCAGATCGTTCCCGCAAGGTACTGCTTCACGGCGCCAATCGTTTAAATAGGCATCTTCATCAATTTTCCTGGCTCGCATGGCAGCACGATCTATTGCTTTTTCAAAGCGTACATTCAGCGGCACTTTTGCACTTTGCCGGCCTTGCTTGGCAATCACTTGCGCTGGAATATCGCGCCAGTAAACGATAGTTAATTTTGCCATTCAGGCCACCTCTACTAGTTGGGTTAAAGTTGTTTCAAGTTCACCATAGCCGGTATATTTATAGACATATTCAAGGCCGAGAAAGTCGGCATGCTTTTCGGCCTGCTCTTGCAACTGTGGTGTTGGATTTTGGGCCAAATAGACAACACGTTTATAGTTACTGAACATCATTTCTTTAAGCATAGGATTATCCAGACCATAAGGTTTGATCATAATGCTTTCGAAATGGCGAACAAAAAAATCGGTGAAGTAAAATGAACCCAGTTCTTCTTCCTGAATCGCATCGAACTGTTTCAAACCGGCAAAAAAAGCATAACAATGAGCACCCGGTAAGCGCTCTACATCTTCCTCCTCAAGCACTCTATCGAGTAAGCCACCTGTGCCACAGTCACCAAAGGCGACAAAAATTTGTTCGTATTTAGGTTTGTAACGCGCTAACTCTTTACGTACAAGGCCAGGGATTTTTTCGGGATAATTATGATATTTAGCCGGGATGCAGTGCAGATCAAATACATCCCATTGATTTGCTTCGTTTAATTCAAGTATTTCCTTGGCCAGAGCACCGCAAGCTAGAATTAATACCTTGGGGCGCTTTTGGATATGTCCAACTCGGTTTGAGGCAGACTCGTTAGCCAGCCTTGGCACGGCTTTCAGCTACTAGTTGTTTGGCTGTTTCAACAGCCACCGCTGCATCACGGCAATAAGCATCGGCACCAATAGCCTGACCAAATTCTTCATTCAATGGCGCTCCGCCGACCAGCACAATATAGTCGTCACGTATACCCTGCTCAACCATGGTATCAATAACTACTTTCATGTAAGGCATGGTTGTTGTTAATAGCGCAGACATCCCAACGATGTTGGGTTTATGCTCTTCCATCGCTTCAAGGTAATTCTCAACTGGATTATTGATGCCGATATTAAAGACTTCAAAACCTGCACCTTCCATCATCATTGAAACCAGATTCTTACCGATGTCATGGATGTCGCCTTTAACCGTGCCGATAACCATTTTGCCGATAGTCTCAGCACCCGTTTCAGCGAGTAAAGGCCTGAGGATTTCCATGCCGCCTTTCATCGCATTAGCAGCCATTAAAACTTCAGGAACAAAAAGAATACCGTCGCGAAAATCGATACCGACAATTCTCATACCTTCAACAAGAGCATCATTAAGAACCTTGGACGGTGCCCACCCTCTTTCCAAAAGGATATTCGTGCCTTCTTCGATCTCTTCTTTTAGGCCGTCATACAGATCATCATGCATTTGCTCGGTCAGTTCTTCATCTGACAATGCTGATAAATCAATGTCGTCCATCGGTTCAGTATCGGCCATTAGTGTCCCCTGATTAAATGTGATAGCCAGAGTTTACTGTAGGTTTTGATGGAATTCCATACTGCCGTTAGTGCGACGTCACATTGCTCAAACGCGACAAAACAAGACTGTTGTAAACCAATGACCTCAAGGGTTTAGGCCACATTTTGAAAGAAATTTTCCTCACTGAATTGATGGTTTAATTGCTTTACTATTTCAAGCACTAAATCCGATCGATTCAAGGTATAAAAATGTAACTGGTCAACACCTTCTGCGACAAGTTTTTCACATAGCTCAAGGGCTAAATCCAATGCCAGTTGATGCTGTGCAGCAACATTACCTTCCATGCCAGAAAAATGTAGCGAATAATAATCCGGAATCGTTGTGCCACAACGTTTGCTGAAATTCTTAACTTTAAAAAAGTCATGAATCGGCAGGATGCCTGGAATAACAGATTGAGAAATACCCGCTTTATCCAAACGATCTCGAAAACGCAAAAAAGTTTCCACTTCGAAAAAGTATTGCGTAATCGCACGATCCGCACCCGCGTCAAATTTCGCTTTAAGAATATCCAGATCAAATTGAGATGATTCAGCTTTTGGATGAACTTCAGGATAAGCGGCGACACTGACTTCAAAGTCACCAACATTTTTTATCGCTTTAACTAAGGCTAGTGAATTCTGATACCCCTCTAGTGAATATTTCTTCCTGGCATCACCCGTCAGTGCAACGATATGGCGGATGCCATTATTCCATAGCGACTCGAGAATGAAATCGGTTTCAGATTTAGGTGAATCAACTACTGTCAGATGCGCCGCAATCTGAGTATTAGTGTGAGCGTGCAATTCATCTACAGTTTCCAGGCTTTTTTTGCGAGCACTGCCTAATGCACCATAAGTCACCGAAAAGAACTCCGGATCAAAGGGTTCCAAGTTACCCACAACCCGCCAAAAATCATGTTCATCCTCTTTGTGTGTAGTAGGGAAAAATTCGAATGAATATTTTAGTGTCTTGTTGTGATTGTTATAGGTGTTCATCGTCTGTTACCTGAAATAATATAAAGATATCTTTATATTATTATATACAGTGAAATTGTCAAGTCATTTCTTGGAATGCTTCAGGTCGCCTGAAGCTAAACATTACAAAACCATATAGTTATAATCCCACCCGCACAAATAAGACTAAACGGAGAATTCATGGCCAGCATTATCGATGGAAAAGCCTTTGCGCAAGGCTTAAGAGAACAAATTGCAACTGCAGTTAGCGACTTAAAAGAAAAACACGGATTAACGCCCGGATTGGCCGTTGTGCTGGTTGGTGAAGACCCGGCCAGCCAGGTTTATGTGCGCAACAAGGCCAAACAAACTGAAGAAGTTGGCATGAATTCTTATGAGCACCGACTTGATGCCGATACACCCCAGGAAAAATTAATGGCACTGGTTGAGCAACTCAATAACGATGATTCTGTCAACGGTATCTTAGTTCAATTGCCCTTACCCGCTCATCTGGATGATAAAAAAGTAATTAACGCCATCAATGTTGATAAAGATGTTGATGGTTTTCATATCCTAAATGTTGGGCGATTAAGTATAGGTGAGGACTCACTGGTCCCCTGTACTCCTTCAGGTTGCATAATGATGCTTAAAGAAAAACTCGGCGAGTTGTCGGGATTAAACGCTGTCGTTGTTGGGCGGTCAAATATAGTTGGCAAACCGATGCTGCAATTGTTGCTTAACGAAAATTGTACGGTAACAGTCGCCCATTCGCGCACCAAAGATCTTGCCGATGTTTGCCGCCGTGCTGATATTCTGGTAGCAGCAGTTGGTCGCCCTGAAATGATTAAAGGTGATTGGATCAAGCCTGGTGCTGCAGTCATTGATGTCGGCATTAACCGGATTACGACTGATGAAGGAAAAAACAAACTGGTTGGTGACGTAGATTTTGCAACAGCCGAACCGGTCGCCGGTGCCATTACACCTGTTCCCGGTGGCGTTGGCCCGATGACAATTGCCTGTTTATTAAACAACACATTGATCGCAGCAAAACGACAAAACAATATTTCCTAAGTTTTCTTTCTTGCAATCTATAAAAGGGGCTTTTTAAAAGCCTCTTTTTTTAGGTTACAATCCTGTCATGAACACAGAGGAAAACGAAAAGCTTGATATTCGGGCAACGCTTCGCCAAAAAACGTTTGAATTACTAGACACCGGCAGTGATGATTTAACCGGCAAACTAATCGACTGGTTTTTAATGGCTTTGATTGCTATCAACGTAGTTGCGGTCATCATGGAAACGGTGGATACATTTCAAGCGAAATATGCTGTTGCTTTATATTGGTTAGAAATATTTTCTGTTTTCGTGTTTACCATCGAATATATTTTGCGCTTCTGGTCATGTGTTGAAGCGCCGGAATATCAATCAGATGTCAGCCCTTCTATCTCCAGGCTCAAGTACATATTCACTCCAATGGCAATTATCGATTTGGTTGCCATTGCACCTTTTTATCTGGCCTTCTTATTTAATATAGATTTGCGTTTCTTGCGTGTGCTACGGCTACTTAGAATATTCAAACTGACACGTTACTCAGAAGCAATGACCACCCTGCTGAAAGTATTACGAGATGAAATTAGTAGCTTCGCAGCAGCAATTTTCATCATGATCGTAATCATGATCATTGCTGCCAGCGGTATTTATTTAGTCGAGAAAGACCATCAACCGGAATTTTATGGTTCAATTCCGCAGTCGATGTGGTGGTCGATAGTCACGCTAACGACAGTGGGTTATGGTGATGCCTATCCAATCACCACAATCGGTAAAATTTTTGCGGCTGTCATCATGGTGGCTGGTGTCGGTTTGGTCGCCTTACCCACGGGTATACTGGCGTCGGGTTTTTCTGAAAACCTGCACCGTGGCCGAGAGAAAATGACCAAGGAATTATCCGATGCATTGGCAGACGGTTATATCGACGAAGATGAAGCCAAATATTTAAACGATGTCAGAAAAAAACTCGGTTTGTCCGAAGAAAAATTCACCGAATTAAAAGAATCTTTAATTGAGCATAGGACCAACTCACAAAATCAATCCGAATCATCGAAACCTTGCCCACATTGCGGCAAATATTAACAGAATAGAGCCATAACTTAGTCCGTTAGGAATAATCCATGAGCTTATACAGAGGAATGGACGCCAAAGCGCTCGAAGCCCAATACAACTTGGTGGCTCGTCGAGGCCCTGATTTCCCGGAGTTAGTTGAGCGATGGATCATCCGCAGCGCTGCCCATGCTGAGTCAAGCGGAGCAAGAATGAATCTGGCTTATGGTGAGAGCGAACGAGAAAAACTGGACTTTTTTTCTGGCGGTGATCGAAA
>CBDCFC010000002.1:0-99435 GCA_965215945.1 Arenicellales bacterium | reverse complement strand
AAACAAGTTTTTCTTCCAAGCCCGACTTTTTTATCATCGGCACTGACCCTCAATTTTCACAGTTTTTATTTCCCTTGTTGAAACTGATTTCGCCTAAAACAAAAATTGTTCATTGGTGTTTTGATCTTTACCCGGAGGCTGTTATCGCAAACAGTAGAAACAACATATTGCACAGGACGTGTCATTTTTTAAGTAAACCAGTTTTCAAATTTCTATATGGTTTTGTCGATATCATGGTTGATATCGGTACTTGTATGCAACAACGCTTAAACAAATATCAACACAAAGCAACTCGGTCCACTCTTGTACCGTGGGCGCTAATTGAACCCGAATCACTGCCGGCCATAAACGCTGAAAACAGGAAAGAATTATTTGGTGATGCCAAGTTAGTCCTGTTGTATTCGGGCAATCAGGGTCAGGCACATCAATATTCTTTATTCCTAAAGCTAGCGAGGTATTTAAGAGCAAAGGACCCTGGTATAATTTTTGCTTTTGCCTCATCTGGAAATCGATTCAAAGAATTCCAATCTCAAGTCACTGATGATGACATTAATATAAAAATTTTGCCTTTTGCCAAGATTGAGGACTTACAAGATAGATTAACATCTGCTGACATACATCTCGTTAGTCTCAAAGATGAATGGTCAGGAATCGTTGTGCCATCGAAGTTTTTCGGCTCATTGGCAGTCGGCAGACCGGTGCTTTTTCATGGCCCTGCAGACTCTGCGATTAGTTATTGGATTGAACAATACAATGTTGGCGTAAATTTGACTGACAATAATCTTGATGAAATGGCAAATAATTTAATTCAATACGCTGAGGCACCGGAATTATTAGACGAATGGAAACAACGAGCTTTTACGACTTACACTAAATACTTTTCAAAAACAATCATGATCGACAGTTGGGATAGACTTTTATCTGGCCACAAACTCAAACTCGGCTAACGATATTATTACCCAACACCAGATAATCCATTTTCGTGCGTAAAAAACATTCTATCGCCTCACCCGGATGACAAACAATTGGTTCATTCTCATTAAAAGAGGTGTTCAAAAGAATAGGAACATCAGTTAACTCGTAGAATTTGCTGATCAGCGAATAATATAACTCATTAGTTTGCGGACTTACCGTTTGCAGGCGCCCACTACCATCAACATGAGTGACAGCAGGAATTAAAGACCTTTTCTCTTCTTTAATCATAAACACCTGTCCCATAAAAGGGACTTCACTATCTTGCTCAAACCAGTCGGCGCTATGATCAAGTAATATAGATGGTGCAAAGGGGCGAAACGATTCTCGCCGCTTTATTTTAAGATTTAATACATCCTGCATATCAGAACGTCTTGGATCGGCCAAAATTGAACGATTACCTAATGCACGTGGCCCCCACTCAACTGCTCCTTGAAACCAGCCTACCACCTTTCCTCGGGTAATTACTTTAGCAACATTGGAACATAACTCATCTGAATCTTCTATCAGTTCAATAGTGCAACCTGCTTGTGCAAATTGAGATGAATAATCTTGAATATATTGCTGATACTGGCTATCAGTAAACGAAGGGCCCCAATAAGCATGCGGCATTTTTAATTGTTTTTTATTAACACCTTGTTCAATTGCCACAGCAAAAGCTGCGCCAAGTGCTCCCCCAGCATCACCAGCTGCTGCCTGGATATAAACCTGTTTAAACGGAGTTTGTTTAGTAATATCACCATTGGCAAGAGAATTCATCGCACAACCTCCAGCCAACGCCAGGTTTGCAGATTGATGCTTTTCAAAGATGCGATTACATAAATTAAAAAAGGCTCTTTCGTAAATGATTTGTGCAGAACGAGCTAGGTCTTGGTGATGTTGTTCGATAGCTTCATCCGAGCCTCTTGCTGGTCCAAGCAATTCTACTAACTTTGAACTAAAAAAATCACTGCACACCGGCTGCCCGGACTCAAAACCGTAGCTTGATTGATTGGTGTGATGAAGGAAATAGTTCAGATCAAGTTCAAATTTCCCAGAGCGATTATAAATGCAAAGATGCTGGAGCAGCTCGACATAAACTGGATTCCCATACGCCGCCATGCCCATAACTTTGTATTCATCGCCATAATGCTTAAAACCCAGATATTGTGTGATAGCCTGATAAAAAATGCCTAACGAATGGGGATAGTTGACATAGCCGGTAATATTAATATCGTTACTTTGTGCGTATCCCCATGCAGCACTGGAAAAATCCCCAAAACCATCAACTGATAATACACAAGCTTGATTAAAGTTGGATGCAAAATAAGCTGAAGCCAGATGGGCATGATGATGTTCTATTTTCCTAAACTTGGATTTAACATCTATTCTAGGAAAATGCTGCTCAAAATCAGATTCTGCATTTAAACGAGTTCGGGTGTTTTTTAACCTCGATCTGACAAAATCAACTGAACGCTGATTTTTGAGCACGTAAAATATCTTTTTTGCCAGGTTAGTATAAGGGTTTGAATTAAAAGCAATAAAATCAATATCGTCAAGTTGTAAATTAGAATATTTTAGACAGGTTTTTATCGACTCAACTGGAAATCCTGCCCAGTGTTTGATTCTATTTAAGCGTTCTTCTTCAATCGCAAAGACAAGTTTGCCTTCTTTCAAAACACATGCGGAGGCATCAGCATGATAGGCATTAATGCCGAGTATGTTAGCCATTTTATGTGATTAACTCCTCATAAGCAGCAATCATCGAATCAGCAATTTTCGGCCATTGATAGTTTTCTTTGATTTCCTGAATTCCGTTTCTTCCCATTTCAGCCGCCTGCTCAGGATGTTCTTTAATATAGATAATTTTTCGCGCAATATCCGCAGCTGTACCATCAGTTATTAAACCGGCATCGGCTTTTCTAACTACTTCACTTGCCCCGACTTCGGGCGTTACAATAACCGGACAGCCAAACGCCAATGATTCGATAACTGTATTGCCAAAGTTTTCTGATAAAGACGGTAAAACCATAACATTAGAACTCAAAAATAAATCATTTTTTTCTTGCCCCTGCTTTGCCCCAACGAAATCAACTTCGATATTACTATTATCATCGCTCATCAACTGGTCAGTTAATTGTTGCAAGTTGGTTTTATAGTTATCTTCATCATTACCGGCAATAACTAATCTAAGCTCAGAATTTAGAAGCATTACTGCCTCTATTAGTTTATTAATCTGCTTTTTCCAATTAAGGCGACCTATAAAAAGCACCTGAAAAACATCTATGTTATTTCTCTCAATAGTATCGTGCAGAAGTTGATCAACTCCATTAGGTATAACCAAAGTTTTAGGAAAGAGATATTTAAAGTGATTTAGCTCTTTACGTTCATGATTGGATGTCAAATGCAATAAACCAGCTTGTTCAAGGGTTTTTCTTTCAAACATTTTTAACCAAAGACTTTTCACCACTGGTGATTTATTTTTAATGAGTGCTTTCTCCAACATCCCACGAGGCGAAAGAATATATGGGACCCTATTGTTGGCAGCAATACGAGCTGCAATATTGGTCGGGTATAAAAAAATAGAATGTAAATGTACTAAATCGAACTCGTTAATACTTTGCTCCAACATTCGCTTTAGTTGTATGGAAAAATAGATCCGCCTTAAAATTTTGGATTCGAAATAATAGATTTGAACACCGTCCTTTTGATAAAGCTTTGCATGCACAACATTACTATTAGTATTTCCATCCACACTTGTCGTAAATACTGTAACAGACACCTTTTTTTTAGCTAACGCCGCACAAAGTCCATGCACAGAATATATGGGTCCACCGTAGCGTGTAGCCGGCCAGTAAGTAGGAACCACGTGCAATACTTTCATACTGATTTCGTATTGTTTATAGTGATTCTAAATTAGTTTTATAAAAAATCTTTGGGGCTGCTAGTACGCAACCAAGAATTAAGCCCAAAATTAATAATATAAATAGATCATTATACGCCTGTGCCGCAGTGAAATAATTAATTGCATTGGCAAAAAGAAAAGCCATTAAACAACGTTGAAAAAAACTTAACTGAAAATCATGCTGATGAATAAGTTTGTTAACAAAAGATATATGTAAGAATAAGATGGTAATCATAAAGACAAAAATGATCAGTCCCAATGCACCCAACTCATTTCCTAAACGCCCTAAACCTGTTTCTGCATTCCAAGTTGAACGACCAATCGAGAAGTTGGAAACGCCTTGACCTGTAGAACCCACACCATCTCCAATAAAACCAATATTTTTCAGCGTATAATTAACTGAGTTAGCTGTAACGGCCAATCGATCGGCTGTATCACCAAACAATGTAAAGGCTCGTGATAAATAGTCACTTGCAAAAGATAATAAAAGTATCTGATTTTGAAATACGATATACAGAACGATGAATAAAAGACAGATTGCAATTGTGGCAACTGCCATAAAGCTTTTATGTTTTAATTTTGATTCGTAAAATACTAGCAATAACAGTGTCAAACAAAATATTACGAATAATGCATACATTTTTCGTCGCCCTGTAAAAACACCAGCCAACAAGCAAGCAACTGTCAATAATGAAAGAATAAGTCTATGCAGACTATTTTTGGACTGGATGGCCAATATTAAACTGAAACAAGCGCCAGTCGCTAAGTGCCAAGCTGCCAATTCTGAAGTCCTAATTATTCCAGCATGGGCTTCTATATACCCTCGAATCGAGTGCTCGTAAATATCAATTCCTCCTCCGATTTCCTCAAAAATTTTTATATCAAATCCAAAAACTGACAAAAATATTGTCAACACAACTAATGCAATACCACTTAAGTAGAAAATAATAAAGCTAGTAACTGCACGATAGTTATCGAAAACCAGACTAGCATAAACTGCGGCAATAATTGGCCCAAGGTAAATAGTTATTCCTATAGCAGCGATAGTGAAGTTTCCATATGAAAAAAAACTATAAAAAGCAGAAAAAACTACAAAAGTACCATACAACCCGATTGAAAGTTCTAATCGTGGATTGTCTAGCGTAAGATGGCGAACCCGCCATGAATTATTAATAACTACCGCCAGACCTAAACATAGAACAAAAACAAATATTACCGCCGTAGAATAAAATACCGGTTGCTCAGGAATAATTTTTCTAACAGGATCTTGAATGAAACCAGCCAGAATAATTAAGTAAATCCCCCAGCGCCAGTTAACTAGTAGCACAGTCAGACACACACTGACTAATATGACGATCGTAAGAATCATTGATTAATAACTTTCAGGCTTTGTATTCTATTATAAATAGAAATTTTGGATAACTCATTTAACAATGCTTCTGTGTACTTACCACCGCCTGCTTTACCGCCACGCTTGTCAATTTGTGGAGCATGCCATAAGTGAACCATCGGAAGGTTTGCAAATGGATAAATATTTAAAACCTGCGCTCGCTGCCAAAATTCATTATCTTCGCCTCCCCAACCAAGAAATTGCTCATCAAAACCACCAATTTTTTGATAAGCAGTTTTACTGATAAAAAGGCTCCCCCCACCTTTAGCATTTTGTAAGATATATTCAGGCACAGAATTTTTATCCATGCAATTAGCAAAGAAAAAATTTTCAGTATCTGTACTTGAAAGCCCAAAAATAAATCGCTTCAAATTGACAATGTCAAAACCCTGTTCCAATATTTCAACATGGGATTTAGTATAAGACGATGGTATCAATAAGTCATTATCATGCAAGACTAGATACTTACCTCTAGCTTTACTAGCGCCAAAATTGAAAGATAGTGAGCGGTTGTATAAATCAGAATCATCTACTTTTAAATGATAATAAGTTACCCAATCAGGTAATTGATCAACTACCTCCGGCTGGTTGGATTGCTCTACTACGATACATTCAATTGAGTCCAAGGATTGACCAGCAATAGACTGGAGTACTGCATTTAAATGCAAGACCTTATCATTGCCACTGTGGCCGATAATATAGCTGACTAATGGTTCTTGGCATTTTTTTCTTCTCATAAGCAATCGGAATTCATTGTTCTCTAAAGCCTTGTTGAAAATTCTAGTTGACAAACTTGGAAATAATTTTGGCGCTCTAAGCTGTGAAGTAAATTCATCCAAAAAACATAATCCGGGACCTCTTAGGGCAGGTATTGTCTTTTGCTTACGGTTGGTAAGATATAACCAATCATCACTATTTCGACTTAGCTTAATCATATACTCTGGAATTTCCGTCAGAATAATCGACAGCCAATAATGTAGTTTATTAAACACTGGCATTGTGATATTCAATTCAAAAACCTATGCTTGACCTCATAAGCCCAGCGCCTGGCCCAGGGATAATTAGATCCTTGGAATTCCTGCTTAGAACGCCAGCTTTGCAGCGCCGGCATGGTATGAAGCCATTGTTTTACTGGTGTTTCGAAGCCCGTTTTCTCTTTAGTGAATATTTCCGCAGGCAATCGGCCATTTAAAGTCTGTTGAATCACCTCTTTTTTATTAGGTTTTTTCATTTTCGAGAGCTCAGATGCACAAACCTTAATCAAAGGCCAATCAACAAATGGAACCCTGAGCTCCAGCGAATGATACATCGATGCCCAGTCCGCGTCTCTAAGCAACTGATTTTTCATGTAATTATCCAGTTCCAAAGCCGAAGTTTTTAGATAGGAGTTTTCAATTTTGCTTAGTTTTTTTATTAATTCGTCGTTAATTTCCCCTATCTCTTGCTTTCCTTGAGCAAGAAAATCACCATCGAAAAACAAATCAAGCTCATCCGTTAAAAACAGATTGCGTTTTAATTGGTACGCTGAAAGAAACCCATCTTTTGCATTATGACTAAAACCCTTCAGTTTAGGATGCAACATCCGTTGAGAGAGAGTTATGTTGACAAGTCTATCAAGTAGAAAACCGGACTTAGACATTTTATGAATAAGATTTAACGTCCTGGAATATTTTGGCACATCGACAAAGGATGGATAACCCGCTAACACTTCATCAGCACCTAAACCTGACAGTACAGCTCTATATCCAGCTGCAGAAACAGCCTTGCTTATCATCCAGACATTTAGACCATCTATACTCGGTTGATCCATTGATGTGAAAAATTCTTCCAACATTATCTCCACATCATTTAGATCGAACTTAATCACTTCATGATTTAAACTATATTTTTCAGCTGTAACTCGAGCAAGTTTAGACTCATTTTGTTGTTGATCAAACTCATTAAAGTCAAGTGTGAAAGCGATTAATTCGGTTTTTTGATGTCCTTGCAGATAACTCGCTATGACAGTCGAATCGATTCCGGATGATAAAAATAATCCGACGGGCACATCGGCAACCAAGTGATGATTAACACTATCTGAGAGCGCCTGGTCAATGCGCTCAAAACTAATTTCAGTAGACTTAGTATTTTCAATACTCGAAAATTCATCGTAAACTGAAAAGTATTCTTTAGTCACTAGATTTCCAGGCTTGCTAATCTCAAGATATTGACCAGCAGGTAATGCCTTTATTTCTTTGTAAGTTGTCAATGGCTCAGGAACACTACCATAAGCGATAAATCCACACCACCCACCTGCACTCGGGGTTAATCTTAGCTGAGGTTGTTCTGAAATTGCTTTAACCTGTGAGGCAAAAATAAAGCGATCATCATTATGGTAATAATAAAATGGTTTGATCCCCAATGGATCTTTTGCCGCAAAGAGTTTTTGTTCTTTACTATCCCAGATGGCAAAAGAAAACATTCCTCTAAGCATTAGCAACATCGCCGCTCCAAAACAGTCATACATCGCCATTATGACTTCGGTGTCGGAAGATGTTTTGAATACGTATCCTCTTTTAACTAGCTGATCTGACAGTGCTTTATAGTTGTAGATTTCACCATTATAAGTAATCACATAATGTTGGTCTAAATAGCTTAATGGCTGATCAGATCTTGGATGTAGATCAATAAACGAAAGACGATTATGTGACAATCCTATTTGCCGATCTGCCGAATACCAGAATCCTGATTTATCTGGCCCTCGGCGAACCATTTTATGGTTAATTCGCTGGAGTAGAGATTCATCTACGCCTTGACCGGAGTGAAAATTCAAAATTCCTGCAATACCACACACGAGATATTAACCATTATTAAGCAGGGCTTGCTCAAAATATTCAATAGTCCGTACTAAGCCTTGCTCTAGTTGTATTGTTGGTTGCCAACCTAATACATCATTAGCCAAGGAAATATTTGGCTGGCGTTGTTTGGGATCGTCAAAGGGAAGATCTTTATAAATTATTTTTGATTTAGACGCAGTTAACTCTATAACTTTTTTTGCTAAGCTCTGGATGGTAAATTCTTTTGGGTTGCCGATATTAATAGGGCCAGTAATATCCCGGTCACTATTCATCAAAGTGATCAAACCATCAATCATATCATCAACAAAGCAAAAAGAGCGTGTCTGTAGGCCATCACCATAGACTGTGATGTCCTGCCCCGATAATGCCTGAACAATAAAATTAGAAACTACTCTACCGTCATTAGGATGCATTCTTGGGCCATAAGTATTAAATATTCTAGCTACCTTGATAGATAAATCATGTTGACGATGATAATCAAAAAATAAAGTTTCGGCACAACGCTTACCCTCGTCATAACAAGAGCGTATACCTATTGGATTGACATTACCCCAGTAATCCTCTGTTTGGGGATGAACATCAGGGTCACCGTAAATTTCAGAAGTTGAAGCCTGAAGAATTTTAACATTCAGGCGTTTCGCCAAACCTAATAAATTTATCGCCCCATGAACACTGGTTTTTGTTGTTTGAACTGGATCATTTTGATAATGAACAGGTGATGCGGGGCAAGCGAGATTATAAATCTCATCAACCTCTAGGTAGAGTGGAAACGTGACATCATGACGAATCAATTCGAATTTAAAATTATCAAGCATAGGTGAAACGTTTTGTTTCGAGCCCGTATAAAAATTGTCAACCGCAATAATCTCATGGTTATTCTGTAGCAGTTTTTCACACAGATGTGAGCCTAAAAAACCAGCCCCACCTGTTACTAAAATCCTTTTCAATTTAATTTCTCCTAATCAAAATTAATATTTGATACGGCCAAAGCCAATCCCATCAAAGAGAAAAAAACTACTGACACGGCAGGTATTATAAAACTTGTTTCAACGACTTCCTGAATCAGGAATGCCACTACTCCAACCATCAATATCAATGTAAGATTACTCTGCTGCCCGTCATTTTTAAGTGTAATAAAAACCAAGACAAAGTATGTTATAAGAAAAATAGTTAAAATTGCAAAACCAACCATTCCAAGCTCAACTAATATTTGCAAGTAATCATTATGTGCGGTAAATACTCTTAAATTTTCAATATGCTCGCTTTGATATAGTGGAAAGGTCCATTCATAGCTACCGGCCCCTACACCAAATAAAGGGAAATCCATCCACATCTGCAGGGTATTATGCCAAAGTAATGGTCGTCCACTTAAAGAAATTTTTTCTGCAACCCCGGCTACATTTAACTCTCGACCACCAAAAATGATTAACAAACAGACAGTTAAAAAAACGAATACCAAAAGAATTAATAATCTTTTCCAAGTGAATCTCTTGAATAAAAAAATCATCATTACAAAACCGACTGAAACTAATAGCGATAGAAAGCCACCGACCGAACCAGCTTTAATAGATCCATATAATAAAAACAACTCCCCGAGAAGCACTAATAAGACGGCGACCACCTTATAAACGGTCTGATGTAGCTTAAGATTCTGTATAAAATATAGAACCAAGGCTCCTCCTGAAGCAATTGAAAGATTTATTAGTGCTGAAGTGTGATTGCTATTAATAAATGTTCCTGTAATACGATAATGGTGCCCATCAGTATCTGTAGAAGAAATATAGTTAAACCCAAAATACTTACTAACTACATCGAATGTAATTTGATAAATTCCAAGCAAAAATATACTTAAAATAATAAATACAAATTGCCAAGGTTTAGTTATATATCTAATTATCATAATAAAGATCAAAATATAGCTTAACCAAGTTATCAGATACCAAATAGTGGATGTGATATCGGCTGTAAGAGCCGCCCTTCCTTTTAGATTATAGGCGTTAGTATATGACCAGATTTCAGCCATAGAAGGTGATAATGATCTTATAAATTCAGTTGGAAGTGGAGTCAGTTGTAGTAATAAAAAACATATAAATACATATAGTGAAATTTCTAACACATAATATTTAGAGTTACGCGAAATATTTGAAGGCTTGAATTCTAAAATTTTAAAAACTATAAACGTTAGGAAAACAACGAACAAAACAGCAATTGCCGCTGATTTCAAACTAAACCTTAATGGCAAACTTGGCGTAATGATGGCGATGATAAAACTCAATATTGATAGAACTTGAATACCTAACAAGTTCGGGCTAGATCTCTCAACCATCTTTTAGTACTTTTATAAGCACCTCTTCTAGGTTGCTAGGTTCCGAGTAGAGCCTGGCATATCTTTTCACCTCTGTCATAGCGCGGTAATCCAACGGTATAGAAAGCAACTTTTGCAACCTTAAAGTTATCGATTTCATCATCTCTTTATTTTCAAAATTCAGCGCCATCAATTTAAAACATACCAAGGTTGCCTCTGCTTTGAACATGTCATCCGTTGGAATAATTGAAATGATGCGATCCAACTTGGGCAAGATATGGTCAGCTGGGGCACCTTGATCAATCAACACAATCAAACTACCTAACAAGGAGTCGGTTGCCCTAGGCCTAAAATGAAGAGCTTGCTGATAATGGCCATACGACCTGGATAACAGCACCTGCTTATACCCTTTATTCTCAACCATGCTTGCGTGATGGTAATTAATAAGACCGTTGTTATAGCTTATATCTGCATCCCAAAATAAATAGTCGGGATTTTTCAGACTGTTCCTAACTATCATATCAGTAACAGCTGAACTGGCCCGATCAGATTGATCGTTTATTTTTGTTAGTTGGTTTTGGTAATTTATGAAGCTAGTTAAAATCACCGCAGTCATATATGCTGCTACAGATAAAATGACAAGTTGAAAACATATAATAACTTGTCGCAAACTACCTAAACACCAAAATTTAATTTATGCAATATCCTTCGCTTGCTTTCCATAATAAGAATAATAGTAATTCAAACCATGTTTTCCATAAGCTTTATTGGGTTTGTCAAGTTGAGTCAATACAAGTCCGGTAGGATATATACGCGCTATATTTAAACGCTTAATTGTTTCTTTGGTCATCTTGATCGTAGTTGATCCGGCCTTCACCGCCACGAGCAAAACGTCAACGACTTTACCTAATACTAGAGAATCACTAACAGGCAGAACAGGGGCTGTATCAATCACAATAAATTTGTATTTTGACTTCAGCTCTTCTAAAAATGAATTAAATTTGGAACTTGCCAATAATTCCTGTGGATTCGGTGGCACCGTGCCAGAGGGTAAAATTGTCAATCGATTAAACGTTGAGTGCTGGTAAGATGCCTCCTCAAATGAAGCTAATCCAGCTAGATAATCGACCAGCCCTTTAGCCTCGTCTTCAGGTAAATCAGTCTCAAAAACATTTGCAATTCGAGGTTTACGTAAATCAGCATCGATCAGAATTGTCTTATCGATTTTAGAGAGAGAAAACGCCAAATTCGTAGCCACTGTCGTTTTACCCTCTGCTTGGATAGAAGAAGTAATTAAAATAGTTTGTGGATGTTTATCAACTTTAGAAAAAAGTAGATTTGTTCTAATATGGTTGATGGCCTCTGAAAAGATAGACTTAGTATTTGATGAATAATAAATTTCCGGATCTGAAATTTGCTTTTTCCCAGAGATAAGAGCTGATAAAACCTTATTAGAAAGAAATGGCAACTGCCCCAGAACAGGTAAGTTTAACTTGTGTTCTATATCTTCGACTGTTTTATAGGTTCGATCAAGAAAAGATAACAGCAAAGACAACACGATACCGAAAAGCGTACCAAACAAACCCCAAAGCAATATGCCTCTTTGTAGATTAGGTGAGAAGGGAGCACCCGGGACTTCAGCCTTATCAAGTACTTTAACGGTACCAACGTTTTGATCACCCGAAATACTAAAGCCCTTAAATCTGGTTAAATAATTAAGATATAGATCCCGATTGGTTTCAACTTCCTTCTCTAATTTAGCCAATTCAAAAACCATGTCCTGACTGTCGAGATTTTTACCTGTTGCTTTATCCAACGTTCTTTTTAAAGAATTCAATTCAATATAGGCTTTTCTGGCTTCCGGATGTTTCGAACCATAGCGTGCTAGTAGTTCATCATAATTAAGTTTTGCCTGATTATATTGTTTATTTATTACACTAATATTTGCATTGTTTTGACTCTCGAAACTATTTATATCGGCCAATTGTAGTTGTTTTCGAAAATCAATTAAGTTTTTTTCTGATTCTAGCAACTCATCTTTCGCAGTTTCTAGTTGATTAACTAACCAGCCAGCTGTAGTTTGATTAACTTGCTGTTTAGATTCTAAAATGTAATCTTGATAAACACGGGCTATAAGATTAAGTATCTCGGCAGCAAAAACACGGTCTGTTGAAACAAATGATAAAGTCAATAATTGGCTTCTTTCTCCACCAGAAACTCTCAGGCCTGATTTGACTAGATTAGTGTAACGCCTAACTAACTGAGCCTGTTGATCATCTGCTACTATACTAACTTGTTGCGTAGCGACTTCGATATCTGATCCACGAAAAGTTGATGAGACACGGTTAACAGCCTGATTAATTTTTCCCTTAATTTGAGCCGACAATTCATAAACAGGAGATTTCTTTAGATGTGTTGTTGCTTCTGTCGGAACACTCATATCCTCATCAATAATCTTATTGGCAACTTTTTCTGCCAATTTTTTGCTGGTTAATATCTCGAATTGAGTCCGATAATAATGTTGAGTCAGATAAACCAGAAACCGTGCACCATCACTTCCAGAAATACCAGTATTAAGATCAGGTTCATTGATAAGAGTTAGATGAGAGCGATAAAGTATTGGTTTTTTAGCAGTATTGTACCAACCGAAGATAGTAAAGATTATGATGCTAAGAATGATTAAATATTTGAATTTTTTGAGTGCATAGCCTAAATTAGATAAAAAATGACTGGCTTGACCAGCCGCCTCATCTTTATCAAATATTGCTGATAAACGCGTTATATTTGGGCCTTCACCCGCAGCATCATCAAAATGATAACTTTTATTCATTCAAGTATTCACATTAAAAGTTATGCGATTAAAACCATCGCTTTTTAATCGTTATTACATCACCTGGTTCGACCGTCTCATGCAGTTTTGCTTTAACTGTGTCTTCTACTCCAGAGTGGCGAACTTTGATATTTCGTTTTGAGGCAAACGGCGTATAGCCACCTGCTATGATAATAGCCTGTTCAATGGTTAAACCGTCTTCATATTCGTATTTTCCGGAACGGTTTACTTCACCATAAATATAATAATAGTCACTTTTGTTGATAGGTGCTTGGAAAGAAATTATATCTCCGGGCAAAATAGGTGAATCAAGGTTCGAAGGATTAAAGGTCGAGGAGTTTCGCTGAATTTTAATTCCGCTCATATCAAGTGAATTCATATCAACCTGAGCCAAAGCAGAAAGAATTCTAACAGTCATTCCTTCCTGATAATTGATTGCCCCTGCATTGTTCACTGACCCTGTCACAATAACAGGCCTGTATTGGACAATATTAACCGAAACTTTAGGGTCAGATAAAAACCCTGCGCGGAGTTTTGATTCCAAAACCTTGGCAAGAGAAGCTGTTGTTTGATCAAGTAAGTTCAATTCTCCAATGAGCGGATAATTATATACTCCAGAAAGCGGGACCCTAACACTGCCCACACTGATGTCGGGCTCACCAAAGACAGTAACTGAAACGACATCTCCCGGAGAAAGCTTATATTCGCCGCCTGTTAAAATTGAAATTTGATCCGAACCACTAGTATCATTCTGAGCATAGGTTGAATTGCCTAGCGAGAATAATAGGAGGGTAATTATAATTAATTTTCGAAAATCGACAGCCATATCACGTTACATCAGTGACTCAGTCACCCTAAAAAATTGTTAAAACGAACTAACTGAGAATTACTAATAGTTAAAATAATTTTATTGATTTACCAGCATTAAGCTGAATAAAAATGTCGTAATAATCATCGTCGTAGTTTGCATCCGCACGAGTTGAATCTCTCTCTGCATGGCCATATCTGAGGCCTATACCCAACCATCTCCTAGGATGATAAACAAAACCAATTCCATAATCATCAGTTTCGTCTTTTCGGCCTGAACTATAATCATCATCAATGATATTATAGTATGCTAATAAATCTAATTTTTGCGGTAAAAGCTGATAAGCAAAGTTAACTCCTAACAATTGTGACTCAAAATAATTTGATTCGATTTCCGTCGTTTCTTCAGCGCGCTGCGAGCCATAAAATGTAAATGCAGCACGATGGGTGGGTTGCCAACGTACCTTACCAGAATAAGAGGTTCTATCGTAGTCAGTTAATGAGGAATCATCAAAATCCTTATCCAGTTTGCCAATTTTAACTTCTGCAGAAGTTATAGCGCTGATAGACCACAGGGCACCTACATAATACCCAGTTTCTTCACTATCAAGATTTCGAACAGTGTCATTGTCATAGTCGATATCCGTTCGATTTGCCTCGAGAAAATATCTTACTGGGCCCTCCGTATTGTAAAACACAGTACCACTAATATGATCATAATCACGATCTCGCAGATCGATAGCACCTTGCGCTATCTCATTTGGGTCTTTGAGGGTAAAATCATATTCCGAGTGCGATCCAGCCAGAACAAACTGAAGCCTGCTTTGCGGTCGACCAATAGTAATTTGACCACCCACTATTTTTGACTCAAACTCATCGGTGGCAGCACCATCTGCGACAATTCGACTACCGCTTGCATTTCGATCTTCATTCGCTTCGGTATAACCAGCATGTAATCCAAGATCAACAATTTCTGTTAATTCGTATAATAATCCTGCAGAAAGGCTATATCTATCAAAATCATTATTATCATTTTCATCGAATGCAACGGCTGATGTTTGACCACCTAATTGGTAGGATAGTCTGTCCCATCGATTACGATAAATCAGGCCTAACCCAACACCTAATCCATCATCTTCCTTTTCATTAGTAGCGGTTCGTTCTATGTTTTCATGATGAGTGTATCCCAATGAAAGTGACGCATACAAACCATCATCAACTGTACGAGGATCGACTTCCCTGGATTCAACCAGTTCATCCTGTGAAATTTCTGATTCCGGTTCATTACCACGAAAACAAGCATCTTCCTGTCCACAGCGAACCCGTTGCACCGCAATTGGTTCATTCAAACGTTCTTGTGTTACATTGCCGATCGGTACTCCAAAGGTACTAATTTTAGGTACCGTTTTGACCGGAGAAGCTGAAAATGTCGGCTCGGCTTGTGGAGCAGTAGCAAATTGAGCATAGCTCACGTTCATCACTCCTACCACAATTGAACTAAGCACTATTTTGAGATTTCTCTTGTGACCCATACTCATACCCTACGTATATTTAGCTTGTTTATTACTTTGTTCCAGTATCAACACTTAACTTAACCGGCTGGAGGACAAGGGATCGTTATAGTTTTCCTATCTATAACTATCTTGAAACCATTATAAACCGGAACCTTCCGTGGCTTCTTAATAACGCGAATGGTTGGCACGCATTCTTCTGGTGGCTCAGGTATAACTACAACGCCACTAGCAGTTGGCCCGCCAATTCCACCTAGTCCAGCACCGGCAAATGGAAATGCATTTTCACAGATACTATAGTTATTTTCGTCTGGTTCTAAATCTACATAACTTACATTCAGTGGTAGAAAATCATAGCCGCCATCCTCTGCCATAGCGACCGCTCGATCAGGATCACCTAGAAACATTTTTCCACCAACAAAAGCAATCTGTAAAGGCCGCCCATTGTCGATTGTGCTCAGGGCTTTAGTGTAACGTTCCTCGGGGATATCTTCCTTGGCCGGCAACTCAAACAAATCTTTAAGTTGTTGCGCTGTCGCCTGAGTATGATAATTACCCTCTTCCCAACTTGGTACTGCTGATACTTTTATGCCATTACGAATATAGGCATTAGCCAACTCAGGAAAACCAATTTTCTTAGAGATTTGACTCAAAGGTCTGATATTAGCGCTACTATAGAAAAATTTCACCGGTAAGCGTGTTCCATCGAGTTTGGCTTGATTGATCCTGTCAAGCTGCCAAGGTGAAACAACGGCTTCATCTGCATCAGAATACAAGGCAACCATGATCGGTGCATTAGCGCTGAGGCTTTCTGAATTGATTTGCCCTTGCCCTAATGGAGAGTCCTGAAAGAACCAGTAATCATTAGAAAGGCTTGCGAGTTCTAAAAGTTCATCTGCCGTTGCATGCATGTGGGCAGGGATACCTGAACCGACAAAATCCTCAACGTTATCTGGCACACCAGTAGCTGGAATTTGACTTGTAGTATTAGTCCAATCCTTGGCGTGTACTTGATGCAGATTTGGATCTTCCTGGTTAACTGAAATAACCTCACCATCATCGAAATATTTTTCGAGAATATCAGCAAGCGTTGGCTCTTCATGCCCTCCTGCTGACCCGTCATCTTTTTCACGGGCCAGCTCTTCTTTTAAAGTGGTCAATGAATAAGTGCCTGGTACAGCCGTAGGGTCTTTTATGAAGTAACTTGTTCCGCAGACACCCCCAGGTAAAACCGGTTCCAATCCCAGCTTGGCTTCTTCGAGATGCTCTCTGGCGAGTCCCTCATCTTCAGCGATGTCAATGACTTCGTCAGCGCCCATACCGTTGCGCATAGCGTAAAACAATACGGTTACAGGATGATAGCCTTCCTGAAAATAGATTCTGATTTCCTCTTCTAGTTCGGGCTGCTCCGAGGTATCCCCGACATAGTCTTTTGGATAAACAAATTCGGGAATAGCCGAATCGAGTAAAGTCCCTAACCGTACGTCGTTTTCATACCTTGCTTGTACTGATGATGCGGTAAAAATAGCCGCTGCCACAAGAGATGACAATAACAAGTTTCTTCTATTTAACATTTTTAGTACACCCAGCTTCCTACTTGACTGAATTATAGTTGGATTTTGACATAATTGAACCCAAAAATATAGTTTATACAAGAGTTTGTCTGTGATTACTAAACAAAATTAAACTTTTGTAATAATCTCATCAATTCAGTTATTCTATTTCCCCATCTTCCAATTTATTGTTATAAATATTTAGGCATATTCTCAAAATATTACAGTATCTTATGCCTGTATTGAATTAATTTATTACAAACTCTCACGTGACATAGAATTTAGCATACATTGGTCAATTAATATATGGTTTTAAGACATTAGGAATAGTGATAGAACCATCCTTATTTTGATAATTTTCCAACACTGCAACCAAGGCCCTGCCCACCGCCAAACCTGAGCCATTTAATGTATGCAAATATTCCGGTTTTTTATTATCATTGCTTTTCACTCTGGCCTGCATTCTGCGCGCTTGAAAAGCCTCGCAGTTACTGCAAGAAGAAATTTCCCTATAAGTATTTTGGCTGGGTAACCAGACTTCGATATCATAGGTTTTGGCCGCCGCAAAGCCCATATCACCAGTACAAAGCACAATGGTTCGATAGGGTAATTGCAATAGTTGCAGCACTTTTTCGGCTGATTGAGTGAGTTCTTCTAAAGCTTGATAGGATTGCTCAGGATGAACAATATTAACCATTTCAACCTTGTCAAATTGATGCATACGTATCATCCCGCGGGTATCGCGGCCATAACTGCCCGCCTCACGCCTGAAGCATGGTGTGTGAGAAACAAACTTCAAGGGTAAATCTGTATCTTCAATAATTTGTTCACGGACAATATTTGTCAGCGGCACTTCGGCCGTTGGGATTAAATACCAACCTAAATCGCTGGCCAATGAAAACTGGTCTTCCTCAAACTTGGGTAGTTGTCCGGTACCCAACAATGAATGCTGATCCACAATATAGGGAACATATATTTCTTGATACCCATGCTCTCGAACATGTAAATCAATCATAAATTGCGCCAATGCTCGGTGCAGCTTGGCAACTAGACCTGAGAGCACCACAAACCGTGAACCTGTTAATTTCGCACCGAGTTGAAAATCCATTTGCTGTGCACCTAATTCAACATGATCCTTGGGCTTGAAATCAAATTTGGGAATCTCGCCCCAGCGCCTTACTTCGACATTATCGTCTTCATCTTTACCAAACGGTACCGAGTCATGTGGCAAATTAGGAATTTCTTGTTGAATTTGCCTAAGTGAGTCTTGCAAATCATTCAGGTCAGCCTGGTTTTTCTTAAGCAAATCAGATACTTGTTCAACTTCAGCCATTAACTCATCGGTGTTTTCACCAGCACGTTTGGCCTGACCTATTTGCCCGGAAATTGTATTTCGTTGGTTTTGTAATTGTTCAGTTTCAACTTGCAATGATTTACGTTTTTGCTCAAGTTCTGTAAGCTTTTTAACATCAAGTTGATAGCCCCGTGCCGCTAACACATCAACAAGACTTTCTGGATTTTGCCTTAATAACTTTGGATCTAACATCTTTTTAATTCACAAAATTACGTGCCAGCGTTAGCCCTAACCAGGTTGCACCCAGGCACAATATCAATGTTGCGATTATATTCAATAAACCCTTGATGTAGTGGGCATTTAACAACAAATCCACAGTTTCAAGCGAAAAACTCGATACGGTGGTAAAACTGCCTAGTAAACCCACAATAAAAAATAATCTTAACGCCTCGTTGTCGATTTTATGAATAAATAACCAGGCCAAAATACCAATTAAAAACGATCCCAAAATATTCACGATCAAAGTACCTAATGGTAAATCTTCGACGGAATAAGTGCTGACAACCCAAGTGACAATAAAAAACCGTAAAAAAGCACCAATCGCACCGCCTAGCATCACAGCGAAAATATTAATGAGCGTCACTGCTTTCGTTTTTCCTCATCGGCTTGTCTTAAATAACTCAAACGCTTAAGAATTTTACTCTCAAGCCCTCGATCAACCGGGCAATAATATTGTCGACCCTGAAGCTGCTGTGGAAAATAATTTTGTCCTGGGCTATAGCCTAACGGATCATCATGGGCATAGTGATAATCCTGCTTATAACCCAGGCTTTTTTGCAAACTCGTCGTTGCATTGCGTAGATGAATAGGCACTTCGGCTGAAGCTGTTTTTTGTGCATCTTCTGTTGCCAGTTTGTAAGCTTTATACGAAGCATTACTTTTCGGCGCACTGGCCAAATAGGTCGTGGCCTGGGCCAATGCCAGTTCACCTTCAGGTTGACCCAGCCGGCGTAAGGCATCCCAGGCATCCACTGCGACACTTAGAGCTCTCGGATCGGCATTGCCTACATCTTCACTGGCGATTACTGTTAAACGGCGGGCAATATAAAAAGGATCACATCCGGCAGTAATCATTCGCGCCAGCCAATATAGACTTGCATCAGGATTAGAACCACGAACCGATTTATGAAAAGCGGAGATTTGTTGATAGAACTGATCTCCTCCCTTGTCGTAATTTTGAATACGTGATCCAGCGGCTTGTAATACATGCTCGCGTGTTAGCCGGGCGCTGTCTGATGCCAATGAATCCACACTGATTTCCAATAAATTCAATGCTCTGCGTGCATCGCCCTCGGCAAGGTTTACAATTAGCTCCTTGATTTCATCACTAATACTCAGGTTCTTGTGACGTTCAGTTAGGTCTTTTACACCGCGCTCCAAGAGTATTGCTAAATCATCGGGATTAATTGTCTTTAAGATAAAAACACGGCAACGTGATAATAAAGCGCTATTTAACTCAAATGACGGATTTTCCGTGGTCGCACCAATAAAAATAATGGTGGCATTTTCAATGTAGGGTAAAAAAGCATCTTGCTGTGCCTTATTAAAACGATGTACCTCATCAACAAAAACAACAGTTTTTCGATCTTGTTGCAGGTTTAGCTGCGCAGTGGCAACCGCTTCTCGAATATCTTTGACTCCAGATTGAACGGCTGATATTGGAATCCAGTGGGCATCGACATAAGTTGCCATTAATCTGGCCAGCGTGGTTTTGCCCGTACCCGAGGGACCCCATAAAACCAAGGAGTGAATTCGGCCTGATTCTAATAATTGTCTAAGCGGTTTGGTCGGCCCCAGAAGGTGAGATTGCCCGACAACATCTTCAAGTCGAGTTGGCCTGATACGATCAGCAAGCGGAGAAAATGAATTGTCAGTATTAGTATCCAGACGTGATCTTAAAAATTCTCAGTGTTATCGATAATATCTACATCATCAGGTATATCGAAAGTAAACAACGTTAAGTTAATCGGCGCGTTCTCCTGCAAATCATCAAAAATAAGCTGAGTTGTGCGTTCGAAGCTATCCGTCAAGCGCATTGTGATTAATTTATCATCCTTAAAACCGATTCGTATATCGACGAACTGAGTATCATCGACTTTCGGTTGCAGCAATAACCATTCATATTCATCCGTACTTTCAATGGTAGAAACTTCATATTGCTCGGTAATATCACCTGTTCCGGCTAGCAATTCAGCCGGCGTACCCGCCAATGTTTGTTGATAATTTCTAACTGTTACTTGCTCAAGCTCAATATCGTGAACCCAGATTTTCTGCGCATCAGAGATAATATTTTGCGGTAAAGGCGATAAATATTCCCAGCGAAACCGTCCCGGTCTGGCTATATATAATGCACCTCGGCTTTGATCAATAATTTGCTGATCAGCATCAAAAACCGTCTGCCTGAATTCTGCCCGCAACGTATTAACAGAACTGTAAAACTTCTCCAGGCTGGAAACAGCATTTGCCTGAGCAACAGCGGAAACAACTAAAAGAAATAAGCTCAAAGCTAATTGATTGATATACATGGTCTTTTTCATCGAAAACTCCTAAGCTTCAGGAGGTGGGGCGACCAAAACCTGGCGTTTGCCGCCCGATTCAGGAGGCCCGATCACTCCGGACTCTTCCATTGTTTCGATCAGTCTAGCGGCTCTGTTATAACCTACCCTGAATTGGCGTTGCACCGATGAAATTGATGCCATTTGTCTTTCAGTGACAAAACGCACTGCATCATCGTATAGTGGATCATCCTCACCACCCGCTCCGGCATCCAGACCGGCAACCGGTTTTTCACCTTCTATTCTGCTAACTTGTAAAACACTTTCGTCATAATCGGCTTCGCCGCTTTCTTTCAAATGTCTAACGACACTGTGTACTTCGCTATCGTCAACAAATGAACCGTGAACACGCACCGGTGTGGCTGTACCAGGCGGCAGGTAAAGCATATCACCATGACCTAACAACTGTTCCGCCCCCATCTGATCCAAAACCGTTCGTGAATCAACCCGCGATGAAACCTGAAAGGCTATTCGGCTGGGTACATTGGCCTTGATTAAACCGGTTATCACATCGACCGAGGGCCGCTGGGTCGCCAGAATCAAATGGATGCCGGCGGCCCGTGCCTTTTGTGCAATGCGGGTAATTAATTCTTCAACCTTCTTTCCCACCACCATCATCAAATCAGCCAGCTCATCAATGACGATAACAATATACGGCAAAGAGCGCAGCTCTTCGGGCTCTTCACCCTCAGCCGCTAAAGGATCCATAATGGGTTTGTTTTTTTCCTGAGCGGCTTTGACTTTACGGTTGTAACCGGGGATGTTTCGAACCCCCAAAGCTGCCATTAATTTATAGCGACGCTCCATTTCGAAAATCGCCCAGCGCAGTGCATTAGCCGCTTTTTCCATGTCGGTAACCACCGGGCAAAGCAAATGCGGAATACCTTCGTAAATCGATAGCTCCAGCATTTTCGGATCGACCATAATCAGCCTGACCTGCTCGGGTGTAGCTTTGTAAAGCAAGCTTAAAATTAATGCATTCACACAAACTGACTTACCAGAACCAGTAGTACCGGCAATCAATAGATGTGGCATTTTCGCTAAATCGGCCACCACCGGTTCACCGCCAATATCCTTACCCAAAACCAGCGTTAAGGGTGAAGCTGTCTGTTCATAATCCTGTGAAGATAAAACTTCAACAATACTAACGATCTCTCGATTCTCATTGGGAATTTCGATACCTATCAGCGCTTTACCTGGAATATTCTCAACCACCCGAATACTGACTAGTGACAAGGCTCTGGCTAAATCATTCGCCAGGTTGGTAATCTGGCTGGCCTTGACGCCAGGTGCCGGGTCGATTTCGAAGCGGGTAATCACAGGCCCGGGTTGAACCTCAACTACCTGCACCTCAATATTAAAATCCAGTAGCTTTTTCTCCAGTAACCTCGACATGGCCTCTAATGACTCACGTGAATAGCCGGTTGTTTTTTCGCTGGGCGGGTCCAATAATGAAAGCGGCGGAATCGCCCCGGACGGTGCGTCTTTGTTGAATAAACTAACCTGTTTCTCGCGCTCCACCCGCTCACTAATCTTGGGTGCGACTACTTTGGGTTCAATTTTTGGTGGTTCCTTGGTCTCAAGCTTTTCACGCTTTTGCTTAACACTGACCTCACGTTTTTCTCGTGCTTTTTCACCGGCTTTACGATCAAAAAAGCCCTGAATCCTAATGGCGAAATAATCATAGATTGAACAAATCCAACGACCCAAGGTGTCCATTACCGTCATCCAGGAAATACCACTAAACCAGCTCATACCCATTAGCAGTAAAGCCAACAAGAAGATGCTGGCTCCAACATAACCGAACATTGGCCTGGCAAACTCCGCCGACACGGATCCAAATACACCGCCGGGAATCCATGAAATAACGCCTTGTGGTCCGCTGGAATGTAAATTTTCAAGCCCACAACCGCCTAACAGAATCAGCACAAATCCAACATAGGCAAAAATTCGCTGGTTCAGGCTGACTGGCTCCTGATCGCGGCTTTGATAAATCTTCCAGGCCGCAATTAAAACTAATAATGGGAAAAGATAAGCCATTTTGCCAAAGCTGTGTAAAAGTACATCAGCCAGTAATGCACCAAAACGACCGCCCCAGTTTTGTACTTGTGAACCTTCAGTTGTGACAGTATGTGACCAACCCGGGTCGTTGGGTGAAAAACTGGCCAGGCACATAAACAAATAAACAACCAGTGCCAGCAAGAAGTAAAAGATTCCTTCCTTAATTAAAACCACCATTTTTGGGGTGATAACGGGCGCGTCGCTTTTGTGAGATTTTTTAGTTACTTTTTTAGTTTTAGTCGTGGCCAACGTTGCTTCAGTTCAGTCAAATAATCGAGTGCGGGTATTGTAGCGTATAACGCTGATTTACCAAGCGCTTATTGGGCTTTTATAACTTGTTAACAAGATTCAGATTATAAAACTTGAAATTGAATGCCTTTCCCTCTATATCTACCTTCTGGATAAGATTTTAGGAATAGCTCAATGGCCGAAACCAAACATGCGCGTTTATTAATTCTTGGCTCAGGGCCGGCAGGCTATACCGCAGCGCTTTATGCAGCGCGCGCCAATCTCAACCCAGTTTTAATCACCGGTATTGAGCAAGGCGGGCAACTCACCACCACCACTGACGTTGATAACTGGCCGGGTGATAATGAAGGTGTGCTTGGCCCAGAACTGATGGACCGCATGCTCAAGCACGTTGAGCGTTTTGATACTGAGGTCATCTTTGATCATATCAATAAAGTCGATTTGTCTACCAGACCCCTCAAGCTAACCGGTGACAGTGCCGAATACACTTGTGATGCACTAATAATTGGTACAGGCGCCTCTGCTCGTTATTTGGGCCTGGAGTCAGAAGAAAAATTCAAAGGCAAAGGCGTATCCGCCTGCGCCACTTGTGACGGTTTTTTCTACAAAAATCAGCCGGTCGCCGTGATCGGCGGTGGTAATACAGCGGTAGAAGAAGCACTTTATTTATCTAACATTGCCTCTCATGTCACTGTCGTGCATCGACGTGACAAACTTCGCGCAGAAGCCATTTTGCAAGATAAATTGCTGGCCAAAACAAATGGTGCCGGTAATATTACTGTCGAATGGTTCCATGAACTCGACGAAGTACTGGGTGATGACATGGGGGTAACGGGTGTGCGCCTTAGAAATAACCAGACCGAAGAAACTAAAGACATAGAGGTCATGGGAACCTTTATTGCGATTGGCCACACACCAAATACTGAAATTTTCAAGGGCCAGCTGGATATGAAAAACGGTTATTTAAAAACTGTTGGTGGTCAAAATGGCAACGCAACCGAAACCAGTGTACAAGGTGTATTTGCAGCGGGTGATGTAATGGATCATGTCTATCGCCAGGCCGTCACTTCTGCCGGCACAGGTTGTATGGCCGCATTAGATGCAGAAAAATACCTCGAAGAGTTAAACGGTGAATGACTCTGACGACGATGCCAAGTTATTCCGTGATGCTGTGGCGGGTGTGCGTCCGTTAAAACCTGACAATAAAATCTCGGAAAAACCCAAGCCAAAACCTTATCCCAAACAGAAAATCGCCGATGAACTCAAAGTTCTCGAAGAACTGGCGGATGGAATCAGCGACGAATGGGTCGAACTTTCAGGTGACGAACTCAGCTATGCCAGAGATGGCATTTCCCGCCAAATAATGCGCCGGTTGCGTGGCGGTCGTTACATCATCGAAGCAGAGTTGGATTTACACGGCCTTAGAAGGGATGAAGCCAAAAAAGAGTTGGTTTGGTTTATCAAAGAATGCAGCATAAAAGGCATCCGCTGCGTACGCATCATCCATGGCAAAGGTCAACGCTCTCCCAATAAACAACCCGTGCTTAAAACCAAAACCGCCAACTGGCTTAAACAAATGGACAGTGTCTTGGCCTACTGCTCCGCCCCGAAAACAGACGGCGGGACGGGCGCACTTTATGTACTTCTAAAAAAGAAATGACAGCAACGTCATCCTGAAAATTCCACAGGAATTATTCAGGATCTCCTTACGACTGTTCGGGCTCAAAACGAAGGCTTTCACCAATTCTCTGACTCCGATCCAGGATTTCCTAATGACTGCTCGGGCTTATGATGAAAACTCTTTGACACCCTCCCGTCATTCCGGAATCACGAAGTGATATCCGGAATCCAGAAAACAACTTGTAAAGCTTTTCTGTTACTGTGCCTCCTCTAGATGAAAGATAGATGTGTCACACAACATGTAACTGCGCGCTTGTTATCATTAAATTAAACATTCTTAATTTAATGATTAATAACTTGAAAACCAAACCTCAACACCCATCTCTAAAGTTGACATAAACAAACCTAGGGGTAGGTAATGACAAACAAAAAACTTATTTTTCTCGAAAGTACCGAAGACTGTGCAAATGGTAATTTTAATCTAACTCAATCTATTGAGAATCTCTGTTCCGAATTTAAAATTGATTTTGAAAAATTTGAAATACAAGAAATTGACGACATTGAAACTTTGAGCAATAAAGTACAATGTCCAGCAGATTATTTGGTGGTTGGAGCACATGGCAACTCCGAAGGGTTTGGAACCAAAAACCATAATCATTTTATCAGATGGGCAGATTTCTCAATCGCTGTTTGTGATCAAAGATTAATTAACTGTAAGAGTGTGATTTTCCTTGGCTGTTGTGGAGGAGGCTTTAAGCGAGGTGCTCTGTCTGCATTTGTAAACTGCCAACTGATAGATACAGTATGTGGAGCGGCTTGTAGTGTTTTAGATATTCAACTTTCTCTTGCTCTGAGGCTCTATCTCATTGAACATTATACAAATGTTCATTACAACTCTACGTGCACAAAACAAAAGATTTCGGTTGCCACAGGTATTCCATTTTAAATCTTCAACAGATTAGAACTTGACAGTGAAATTCTAAATATATGGAATAACAAGCACACAGCATTAGATAATGGTTATGTTAACCATTATCCAGTACCTGAAACATTCTATGCGTCAGATGAGTTAAACATAATACACGATAGTTTAGATCAGGTTGCATGACTTTCGTGACTTAGAGTGGCCGAGGGGTATTATTAAAGTTTGCCTCAGTATTTAGGAGATCCCGGCACAGGGCCGGGAAACTTGGAAATAAGCCTGAATATAAGCCCGTTTCAGCGTACATTCTGAATAACAGTTGTGGCGTTTGAAATTATGGTGTCGTTAGAAAGGCCGTTGGCACAAGGCCGAGAAATGTTATTTATTTCTCGGGTCGATATATTGCTTTCGTTTTAAAAGCACCGTCGCCCGGCTGGCAATTCCCTCCCCTCGACCTGTAAATCCTAAATTTTCGGTAGTAGTTGCTTTGACGCTAACACGACTGATTTTTGTACTCAGATCGTCGGCAATATTTTGCCGCATTTGTTCAATGTAAGGAGCCATCTTTGGAGCTTGAGCGATTATGGTGCTGTCTAGATTCGCAATCTCGAAACCTTTATCGTCAACGAGATGCTTTACTTGCCGCAACAACTCACGGCTGTCGGCATTCTTGTATTCTGGGGCAGTATCGGGAAAGCATTTACCAATGTCGCCTAATGCCAACGTGCCCAGCAAGGCATCGCTGATAGCATGAAGCAGAACATCGGCATCAGAATGTCCGGCCAGGCCTTTTTTAAAAGGAATGTTAACCCCTCCGATTACTAAATCCCGGTCTTCTGTGAATGCATGAACGTCAAATCCGGAGCCAATTCTTAAGTCTGTCATTTGTTGATTATCTGCTTGTGTTTGGTGAATTATAGCCTGATAAAAAATACGTCATTCCTGCGCAGGCAGGAATCTCCTAGAGATGACTGTAGATTTTGGAGATTCTGGACAATACCTGCAGTATTTCCAATGTAATGGTCTCCTCCAATCTTTATATACCGGCATCGTAATGTGCCAAAATGATAAATTTTCATCATTTAAATCTTAAGAGTAGGAGAAGACCATGACCAAGATTACTACAATTGGACTGGATTTGGTAAAAAACACCTTTCGTGTGGTGGCCTGTAATGCACACGGTAAAATAGTGAAAAAAAACAATTACCTCGATCGAAGGTATTCCCCTTCTTTGCCAACCTCTCTCCGTGCCTGATTGGGATGGAATCGTGCTCCAGTGCTCATTATTGGGCCCGTGAGTTACAGGCACTGGGCCATGAAGTCCGACTGATTGCACCGCAACACGTTAAACCCTATGTACGCGGGAATAAAAATGACTACAACGATGCCCTAGCCATTGCCGAGGCAGTGGTTCGCCCCCAGATGCGATTTTGTTCGATTAAGTCCCCCGACCAACAAGACCTTCAATCGGTCAATCTTCAACGTCAACAGTTTATTGCAGCACGTACCCAGCAAGCCAATCGTATCCGGGCTTTACTCGCTGAACGCGGAATATGGTTACCCAAAGGCATTGCGCAGATCCGCCGTCAGGTCCCCGAACTATTGGGCACTAATACACCTGGACTCAGCGCAACCACCTTAACGATGCTATCGTTGGCCTACACCCACTTTCAACAGCTTGATGCACATATTGACACCTGTGATGCCCAACTACACACATTACACCAGGGCAGCGCGCATTGCCAACGATTACAAACGATTCCCGGATTTGGGCCAATTGTCGCCAGTATGTTCTATGCCTACGTCGGGCAAGGGCTGGCTTATCAACGGGGCCGGGATGTATCTGCAGCGTTAGGGATAGTGCCATGTCAACACAGTTCAGGGGGCAAGTCCACCTTATTGGGCATCAGTAAACGCGGTAATAAACAATTACGCACACTACTGATTCACGGGGCACGAGCAGTGGTGAGCCGTGCTCAAGGTAAACAAGATAAACTCAGTCGCTGGATTGTGGCCCTGATTGAACGGGTCGGTATTCATAAAGCCACCGTCGCTTACGCCAACAAAATGGCACGAATGGGTTGGGCCGTACTGTACTATCAGGAGCCCTCTATCCCGAGTAGAGTTCATCTAGTCCCCCAGCGATAACACGATTACCCTGCAACTGTATTGCGAAGTTAGTGAACAACGATGACAACAATGGTTAAACCACTAGGTGGCAAACCCGGTCATTCTAGTGAGCCTGTAGCTCGTGTTTCCGAATGGGACCACTTAGGCGTATTACATCAAGGCCAGAGCAACACAAATCGCTCAATCATAGGCCGGATATACGAACGCAATCCTTTCAATGTCATTGAATACAAGCTAACTTGCATAACCGGAGGAGACCATATACAGAATGACGGGTATTTATGTGACACCAACTGATTGATTGATAATCAATTCAGCCAGCTTCAAGTCCTCTGAAGCCGTGATTTTAATATTAGTGCGGCTACCTTCAATAACGATAGGTTTTAATCCTAATGCTTCAACTGCGGCGGATTCATCCGTGCTAAGTTGATTATTATCCACAGCTAAACTCAATGCCTTTTTTAAAACACTGAGCGGAAATAATTGTGGAGTTTGTGCCAGAGCAAGTTGATTTCTGTCTAGCGTTTGTTGGATTTCATTCTGCTTATTAATTTGTTTAACCGTATCGACTACCTTGTTCGCTAAAATCGCCCCGCTTTCATTTTTAAGGCCTTTTTCAATTAGCCGTCTAATATCTTCAATTTCGACACACGGCCTGACTGCATCATGAACTAAAATCCAATCATTGCCGTTTGCATGATCTTGCAAAAACTCAAGCCCATTCAATACGGTATGAATGCGTTCCCGGCCACCTGAATAGCTACCCAGAAATCGCGCATGGTCAATATACAAACTACTCCAGTATTCATCATTTTCCGCTATTCCAACAGCAACCCCGGCAACTAGTTCACAACCCAACAGCTTGTTAATGCTGTGCCCGAGTATGGTTTTATCGGCTATTTGCAAATACTGTTTGGGTAAGTCAGCACCCATGCGCCTTCCCATTCCAGCTGCCGGAATAATACCCCAAATTTTTATCGGTTCAGGATTCACTTGTCATCAACACGTGAGCGGTTACAATCCACAGCGATTATAACCGTTAAGATTTGCTCGTGTCTGAAGCACCTGTGGTTAAAACAACCAACGTAGATTTATTTAATCCCCCGCTGACCGATCATCGGTCGATCTACTGGGGCGGGTTGCATGGGTGTTCATCAGCATTGGCTGTAGTTCAGTTGTTTAAGCAAAAAAAACAGCCCATTGTCTTTATTTGTGACAATACCCGTAAAGCTGAACAAACCGCCACTGAGCTGAGTTTTTTTCTTAACGACTCTGAGCAAATTAAACTTTTTCCCGACTGGGAATGCTTGCCTTATGATCGTTTTTCACCTCATCAGGAAATCATTTCCAGCCGATTATCAATACTCTCAGACTTAATCGATTCAAAAACTGGCATCCTTGTCGTTACCTTAGCTAACCTGATGCAGAAATTACCGCCACTGGATTACATCAGTGGCTTTAGTTTCAAAATAAAAACCGGTGATAGAATCGATTTAAACGATTTTCGAACCAAGCTACAAAATGCGGCGTACTTAACCGTATCACAGGTGATGGCGCCGGGCGAATATGCAGTTCGTGGCGGTTTGTTAGATGTATTCCCAATGGGTAGCCCAGCCCCTTTGCGAATAGATTTATTTGACGATGAAGTTGAGAGTCTTAAATATTTTGATCCACAATCGCAGCGAACAACCCAGCAAATTAACTCAATTGATTTATTGCCTGCGCGAGAATTTCCATTACATGACGATGCGGTAAATTTTTTCAGAGAAAATTTTCGCAGAGTCTTTGAAGGTGATCCCAAACAACAAACTGTTTATAACGATGTCAGCAATCATCATGCCAGCCCTGGTCTGGAATTTTATTTCCCTTTGTTTTTTGAACAAACAGCCTGTCTGTTCGATTATCTGTCGCCTCAGACAATCATTGTTCAGCCCGATGACCTGTTTAACCAAGCCGAATTAATCAGCGCTGATATAGAAGATAGATTTGTTAACGCAAATCTTGATCCACAGCGAAGGGTTTTACCCCCTGAACAGCTTTACTTAAAACCTAATATTGTGGCCCAGCGTATCAACGAGCACAAAAATATCGTTATTAATTACAGCAAAACTGGCAATGTTTTACTGGATTTCGGCACTCAGCCGCCTCCACCTCTAGATGTAGAACCTAAATCACAAAATCCCTATGAGCATTTGACTACTCATCTCAATGACAGCAAAAACAATAAAATTCTAATCGCCGCTGAAACAGCGGGACGCTTTGAGGCACTAAGCTCAATTCTTGAGCAGCATCAATTACAACCTATACATCTATCGGATTGGCAATCGTTCAAGGACGGGGCACAAAAGCTGGCGATAACCGTTAGTCCGATTGAACGCGGTCTGGTGATAGAAAACCAAATGCTGGAAATTATTTGTGAGACCCAACTTTACGGTGAGCGTAGCGCACTCACTCGTAAAACAGCGTCCAAACATGATCCGGAATCAATCATCCGCTCGCTCGCCGAACTTAAAATTGATGACCCGGTTGTTCATGAGAATCATGGCATTGGTCGCTATAAAGGACTGAAAACAATCACTGTCGATAAAAACGCCACAGAATTCATGGTGATTGAGTATCAGGACGAAGCCAAACTGTATGTGCCAGTGTTATCGCTGCATTTAATCAACCGCTATACGAGCAGCTCCCCTGAAACTGCACCTTTACATCATCTGGGCAGTGACCAGTGGGAAAAGATAAAGAAAAAGGCGCAAGAGAAAGCCTATGACGTTGCCGTTGAATTATTGGAAGTCCAGGCGATACGCGAAGCTCGTAAAGGATTCGAATTTGAACTGCCTCAGGGTGAACTTGATTTATTTGCAGCCAGTTTCGACTATCAGGAAACACCCGATCAAAACCAGGCAATTAAAGAAGTCATTGATGACATGGTTAAAGACAAGCCAATGGACAGACTGGTTTGCGGTGATGTAGGCTTTGGCAAAACAGAAGTTGCCATCCGCGCCGCCTTTGTTGCCGCACATAATAATAAGCAAGTCGCTATTCTTGTACCCACGACTTTATTAGCACAGCAACATTTCGATACCTTCCAGGACAGATTTGTCGGTCAGGCGATTAATATACAGTTGCTTTCACGTTTTAAATCAGCAAAACAAATAAAGCAGACACTCGAAGAATTAGCCAGTGGTCAAGTTGACATCGTTATTGGCACACATCGCCTGCTGCAATCGGACATTGATTTTAAACGCCTCGGTTTATTAATTCTGGATGAAGAACATCGATTTGGTGTGCGTCAGAAGGAGCGACTGAAACAACTGCGTCATGAAGTCGATATTCTGACCTTAACAGCAACTCCAATTCCACGGACATTGAACCAAACCATGTCCAGCATGCGGGATATTTCTATTATTTCAACGCCACCGAAAGATCGACTATCGATACAAACTTTTGTGCGTGAAAAAAACAAAGGCCTGATTACCGAAGCGATTCAACGTGAAGTCCGCCGTGGTGGGCAGGTTTATTTTCTACACAACGATGTTCGCACTATTGCGCAACAAGTTGAGGAATTACAATCATTAGTACCTGAAATAACGATTGGAGTTGGTCACGGACAAATGCCGGAGCATCAACTCGAAACCGTGATGCAAAACTTTTATCACCGTCGTTTCAACGTCTTTATTTGTACAACCATTGTCGAAAGCGGTATTGATAATCCGGCTGCCAACACAATTATCATCAATAAAGCCGATCGATTCGGCCTAGCCCAATTGCATCAACTTAGAGGACGTGTAGGACGTTCCCATCATCAAGCTTATGCTTATTTACTTGTTGACAGCTTTAAAAACATCACCAAAGACGCACAAAAACGCCTTGATGCAATTGCATCACTAAAAGAATTAGGTGCCGGTTTTGCACTCGCTTCGCATGATCTGGAAATTCGTGGTGCTGGTGAATTACTCGGTGAAGCGCAGAGCGGCACTATCGACCAGGTTGGGTTTAGTCTTTATAGTCAATATTTAAATCAGGCAGTGCGCTCACTTGGCCGCAAAGACAAACAAGTAACCTGGAATTCGCAAATAAACAGTTGTGAAATAGACATTGAACTACCCGCGTTGCTGCCTGAAACATTCATTCCTGATGTACATATGCGCCTGGTTTTCTATAAACGCATTGCCAGCACAGTTAAGACAAACGAATTAAATGAAATTAAGGTAGAACTTGCGGATCGCTTTGGCTTCCTGCCCGATGCAACCAAGTTACTGTTGGAATTAGCACAACTGAAACCTAGGGCACAACAACTCGGGATAACAAGAATTCAGCTGGGTCAAAATGGTGGTCATTTTGAGTTTGTTGACGAGCCTAATTTTGACCCACTCAAATTGATACAACTCATTCAAAGCCAACATCAGGTTTATCAGTTACAAGGCAATGGCCGCTTGAATATTAAAGTGCAATTAATCGACAAAGAGCAACGCATCAAGCAAATAAAAACGATTCTTAATCAGCTAACTGATTAATCGAACTAAGCGAACAGCTGATCAAATCGATGACTTTTTGTTTATTTCCCTCCAGTGTCTCCAAAACTTGTTCAATACTGATCTGACTTGACTGCAATCCGGCAGCTGGATTAGCCACTAATGCAATCAGTGCGTAGCGCATGCCTAATTCACGCGCCAAAGCTGCTTCCGGCATGCTGGTCATGCCGACCAAATCGGCCCCATCGTTTTTGTACTTCAGAATCTCCGCAGCAGTTTCCAGACGTGGCCCCTGAGTAACGGCATAAGTCGCTTTCGATTTAGCATCGATGTTGTTCTCATTCGCGCAGTCAATCAGCACTTGCCTGAGTTTAGGCGTGTAAGGATGGGTAAAATCAATGTGATTGACACTTTTAGATTCGCCATCAAAAAAAGTGTGTGAGCGTGAGTGAGTGTAATCGATAAGTTGATCTGGAATGATCAAACTGCCATCAGAAAATGCCGCATTGATTGCCCCAACTGCTCCAACGGCAACTATATTTTTTATACCTTTTTCTTTAAGTGCCCAAATGTTGGCCTGATAATTGACCTTGTGCGGCGGGATGGTATGACCATGACCGTGGCGGGCCAAAAAACTAATGGATTCAGTTCCAAGCTTGCCACTGACCAACGGGCTTGAGGGTTCACCATAAAGTGTACGTATTATTTCACGCTCGGTGATTTCAAACCCCGATAATTTCGCCAGACCGCTGCCGCCTATTACGGCTGTGACCGGTTGAGTCATCTACCAACTAAGCAACGCTGGGAATTAACGACGGCATAGCTGTACAGACTTCGGAACGTATTTCTGGCACCAGTACATGCAGTTGTTCTGCAATCGAAGCTTCATCAAAATTATCAATATGCATTTCAATGGCATGAATGGATTTTTCAACTTCCACCCACTTGAACTTGCGGCTATTGGCCAAAAAGATTTTTTCATAACCTGTTGCGCTCAGCATCTCATCCGGGTAAAACAATTCTTCTTCCAGCTTTTCACCGGGCCGCAATCCGGTAAAGACGATGTCAATATCCTTGCCCGGTTCTTTTCCACTAAGCCTGACCATTTGTTCAGCCAAAAATGAAATCTTGATAGGTTTACCCATGTCGAGCACATAAATCTCTCCGTTTTCAGCAAACGAACTTGCCTCCAGAATCAGTTGTGAAGCCTCACGAATAGTCATGAAATAACGGGTCACATCCGGGTGTGTAACGGTAATCGGTCCACCCTTGCGCAATTGTTGCCTGAATAACGGCACCACACTTCCGGCAGAATCAAGCACATTACCAAAACGGACAACAACATAGGAAGTTTCTGACTCGGCATCCAGTGCCTGACAAAAGACTTCCGCCACCCGTTTGGTTACTCCCATCCAATTGCTTGGATTCACCGCTTTGTCAGTTGAAATAAAAACAAAACGCTCAGCACCATATTCATCAGCGGCCAGCGCCACATTGCGTGTGCCTAAAACATTGTTTTTAACACCTTCGCGCAACTGCCCTTGTATTATTGGCACATGTTTGTAAGCCGCTGCATGAAAAACCACATCGGGCCTAAAGGCCGAAAAGATGTGTTCAATCAGTTGTTTGTCACAAACATCACCTAGAATGGTAATTAATTTCAATTCAGGATGGCGCTGAGTTAACTCATGGTCAATCTGATAAAGATTAAATTCACTCTGCTCAAAAATGATTAATTGCAACGGTTTAAATTCAGCCACCAATCGACTTAACTCGCTACCAATGGAGCCACCACCGCCTGTGACTAAAACTGTTTTACCGTTTAATGATTCACTAATCTTGTCCCATTCCAATGAAACCGGGTCGCGACCGAGTAAATCCTCAATTTGCACCTCACGCATGTCATTAATATTGACGCGGCCACTGACGATATCCTGTACTCCCGGCAAGGTTCGGAAGTTAACACCTGATTCTTCGCACAGTTGGACAATTCGCTGCATTTGCTTGTCATTTGCGCTGGGAATAGCAATGATGACTAATTCAATTGCCAGCTTCTCGCATAACTCGCCAATCTTATCGGAAGTGGCAACAACCGGAATGCCGCGAACCTCTTGTCCGACTTTGGCGAGATCGTCGTCAACAAAGGCTACCGGATCATACATTTGTGGAGTAACCCGCTTCAAATCCCTAACGACTTGTTCTCCTGCCACGCCAGCACCCACCACTAAGGCCCGACGACCAATCCGAGTTGAAAAATGCTGATCTTTCATTAACCGATAGACCATCCTCGAAGCACAGAGAATACCGATTAACAGAATTGGATAAAAGACAAAAACCGATCGCGGGACATACGTTAAGCGGGTTACGAAGAAAATCGTTAGGGTAATAAGAATGGTACTCATAAACGTTGATTTAATAATCAATACCAAATCCGGCATTGATGTAAAACGCCATAAGCCCTTGTGCGTCCCAAAAGTGATATAAACTAACACCTGTATTAGAATGACCCAGGGTAGTAAAACCATTGATTGTTCGGCAAAAACCTCTGGAATTACACCTAGATTGTAGCGCAGCCAATAGGCGCCTTCCCAAGCGATCGGAATTGCAATCAAATCATGAAGAAAAACCTGCCAACGCTCAAGAACTGAACGCAGTCGCTTACCAGTAGAAGCCAGTAGTTTTATAAGTATGTTTTTAAGCAAGCTTCCCCCGGCCAATATATAGGTGATTCATCATCAACTAAACGATAGTTTGTTTAACCCGGATATTTCATTCATAAAAAATCCGGATAAAGAAGAACCGCTGTAATAATTCCCGATATTATAAGGGTGATAAGTGAAATCATGCCAGTGACTTTTGTATGATCTTGAGGATTTGGCGCTAATTTCTGGTAAAAATGTTGTCTGTGTGCCTGCCAGACTTTCTCGCCACGAAATAATCGCTTGGCAAAGGTGACCGATGTATCGATTAAAAACCAAGCAAAAAGCAGTGCTGGAAACAATATAGACAACTCAAATTGATTATGTAATTGTAGGCTTATTACTGCGAATAATCCTCCCAACATGGTACTTCCCGAATCACCCATGAATACTTTGGCAGGTGAAAAATTCCAGTAGAGAAATCCAATCGCAGTGCTTGCCACACCCAAAAACAACATACTTTCCCCTGTTTGATTCAAATAATATAGCCAGGCAGCGAAAATCAGCCCTGCTATCAATGCCTGGCAACCCGCCAAGCCATTAATTCCATCCATAAAGTTATACATATTAATGAAACCGACTACCCAGATAAAACCCAACAGATAAGAAAACAACGAAAACTCAATATTGATTGAACCCAGCTGTATGGAATTGATACCACCAAAATGCCAAATCGCACAAGTAGCAACCACAATCTGGGCAATCAAACGCAAGCGTTTTGGTAAATCCTTTATATCGTCAATAAAACCGATCAATCCTAATAACAATAAAATCAACAACCAGATTAATGAATCTTTCCAAGACAAATAATCAACCAAAACTAAAATCAGGGTGAGTAATACCAACATAAACATCATTACTATTCCGCCGATGTGAGGTACTGCTTGATGATGTGAACCTCGGTCAGTTGGTTTGTCCAACCACTGATTTTCAATTGATAGATTTCTAAACCAGCCAATACTTAGCGATGTAACAAGAGCAATAGATAAAAAACCAAGCAAAGCCTGCCACATACTAATTTCCTGATAAATCTCTTTGCGGGTTAGTTAGAAACATTTGTGCCTGGTAATCGAAGTCATTGACGGCATCTTCCGAATTATATGACAAGTTTTGATTCATACGATCGGCTGTGCCGCTGCTGTAGTCGGATTGCATGAAATTCAATAGCCAACGATATACTAGAACCGGCACATGAATAATCTTGCTGGGACGGTTTAAGTCTTGGAAAATTCTATCGACCATTGATTTGTAACTTAGTGTTTCACCACCCGTCAATGTGTATGTTTTACCAAAAGTATTTTCATTTTCTATAATTTTAATAACAGCATCGACCAGATCATCTACATGAACCGGTTGCCTCAAGCCTTCGGCCTTGCCTGCAACGGGGAAAAACCCTCGCTTTTTGATGAAGCTTGCAATCACTGAAATATTCTGATCTTGGCCATAGCCGTAAATCATAGTCGGCCTGAGAATTGTGTAAGGTACCAGTTCACCACACAGAGATTTGATATTTTCCTCTGCAATTATTAATTTTTCTGCAAGTTCACGATCTACAAAGTCATTAGCATCTGCTTTTGATTCAGCACTGGTTGAACTGAACGCGATACAACGCCTAACTTCAGTTATTGCAGATAATTGCTGAAAAAAATCAGGCAATAACCATAAAGGTGCTGCATGAACCAAAACATCAATGTCGATGTTTGGAAATTTTGGTTGAGCGATATCCATGCTCAACCACTGGCAATCAGTTTTAATTTCTTCAGGGCATTGACGACGGCCAACTGCATAGACAGAATAATTAACACTTCCAAGCTTCTTTACTAATTGCCGACCTAGCAAGCCACTGGCACCTGTGATCACTACCGTTAGTCCTGTCGACCTCATCGAGATAAGGTTTTATTGACTAGAATTTTAAAGTTAGTCACCGCATATCGAACCATAATACCGACATAAACAAGTGAAGAAACCAACCTGCCATACTGCTTTCTATAAAACTTCCGATAAAAACGCAGCATACCTTTATGTAAATACCAATTAACTCTATACGGTCTTGTCGTGCTGCTTTTTCCTTTTACGTGGGTAACTGCAACCTGTGAATAATGGGCAACTTTATAGCCATGTAACCAAAAGCGTTTACACCAATCAAGATCCTCGCAATGCATAAAATAACCCTCATCAAGCCCGCCTACATGATTTAAGGCTTCACGTCTGACCATCATAAATGCACCCGATATAGCCTCCACAAATTGTTTTTCAATTCGATCAGCTTCGTCAGTGACTTCAAGTTGGTCTCCATAATCAAAATCCGCGAATTTTTCTTTGTTTTTAAACCAATGACTAACACCTAAAATCCTGATAAATGTATTCTCAGGTGTCGGAAAACGTCTTTTAGACGTTTTTTGCACACTGCCATCCTCATTTAAAATTTTCACCCCCGCCAAACCCACTTGCCGATCCAGTTGCATTTGTTCAACTAAAAACCCAATCGTTTCCGGCTCAACAATACAATCTGGGTTTATCAACGCATAATAGTCTGCGTTAGTAGTATTCAGCACAATATTATTGGCTTTGGCGAAACCAAGATTTTCTTTATTTTCGATCAAATGAAGGTTGGCATGATTTTCGGATGATTTTTTGACCTTCTGAAAACTCCCATCACTGGATGCATTATCGACCACATATAAATCAACGGCATGATCAGATAAGAATATGGATTCGACACAACGCTCAAGCCATATGCCAGCATTATAGTTAACGACTATGGCGACTACAGATTTCATTTTCCTATGCTGGTGTTAAATGGTCGTTGCGGCCACTTTTACCTTTTACACCATCGACAATACCTTTACCTATCATTTTCAGATTTGCTAATCTGTCACCTGCAAAAAGCCCAAAGAAAATAAAAATTTGTCCTAGCCTGACCCAATCGGCCAGTTTCCATTTGAACGGCATATACTGGCGCCTGTATAACAATAAGCTATTTCGAAAAATATAGTAATAACGAAATGCACTGTGATATGGCACATTACGCCATCTTGCCAGCCATATTTTTGTGGTTTTCTCGCCAAGAGAGTGTCTCATTAACGCTGCGCAGCAACCATAGGCTTTATAGCCGAGGTTTTTCGCCCGCATAAACCACTCAGTATCAATATGATCAATAAAAAGAACCTCATCCATCATGCCAACTTCGTCAATCACAGCAACCGGAATCAAAGTACCCGAAGAAATTAAAAAGTCAGCTTCAACTGCTTCTTTATCACTACAGGTGTTACGAGTAAATCTAAACCAGCCAATTTTAACAAAGTCGGATAGATGCCCATGCTCATCTTTATAACGTGATCCAACCGCGCAAAATTTTATTCCTTTCGTTTCCAGGTCTGTGACGGTCTTTAGCATCTGACCAACCATGTTTGGTTCAGGCTGGCTATCCTGATCCAGCAATAAAACATAGTTACTGCCTTGATTGCGTGCATATTCAATACCGAGATTATGTGCCTTGCCTAAACCTAGGTTTGCCGGCAAAAAGATGAAATGCACTTCTGAATAAACTTCTGCAAGCTCATTTTGCTCTATGGAGTGGTTATCGATTACAACTACAGCGTCGACTTGTGATTTTAAACAATCGATGGTTTTCGCTAATGCTTTTGTTTCAGGATTGTAAGTGACAATTACAGCGGTAATACTAGTGCCACTTTTATCAGACTCATTTGCCGGCATGAATTTGCTTAACAAAATAAATCGGCTTTTCCTTGTGACCCTCGTGGTAAGTACGCATTTGAAGTTCTGCTAACAAACCAAACAATATTAATTGCAACCCCACCATCATTAGAAAGACTGCGAGTAATAATAAAGGTCTATCGCTGATGGAAATTCCAAACATTTTTTGAACAGTCAGATAAAGCGCCAACAGAAAACCGGCAGCACCGGCTGCCAGGCCAGGCAAACCAAAAAAATGAATCGGTCGATTGTTGTAATCAAGCAAGAATTTAACCGTTACTAAATCAAGAATTACCCGAAATGTTCTTGAAATACCATATTTAGTTGTACCCATTGTGCGCGGGCGATGATTCACTTTAACTTCGGCAATTTTCACACCCATCCGACTTGCTATGGCCGGAATAAAACGGTGCATCTCGCCATAAAGTGTAATGGTTTTTGCCACTTCAGCCCGCATGGCCTTTAATGTACAACCGTAATCGTGCAGTCTTACATCCGTGGTTTTGGAGATAAGTTTATTGGCGATCATCGACGGTAGTTTGCGCGAAATAAATGTATCCTGTCGATCAAAGCGCCAACCGCAAACCAAATCATAACCCTCTTCGATTTTATCCAGCATTTTCGGTATATCGGCCGGATCATTCTGGCGATCTGCATCCATGGTCACAACAACATCGCCGGTCGCATAATCAAAACCCGCAGCCAATCCGGCAGTCTGACCGAAGTTTCTTCTAAACTCGACAACCACGACGTTATCGTCATCTTGCTGTATTTTTTTCAGCACATCGAGGCTATCATCAGTACTGCCGTCATCCACAAAAACCACTTCATAGTCATGTGATAAAGCATCAACCGTTTGCTTTATTTCTTCGTATAAAGGCAAAAGATTTGGCGCCTCATTCAGCAGCGGGACAACAATTGATATTTTCAATTTATAACTCCAAGAAAATCATTCGAAGATTATATAGATTTAGCAAGCAGAATGTATTGAAGGATTAACAATAATTATGAATTGATAGACCGCTTTTCTAAAACGCTATTATAAATACCAACTAGTTCAGCGACCTGCTCCTCGACACTGTTTACATTCAATTTTGCAACTATATCTTCAGAAAGCCTTTTTTTATAAGGCTGTGGATTTTCATCGATTTGCATAAGTATGGCAGACAATTGTTCCGCATTACCCATCTCAAATTTAAAACCGTTTTCACCGTGTTGAATTAATTCGGCCAAGCCACCGGCTTCACTTGCGATTACCCAAATACCTGCCAATGCCGCTTCACGGGTAATCAGTCCAAAACTCTCTGGCCACATTGACGGTGCGATAAGTACATCGATCTGCTGATAGAATTCAGTCATATTTTCCGAGTCAAATTTAGGCAGATACTCGACTTTAACCTGGTTCCAATTTTCAGTCTTAGGTTCGGAAAGATTAAATTGAATTACTTTTAGCTCAAGATTGTTTAATTCCAGATTCTCTATTACATCTTTTAGAAAATAGTAACCCTTGTGATGACAAACGCTACCACTATAACCTAAAACCACTTTTTCTGTTGAATGAGTTGCATGAGAAACTGCTGCTAATTTTCTCACCCCGTTTTTGTTTACTATGACATTATCAATGGCATTTTTTTGATAAAAACATCGTTGGTAATCTGAAACCACCAGCACCTTTTCGGCTTTGTTCAATAAGCCAGTCAAATATCTTCTTCGCTTAAGTGTTTGCGGGACTTGGTCACTTGATGTGGCTGCGATCATGGGATTTGTCTGAAGCTCATCGACAGACTGACCATTATCATCAACCAGAAACTGGTGATCTGATAACCACCAGGCATCATGCACCGTCACAAGAAACGGAATTTTATTTTCATTTGCCGCCTGCAACATGGAGGCGGTTAATCTTTGGATGCTGTGAAAGTGGATTAAATCAGGTTGTTTGTACTCAAGAAACTGTGCGAACAAATTCTCAACTTGCGCATCATATGCACGATAGTCAACATCCGGTCCGACCGGCACACTTACAGCCGTAACACTAACCCCATTATGTTCATATTCGCTAACCTGGTGCGCATAAAGATTGTTCACATCACAGGTAAAAACCGACACATGATATTGATCACTGTAGTGGGCAGAAATTGTTTCAACAATGTTCTGAGCCACTACAGTTGCTCCGCCCATGGCCTGAGGAGGATAAAGCACATTAACAATAACCACATGCTTTGAATCTTGATTTAGTAGGCTAAACCCGGTCTCTTGCAGATGCTTTTGCTTACATTGTTCCAGTATGTTCACAAAAGTTTGCGAGGTATTTTCAAGAGCATAATGCTCATTTGCAGATTGAGTTGCAGCTTTACCGATAGACTCTCGCAATGTCTTGTCATTAATCAACTTGTCGATAATGTCGTACCACTGATCCTCAGTTTCCGCGACAAAACCATCGACACCGTCTTTTATAGCCTGTTTGTAAACCTGAGTCGCTGAAGCGACAGTTACTACACCAAGCACCCCTGCTTCCAACCATTTGATTTCACTTTTGCAATCAGCAAATAAACCAGGGGCTAACGGTGCCAAATTAATGTCCGCGTGGGTAAGAATATCAAAAAATTCCTCAACATCCAGCAAATCAATTTCAGTTATCCGTGAACCGAATCTTTGTAACGATTCAGGTATTGATAAATAACCGACGATGACCAAATCCACATGATTGTAAGTTAATAATATTTTCTCTATTGCAGATGCAATCAGAGCAAAATCTTGATCATGTGTTTTTGTTCCACTCCCGTAAAATAACTTTACTCTATTGGGTTGCTTAACGACTCTAGCTGTTTTGACTGCCTGTTGTGAATAGTTATCAAGGCCATTAGGCAGAATAAAAACCCGGTCTTTTCCAATAACCGATTCAAGACTCTTTTGCAATGCCGCTGTTGTTGTAATAGCAAACGAGCATTGTTGAATCGCTTTTTTGTATAAGTCTGCTCCTTTAAACACAGCCTTTAATTGCCTGGAGCTCAACTGGCCGGTTGTTTTATTGTAATAAGACTCGAGTGTCGGTCTATCGAATATCAAGTCATCGGTATCGTAAATCACGATCTTTCCAAGGCGATTAGCATAATCTATATTCGCTAACATCTTCGGATACCCGGGCACTCGATAAAATATAATCACATCATAGAAATTTATCTGGTTATTTACTTCCATGTAATCAGTCCAATCGAGCCAATGATTTCGCAACCCAAGCAAGTCTAACTGCTGAAGTTTTTGTTCTACCCGATATCTAAAGCACTGGGCAATGCTGGTCTCGCAGACAATCAACACAGATAGCTCACAGCTAAAGACTCTCGATTTAAAATCCGCAGGTAAAGTTTGAATATGGCTCTGACCGGTTAGACTGTCTTGATTGATAATGCCGACTTTACTCAATAGAGTTTTGGCGGTACTTTTTGCTCGGCCTAGCGAATTTATCCCCAGTAATACAAGGTTAAAAAACACCATTAAAACGGGTCTGGCATGGATACGCATAAGTGTCGCGTCCAGGCGCTTTCTATCCAGCTTCTTTAAGGCTTTTAACCTGTCAATCATATAATCGGTTTATAGGGCAACTCAAAATCATCTCGATTCTGGTCAAGATTCGGATTGTAATAAGGATCACCTTTTTCTAGCAAATCACCATGCACTTTCCATAAGTTTGCTTTTTCGCTATTTAATCGTTCCAGCTTTTCACCCTGATCATCATATCCTCTGGAAATCGATTCATAATGATAGGCTTGACAATATGGAGTAAAAATATTTAAGTAACCCTGCTTAATGGCACGCAAACAAAAATCGACATCGTTATAAGCAATTTTAAAATTTTCCTCATCAAAGCCATTTAGTTGTTCATAAACAGAAGTTTTAACCATCATCAAGGCTCCCGTCAAAGCACTTATATTCTGAATGGTATTCAGACGATTGTAATATCCGGTTGAATGCCGAGGAAATTTTAAATGCAAATGCCCGGCTGCACCGCCCAAACCAATGCCTACACCGGCATGTTGAATTTTATTGTTACTAAAATATAACTTCGCTCCAACCACTGCAATTTCGTCGCGTTGCGAGTGTTCCAACAAGCATTGCAGCCAATCGTGATTGATAATCTCAATGTCATTATTCATCAAAATGATGTGCTGTCCCTGTGACTCTGCAACACCTTTGTTTACCAACTTAGAAAAATTGAAAGCAATATTGTGTTCAACAAACTTAATCCTGGAATCCAATTCACAGTAATCCTGCATAACTCGATGAGTCATCGATTCTTGCGAATTATTACTGACACCAATAATTTCAAAATTTGAATAGCTGGATTTATGTAGAATTGCATCAATGCACTGATTTAATAAGTCGGGTTTATCCTTAAACGGAATAACAACACTGACCAGCGGTCGACCTGATAGTTTCCGTTTAACTCGGTAATAGTTAACCACATTGCCATCTTGGACCTCAGCATTGACCGCTCTACGCTTAAGGGCCGAAGCAACTGCCGCTTTTCCTCTGTCATGCGTATAAGGCTTGGCTTTACTGCTCATACTGGTCGAAGTTTCTGAGCGGCGCCAATGGTAGAGAATATGCGGGATATGTTCTATCTTTTTTGCTTTTTCGCTGAGTCGCAATAATAAATCATAGTCCTGAGCACCATCAAACTCTGAGCGAAATCCACCAACCTGATCAAAAAGCTGCCGTGTAAAAACACTAAAATGAGTAATGTAATTATGTGACAACAACAGATCGGGAGAAAAATCCGGTTTGAAATGCGGTGACTCATATTCTCCATCTAAATCAATAAAATCTTCATCACTGTAAAGCAGGTCAGCACTCGTTTCATTGATATGCTTGACGACTTGATAAAGTGCATCCAATTCAAGCTCATCATCATTGTCTAACAAGCCAATATATTCACCTGTTGCCAGTGCTGCCGCCTGATTCGAAGCTCCTGAAATATTAAGATTTTTTTGAAGAAAAGTTATTTTTATTTTTTTATTAAACAAAAGCTTCAAACACAGCTTTGTTATTACATTAGTGGAACAATCATCGGCAATACACAGCTCCCAGTTCTTATATGTTTGTCTGGTCATTGACCGAATGGCCTTGATCAACACCGATGGCTTTGCGTTATAAACCGGCATGACGACCGATATTAACGGCTTATATGCAAAATCATCCTGTTGCTGGCTAGATCGCGCAGCTTGTTTTTCAAACCACCAACGCGCGTAGTTATCACGAGGTAATATCCTTTTTTCGAATAAAACCATTTGATGACTAGGCTAGGTTGTACTAACCTGGGTTATAGACGCATACAGTTCCGCGATACCAAACGATTGCTCATCATCGGCAACAGAAAAATGTATTAAGTCATAACGCCTGTCCAGAGGTATATGATCTTTTTCATCATCATCTGCTGATACCCCTATGGAAATAAAATAATCCCCCGCCGCGAGATTAACTACAAATTCAACTTCAATTTCAACAACTTCGTTTTCATTTGAAACTGAAAACAACTGTTTCTTCAAGCGATTGTTAGTTCCGTAAACTGTTTTTCCATCGGTGGTTTTAATAGTCATACCGTAAATTATATTTTCAAACGACTCGCTAAAAACTGTAACAAACAGTAGAGTCAGTTTATCGCCTTGATTACATTGATGGCTGGATTCACAACCATTCTTAAGCAAACGATAATCGATGATTTGAGCACGTCCATCACCCCAGCGATACTCCTGTGGATTGTAACCACGCCTATCTTTACAGGCATCTATACCAGGATCGTGGCTTAGCTGTAGTTGGTCATTCTGATTAGTGTCTTCAATTTCAAGTTCTTCTTCAGGTTTAACGTCTTCATTAGTTGACTCTTCATTTTCATTTTGAAACAAAGTATCCAGATATTTATTCACGACCTGTTTAGGTTCGCCGATCATTTGCACACGGCCACTATCTAAAAACAAGGCTCGATCACAATGACTGACAACACTTTCCATCGAATGACTGACAAATAAAATAGTCACCCCTTCAGACTTTAAGGTTTCTAGTTTGCGAAAACATTTTCGCTGGAATTTGGCATCACCAACCGCCAGGGCTTCGTCAATGATTAAAATATCAGGTTTTAAGCTAATCGATACAGAAAATGCCAGCCTGACGTACATGCCACTTGAATAAGTTTTAACAGGTCGATTAATAAAATCCCCCAATCCCGAAAACTCAATGATCTCAGGGAGACTCTTATTAAATTCTTTTTCGTTTACGCCGATTATAGCGGCATTTAAACGAGCATTTTCTACCCCGTTAAATTCAGGGTTAAAGCCGGCACCCAGCTCTAGAATCGCAGCAATACGGCCATGTGTGGTTACTGCTCCTGATGTAGGTCGCAACGTGCCGGCAATGATTTGTAATAACGTTGATTTACCCGATCCATTTTCACCGACAATCCCAAACGTCTCACCTTTATTAACCTTAAAATCCATGTCCCGTAACGCCCAAAACTCTGAATAGAGTTTTTTCTTAGAGCCATTTATAGCTTGCATTAAACGGTGAACAGGCTTTTGATAAGTTTGATAACACTTGCTGACGTTCTCAACACTTACCGCTAAATTATCTGAATTGGATTTATCAGAGCACATCAGCAAATACCTTTTTGGTGCGTTGAAACCACCACCAGCCAAGACTGAAAATCAACAGCGCTACTACGGTGTAAACAGTCAGAATAGATAAATTCGGCAATTTACCCCAGATAACCAAGTTTCGAAATTCTGATATAGGCACCGTGAGAGGATTCAAATACATTAACGGTCGAACGGAGTCCGGTACAGATTCTAAAGGATAGAATATAGGACTTAAAAATAGCAGCACAGTCACTAGCACTCCGATAACTTGTGATAAATCGCGGATAAAAACCGTTGTCGATGCAATCAAATAGGACATACCCAATCCTATTAAAGCTAACGGGAAAACCACCAAGGGAGCAAAAATGATTGTCCAGTTAACTTCATGAGATGCGAGCAAATGCGCCAAAATTAGAATTAGCATACTGACTGTGAAATGAAACAATGCTGTCACCACCGAGACAATGGAAAATATTTCTAATGGAAATACGACCTTCTTAACAAATTGTGCGTTTCCGGAAATCAACCCCGGCGCACGGGAAAGACACTCACCAAGTAATGCATGAAGAATCAAGCCGGAAAATAAAACCGTACCAAACTGAGCATGACCTGCAGCACCTTGCCAACGCAACTTGAACACAAAGCTAAAAACAAATAAATAAACCAAAAGCATAAGCAGTGGATTGAAAAAAGACCACAAAAGCCCAAACATCGAGCCTTTATAACGCTCCAGCACCTCTCTATGAGCAAGTTGCTTAATCAATCCTGCATTAGCACAAACAACCTTGATCGGGTTATTCATCAGTCAAACATTCCGTTATTAAAGCCAGGTAATCAACTTGGTAATGTATTGCCCATAACTGCTTTTACCATAGTCGGCAGCAGCCTGACTGAGTTGATCTAGGTTTATCCAGCCATTTCGAAAAGCAATTTCCTCCAGACACGCAATTTTCATTCCCTGACGATTTTCCAGTGTTTCGATAAACTGGGAAGCCTGCAACAACGAATCGTGTGTGCCCATATCAAGCCAGGCTAAACCGCGCCCCAATACTTCAACCGACAGTTTTTTCTCATCAAGATAATGTTTATTTACATCAGTGATTTCCAGTTCACCACGATCAGAAGGCTTTATCTGTTTGGCAATACCAAGTACATCATTGTCGTAAAAATATAACCCCGTAACAGCATAGTGGGACTTTGGCTGCCGAGGTTTTTCCTCAAGGCTCACAGCTTGTCCCTTATCGTCAAATTCAACAACACCATAACGCTCAGGATCATTGACGGGATAAGCAAAAACTGTCGCCCCTTTTTTCTTTGCTGCAGCCGCTTTTAATGAAGCATTCAAATCATGCCCATAAAAAACATTATCGCCAAGCACCAGGGCGACATTATCCGCCCCGACAAACTCCGCACCGATAATAAAAGCCTGCGCTAAGCCATCAGGTGTAGGCTGTACGGCATAGGATAAATTCAGCCCCATACGCTCACCATTACCCAACAGTTGTTGAAAACGAGGAGTATCTGACGGTGTGGATATAATCAAAATATCCTGGATCCCTGACAACATCAATGTAGAAAGTGGGTAATAAATCATCGGTTTATCGTAAACAGGCAGCAACTGTTTGGACACCGACATGGTTACCGGATAAAGACGCGTTCCTGAGCCACCGGCTAGAATTATTCCTCTCATTATACGATTGCTCCTAAACGTTGACCCCTATAGCTATTGGCTATTTCACTGCACCAGTCAGGATTATCCAGATACCATTGAACCGTTTTATCTAAGCCACTGGCGAATGTTTCTTGTGGTGTCCAGTCTAATTCCCTGGCGATTTTACTTGCGTCAATCGCATAACGCATATCATGACCCGGGCGGTCTGTTACAAAACTAATCAATTCTTTATAACTAGCTAATGATTGACTGGGTTGTTTAGTATCGAGAATCTCACAAAGCGTATTAACAACATCAATATTCTTTACTTCATTATGCCCACCAACATTGTAAACCTCTCCATTTTTTCCGCTAGAAAAAATGGTGTAAAGTGCCTTAGCATGATCGCCAACATATAACCAATCACGTACATTTTCACCCGTTCCATAAACCGGCAAAGGTTGATGGTTAAGTGCTTTTTGTATCATTAGCGGAATTAACTTTTCAGGGAACTGATACGGGCCATAATTATTCGAACAATTTGAAATCACAACCGGCAGTTGATAGGTTTCTCCCCAGGCTCGTATCAGATGATCAGAGGCCGCTTTACTTGCTGAATAGGGAGAATTTGGTTGATAACGAGACTGTTCCGTAAATAATCCCTGCTTACCCAAGCTCCCATAAACTTCATCCGTGGACACATGATGAAACTTGAATGTTTCTTTACCAGCAGCATCAAGCTGAGAATAATATTTCCTGGCCACTTCTAGTAAAGTGTAAGTACCTATGATGTTTGATTGAATGAATACATCTGAACCTTCGATTGAGCGATCGACGTGTGATTCAGCAGCCAAGTGCATAATGCCATCAGGCTGAAAATTTCTAAACGCCTTATCCATGGCATTTGTGTCACATATATCAGCCTGAATAAATTTATAATTTGGATTCTCCTCTACCATTTCAAGTGTCATTAAATTACCGGCATAAGTCAATTTATCGATATTCAGAATTTGATGTGCCGTGTTTTGTAACAGATAACGAATAACAGCCGAACCGATAAACCCCGCACCGCCAGTCACAATAATTTTTAGATTTTCACTCACTATTTTCAAACCTTATAATAATCTTTATACCAACTTACAAACTTTGCCAATCCCTGCTCGATTTGCACAGCTGGATTAAAATCAAAATCCTGTTGCAGTTGACCAATATCTGCATAAGTCTCTTTAACATCCCCGTCAGCCATGGGTAAAAATTTTATTTTAGCCTTTTTGCCTAGCTGCTCTTCTAACACCTCAATAAAATGCATTAATTCAATAGGCTGATTATTGCCGATATTATATATTTGATATGGGGCATAACTTGACGATGGATCGGGATTATCACCGCTCCAATTTTCATTGCCTGTTGCCGGTTGTGCCGCCACTTTAATCACACCATCGACAATATCATCAATGTAAGTAAAATCACGGCGCATATCTCCGTGATTAAAAACTGGAATTTTCTCGTTCGCCAAAATCGCTTTGGTGAACTTAAAGTAAGCCATATCCGGCCGACCCCAAGGGCCATATACGGTAAAGAATCGCAAGCCAGTAACCGGCAAGCCATATAAATGCGCATAAGAATGTGCTAATAACTCATTTGATTTTTTGGTTGCGGCATAAAGTGAAACAGGATGATCAACATTATGCTTAACGGAAAAAGGCATGGTTTTGTTGGCGCCATATACCGAACTGGAGGAAGCAAAAGTCAGATGTTCAGCTTTATGATGCCGGCACAATTCAAGCATGTTCACAAAGCCGGTTAGATTTGAGTCAACGTAAGTCTTTGGATTTGTCAATGAATATCTAACACCAGCCTGCGCTGCCAGGTGAACAATAATTTTAAAACCATACTGATCAAACAATTGATCCAAGGCCGGATAGTCAATCAGATCAAGTTGTCTGAATGTAAACCCATCCTGTTTCAATTCTTGTAAGCGATCGTGCTTTAACCGAACGTCGTAATAATCATTTAGATTATCAATACCAACAACCTTTTTGCCTTGATTGAGTAAAGATTGACTTACTGCGGCCCCGATAAAACCGGCGGCACCTGTTACTAGAATTGGGGCGTCATCAGGCATTGTGATTTTATTGATCCAGCCAGTTCAAGTAATTATTAACACCCTGCTGCACGGTCAGGAAGTCTTCTTGGTATCCGACTGCTCTTAACTGACTAATGTCAGCTTGGGTGTAGCTTTGGTATTTGCCTTTTAAATTATCAGGAAAAGCAATGTATTCAACCAAATTCTGTGTCTTGATACTTTCAGTGGTAAGATGTCCAAGTCCGTTTTTATGTTGAAAAAAATTAACGACTGCCTCGGCAACCTCATTAAAACTCTGACTGTTTCCCGTACCCAAGTTATAAATTCCACTTAGTTGGGTGTTATCTAAAAAAAACAGATTTACTTTGACCACATCCTCAACAGAAATAAAGTCACGTAATTGCTCACCGTCTTCATAACCATCACTGCCACAAAAAAGTCGAACTTTACCCTCTTTTTTAAATTGATTAAAAAAGTGATAAGCGACTGAGGCCATTCGCCCCTTGTGCTGTTCACAAGGCCCATAGACATTGAAATAGCGCAACCCGACAACAGGAATCGTTAAATTTTCGCTTCGCGAACGAACATGTTGATCAAAAGCCAGTTTAGAATAAGCATAAGCATTCAATGGCCGTTCACATTGTGGGGATTCTCTAAAGTCCTTCCCCGCCCCGTAAACTGATGCGGATGAAGCATAAATATAAGGCACTTTAAAATGCTGGCAGTATTCCAGTAAAGCTTTCGAATATTGGTAGTTGTTATGCATCACATAACGACCGTCAGTCACCATGGTGTCTGAACAAGCACCCTGATGCAGCACAGCTTCTAATCCGGAAATTTTTTCCAGGTTAACGATATTTTGATAAAAATCATTTTTGTCGCGATAATCAGCAATCGTACAGTCAGCTAAATTTGGAATCTTGGCCGTATTAGTCAAGTTATCGACCACCAAAACATCATCACCGCTACGTTCATTAATAGCTTTAACCAAGTTAGAGCCAATAAATCCCGCACCGCCTGTCACTATAATCATGATTGCCCCTTACCACGCATGAGCGCATCGGTTATTTCACTTACATCAGCCACCGCTGTTCCCAATTTAGCTACCACTACGCCAGCCGCCGCATTAGCAATTTCTAGAATAGCGTCGGTCTCAAGTTCACTCGCTAACAGTGTTCCCAAGCAAGCGATAACCGTATCACCTGCACCACTGACATCATACACTTCGCGGGCACGAGCAGGACTGTAATGAATCCGCGCATCCTTTTTATAAAGCTTCATGCCACGCTCACTCAAGGTGATTAACAATTGATCAATATTTAAGTCTTGAACAAGCTTTTGAGCTCTTACATCCATCTGTGCATCGTCAACGACACCACCAACCACTTGTTCAAATTCGTTGAGGTTCGGCGTGATTAAGCTCGCATTGCGATAGCGAGAATAGTCCTTTCCTTTTGGGTCAACCGAAACTGGAAGTTTGTTGTCTCGGGCCAAATCAATCATAGTGCTGATTTTATCGAGTGAACCTTTGCCATAATCAGAAAAAATCAGCGCGTCAGCGTCCTTAATCAAATCTTGATAATGTTCAAAACATCGGTCAAGTAATTGTTGGCTTGGTCTTTGTTCAAAATCGAGCCGGATTAATTGCTGATTTCGCGAAATTACCCGCTGTTTGACTGTTGTCTGATAATCACTAGCCTTAACAAATACTACCTCTATCCCAACACTTCGTAACATTTGTTCAAGTTCATCGGCATGGGCATCATCTCCGACAATTGATAGTAATGTACACTTCGCACCTAAATTGACCACATTAAGTGCGACGTTGGCTGCACCACCTCCACGCCGCTCACCGTTATTCACGGTTACAATCGGCACGGGTGCTTCGGGTGAAATGCGTTCTACCGCACCAAACCAATATTGATCCAACATGACATCACCAACAATCAACACATGCAGTTGGCTAAGATCAGGAAAGGTTAAAGCGGTTTTCATGCGCGACCAATACTATAATATTTAAAACCGGCATTGCTGAGCGTACTTGGCTCATAAATATTTCGTCCATCTACAATAACAAGCTGGCGCATTTTCTGCTTGAGTAAATCGATATCCAGTGCCCGAAACATTTTCCATTCAGTGACAACTATTAAGGCATCGGCTTGCTCAACTGCATCATACGGATCATCGACAAGCTCAAGATCAGGTTGATTGGCTAAAACATGGGCCGCTTCTTTCATGGCGATGGGATCATAGGCTTTAATCCGGCCACCTCGATCTCGAATTTGCTCAATAATCACTCTGCTCGGCGCTTCGCGCATATCGTCAGTATTTGGCTTGAATGACAACCCCCAAATGGCAAAATTCAAATCGTTAAAATCTTCGCCAAAGTGCTTGATCAATTTATTAACAGGCACCGATTTCTGGTCGTTATTAACGTTTTCAACAGCCGTTAAAATTCGTGCATCATAATCATGCTGCTTGGCGGTTTTGTGCAAAGCCTGAACATCTTTGGGGAAACACGAACCACCATAGCCGCAACCGGGATAAATAAAATGATAACCGATACGTGGATCGGAACCGATTCCCTGACGCACAGATTCAATATCGGCACCCAGTTTTTCAGCCAGGTTTGCCATTTCGTTCATGAATGAGATTTTTGTGGCCAACATAGCATTGGCTGCATATTTCGTTAATTCGGAAGATCGAATATCCATCCGAATGACGCGATCATGATTTCTGTTAAAAGGTTGATAAAGTCGGTGCATCACCTCAAAGGAACGATCACTATCGACACCGATAATGATTCGATCAGGTTTGAGAAAATCCTCAACAGCAGCACCTTCCTTTAAAAACTCAGGATTCGAAACTACGTCAAATTCGACCTCTACACCACGCTCAGACAAAGTAGTGTTTATGGCCTGTCTGACTCTATCAGCGGTGCCAACGGGCACTGTCGACTTGGTCACTACGACACGATAGTCAGTTAGATGTTCCCCTATTGCCTTGGCCACAGCAATCACATGGCTTAAATCTGCTGAACCGTCTTCATCCGGTGGCGTTCCCACTGCAATAAAAATAACCTCGGCATAGTCGACGCCCTTTTTAATATCAGTGCTAAACTCCAGGCGCTTGGCTTGCAGGTTCTCTTTAACCAGGTTCTCAAGGCCGGGTTCATAAATCGGTAATTGTGCTTGCTTGAGTCCTTCAATTTTTTGTGTGTCGTTGTCGATACACAGAACATGGTTACCCACTTCTGCCAGACAGGTTCCAGTAACAAGGCCCACATATCCAGTGCCGACAATGGTTAGGTTCATTTAAATATTTATACTTTGTTAATTAGGAAAAAGTGCGCTAATTTTAACTGTTTAGCCTTATTAATTAAACGTTTATAAGAACTTCCAAAGAAAAAAGCGGCTTTAATAGCCGCTTTTAACTTTATAACTGAATTTATTTTCTAATCTTGTTCAAATTCTATTTGATCTCGATTTTTTTCGATCACACTGTTGCCAATACCTTTGACGTCCATTAAGTCCTCAACCGTTTCGAACTCTCCATTCTCTTCGCGATACTGAACAATTCTCTCAGCCAGCTTTGGCCCAATGCCGACTAATTCATCCGCCAGTTCGTCAACAGAAGCAGTGTTTGGATTAAGCGCAAATACGGCGGAAGAAAATGAAACTAGTAAAAGGGAAAAGAAAGAATAAAAAGAAGTTTTTTTAAACATAACAACCTCCATGTTGTCGATTAAAGTCCATTTACACCCTTGTGGGTGGACGGTTAGTATTGAATATAATTATCTGATTGTCAAATCAACGACATTTATTCAAGGCACAAATTGCAGTATCATCGGCGCTGATTCAGGTGTACGCCGAAACGTGCTTATAAATAAAACGGACCTGCCAGGCCGGCGATACAACACTAACGCTAGTGTCTGCATTCATTTCGAATAAGATATAGTAATTCATATAAATAACCGTACATAAACCTGTAAGTTTGCTGATTTAAGGAAATACGTAGCCTGTATCCGTAATCCATTATTAATAAAGATTGTCTGGATACCGGCTTTCACCGGTATGACGATGTAGGTGTCTTAAAAGTTAGGGGAATAACTAGAGTACTCACACAAGGCAGTGATGAATTAGAAAGGCCAGTGGCATCCCGTACTAGTTACGGGACTTTGATGGTGCCGTTTCAGCGGTCTTATTGGACGGATAATTCCTGATTGCTTTTGACTTTATCTAAACGCGCTTGCGCGTCTTTGGCTTGTTGCTGGGCTTTTTTCATTTCACCTCGAGTACGCATCCTAGCGGCCATGCTAATCAAATACCCTAAGATCAGACCAATACCTAGGGAAGCAAATATCGCCAAATAGAGTTGGGTTTCGGTAGATAATCCACCGTAATAATTGATGCTAACCAGTTGTTGGTTTTTTTGTGCAAAGGTAAATGCCAACACAAAAAAGATAAGTAATAGAAGAATATTGATAATTTTTTTCATCTATTGATTATCTCATTAATCCGTTTCTAATCAACTAGTTTGATTTATGAAATATCCAGGCTATCTATCAACCCTTTCTCTAAGTTCCCGCCCTGGTTTAAAGTGTGGCACATGCTTGGCTGGCACATAGACTCGTTCGCCAGTTTTCGGGTTTCTGCCTATTCGTTCCGGTCGGTAATGTAATGATAAGCTGCCAAATCCTCGAATTTCGATGCGCTCACCGTTGGCAAGCGCATTGCATACATAATCCAAAATTTGATTTACAGCAAATTCTACATCCCTGTAGGCCAAATGTGGCTGCTGTTCAGCTAATTGTTCAATTAATTCAGATTTTGTCATTATTAAATCCTGATATTAGTTCTGATCAAGTTCGCTTTAAGACTCTGAGGAGTCTTTTTCAGATGGGTTTGTACCCATCAACTGTTCTTTAAGTTTATCACCCAAGGTTGTCGACGATACGGGTTGACGTGAGTATTCTTCCAGTGCTTCATCCTCAAGATCTAACTCAAGGGCTCGAATCGATAACATGATTTTTCGTGTTTTACGATCAATACTGGTAATTTTTGCTTCAAAAGTATCACCAACGTTAACAATTTTAGTAACGTCTTCAACCGAATCTCGAGACGCTTCAGATGCACGCATATAGGCTTCAATACCTTCTTCTATCTCGGCACTAACACCACGATTATCAACTTCTTTTACAGTCGCAGTAACTTTCGTGCCCTTAGGGTTTTGTGAAACAAATTGCGTAAACGGATCGCCTGATGCCTGCTTTAAGCCTAATGAAATTCGCTCACGTTCAGCATCAACAGCAAGTACCACGGCGGTGACTTCATCACCCTTTTTATACTGGCGTACTGCTTCTTCGCTGGTCATATCCCAGGACAAGTCACTCAAGTGAATTAATCCATCAATACCGCCGTCCAGGCCGACAAACACACCAAAGTCTGTAATTGATTTGATGTTGCCGGTAATTTGTTCACCTTTATTATGGTTAATAGCAAACTCTTCCCATGGATTAGGTTGACATTGTTTCATGCCCAGTGAAATACGCCGACGCTCATTATCAACATCTAACACCATGACTTCAACTTCATCACCAATATGGGCCACCCGAGAAGGATGAACGTTTTTATTAGTCCAATCCATTTCAGAAGAGTGAACCAGACCTTCAACACCGTCTTCAAGCTCCACAAAGGCACCGTAATCAGTAATATTGGTAACCTTGCCGAAAATTCGCGCACCCTCGGGATAACGGCGCGGTAAATCTTGCCATGGATCTTCGGTAAGCTGTTTCAAGCCTAATGATACGCGATTTTTATCACGGTCGAACTTAAGCACTCGTGCTTGAATTTCTTGGCCCAACTCTAATACTTCCGAAGGATGTTTAACTCGTTTCCAGGCCAAGTCAGTAATATGTAATAGTCCGTCTAAACCACCAAGATTTACGAAAGCACCGTAATCGGTGATGTTTTTAACCACACCGGTAATAATTTGACCTTCTTCCAGGTTCGAAAGTAACTCTTCGCGCTCCGCTGACATTTCAGTTTCAACCACAGCCCGACGCGAAACAACAATATTGTTACGCACGCGATCCAGTTTTATTAATTTGAAATCAAAAATCTCATTTTCCAGAGACTCCGGATCCTTAACAGGTCTGACATCGACTTGAGAACCCGGTAAAAATGCCCGGATATCTTTGACAGTGACCGTAAATCCGCCTTTAACGCGGCCGGTAATCCGACCGGAAACCAAGCCGTTTTGTTCATAAATCTCTTCAAGTTCTTCCCAGGCTTTAAGGCGTTGAGCTTTTTCACGTGATAGCCGAGTTTGCCCAAATCCATCTTCCAAGGATTCAAGTGCGACTTGAACGACATCACCAGCTTTAACCGCAAGATTGCCTTGGTCGTCTTTAAATTGTGAAGCGGGAATCTCGGCCTCAGATTTGAGACCGGCATTGACGATAACAAAATCATTATCGGCTTTAACAACCTCAGCATCAATAACTTTGCCGGGCTGCATAACTTTATCTTTAATACTTTGTTCGAATAATTCAGCGAAACTTTCTGACATGGATTGTTCTCAGTACGATGTGTACCATTTACTAAATGTTAATCTCAAATAACGCTTCAAGGGGGAAGCATTATCACCTACTTATCGATCAGCCTTTTTTATCAAAGAAACAATTTTTTCAAACACTTGATCAATTGTCATCGATGTCGTGTCCAATATGACTGCATCGGGAGCAGGAGCCAACGGTGAATGCGTTCTATTCGCATCTTGTTGGTCCCGTTTCTCAATGTCCTCGACAAGGCGCGTAAGGTTAACATCGAAATCCTTTAGTTTCAACTGTTTATATCGCCTTTGTGCACGGCTTTTGGCACTGGCCGTGAGAAAGATTTTAAGGTTCGCTTCTGGAAAAACCACACTGCCCATATCGCGGCCATCCGCTACCAGTCCTGGAGGCTTAGCGGCACGTTTTTGCAAATCAAATAATATCTTTCTTACCATTGGTTTGCTGGCGTATTCTGAAGCTAGTTTACCAGCAGCTTCATGACGTACCTTATCGGTTACATTACTTCCATTGATTTCAATGGCGGCACCGCCATCGGCAGTTGGGATAAATTTTATTTCTAGGGTTTTAATTAATGCTTGCAAGGCCTCATCATCATCACAGGAAATACCTCTCTCGTTGGCAGCATAAGAAAACGCCCGGTAAAGTGCTCCACTATCAAGGTAATGCCAGCTAAAATGTTTGGCGATCATTTGCCCAATCGTACCCTTGCCCGAACCAACCGGTCCGTCAATCGCCAGGATGTAAACATTGTCTTGATGACTCACAAGACAACCTCAAGCTGTAATCCAACCTGATTTGCGAGTTGATCGAAGCCGGGAAACGAGGTGCCGACATGACGACAGTCTTTTATTATGATGTTACCTTCACTAACTAATCCGGCCATTGCAAAGGACATAGAAATTCGATGGTCATCGTGACTGTCAACTTCACCCCCAACTATCCGCCCACCTTCAATAATCATACCGTCATCCAGTTCTTTGGCATTAACCCCTATCGAGGTTAAACCTTCAACCACTGAAGTAATTCGGTCACTTTCTTTTACCCGTAATTCTTTTGCGCCAGTGACAATCGTTTGTCCTTGAGCACAGGCGGCTGCAATCATCAGGCCTGGAAATTCATCAATAGCCGAAGCGACTAATTCTTCCGGCACATGAATTCCTTTTAAATCACTGGAAACAATTTCAATATCAGCCACCGGTTCGCCTGTGGACTCATGTCGATTACGCAGACTGATATTTGCACCCATTAATTTCAATATTTCAATTACACCGGTTCGAGTTGGATTTATACCTACATTTTTAATCAATAATTTCGAGTCTTTGGCAATACAAGCACCAACGATATAAAACGCAGCCGATGAAATATCAGCGGGCACATTGATTACTTTGGCTTGCAGCGACTTTGGTGGAGAAAGTTTTACCATTCGACCGTTGATTTCTAACTCACAACCCATATCCGTTAGCATTCTTTCCGAATGATCGCGGGTCTTTACCGGCTCTGTGACACTAACTGGCGAATCAGCATACAGCCCGGCCAGTAAAATGGCTGATTTAACCTGGGCACTTGCTACTTCGAGTTCAAACTCACGGCCTTTAAGATGATTGCCGCCAGTAATTTCAACCGGAGGTGTGCCGGATGCTGTAGGATTTATTTTTGCGCCCATAACGGATAGCGGTTTTACCACTCGCATCATTGGTCTTTTACTCAGTGACTCGTCACCGACCAATCTTGTGTTAAATGTTTGTGCCGACAATAACCCGGTTAATAAGCGCATACTGGTACCGGAATTACCCAAATCAAGGGCTGATTGAGGTGCTTTTAAGCCCCTTAAACCATTGCCATGAATAATCAGATGACCACTATCCGGGCCATCGATAAAAATACCCAGTTCTCTAAATGCATGTATCGTTGCAAGCACATCCAGCCCTTCAAGCAGGCCACCTACTTCCGTTACTCCATCACACAAGGCACCCAGAATTACGCTGCGATGAGAAATAGATTTATCGCCGGGAACAGTAATCTCTCCAGAGAGGTTGCCACCTGGTTTGACTAAATAATTAATGCTCATAATTGGGTATTTTGTTTTTGTTGCAAGCGTTTATCGACAAGCTCATCACGCACTTTTTTTGCTTGTCCGAACTGCTTTTCTATCAGTTTCCCATTCTCTTGTTTAATAAGTTGTTCCAGTTCAGTGAGTTGAACTTTATATTTTTCTATCATTTCAAGAATAGGTTCTTTGTTGGTTAAACACACGTCACGCCACATCACCGCATCGCTAGAGGCAATCCGGGTATAGTCTAAGAAACCGCCGGCGACAACACGGAAAAATTTATCAGCATCATCCATTCGACTGATAGTATTCATCAAGGCATACACCAGAACATGTGGCAGATGACTGATTGCCGCAAAAATCTCGTCGTGACTATCGACACTCATCCGAAGAATTTGACTTCCCGTGGTTAACCAAAGCTGTTCAATTTTATTAATTTGAACAGCTTCATTTTCTTCAATCGGGGTAAGAATGGTAAAACGCCCCTGAAATAATTCAGCAAATGATGCGTTAAAACCTGAATGTTCAGTCCCTGATATGGGATGAGCAGGAATAAAATTATTCACCTTGTCTTTTAGCGATTTGCGTGCCACTTCAATCACATGCCCTTTAACACTACCGACATCGCTGACAATACAATCTGTCGAAATGTTTGGATAAATTGCTTCAAACTGTTGTTGCATGCTACCAACCGGCGTTCCGATAATGACTATATCTGCATCAATAACGGCTGTTGACGAATCATTAGTGTAACCATTAATAAACCCTGATTGCTGGGCTCTTTTGAGAACCTCAAGATTTCTCCCAACTGCTACAATTTCACCAATATCGCATCCTGCAGCACGTAATGCTTTTATCATTGAACCACCGATCAAGCCGGCGCCGATTATGACTAGCTTTTTACAAGCAAACGTCATCGTAGTGCTTTTTGTAAAGCCGCTAAGGCGAGCTGATTTTCTTGCTCTGTACCGATAGTAAACCGCAGCCAACCTGGCATTTGATAGTTTGCAATTGGACGAACTATCACACCCTGTTCAAGCATCCGTTGATAGACACCCTTTTCGTCACCGATTTCAACGCTGACAAAATTCCCTTGCGATCCAATATAACTCAACCCCAGTTTTTCGAATCCAGCATAAAGCACTTTTTTTTGCCGGTGGTTCAATTCAACGCTTTGTTTAATGAAATCAACGTCTCCCAAAGCGGCAATCGCGGCGTTCTGAGCTTGAGTATTCGCATTAAAAGGTTGCCGGACTCGATTCAACATATTGGCTATCTGTGCTGATGAGATGCCATAGCCGATGCGCAACCCTGCCAAACCATAAACTTTCGAAAAAGTTCTGGTAATAATCAGATTTGGAAATTCACCCAGTAAATCTAACGCTGTTTCATTAGCGTCAGTGTATTCAACGTAGGCTTCATCGATGATTACAATGGTAGACTCAGGCACAGCGCTCAAAAATGTTTTCATCGACTCAAGCGAATGGTAAGTGCCGGTAGGATTGTTAGGATTAGCAATAAAAACGAGCTTAGCCCCTGCAGCTGCAATGCTAGCCATAGACCTTAAGTCATGTCCCCACTTTAACGCAGGAATGATATGAATATCAGCCCCAACCGCCTTTGATGCTAAATAATAAACCGCGAAGGCATGTTGAGAGATCACTACTCTGTCCGTTTGGCCGACGAATGATCTAACCGCTAACTCCAGTACATCATTCGAACCATTACCAATCGTTAGTTGATCTGTTGAAACACCTAATTTATCGGCAAGTGCCTGCTTTAATTGATAAGCACCTCCATCGGGATAGCGAGCCAAATTTATAGATTTGTTTAATGCTTGTTGTGCTAGTGGAGAACAACCTAGGGGGTTTTCATTGGAGGCTAGCTTAACAATTCGATCAAGTTTTAACTCCCGTTTTAATTCTTCTTCCGGTTTCCCAGGTTGATACGGGCTGAGTTCTACTACGCCCGGTAAGGCAAGTGAATTCGGATCGAACACCTTATAAGACTGCAGCAGGATAAGAACCCAGGACTTTATACATGCCGGCAATTTCCTCCAGCTGACTTAGGACTGAGGCAATACTTTCATCTTTTGCATGACCTTTAATATCGATAAAAAATACATATTCCCACAAACCTGTCCGTGAAGGCCTAGATTCAATACGAGTCATGTCTAGACCATTAGTTGCAAATGGCTCTAATAATTTATACAAAATACCCGGTTTGTTTTTCCCGGCAATCAACAGACTGGTTTTGTCATTACCACTAACCGGTACATCGTTATGCCCAATAAGTAAAAATCGAGTTGTGTTGCCAGGGCTATCTTCAATATCCTGGGCCAAAACATTCAAATTGTAAACTTCCGCCGCCGATTTGCTGGCAATCGCCGCTGTACCTGTTTCCATAGCGACTTTTTCCGCTGCTTCAGCGTTGCTGGCAACTGCCCGGGTTTCAACCACCGGCAAATGCGATGTTAACCAACGCCGACACTGCGCCAGTGACTGACTGTGTGCAAACACTCGGATGACTTGAGACAAATCTTCGTCCCGGCTTAACAAACAATGCCGGATCCGAAGTTCAACTTCACCACAAATTTTGAGCGGTGTTTCCATCATCAAATCAAGTGTATGAGTTACCGCACCTTCTGATGAGTTTTCAACTGGAACTACACCATAATCTGCATCGTGAGTTTGCACCGCTCTGAACACTTCTTCTATGGTAGGTTTTAAAATGATCTCGGCTGACTTGCCGAAATGTTTTTGTGCGGCGGTTTGAGTGTATGTGCCTATCGGTCCTAATGCAGCAACTCTAATTTGCGACTCTACCGACAAGGTGGCGGACATGATTTCGCGAAAAATTCTTGCCATTTCTTCATTCGGCATGGGCCCAGTATTACGTGCAATAACCTCACGTAACACCTGCGCTTCCCGATCTGGCTTATAAAACTCTGCATTATCCGAGCGTTGTTTGATCTTGGCGATCTCAACGGCATGCTCAACACGATTATTAATCAAATCCTGAAGCTGCCGGTCGATTGCGTCGATTTTTTTGCGCAAGTCTTGAAAATCGTTATTATCAGTCATTTTTATTGCTTTATAGCGTTATACCGCTGAGCCACAGCCTCCACAGGAACCACTACCGCCAACAGACTGAAAAACGTTATTGAAAACAAATGTCGCATTGACACCGTCATCGACAAAATCGATTTGTGCACCTTCCATGTAATTCAGAGCGACAGGATCAATTAATAACCCTAGTTTTTCATCTTTAAGCTCGTAGTCATACTTCGATTGCTGATCCGCAAATGTCATACCGTACTGCATACCGCTGCAACCACCGCCGGAAACATAAACGCGAATAGCAAGAATATTGTCGTCGGCTTCGTCAAGCAAAGAAATAAATTTCTGCTTTGCCGCCGCAGTAATGTTGATCATCTCATCAACTGATTGACTATGGTTGGCTAAATGTGAAATGGACATAGCGTCCTCCAATCGTCTAAATTGATAATAAGTTTAATGATAGACGATTTTACTTTTGTGACAAGGCCAAGTTAATCAATATCAGTGTGTTTTGCAGTATCTTCGAGTGCCTGTGCGTGTTAGAGTTTTGCTTCAATATTTTCACCTAGAACCTATCTCATAAATGTGGACTAGTAACTATGTCACGAGAAATTCAGTGTGTTTTCTTAAATAAATCTGCCCCGGGACTTGAACGCGTGCCCTGGCCGGGAGAGTTAGGCCAGCGAATTTATGAAAGCATTTCTGCCCAGGCCTGGAAATTATGGCAGGAACGCCAGGTCATGTTAATTAATGAGTATCAGCTCAATACTATGGATGAAAAAGCAATCAAGCTATTAGAGGATCATATGATTGGCTTTTTGTTTGGTGAAGGTGATTATGTTGGTGCATTGCCGGATGGATTCACCCCTAAAACTAGCTCACCGAATTAATATTTTGTAGCACCAAACGACTTTTTAAATCCCTACCCTGCATGCTCTGGTTTAATAAAGCGCGCATTAGGTGTTTACTTTGTTCAATTTCTTGTGCGTTATTGAAGACTTCGTTATCTAACGCAATTAAAGTTGAACCTTTAATTAACCAAACCGATCCCGTGTGATTTCTGTCAACCAGTGTTGGGCCTTGATTCGGATAGTAATGATATGTCTTTTCTGCAGAAATTTTTTGATTGGCTGTATCGCGTTCAAGCAATAACCCATATCCTATTTCACTGAGCAGTTGCTTTTCAAATATTCTTAAAACGATTTGTCGGGATTGACCATCACGCAATGATTGTAATGCCAGTCCATAGTTATTGAATAATTTCTCGTGGGGGTCGTGTCTATGCATAAGTTTTATCAACAGCTCGTTCATGTAGCTGGCACAAAGCCAGGACTGTTGATCAATTTGTGGAACGATCAGATTTGCTTCTGCCCCAGTCAAAGTTTGCAACTCACCTTTGCCAGACCAACTCAATAGCAATGGCTGAAAAGGTCGAATCAACCCTCTTACTTTCGACTTAAGCCGTCTCGCTCCCTTAGCCAGCAAACTAACTCTGCCGTAGTTTTTAGAGAACGCATCAATTAACCAACTGGACTCCGAATAAGGCCGTGTTTGTAATATATAAGCATCCTGATGTTGAACTCTGGCAGCCATTATTCTTCAATATAACCAAGCGTTCTTAACGATAAATCACTTTCGGCCCAACCTTCTTTGACCTTAACCCAAAGCTGCAAATAAACTTTTTTGCCGAAAGATTGTTCCATCTGCAGGCGTGCTTTAGTACCGATTTTTTTTAATCGTTCACCGTTTTTCCCCAAAAAGATCGGCTTATGGGAATCTTTATCAACCCAGATTAATACTGAAATCCGATCCAGTTTTTCTGTCTGCTCAAATTGCTCAACTTGTACTGTACTGGTATAAGGCAGTTCTTCACCCAGTTGCTGAAAAATTTGTTCACGGACAAACTCTGCCGCCATGAATCTAAAAGTACGATCCGTAACCATATCTTTAGGGAAATCTGCCTGTCCTTGTGGTAAGTAGACAGCTATTGTTTTTAATACCGATTCAATCCCATCACCAGTTTGTGCCGATACTGGGATGATTTCGTCAAAATCATGTTTCTCAGCACTTTGTTTTATTAGCGGTAATAAGTTTTCCTTATCGTTCACTAGATCGATTTTATTAATAATTAAAAATGATTTGGATTCGTTCTGTTTAATCAATCTCAATATCTTTTCATCATCTTCATGCCAGCCTCGAGCGTCAATCAACATTAAATTAATATCCACCGTGTCAAGACTACTGCTTGCTGCTCGGTTGAAAACCCTATTCAGATAACTCGCCTCACTTTTATGAATGCCAGGTGTATCGACCAACACCAATTGATAATCATCGCGAGTTAAAACGCCTAATATACGATGCCGTGTCGTTTGTGGCCGTCTGGAAATAATCGAAACTTTATGGCCGATAATTTTATTGATCAGTGTTGATTTGCCGATGTTTGGGCGCCCTACTAAAGCGGCCCAACCACAACGGTATTGATCGGGAGATTTATTCACCAGCTGGATCTTTTGTACTTAAATAATCAAGGGCTTTTTGCGCTGCTCTTTGTTCGGCCTTACGGCGGCTGGCGCCTTTACCCTTGAATACTTTTTTTACCTTGGCCACTCGACATTCAATTTCAAAACTTTGTTTGTGGTCCTTACCGGTAATATTAGCGACCTCATAATCAGGAACATTATGACCTTTTTGCTGCAACCACTCTTGCAAACTGCTTTTTGGGTCTTTCAACTGCACATTCGGGTCAAGCGAACCTAGCGTTTGCTCAAACGCTTTTTTAACAAACCCGGTTGCCGCTTCGAAACCCGAATCAAGATAAATTGCAGCAATAACCGCTTCCAGTGCATCAGATAAAATTGAATCACGATTATGTCCACCCGACCTGCCTTCACCCACACCTAAGATTAAAAATTCATTAAGTGCATATTCTCTGGCAATAGCGGCTAGCGATTTTTGCCTGACCACATTAGCACGCAAGCGGGTTAAAATTCCTTCGGATTCATCAGGAAAATTTTTATATAAATAATCGCCAATCACAAAACCCAAAACACTATCACCCAAAAATTCCAGGCGTTCATAGTTAGTTTTGGATTTGCTGCGATGAGTGAGGGCCAGTACTAACCAGGACTCGTCGTTAAATTTATAGTTTAACTTTTGTTGCAGCTTGTCAAGATCAGGTTTCAAAGGATTCGATGGTTTGAGCCTCTCATAGGCAGCATTTTCTAAAGTCTAAATAAAATATGCACAAGTGCTGTTCAGATAACAAATAGACATTCGAGCGGGTTTAACAATGCATAGTGGCAAAAACATTCCTCAGCACTTAAATTATATCGTCACCGATTCGGCCCCAGTTAATGTCGCCTTTGTTCCAGTTAAACCAGATAAAAAACGCCTTGCCAACCAAAAGCTGATCATCAACAAAACCCCAATAACGACTATCATTACTATGATCACGATTATCACCCATCACAAAGTATTGTCCTTCTGGAACCGTAAATTTTAAATTTCCTCGATGCCCACCTTCATCCCAGAGGATCTTGTGGTTAACCTCACCTAGCTGTTCAACAAGCATATCTGCTAGCAGGCTTGGTTCACCCGCCTCAATGCCGCTAAATTCACCGATTTTTTCAATATCAACCATCTCGCCATTGATGATTAAACGCTTATCTGAGTATTCAATTTCATCGCCCGGCAAACCAACTAATCGCTTAATAAAATTAATTGATTCGTCGCGCGGATAACGAAAGACCACTACATCACCGCGTTGCGGCTCGGAGATTTCGATCACTTTTTTATTCGCCACCGGCAAACGTATGCCATAGCTGAATTTATTCACTAGAATGAAATCACCAATATGCAAGGTTGGCAACATTGAGCCTGAGGGAATACGAAAAGGTTCGGCCACAAATGAACGCAGTACAAATACAGCCAAAAGTACAGGGAAAAAAGAACCCAGATATTCATTCATCCATCTAGGCACTTGTGCAATCTTATTCCAGATATAGATTGCACCGGTAATCATAACAGCGGAAAACAAAATTAACGGGAAATTCATTATGAATCGCCTCCGACACGCAATACCGCCAAAAAGGCTTCTTGTGGTATCTCTACTGAACCAACTTGTTTCATGCGTTTCTTTCCTTCTTTTTGCTTCTCAAGCAATTTTCGTTTTCGTGTTATATCGCCACCGTAACATTTAGCTGTTACGTTCTTTCTCAAGGCCTTGACAGTTTCACGCGCAATTATGCGCGATCCAATAGCTGCTTGTATAGCCACATCAAACATTTGCCGCGGGATTAATTCTCGCATTTTCTTCACCAATTCACGTGCTTTGTATTGACTTTGTGAACGATGCGCTAGTATTGAAAGTGGATCGACTCGCTCACCATTGATCATAACGTCAACTCTAACCATATCCGCCACACGATAATCGAGTAAATCATAATCCAATGAAGCATAACCGCGGCTGACTGATTTCAACTGGTCGAAAAAATCCAGTACAACTTCGCTCATTGGAATCTCAAAATCCATAGACACCTGACGACCATGATAATTCATATTTTTCTTAATACCCCGCCGCTGTATGCACAACGACATCACTGCGCCAATATAATCCTGCGGCGATAAAATATGCGCCTCAATATAAGGTTCACGAATTTCTTCAATAAAATTCTGCTCGGGCAGTTGTGAAGGGTTATCTATAAAGATAGTTTGGCCATCAGTTTGAATAACTTCATAGACAACAGTTGGTGCAGTGGTAATCAGATCAATACCGTACTCACGTTCCAGGCGTTCCTGAATAATTTCCATGTGTAGCATACCCAGAAAACCGCAGCGAAAGCCGAAACCCAGCGCTTGTGAGGATTCAGGTTCATATTGCAGGGACGCATCATTGAGGCTCAGTTTGGCCAAAGCGTCGCGAAAATCCTCAAAATCAGCACTGTTTACCGGGTATAGACCGGCAAACACCGGTGGTTTAACCTCTTTAAAACCAGGTAATGCTTCATCAGTAGATTGATGGGCATTGGTGATCGTGTCGCCCACGCGAGCACTGCGAACGTCTTTGATACTGGCAATCACATACCCCACATCACCTGCGCTTAACACTTGCGACTTTGTTTTCTTTGGCGTAAAAACCCCGACTTCGTCGACTAAAAATTCAAGCCCGTTTGACATTATTTTGATTCGATTTTTGGCGGTGAGTTGTCCTTCAACCACTTTAACCAAAGTGACTACACCCAGGTAATTATCAAACCATGAATCCATAATCATGGCTTTCAGGGGCTTACTACGATCACCCTGCGGCGGCGGTATCTTGTTTACCAATTCTTCTAATACATCTTCCACACCTTGACCACTTTTCGCCGAAACCAATAAGGCTTCACTACAGTCAATACCGACTACTTCTTCTATCTCCTGTTTTACCCGATCAGGTTCGGCCGCAGGCAAATCAATCTTATTCAGCACTGGAACGACCTCCAGACTCAAATCCACAGCCGTATAACAATTTGCTACGGTTTGTGCTTCAACCCCTTGTGCTGCATCGACTACCAATAGAGCTCCTTCGCAGGCAGACAGGGAACGTGAAACTTCATAGGTAAAATCAACATGCCCCGGCGTGTCGATTAAATTCAACTGGTAGGTTTGGCCATCGTTGGATTTGAAATGCAAATTAACGCTTTGTGCTTTAATGGTAATACCACGTTCGCGTTCAATATCCATCGAGTCCAATACCTGCTCAGACATTTCTCTATCAGATAAGCCCCCGCAAATCTGAATAAATCGATCCGCCAGGGTCGATTTACCATGATCGATATGCGCAATAATGGCAAAGTTACGAATTTTTGATTGCTCAGAAGCGGGCATATAAAACCCAATAATGTCCTGAATTTAAAAGCTGCTTATTGTAGCTGTTTTCAATTGTGAACGTTAATAAAATCAGTGGGTTAATTGACTAATGTTGAGCATTGATGTCGCCAGAACGGCTGATTTGTCTGCCTGATTGAAACATTAGATATACCTGACTTGTAAAAACTGACTGTAATCTGTCCCTGACAAGCCGTATTTAGCATTTTAATGTTACCTGTCTGATAGCGCTTTATGACTTTCGCGGCAGGATGGCCATATCGATTCAAATAACCTGTGCTAAAAATTGCTAATTCCGGTCTAACTGCTTTAATAAATAGTTTGCTTGACGATGTTTGACTGCCGTGATGGGGCACAATCAAAACGTTCGAATCCAATTCATGCTTGTGATTAATTAATAATTGTCGCTCCGACTCTCTTTCGATATCACCCGGTAACAACACAGACCCATATTTGCTGTAAAGTCTTAACACACAGGATTGGTTATTCTCTCCTACGACGTTTTGTTGTGTCATAAATTTGAAATGAATGCCATCAAAATGCCAGCTAACTCCATCTGCACAGTATTCATATGTAGAATTTTTTAAGTCATGACTGCTATAAATCGAACCCAATTGCAGATCGGATTCTATTAAGGCTGGAAAACCGCCCGCGTGATCTGCGTCACCGTGGCTAATGACAACTACATCCAGTCGCTCAACTCCATTTGCCTTTAGTATTGGATAAATAGTGCTTGTGAAATAGTTAAATCCTTTTTTAGTTCCAAATCCGGTATCAACTAACAGGTTTTTATCTTGGGTTTCGATCCAGATTGCCAAGCCCTGTCCCACATCAAATACATTCAACTTAAACTCACCGCTTTCGAGCTTAGGCTCAGCATCAACAAAAAGTGGAATGATTAGAAAATAAATCAACCATTTTCCTGGCCAGTGCTTTAAATACAACCATAAAAAAATACCCAGCATTAGTACAATGATTGATAGGTGCTGATGAATAGCGGGCATTGACCAGGACCAGTTCAACTCAACTAACTTTTCCAACCCTAAAGACAAATCACTCAATACGGATTGGACGATATTAAAAATTAATTCAGCATAATCCATCCATCCCAGCGAAGACATCACCAGACCAACAAGAATACTGGGCAGCACCATAAAAGAGATTAATGGTATGGCGATGATATTTGCCAGAGGCGATATTAATGAAAGTTCACCAAAAAATAACAAACTTAAAAGCAACATAGTGATTGACAAGACCAACTGAATCACTAGCAATGTGGCTATTTTCTGAACTATTTGGTAGTTGAACAAAGCCCATTTACCCGGCAGTTTGATATCGACGTGTATGAATTGCAGAAGAATCAAGCCCACTGCAGTAAAAGAAAACCAGAATCCAATCGACAACACCGAGCTAGGCCAAATTAATAATACAATAACCAACGTTAGTAAAAAACATCGACTAAAACTGGTTTTTTCATTGCTGAGCAATAACCCCGAAGCAATCAATAACATTATCCAGGCCCTTCGTCCGGATAATGGTAAACCGGTCAAAACCAGATAAATTCCTGCACCAACTAAACCTGCAATCCAGCCTGTCTTTGGGGCCGGGAAAACCAAACTGGCCGCAGGAATCATTCTCCAAATACAGGAAAAAAGTATTGATATCAACCAGAAAACCAGCCCTATGTGTAAACCTGAAATCGCTAATAAGTGACTTGTCCCCGTTCGCCTGAGCAGCTCCCATTGTTTCTTGTGTCATCAAGGACCTGTCTCCGAGGGCTAATGAGAGAACAAGCGCTGTTGAAATATCACCGTCTAATAAAATTTTTAGCTGATTTGTCAAGCTAAATCTGAAGTGCCGATATTGATTGGCAAGTGACGATCCTGGGCGCAGTTTACCAACCGATTTTAATGTTCCAATAGCCTTGATATTCTCAACATAGGCCCAGGCCTCATAATCAAACCCCCTGCTGTTTAATCTTCCATGCACAGGCTTCAATTTCACTTTAAATTCACCACAGCTGCCTGGCGAAAGTGTCAGTTCCAATGGTTGGTAATTAGCCAGACTGATCTTGCCTTTGAACTTGTTTAATTCACCCTTTAAATAAGTTTCATGGACATCTATTAATAATCGTTGATAATGATCTGAATGATTTTTGACATTGATTAGGCAACCTAGAATTTTTATTGGCTGGTTGATTAATGATGACGGAAGGTTCTGGTTGATTGAGTAATTAGCAAAAACTGCCGCCCAGCAATAAGCAAATATAAATATCGCCGCTAATCTTGACTGAAACCGATTAAAAGCCCAAAACCCCAGACTTACAATGAGAAAAAGTAGTATATGAGTGATAGAAGGAAGAGCCGTACTGCGGTAAAGCAACAACATCCCTGCAAGCAGCATCAACGAATGATACACTCTAAGCCTCCATGCTTAACGTTACGGGATAAGTATAGCGCACAATAATGATAGTTATGCTCTAAAAGGATGCCAAGAAAGCTGATTAGACAATTTTTGCCCGAACCAAGCGCTTTGCGCGAGCAAAAGCTTTTTCAAATCTGTGAACAGTGGCTTGGTGATCCGGTGCTGTGGCAATTATCCCGTAATTCGTTCGCAACCGGTGTTGCAGTGGGTTTATTTTGTGCTTATTTACCTATGCCGTTGGAAACCCTGGTGGCCATTCTGATGGCGGTGGTATTCCGTGGCAATATACTGGTTGCCGTCGCATTAGTTTGGATTTCTAATCCGCTAACCTGGCCGTTTATGTTTGGTACGGCTTATGTGCTGGGCGCTAAAATTTGTTCCGGGTTTGACTTTTATCAATATGATTTTTTTAATACCTTTCCCTTAGCCAAGCGCTATATAGAGCTTTGGGTAGGTTGTTTAATCATCGGCCCAATTCTTGCGGCCGTGGGTTATTTCACGACACTTGGGCTTTGGCGTTTACATGTCGTTACCCGCTGGCGCGAGCGCAAACGTTTTCGATTGAAAAAATCCAAACCCTCTCATTGAAGCTGTAAAGCTAAACCTGCTCCAAAGAAGCAATGAATTCATTGGCTTCGTTAATGGACGATTCCATTTCTTTGACTAATCGGGCGACATCATCTGAAATCGACCGGTATTCTGACTGTAATGCAGCAACGGCTCTGGCGTTAAGGTTGTGTTTTAAGAATAAAACCTGGTCTTCAAATACTTCTAACACCGGTGGCATCTTGCTCTCGGCTTGGCGCATAGCTGATATTAAGTCCCGATATTGTGATTTCGTGCGCTTGAGTTGTGATTCGCTTTGTTGGCGCAGTTTTGCACTTTGATAATTATCCAGCTCATCTTCCCATTCTTCAAACAAATCTTCGGAAACCGATTCAACCGAATCAATACGCTTGCTGACATTTTTTGCACTGGCTACACTGGACTCATATTCAGCACTCAATTTATCATAAGTACCTTGCAAATCACCACCGTCATAGTTTACAACGGACTTGAATTGCTCCAATGCGTCTTTAAACTGTTCCTTGGCCTGTTCTTGAGAGTCGCGTGCTTCACCGATTCGGTCAACAAGGATATCGCGTTTGTGAATACCGAATTTTTCCAGACTTGAATAATAGGCTGTCGAGCAACCGACAAGAATGAGGATTGTTGCAAGCGGCCAAAATAATTTTCTCATTATTGATGTCCAATACTGTTGATCTTTAAAAGTGCGTAATGATATATCAAATTTGCTTCGATGGCATATAATCTGCCTTTGGCCTAAATAATAATTAGCGCGTACTCGGAAAACATGACGATAAGCAGTCTGGAAAAAACTTATTCGCCTCAGTCCATTGAGAAAAAACATTACCGGCGCTGGGAAGAGAACAACTGGTTTGCACCCAGTGGCAAAGGTGAATCCTACTGCATTATGATTCCGCCGCCGAACGTAACGGGCAGTCTGCACATGGGTCATGCATTTCAAGACACCATCATGGATTTATTAATCCGTTATAACCGCATGTGCGGTAAAAATACACTTTGGCAACCGGGCACTGACCATGCCGGCATTGCCACACAAATGGTGGTTGAACGTCAGCTAAATGCTGAAAACAAAACCCGTCATGATTTAGGTCGTGATCAATTTATCAAACGTGTTTGGAGATGGAAAGCCGAATCCGGCGGCACTATCACCAACCAGCTCAGACGCATGGGTGCTTCACCAGACTGGACCCGCGAACGTTTTACCATGGATGATGGTTTATCGAACGCTGTCAAAGAAGTATTTGTCCGACTTCATGATCAAGGACTGATTTATCGCGGCAAGCGCCTGGTTAACTGGGACCCTGTGCTGCACACCGCCGTCTCCGATCTGGAAGTATTGTCAGAGGAAGAAAATGGCAAGCTCTGGCATTTGCGTTACCCATTAACCGATAGCTCCGATTACTTGGTCGTGGCAACTACACGCCCGGAAACCATGCTTGGCGATACTGCTGTTGCCGTACATCCGGATGACGATCGCTACAACCACTTAATCGGTCAACACATCAATTTACCTTTAGTTAATCGAAAAATTCCGATCATCGCTGATGAATACGTTGATCCGGAGTTTGGTTCTGGTTGCGTGAAAATCACACCCGCTCATGATTTTAATGATTATGAAGTCGGCATGCGACATGCTTTAGCCAAGATCAACATTTTTGACGATAATGCTGCTATCAACCTGCCGGATACACCTTATCACGATTTAGATCGCTTTGAGGCCAGACAAAAAGTGCTTGTGGATTTTAAAGCCCTGGACTTGCTCGAAGCTGAAGAAGATCATAAGTTAATGGTACCCAGAGGGGATCGCACCGGTGTGGTCATCGAACCCTACTTAACCGATCAGTGGTTTGTCAACGTTGAAACCCTGGCAGAAAAGTCCATAAAAGCCGTTGAGCAAGGTGATATCCGTTTTGTTCCAGATAATTGGCACAATACCTATTTTGATTGGATGAATAATATCCAGGACTGGTGCATTTCCAGACAAATCTGGTGGGGACACCGGATTCCGGCCTGGTATGACGAGGAGGGTCATATATATGTCGCCAGAAGCGAACAGGAGGCTTTAGCCCTAGCAACGGCTAGATTAGGTTATGAACCCAGCCTGCATCAGGATAATGATGTATTGGATACCTGGTTTTCGTCAGCTTTATGGCCATTCTCAACTCTTGGCTGGCCAGAGCAAACTGATGAGCTAAAAACGTTTTATCCGACCAACGTTTTAGTCACCGGCTTTGACATTATTTTCTTCTGGGTGGCGCGAATGATTATGTTTGGCATTGAGTTTGCCGACAACATTCCTTTTCATGAGGTTTATATTCATGGGCTGGTTCGTGATGCCGATGGCCAGAAAATGTCCAAATCCAAAGGCAATGTGCTAGACCCCTTGGACTTGATAGATGGCATTGCTCTTGATGATCTGGTCGACAAACGCACCAAGGGGATGATGCAACCCCATCTGGCCGAGAAAATCGAAAAGGCCACCCGGCGACAATATCCTGACGGCATCCCGGCTTTTGGCACCGATGCGTTGCGCTTTACCTTCACCTCTTTAGCAACGTTAGGACGCGATGTGCGTTTTGATCTTAGCCGCATTGAAGGTAATCGAAATTTTTGTAACAAGCTCTGGAATGCCGCCCGCTATGTGTTGATGAATATCGAAAATCATGATGTCGCTTTAGATCATGATAATTTTGAACTCAGCCTTTGTGATCAGTGGATTATTAGTCTGACTCAGGATGTTGAACAACAATGTCATGACCATATTCAAAACTATCGTTTCGACTTATTGGCACAAACCCTTTATCAATTCGTTTGGGACGATTATTGCAGTTGGTATCTGGAATTATCCAAGGCTGTTTTAAACAATGATGATGTTTCAGAACAAGTCAAAACAGGGACCCGACGCACCCTGGTCAGGGTTTTAGAGGTTATAGTGCGTCTGCTGCATCCTGTCATGCCCTTTATTACCGAAGAAATCTGGCAAAGTATTAAATCTTATAAAGCAAATACTGGTGAAACGATAATGCTTGAACCTTATCCTGTTGCTGATAACAGTAGAGTTAATGCTGATGCAATCGAAGAGGTTGGCTGGATTCAGTCCTTGATTACTACTGTTCGCACTATTCGCGCCGAGATGGATATTGAACCACGTAAATTACTGCCCGTGATACTGCAAAATTATTCACAAACAGATCAACAACGCCTCGAACGGCATCGATATATACTTGAGTCAGTCGGCCGCATTAAGCGTCTGGACTTACTTGCTAATGAAGAAGCAGCCCCAGAAAGTGCAACAGGTTTGGTTGGCAAGATGAAAGTTTTACTGCCGCTAGGTTCACTGATTGATAAAACAGAAGAATTGGCCCGGCTGGAGCGTGAAATTGGCAAGTTACAAAAAGACCTGGTCAAGGTAGAGGGCAAATTGAATAACGCCAACTTTATCGATCGGGCTCCGGAAAATGTTGTTGCTAAAGAAAAATCCAGAGCCAGCGAATTAAAACTCGCTATCGAACAGCTCAATGAGCAAAAGCAAAAAGTAGAAAAGCTTTCATAGAATGATTGCTAAGAACCCGACCTATCCTCCCCTGGAGGGGAGGAATTCTATATTCCCTAATTGTTCTGGGATTAAAAACCCACATTTCCCGCACTTGTTGCGGGATCTCCTTGATCCGACTCCTGTCTTTGTTATGCAGACCCCGGCATAAAGCCGGGGAACGGTGCCTGGTCAGATGTAGGGTGCAATAACCAACTGGCATTGCACTCTACGACGGATTTATTGAGCTTGTGCCTTGCGAAAGTTCTTAATTTCGCCACTTTTAATACGTGAGAAATAAGACTCCATTTCACGTTTAACAATTGGCGCCAGGAAATACAGGCCAAGAATATTTGGCACACAAATCAAGAATACCAACGCATCAGAAATTTCAAGGATTGGACCAAGTTGTACTACACAACCCAGGGCCACAAATGCACAAAACAGAATTTTGTAAACTGTCTGACCCTTTTCACTTTCGCCAAACATATAAGTCCAGCCTTTCAGACCATAATATGACCAGGAGATCATGGTTGAAAATGCAAACAACAACGCCGCAAAAGCCAGTGGGTAAGGAAACCAGGAGATTTTGCGTTCAAAGGCAGCTGAAGTCATGGCCACACCTTGCGCGTCACCAGCGAACCCGGGGTCTGCAACCTGTGCAGTACCGATCACTAACGCTGTAATTGTACAGATAATGATAGTATCGATAAAAGGCTCAAGTAATGACACCACACCTTCCGTGATAGGCTCGTCAGTTTTTACTGCCGAGTGGGCAATTGAGGCAGAGCCAATACCCGCTTCATTTGAGAACACGGCTCGTTGGAAGCCGATAATCATCGCTCCCAGTGCACCGCCGGCCACACCTTCACCGGTAAAGGCACCTGAAAATATATTTGCTATTGCCTGAGGAATCGCACCTACATTCATAAAAATGACGATCAGAGCAAAGAAAAGGTAAAGAATAGCCATAAAAGGTACTATTTTTTCTGTCACCTTAGCAATCGATTTAATACCACCAACAATTACAATAAAAACAACCGCTGCCATGATTAGACCGAACAACCAACCGTAGCCGTCAAGCGCTCCATTAGTCACCGTGTTCATTTGTACATAGGCCTGATTCGACTGGAACATGTTGCCAATACCTAGTGCACCGATAAAAATACCGATCGCATAAAACGTTCCCATAAACTTACCGAAGCCTTCCATACCGCGATCTGTAAAACCTTTCCTTAGATAATACATCGGCCCCCCGGAAACGTGACCGTCTTCAAATTCTTCCCGGTATTTAACCCCCAAGGTACATTCTACAAATTTCGTCGACATACCCAGAAAACCCGCAATAATTAGCCAAAATGTAGCCCCAGGACCACCGACTGTTACCGCAACCGCAACGCCACCAATATTACCGATACCAACAGTACCTGAAACCGCCGTTGCCAATGCTTGGAAATGTGAGACCTCACCATGACTGTTTGGATCAGCATAATCTCCCCTAACCAGCTCAATTGCATGTTTAAACCCACGCAGATTGATAAAGCCCATGTAAATGGTAAAGAAAATCGCACCTACTACCAGCCAAAGTACCACAACCGGCAAGCTTGCTTCACCAATAGGAATTTTGAAAAACACGATTTTTCCAATTAATTCTGCAATCGGTGCCGTTGCACTGTTAATTGCCTCGTCAATGCTTGCATGGGCATTTGCAAGCGAGATGAGCATTAAATTAAAAGCTAAAAATAAACGACTCATAGGTTTCTCCTCTTCAGATTTGATTAAGTCAGGAAATAAAATGGATTCATGGGACTACAGTTACTGGTACTTTTGAGGCTTGGACCAACGCTGCCGTGACACTGCCAAATATCATTGAATGCAGCCGTGACTCACCAATTTTACCAATATAGATCTGTGAAATATCGTGCTCCTTCGTTAAATCTACCAATGTCTCGGCAATTTTGCCGTGTCTAACGACCGTCTTTATGTCTAAGCCCGAATCTTTCAAGGCCTCAGCCTGGGGGTTAAGCACTTTGTCATTCGCACGTTGAATTTCAGATTCACGGCGCTTGTGGCGCTCCTCATTTTCCTCTGGGGTATTGAACGTATAAGGTGACCAATCAATTACATAAGTTAAAATTAAATTTGAATTGGTCAATTTCGCATGATTAACTGCGGCATCCAAAGCCCTCTGTCCACATTCACTGCCATCCAATGCAACTAGAATATTATTACTCATAAACTGTCTCCTTTGCTTAGTTTTAAAAGAATAAAACCATCATCAGATTAACATTATTTAATCTGCGCTCTAATTTAAAGACTTTACGCGGCCATTTATAGGTGCAACCATCGCTAGCGGCTTGTGCCAACCTACTTAAAATACTGGCTATTATTAGCGCCAAATCATCATAGCCACTAAAAACTACATATAGAACAATATGTTACACAAGGAATTAGCGCCATAGATATAGGCGCTTAATATGCGGATTTTGTTATTTACCCAATAAGCCTATTAAGGTTCGGCAGGCATCAGAAGCTTGTTCAAGATGGGCATCATCTAAGTCGAGGGGAGACAAAGACGCATAGTTAAATGCAATACCTATCAAGCCGGAAGCAACTGTTTTAACTAACTGTTTATCTGCTTTAGGTTTAAATTCAAGCAAACGATCAGCAGTCCATGAAACATAATTTTTGTACCAGTCGCGCAACTCTTTTTGTACTTTTGGGTATCTGGGCGCTGCTGCATACAAGTTCATCAACACAAGTATGCGGGTAGGTGAAGTTAGATCTGACTGAAACAATAACATGGATATCATTTCATCCGGACCACGATCCGCTTTGCGCAATATCTTGGTCATGGAAGCCTGGGTAAACTTGTACTCAGCCACCATGGATTTAACCAAGGCAATGATTAATTCATCTCTGTTACCGATAAAGTGCCTCAAAGCTGGGCGCTTGATACCAGATTCAGTTGCAATTCTCTCAAGAGAGGCACCATCTAAACCCCATTTGGAAATACATCGTTCAAATGCATCGATGATTTCTTTGCTCCTTTGTATCTTTACACTCTTTCTCGCCATTTCACGCCTTAAGATTCAATAAACTTTAACATCTTATGTTCTTAATCTTGGTTGTCAATATCAACTACTACAATTTGTTATTAAAATAATTTAAGCCAAAAATCAAAATAATAAAAGAAAAATTAACTTTTAAAATTAATAACTTACCGTTCTATTTGAATTGCAATCAAAATAGATATTTATCTTCCTTTGGTTAAAATTTTTTATGATATCGAAACGTATTGTTTCATTTGTACCTTTTACTAATGTTAAGCCGTTTCAAGCGATTTGTCGATGATTAATTTTTGCTAATAAACTAACACAAGCTGTCTCGATCCTCAGTATCGCAGGACTTAATTTAATCCTTTTGATCTGTTGTCGATCAAAGAGTTTTTGTTCAGGTTCAGAAAAACCTCCCTCAGGACCAACTATTAATATAATGGCTTGGGATTTTGTCGCAGCAACTAGAATTTCATCTTTACTAATCGCATCAGGATCAGCTAAAAAGAATTTCTTATTAGTCCAGACATTTTGTTCGATTAATTGTCTTGGGGTCATAGCCGAATGAATTTCAGGTAAATAGTAACGTTGACTTTGTTTGCATGCATTAATACAAATACGTTTATATCTTTCTAATTTATTTTCAATGCTGGTTATGATACTACGCTCACAGTCTAGCGGAACAAAATCAGTCATTCCGAGTTGAGTTGCCATATCTAGCATGATATTCGCACGATCACCTTTAGGAAGAGCACTAGCCAAAACGATTCGCGGGTTCGGCAAAGTAGTTTGCTTAACTTGACTGACTACAATGGAGACCACCTTTGTAGTTACAGATTTAATCTGTCCATAACCGATTAAACCTTTACCGTTAAATAAAGTCACCTCATCACCGGCTTTCAAACGCCTGGCTCCAATCATATGCCTGGCTTCTTTACCATCGACCTCGACAATCTCGGGATCCAAACTAAGTGATATATAGTAAAAATTGTTCATTGTTTAATGGGTATATAGACATCAAAACGTACTGTCTTTCCTTGATATTGGGCTGGTGGATTATCCTTAAAGACTGCAGCGGTATCTGTATGTTTTATCACTACCCGTTTTGCTCTCGCATTTAACGCCAGATTAAACAAAATTTGCGCATCATCATCATCACCGGCCAACGCTCTTACAATTTGCATGGCCTTTGCAGATTTAGCCGTTTTTTTTCTATGAGCAAACATCGCATCAATATAGACAGCATCAAAATCTGAATGGGTATCTCGCAGCCACTCAAGGCTGTCGACAAAATTGAGTTTTATCCTATCCTTCATTACTGCGGGACTTCGTCTTATGCCATCAAAACAAAGCAAGGCGATCGGTGCACAACGCTCAAAGCAATGAACTGTTTTTCCCATGGCTGCCAAAGTCATGGCATCCAACCCTAATCCTGCTGTCATATCATGAACAACCTGCGTTTTTTTCCCTATCGCTTTGGATAACAGATTAGTCGACATTATTCGATGTATTTGTGGAGGTTCTGCAAATAAGGGCAAAAAGTTTTCTTTTCCTAACCAATTTAATTGCAATTTTTCATTTTCGAAAATTAACTCATAGATTTCTTGTTGGCGACTTGGGATTAATTCAATATTCATCTGCTTTGCCCAGTCAGTTATAAAATCCGGCAAAGGTGCTTTGACAAAAGCTAATTTGTTAGAAGCACAGGTCATCAACAAGATATTTGTTTACTAAATTAGTGCTATCATAGCCGCGAAATACATTTTCACAAGGACTATCAAATGGGATTTCTACAAAACAAAAAAGCGCTTATTGTTGGTGTTGCCAGTAATAAATCGATTGCCTGGGGTATTTCTCAAGCCATGCACCGAGAAGGTGCAGAACTTGCCTTCACTTATCAGAATGAAAAGCTTCAGGGACGGGTAGAAAAATTCGCCGCCGAACTCGATTCCGATATTTCTTTGCCTTGTGATCTGGGCGATGAGCAACAAATTAGTGATGTTTTTTCTTCCTTAAGTCAAAAATGGGGATATATCGATACAATTGTGCACTCCGCTGCTTTTGCCCCACGAGAGGAACTTGAAGGAATGTTCGTTGATGCAGTAACACGAGAAGGCTTCAATATCGCCCATGAGATTAGTTCCTACAGTTTCGCTGCCTTAGCCAAACACGGCCGTCCACTTATGGAAGGTCGAAATGGTTCTTTATTAACGCTGACCTATATTGGTGCTGTCAGGTCAATGCCTGGCTACAATGTAATGGGTTTGGCAAAAGCCAGCCTTGAGGCCAATGTTCGTTATCTGGCTCAATCCCTAGGGCCGCAAGGAATTCGTGTCAACGCCGTTTCAGCCGGCCCTATTCGCACATTAGCTGCTTCAGGAATAGGCAGTTTTAGAAAAATGCTCAGTCACAATGAAAAAGTAGTACCACTAGGGCGTAATGTCACCATTGAAGAAGTCGGCAATGCCTCCGCATTCCTTTGTTCAGATTTGGCTTCTGGAATAACCGGCGAAATACTCTATGTTGATGCCGGCTTTAATACTGTTGGTCTAAGTGCTCAAGTATTGCAAGCGATGGACTAAAGGTTTTCTTCAAAAATTTGTATGTCAGCTTGTTCACGCAGTGATGCAAGGATACTGTTTGCCGTCTCACTACCGAAACGATGCTCCATATTTGAAGCTAATGCGGCGCGATCCTGTTCGGCAATTTTCTCTAGCGCTGTATCGTTAATATCTTCAACTTTAGTGAGCCTATAAACCGCATAACCTTCACCCAGGCTAACACCGCCGAAAACAGGCTCATTATCTTTTGGCCTAGGTTGTTCAAATACCGCTTGACTAATGGTCTGTTCACTACCAGCCTGGGCCCCGTCTCGTGTTTCAGCCAAATCAATCAAAGAATATTCTTGTGCTTTAACCATGTCTTCTAGCTTTAATGATCCATCTTTCAGTTGAGCCAATAATTCTTCACCCTTTTGATCCGCCATTTCCTTAGCTTTACGGCCTTTCAACAAGATTTCTATTTGACTCTTAACCTGATCGAGTGGTTTGGCTTCAGAGGGTTTGTAATCATTTTTTCGTAATGCGATGAGCTTGTTTTCGCCAACTTCGACCGCATCACCATTGAGATTATCCTGCAAGACAACATCACTAAATGCCATATTCCTTACATTTGCATCATTTGCCACGCCTGCACCGTTAGAACGTGTAAACCAGTCAGATTCTTCGATCTCCAACCCCAATTCATCTGCGATTGGCTGTAAACTTTCGGGTGACTCAAAAACCAAATTTTTAAACGTTTCAGCTTGTTCAACAAATAATTCCACCGCCCGATCATTTTTAATCTTTTCTTCAATCTCGGTCTTAAGCTCTTCTAAGGGCGGAATTTGTTCTGGGGTAAATTCTGTCAGCTTTATGATGTGGTAACCAAATTCAGATTTAACAGGATCACTGATTTGATCTTGCTGCAATGCAAACACCGCCTCTTCAAATGGTTTCACCATAACCCCGGGAGTGATGATACCCAAATCGCCGCCATTGTTAGCCGAGCCTTTATCATCTGAGTTCTGCTTGGCTAATTCCGCAAAATCTTCGCCAGCATTTATATTCTCTAATATATCCGCAGCCCGCCGCAATGCTTTTTGATCGGCTTCAGCACTATCATCCACCGGCTTTATTAAAATATGGCTAGCTTTTCTCACCTCCGGCTTGGAAAAACCAGTTTTATTTTCCTCAAAATAAGTTGCGATTTCATCATCTTCCAAAGGCTGTTCATCAACCAGTTGCTCAGCAGAAAGTTCGACATAATCTATTTTCATTTGCTCTTGGGTTTTATACAAATCAGCAAAGTCTTCATATTGCTTTTGAATCTCTTCATCTGTGATTCTAGGTTCAAACTTGTTGGTCTCAACAATGAAATACTCAGCATAGCGTTTTTGTTTTTGCAACTTGAGAATATCGTTTAGTTCTTGATCATCAATTTGATAGCTGCTGCTTAAGGCCTGCTCAATCAAATCAAAAGCACCTTGACTACGCTGAGAATTCTCAAAAGTTTGCACTGTCCAATTGTTACTTGCCAACAATCGACGATAGCGCTCATCATCAAATTCACCATCGGTGTGAAAGGCCTGATTGGCTTTAATTCTTATCGCCAGATCCCCATCGTTGAGAGTATAACGTCGATCCTCAATAATTTGATTAAGTAATACTTCATTGACCATCTGCTCAACAGTTTGGCGTTTAAAAGCCGGGGTTTCAAAATAACCTTCCGGTAGATTATTCTGGAACATCTGCCGCATTTGTTGCTGTCGGGCACGCAGTTGGTTCTGATAATAGTCATAGGTGATTTCATCACCATTGACACTGGCGACGTCTACCTGGGCTGCTCCTTCAAAATAGGAATTGATTCCCCACAGAGCAAATGATAAACATATTGCCCCGATAAGAATATAAGAGATTAAGCTGGTAGCTTTATTTCGTATTGTCGATAGCATAATTTTTCACAAATAGATTCCCCCGGGCTTGTGCCGGAGCCTTAAACATTATCAATACAACCCGGCCTTGTGCCGGAACTTTAAACATTATTAATACAACCCGGCCTTGTGCCAGAACCTCAATATTTTTACTAAAATCTGGCTAAACCCGGGGTGTTTACCGTAAGCCCTTTCGGGCTGCTCCAATGAACATCGCGCTCGTTACAAGTGCGATGTTCAATCTATATACACTCAGTCATCCACGGCCAAGCCCGTAGTTGTCTGTCGCTTACGCGAACGCTAATAAAAATGGCGAGGATTTCTCCTCGCCTTGAACATCCTTAACTCTAAGAGTTTTCTTCAATAATGGCGGAGCGGACGGGACTCGAACCCGCGACCCCCGGCGTGACAGGCCGGTATTCTAACCAACTGAACTACCGCTCCCGCTTTTCTAGCAGACAATGCTCTGGTGGGTGCTGCAGGGATCGAACCTGCGACCTACGGCTTGTAAGGCCGTCGCTCTCCCAGCTGAGCTAAGCACCCCCCGCGAGGAGGCGCTAGTTTACGGCATCCTTTAGTGCTTTTCCAGCCTTAAATTTGGGCACATTTGAGGCATTAATATGAATTGCTTGGCCGGTTTGAGGGTTACGACCCATGCGTGCAGCACGGTGCCCAACGGAAAACGTTCCAAAGCCGACAACGCCTACGCTGTCGCCTTTTTTTAACGCTCCGACAATACTATCTACAGCAGCATCCAGAGCTCTTCCTGCATCGGCTTTTGAAAGATCGGCTTTATCAGCAATGCTATCTATTAGTTCAGATTTATTCACAAGGATTTACCTCTGTTGTTTATTAATTTAAAGGGTTTTGCGAGCCACTAATGGCAACGCAGCATCGTTATACCAACTGCCTCACAATACTGTCAAGGCACCTCAGTTAGCAGGTCTCTAACAAAAAAACGCATGTTTTAAAAGTGCCAAATTAACAAGTTTGTTTAATCGCTTGTTTTTATTAGAAGCTGGCCAAGCTAGAAATAACTATTCTAGAAATAGCTTTAACTAATTAATTTTCAGGATTAATTCAAGTTAACAGCTCTAATGCCTCGCTGGGACTTGAGCTGGCGACTTTTGTGACTTAGACGATTTTTTAGTGGTTTTAGATTTAGCGCTAATTGTTTGCGGCGATGGTGAGCTCTCAAGCGCCAACTCCAGCACTTCATCGATCCATTTAACTGGGATTATTTCAAGCCCGCTTTTCACGTTGTCAGGTATCTCTTTTAACTCTTCTTGGTTCTGATCGGGAATTAACACCATCTTAATACCACCGCGATGAGCCGCTAATAATTTTTCCTTAAGCCCACCGATAGGAAGCACCTCACCTCTCAATGTTATTTCACCTGTCATTGCCACAGATGATTTAACTGGTATCTCAGTTAAAGCCGACACAATCGAGGTACACATTCCAATTCCAGCACTGGGTCCATCTTTGGGTGTAGCGCCTTCAGGCACATGCACGTGCAGGTCAAATTTTTGATAAAAGTCTTCACTGATACCGAGTACGTCACAACGGCTGCGTACTACTGTCATTGCCGCCTGGATAGACTCCTGCATAACTTCACCAAGTTTACCTGTATAACTCTGTTTACCTTTGCCGGGGACCTTGGCCGATTCAATTGTCAATAATTCACCACCTACTTCCGTCCAGGCTAGACCTGTAACTTGGCCAACCTGGTTTTCAGTTTCGGCCATGCCATAACGATGCCGCCTGACACCAAGATAGTCGGCCAGGTTTTCAGGATTAATCTGATAACTTTTCTTGCGTTTGTTTTTAAGCAATTGCTTAACTACTTTTCGACAGATTTTAGAAATTTCACGTTCCAGATTACGCACACCTGCTTCACGAGTGTAGTAGCGAACGATATCTAGTATCGCTGCATCATTAATTTTTAGTTCTTTGTCCTTTAGACCATTATTTTTGATTTGCTTTTCCAGCAAGTATTGTTTAGCGATATTAAGTTTTTCATCTTCTGTATAACCGGATAAGCGAATTACCTCCATTCGATCTAACAATGGCGGAGGAATGTTCAAGGTATTTGCTGTGGCAATAAACATTACGTCGGATAAATCGTAGTCGACCTCGAGATAATGATCGGCAAAACTATTGTTCTGCTCAGGATCTAGCACCTCCAGTAATGCGGATGATGGATCGCCACGGAAATCCATCGACATTTTATCAACCTCATCCAGCATAAATAATGGATTTCGGGTTTTAACTTTACTTAAACTTTGAATGATTTTGCCTGGCATCGAGCCGATATAAGTTCGCCGATGCCCTCTGATTTCCGCCTCATCACGTACACCGCCTAATGCTACTCGGATAAACTTTCGATTGGTTGCACGGGCGATAGATTGGCCGAGTGAAGTTTTACCAACGCCTGGCGGGCCGACAAGACACAGGATCGGGCCTTTTAATTTTTTCGCTCGCTGCTGGACGGCCAAGTATTCAATGATACGTTCCTTAACTTTCTCTAGACCGTAATGATCTTCATCAAGCACTTTTTCAGCACCGGTTATATCTTTTCGGATTGCTGATTTTTTCTTCCAGGGAACGGATACAAGCCAGTCAATATAATTACGTACTACAGTGGCTTCGGCTGACATCGGCGACATCATTTTTAGTTTTTTAAGCTCCGCCTCGGCCTTTTCCTTCGCTTCTTTTGACATACCCGAGTCTTCGATTTTCTGGGCCAGCTCATCCACTTCATTTGGCACATCATCCATCTCGCCCAATTCCTTTTGGATGGCTTTCATTTGCTCGTTTAAATAATACTCGCGCTGGCTTTTTTCCATCTGTTTTTTAACGCGGCCACGAATTCGTTTTTCCACTTGAAGCAGATCAATTTCAGCCTCCATTACTCCGAGGATATATTCCAGGCGCTCACGTACATCATTCATCTCAAGGATTTTTTGTTTTTCCTCAAGCTCTTTTAGTGTCAAATGAGCGGCAATGGTATCGGCCAAACGGTGTGAATCATCAATCGCCGATACAGAGGACAAAATTTCAGGCGGAATTTTAGAATTTAGTTTTGCATATTGATCAAATCCAGTTACCACCGAACGCATTAAAACCTCTTCCTCCTGACTATCAATAGGGATCAACTCAGGGAAAACAGTTCGTGCTATAAAGCACTCATCATGTTCGACAAAATCCTCCACATGCGCACGTGCTTCTCCTTCAACCAGGACTTTGACTGTATTATCAGGTAATTTTAATAATTGCAGTACATTGGCAATTGTCCCTGTGGTGTATAAGTCTTCAGCATTAGGTTGTTCTATGGCTGGATCAATCTGAGATAGCAACAAAATCTGCTTGCCGGTATCCATTGCTTTTTCTAACGCTTTTACTGATTTCTTGCGGCCAACAAAAAGCGGTATCACCATGTGTGGAAATACCACCACGTCACGCAATGGCAAAACCGGATATAAATCGTTTAATAAGTCTCTAGACTGATTGCTCATAAAACTCCTGGATTTTTCTGGGCTTCAGAATCCCCACTAACATTAATCCTTAATATGGGGCTAATTCAATAATATCTCAATCCGTGTGGATATAAATATTTATAATCTTTGTCTTGTAACCTGGCGAACTGGAGAGAATACCAAACTTTTGATAGTGGAGTTAGGAAGCCACTTTTTTCTGCTGATCTTCGAGTATAAACAAAGGCCTGGAGCCCTCGTTAATCACACCTGAATCGACAATAACTTTCTTAACATTATCCATTGAGGGCAATTCATACATCGTTGATAATAAAGCATTTTCTAGAATAGAACGAAGTCCTCGAGCACCTGTTTTTCGTTGCATTGCTTTTTGCGCGACGGCGGCTAGTGCATCATCGCGAATTTCAAGTTCAACGCCCTCGTATTGCATTAATTTTTGATATTGTTTGACCAATGCATTTTTCGGCTCAACCAAAATTTCGATTAAGGAATCCTCGTCTAATTCTTCCAATGTTGCTACCACTGGTAATCGACCAACAAACTCCGGTATCAATCCGTATTTAATCAAATCCTCAGGCTCAAGTGTTTGCAAAGTTTCGCCAATATTTTTGACCTGATCTTTACTTTTAATGTCGGCACCAAAACCAATACCGCTTTTTTCCGAGCGCTCGCGGATCACTTTATCAAGACCGGCAAATGCGCCACCGCAAATAAACAAAACATTGCGTGTGTCGACTTGTAAAAATTCCTGTTGTGGGTGCTTACGTCCACCTTGGGGGGGTACCGAGGCAACAGTGCCTTCTATCAGCTTTAATAGCGCCTGCTGCACACCTTCGCCCGACACATCGCGGGTAATTGAAGGATTGTCAGCTTTTCGAGAAATCTTATCAATCTCGTCAATATAGACGATGCCCATTTGCGCTTTATCAACATCGTAATCGCATTTTTGCAATAATTTCTGGATGATATTTTCAACATCCTCGCCGACATAACCGGCCTCAGTTAACGTCGTTGCATCAGCAATCGTAAACGGTACATTCAGTTGACGGGCTAAGGTTTCTGCTAACAGCGTTTTCCCTGAACCGGTAGGACCAATCAGCAGAATATTACTTTTAGCTATATCAATATCAGAGGACTGATCATCGCTTTGAATCCGCTTGTAATGATTATAGACAGCAACAGAAAGCACTTTTTTGGCATTCATCTGCCCAATAACATATTGATTCAAGCTTTCGTGGATTTCTTGCGGAACCGGGAAGTCGGATTTGCCTTCGCGATTCGTGGTCGAATCTTTTTCTTCGGTATGAATAATATCCTGGCACAAATCCACGCATTCGTCACAGATAAATACCGATGGACCGGCAATCAGTTTATTTACTTCATGCTGGCTTTTGCCACAAAATGAACAGTAAAGTAGCTTCTCGCCTTTATCGTCCTGCTTGTCATCTGCCATGATGGTGCTCGATGGTGTCTGTCACTCGTAAAGATGCAATGTTTTGGCCCTGATTGCAAGTTTTTTTCATCTAATCGGCCCTGGGTTAATCGGCCTTAGGTGCTTGAGCTCGATGCTCAATGACTTCGTCAACCAAACCATATTCAACCGCTTCTTGACTATTGAGAAAATTATCGCGCTCGGTATCTTGCTTAATTTTATCAACATTCTGACCGGTATGTTTGGCAAATATATTATTGAGTTCCTCACGCATACGCAAAATTTCCCGCGCATGAATGTCAATATCTGTTGCCTGACCTTGAAAGCCACCAAGAGGCTGGTGAATCATGATTTTCGAATTCGGTAAGGCAAAACGCTTTTTCTCAGCACCGCCGGTTAATAATACCGCCCCCATACTGGCTGCTTGACCAATACAGACCGTGCTGACATCGGGCTTGATGAATTGCATGGTGTCATAAATCGCCATGCCAGAACTCACTACGCCGCCCGGACTATTAATATAAAGGTGGATATCTTTATCCGGATTTTCTGACTCTAAAAATAACAACTGGGCTACAACCAAATTAGCCATATTGTCCTCGACCTGGCCAACCAGAAAAATAACCCGCTCTTTCAGAAGGCGCGAGTAAATATCAAATGCTCTTTCACCACGACCGGTTGTTTCTATCACCATGGGCACAAGGCCGAGGTTATCAATGCTGGAGCTGTCGGTTTTTTGATTCATAGTCTTCTCTTATTTGAGTCTTAATCTAAATCCATAAGTTCACTAAAAGAAACAGTTTTTTCGACTACTTGCGCTGTCTCTAACAGTTTTTCCACTACGAGCTCTTCCAGTACCGTAGATTCGAGTTGCTGCATACGCTGTTGATCTTGCGTATACCATCTGATAAAGGCATCTTTATCTTCGTAAGTCTGAGCCATTTCATTTAACTTGTTTTGCAGCATTTCTTTTTCAAGTTTGATTTCATTGGCCGTAATCACTTCACGCACAATCATGCTCAGCTTTACACGCTTGGCTGCTTCTTCTTTAACCTCTTCATCTTTGATGTTGACTTGCGACTCATCCAGGCCCTGTTTTTTCATTTGTTCCATGTTGGCTTGGTGAATAAGCTGTGCTTCATCTTCGACTAACTGACCAGGCAAATCAACCTCGTTATTTTCTGATAGGGCTTTAAATACATTCTCACGAATAGCGGATCGAATCCGGTTATCAACTTCACGCTGCATGTTTTCTTTCACTTGATCACGAAAACTGTGCTCTTGTCCGTCTTCGATACCTAGTGATTTAATAAATTCCTCATCAAGTTGCGGAAGTTCAGATATTTCTATTCTCTTTGCGCTAATCTCAAACTGTGCTGTTTTACCCGCCAAGTTTTCTGCCGGATAATCGTCAGGAAAAGTGACATCTATAGTTTTTGTTTCACCACTTTTTAGTCCAACCATACCTGTTTCAAAATCCTCTAATAGTGATCCTTCACCTATAACAACAGGATAATCGCTGGCCTCACCACCCTCGAAAGCTTCGCCATCAATAGTACCTTTAAAGTCAATGGTCACTCGATCACCTTCTTTGGCCGATGCCTTAGATTCAGTCCAATTTAATCGCTGTTTGCGAATTGTATCTATAGTGTTATCGATATCTTCATCCGAAATTTCACAATTTTGTTTTTCAATATCGATGCCTGCCAAATCTGTTTTTTCCACAGAAGGAAACACATCGAACGTTGCGGTATATTCAATGTCCTGTCCTCGTGTTATATCTTTAGGTTCGATATTTGGCCGAGTGGCGGGTTCGATTTTTTGTTCGGTCAACGCTTCGATGCAGCTGCGATTAATCATCTCATTAGCTATTTCGTTAAGCACATCGTTACCAAATTTTTTATCGATCACGCTGGCTGGGATTTTCCCAGGTCTAAATCCAGGAAGCTTGGCGGTTTTACGAAGTTTGGATAATCGTTTGCTCACTTCCTGCTCAATTTCTTGAGCGGGCAAAGTCACGGTCATTTGCCGCTGTAATCCAGCATTGTCGGAAACTGAAACCTGCATGTTTTATATGTATCTCTTGAGATTAAATTAGAAATAGTGGTGCGAGAGGAGAGACTCGAACTCTCACGGGTTGCCCCACTGGAACCTAAATCCAGCGCGTCTACCAATTCCGCCACACTCGCACGCAAACCGCGTATTCTAGCCAGATTTTTCACTGAGGGCTACTTATTATGGAGAATACGGCTATATAAACGCCAAGGCTGAATGGGGTGGACGATGGGGCTCGAACCCACGACCGCCGGAATCACAATCCGGAGCTCTACCAACTGAGCTACGCCCACCATTTTAATATTCAAATAGATTCCCCCGGCAAACCCGGGGCTCTTATCGTAACAGCCCATTTGGGCTGATCCGATGAACATCGCCCCGCTACCCGGCGCGATGTTCAATCTATATACACTCATTCATCCACGGGCAAGCCCATGGTATTCTGTCGCTTACGCGAGCGCTAATAAACTGGCACGCCCGACAGGACTTGAACCTGTAACCTACGGCTTAGCTTACCAGCTACAGTTTTCACTGCCCCGTCACTAGTTTAGTGACGGGTTTGTGGTCTGGACTATCTCTTTACCATTTCAGGTACGATACGTATAGTCTCTACGGAACCTCACAATAGTCTTTAGCAAAATTAATACCTTGCTTCTGACCATTCTTTGGAGTTTTTACCCTCAGTGTCACTGATTTATCAAATTCACCCGGATTCAAATAATAACATTGATCAGTGTCGGGGCAATAGATACAAAATAAATCGACTACCGATTTATCCACCGGAACCATATGAGTTCCATTTTTATCTGCCCAACAAGATCTGAATTGAACCTCAAGTCTGCCCTTATTGGCTTCTCTATATTTAACCTGAATAGTCCTAAAAGAACCTTCCTTCCATGCTACCAAATCGAATGGCGCATGTTCGGTATCAGGTGTAAGCACAATATAGCCTTTTTGATAAAGGTCACACCTTGCCTTCAAAACTCCTAAGTCACCTTTACACTTAGTATGGTGTTGAATCATGCGATCGATATTACAATAAGGCCGACCATCAATGATCAACACACAGGCAACTGTAAGTTTCCTCGGGATTGCCATCAGCCGAACTGTTAAGGTTTCCCCGATATGGTACCGTCCACTTTATAGGTTTGCGTTTCCCTATAAAGGCTCCTAACAGCAATTCACATTGCTCTTTAAAGGCCGTTGCTCTATCCAGTTGAGCTACGGGCGCACTTTTCCGATTTACCTTGAACTGGTCGGGGCAGGAGGATTCGAACCTCCGACCCCCTGCTCCCAAAGCAGGTGCGCTACCAGACTGCGCTATGCCCCGTTCACGGTTACATTAAATCGGGTCGGCAATGTTACGTATTGTACCCCATAGAGTCAATCAGAAATATTGGATTAGTGCTTGAAATCAAGGCGATTTAACCGCAAATAGACACAGATGAAATTTTGACACTTTTGGAGTAATAAATGTCTGAAGCACAAACACACGGATTTCAAACTGAAGTTAATCAATTATTAAAACTAATGATCCACTCGCTTTATAGCGAAAAAGAAATATTCCTACGAGAATTAATTTCAAATGCCTCAGATGCATGTGACAAACTGCGTTACGAGTCACTCACCAATGCCGATTTGTTAAACGATGACGATGAACTTGCTGTGCATGTTAGTTTTGATAAAAAGAAAAAGACCATTACTGTCAAGGATAATGGCATCGGTATGAGTCATGATGAGGTGATTGAAAATATCGGCACGATTGCCCGTTCCGGAACTAAAAAATTCCTCGATTCATTAACCGGAGAAAAATCCAAGGATGCAAAATTAATCGGTCAATTCGGGGTTGGCTTTTATTCTATTTTCATGGTTGCCGAGCAGGTGACGCTTACAACTCGCAAGGCCGGCGCAGATGCCAGCGAAGGTGTAATTTGGTCATCAAATGGCCAGGGCGAATATACGATTGAAACGGCCGATGTGGAAGAACGCGGCACGACTATCACTCTGAAATTGAAAAAGGCAGAAGATGAATTCTTGAATGATTATCGTTTGAAAAACATCATCACTAAATATTCTGAACACATTTCCCTGCCGATTTATATGCCTAAAGCCGATGATGAGGATGATGAGAAAAAATCAAAGGATAAAGCACCACAATGGGAAGCGGTTAATAAAGGCACTGCTCTTTGGGCCAGAGCAAAAAGAGAAATTAAAAAAGACGAATACAACCAGTTTTATACCTCCATGACCTACGATCCTGAAGAACCGTTGTCGGTGCTGCACAATCATGTTGAGGGCAAACAGCAATATACTTCTTTGTTTTTTATCCCTTCCAAAGCGCCTTTTGATTTGTGGGATAGAGATCGAAAAACTGGAATCAAACTTTACGTGCGCCGGGTATTTATCATGGATGATACTAAACATTTAATGCCTTCTTATCTGAGATTCGTACGAGGCTTAGTGGACGCCAGTGACCTGCCATTAAACGTGTCACGCGAAATGTTACAGAAAAATCAGGCGATTCAAAAAATCAAAAGCGCTTCTGTTAAAAAAATCTTGGGCGAGATCAAAAAAATAGCAGAGAAAAAACCGGATGAATTCCAAAAATTCTGGGACGAATTTGGCCGCGTGATGAAAGAAGGTGTGGTCGAAGATTTTGAAAATAAAGACCTACTGCTCGAGTTGCTCAGGTTCTCCAGCACAAATAACAGCAACGAAAAACAAACTGTGTCACTTAAAAACTACGTTTCTCGTATGCCTGAATCACAAAAATCAATTTATTACCTGACTGCTGAATCTCATGCTGCTGCCAAGAACTCCCCACATCTGGAATTATTCAAGAAGAACAACACTGAAGTGCTGTTACTTAGCGACCCGGTCGATGAGTGGCTGGTGGCGCACATGCATAAATACGATGGCAAGCCGCTTAAGTCTATCGCTAAAGGCGCTGACTTGGATGAGTTGCAAACCGATGACAACAAGGAAAAAGCCAAAGAACAGGAAAAGGATTTTTCTGAATTGATTGAAAAATTTAAAAAAGCACTTCAAGACAAAGCCAAAGATGTGCGCCTGAGTCAACGCTTAACTGACTCACCAGCTTGTCTTGTAGCTGATGAGCACGATCTCGGCGGAAATATGGAAAGATTGCTGAAGGCGATGGGACAGGATGCACCTGATAGCAAACCCATTCTCGAAATCAACGCTGAACACCCTATTCTGGTTAATCTCAAGGATAAGGAAGATAAAATTGAGGATTGGGCCAATGTATTATACGACCAGGCTGCCTTAAGCGAAGGTGCACCGCTTAATGATCCGAGTTCTTATGTGAAACGAGTGAATGGTTTGTTGAGTGAGAATCTATGATTATTAAGTCTCGCGTCATCCCGGCCTAAGCCTGCTCCGGATACTGTATCAAGTACAGCACAGGCTTGATCCGGGGAGCCGGGATCTCCTTGATACCTACTTCATTTCCCGGTGAAACAGGCCGAAGTAATCCGCACTGTATCACTTCGAATAATTGCCAGTGCCCGAACAGTTTTAGGAGATTCTAGCTGGAACCTGTGCTGGACCTGATCCAGTGCTGGACTCGATCCGGTATGTGGGAATCTTTCTCAGGCCCCGGCACGGGTTGATGAGATAGGCTCTAATATCTAGAAATTAATTTCGAATTAAACCAAGCTTTCTCAATTTTAGAATTACATCATGAGGGCTGTTGACTAATACTGCATCCATGCCAGCATTAACTGCGCCATCAATATTCTCCTCGGTATCATCGAAAAATACAAAATCATTTAATGAATAATTTGTAGATTGAGATATCGCCTCGAATGCTGAAATATCTGGCTTTCTTAGCCCCAGTTCTGGTGATATGAAAATCTGCCTAAATAAAAACACGACTTGCGGATATTTATTACTCCAGAAATTGTAATGAGTTAAATTAGTATTGGAAAACATATAACAATTGATATCAGCACTAAGCTGTTTGATTATATTAGTCGTTTCGGTAATTTCGTGCTTAAAGATCGAATTCCAGGCGATGGCTATCTCATCATCATTAGCATCTAATTGGAATAAATTGCGAAGGTGAGCTGAATATTCAGTCCAATCGATTTTTCCAACCTCATGTTGCCGGTAAGCCTCGTCCATTCGAAATCGATTTTTAATTTCATCATGGTTAAGACGACTCAACTTTTCAAACCGATCAAACGCCAGTTGAAAGTCGATGTCGACTAATACGCCACCAAGATCAAACAGAAGTGTCTTCAATTTTTAATACCCACATTAAAACACCTCACTTTTTTTGCAAAATAATCGAATCGGAGCGCTTAAATCCTGACTTTTCATAAAATGATGCAATATGTTCTGGACAATACAGTTCAAAACTCTTCACCTTTTCCAACTTTTGATGATTCAGAATATAATTTAAAATTATTCGCCCAAGACCTTGAGATTGATATTCAGACTTTACGATCAAGTCAAATATAATTGCTTTAAATATCGTGTCGGTTAATACCCTAGCAAAACCGATTAGCTTGTGATCTGTGTAACAGGCAAAAAACAGATCTGTATTTGCCTGCATTTGTTTGAACTCGTTAAAACTACGATCTTGTGTCCACCACTGTTCTTTATACAACTCGTAGATTTCGACTAACTGATTTTTATCAAATTTTTCTAACCAAACTAATTGCACGTCGGTTGCTAAATGTTAATCACATTATTTTTATAATAATGTGATTCACGTGCGTCCGTTACCCAGTCAAGCTCCTTATCACCGTCCTTGATTTTATTGCCGTCTTTGTCGGCGCAGCGTTGACCATAAACAACTGCCTCGTATAGCTGACCCCTTGAGCCAACATACGTATGTTCAAATAAAATACTCCGGGTTACCCGCGCTCCGCTTTGTAAATAGCAACCATGGCCAATCCAAGTCGGGCCGATAATTTCACAGCCATCTTCAATCCTGGAACTGGCACCGATATAGACTGGCCCTTCAATGTGAACATTATCCCAGTCCACATCGACATTCATGCCGGTCCAGATGCCAGGTCGAACTTGCTTGCCGGGCATGGCCACGTCCTTAAGCTCACCTGACATCATTTGCTGAGTCGCTTCCCAGTAATCATTCAACTGACCTATGTCGATCCAGGAGAAAGGCTGATTTATAGCGTAAAACGACAAGTTATTGGCGAGAATATCCGGGAATAATTCACTACCAAAATCATACGCTTTGTTCTCAGGAATCAAATCAAGAATCTCGGGTTCAAAAATGTAAATACCCGTATTGACTAAATTGGATTTCGCTTCTTGCTCGCTGGGTTTTTCCTGAAACGAAGTAATTTCTCCGTCTTCATTACAAACCACCACACCGTAATTGCTGACCTGATCATGGGGCACTTCTTTCACGACAATGCTGGCCTTGGCACCCGACTGCCAGTGTTTTCGAATTGCCGCGGTCAGATCAAGATCAATTAAAGCATCGCCACACAGCACTAAAAAAGTATCGTCAAAAAAACGGCTGAATTGCTGGATTTTTTTAACCCCACCAGCCGAGCCAATGGGCTGCGAGATGATTTCTTTTTCTTCAATATGACCCTCAAATGAATAACCAATGTCCACTCCCCAGCGGCGCCCATCCCCGAAATAATGCTCGATACGCATCGGCAAATGGCTGACGTTAACCATAATCTGGTTAAACCCGTGCTTGGATAGCTCCTCAATCAAATACTCCATCACCGGTTTGCCCAATATTGGAATCATCGGCTTGGGAAGCTCATAGGTTAGCGGACGCATCCGTGTGCCTTTACCAGCGGCTAAAATCATCGCCTTCATTAAGTTTATCTCTCCGACAGATAAAAAATTAGGCGTAGTATACCACTACGCCATGTTGCAAAGAGCTGTATCAGGCAGCTTTAGATTGTGCTTTGCCGAAACTAATTTGATCGTCTTCAAGGTCTACTTTTATTGTGTCACCTTCAATAAAAGTGCCGGACAGGATTTCTTTTGATAATGGATTTTCAAGATAATCCTGGATCGCACGCTTCAGTGGTCTGGCGCCATAGACAGGATCAAACCCAACATTGGCAATTTTATCCAGTGCCGGATCTGACACTTCAATCCTCAGATCACGACTCGCAAGACGCTTGCGCAGACTGTTGATTTGAATATCTGCGATCATTCTGACCTGTTCGCGTGACAACGGATGAAACACCACTAAATCATCAATCCGGTTAATAAATTCCGGTCTGAAATGGTGCTTAACGATTTCCATAACCGCGGCTTTCATCGCTTCATAGCCTTCATCATTTTTTTCCTGGATGTCCGTCGAACCCAGATTTGAAGTCATGATAATAACGGTGTTTCTAAAATCCACGGTTCGGCCATGACCATCAGTCAAACGACCATCATCAAGCACCTGCAGCAGAATATTAAACACTTCCGGGTGTGCTTTTTCGACCTCATCCAGCAAAATGACTGAATAGGGCCGACGCCGCACCGCTTCGGTCAAATAACCGCCCTCTTCGTACCCCACATATCCAGGTGGCGCACCAATCAGTCGAGCTACCGAATGCTTTTCCATGAACTCCGACATGTCGATACGGACTAAAGATTCTTCGCTGTCGAATAAAAATTCTGCCAGCGCTTTAGTCAATTCCGTTTTACCCACACCTGTAGGCCCCAAGAACAAAAATGATCCATACGGGCGTTTCGGGTCTGACAACCCAGCCCGTGAACGGCGTATTGCGTCTGCCACAGCACTGATCGCTTCATTTTGACCAATCACACGTTTGTGAATATGCTCTTCCATTTGCAGCAATTTCTCACGCTCACCTTCCATCATTTTGGAAACAGGGATACCCGTCCACTTCGACACCACTTCGGCGATCTCGGCTTCTGTCACTTTATTGCGCAGTAATTTGGTCTCAGTATTTTCAACTTCATCAGCCGCTTCAAGTTGCTTTTCCAACTCCGGAATGCGACCATACTGAAGTTCCGACATACGCGCAAGATCACCAGCTCGGCGGGCTGTTTCCATCTCCATGCGCGCCCGGTCTAATTCTTCTTTGATATGTTGCGAGCCCTGAACCGCCGCTTTTTCGGCTTTCCAGATTTCATCGAGTTCGTTGTAGTCACGTTCGAGTACTTCAATTTCACCCTCCAGTGTTTCCAACCGCTTCTTTGAGGCGTCATCAGTTTCTTTTTTCAACGCCTCACGTTCGATTTTGAGCTGAATTAATTTTCTATCCAGCTTGTCCATGGCTTCAGGCTTTGAATCTATTTCCATACGAATTCGGCTGGCCGCTTCATCCATCAAATCAATGGCTTTGTCCGGCAGGTTACGATCAGTGATGTAACGATGCGAAAGCGTGGCCGCTGCTACTAAAGCTGGGTCATTAATCTCGACCCCATGGTGAACCTCATATTTTTCGTTAAGTCCACGCAAAATTGCAATCGTATCTTCGACAGAAGGTTCGTCAACTAATACTTTTTGGAATCGACGCTCAAGTGCTGCGTCTTTTTCAACATATTGTCGGTATTCATCTAGTGTAGTCGCACCAATACAGTGCAATTCACCGCGTGCCAATGCAGGTTTAAGCATATTGCCCGCATCCATCGCACCTTCAGCTTTTCCGGCACCGACAAGCGTATGCATTTCATCAATAAATAAAATAACCTGACCTTCCTGCTTACGAAGATCAGTCAATACTGCTTTCAAACGTTCTTCGAAATCACCTCGAAATTTTGCCCCAGCCAACAACGAACCTAAATCGAGAGACAACACTCGTTTATTTTTTACACCTTCAGGCACTTCACCATTGACAATCCGTTGCGCAAGCCCTTCAACAATTGCGGTTTTTCCCACACCCGGCTCACCAATTAACACCGGATTATTTTTGGTCCGACGCTGAAGCACCTGGATGGCACGTCGAATTTCATCATCCCGCCCAATGATCGGATCGACCTTGCCCTGCTCTGCACGTTCAGTCATGTCAATGGTGTACTTTTCCAATGCCTGGCGTTGCTCTTCAGCATTGGGGTCATTTATCTGCTCACCACCACGTAAATCATCAATGGTTTTCTCAATCGCTTCTTTATTTGCACCGCAATGATTTAGAATTTCCGTTAACTGACCTTTGTCTTCCATCGCGGCCAGCACGAATAGCTCACTGGAAATATATTTATCGTCGCGCTTTTGCGCTAACTTGTCGGTGAGATTCAAAAGTCGTCCCAAATCATTGGAGACATGCACTTCACCAGCCTGACCTTGGACCTGAGGCAATCGATCCAACGCGTCGCCGAGTTGCGAACGTAGCAGATTAACATTGACACCCGACTGAGTGAGAATATGCCTGACCGTACCACCTTGTTGATCCAGCAAGGCAACCATCAAATGAAGCGGCTCAATGAATTGATGATCGCGCCCAACAGCCAAACTCTGGGCGTCGCTGATAGCCAATTGAAACTTCGATGTTAATTTATCCATCCGCATAATAATTTCTCTAAAAACAACTCTTATACTTCGCTTATTTATGGGGATTTAATGCAATTTTATCAACTCAAGAAGCTTCAAGATTTCCAGATAAATATTGTTGAAAAGTATCAAAAAATTCTGCAGCGAGTTTGCGGGTAGCACCGACAAATAATCTTGAGCCTATCTGTGCCAGTTTTCCACTTGCCTGGATACCAGCTTGATAGTTGATTTGTGTACCGTCGCCACAGGGTTGAAGTTGAACATCGGCACTGCCTTTGGCAAACCCGACCACGCCACCTTTACCACCACCAGTCAGGGTGTATTTATGCGGCGGCTCAAGGTTAGTAAGTTCAATATCGACATCAAACTTAGCTTTGACTGGACCGATCTTACTGGTGACTTTGGCAGCAAATTCAGTATCTGATATTTTTCAATACTCTCGCAACCTTTAATACAAAGCTTTAAAACTTCGGGATCATTTAAAGATTGCCAGACAGTATCCACATCGGCGGGAACCTCATACTCTCCATCAATTTGCATTTGCTTCTCCTACTCTTTATCAAATTTCGATTGCATAAATTCTAATGTCTGGGGATCATCGATGTCCAATAATATACCGACATCATTAACTTCGAGTTGAATAATTTTATTTTTGTAGTCAGCCAAAGTTTGCCTAGCGCCACTATCTCCAGATAGTTTAGTCAAATCATTGAAATATTCTTTTGGCCAGATTAACGGATTACCTTTTTGGCCCTTATAGTTTGGTATAACAATTTGCCTTCTATCAATATATGTATCTACTAACTTATTAATTGTCATGGGGTTGACGAAAGGCATGTCACCATGGCATATCAACACTGCATCTGTATGCCCGGTTAGACTTTCAACACCGATTTTTATAGATGAACTCAGACCATCTATGTATTGATCGTTCTCTACACATTGAACATTGAATTGTCCGATTGATTGTTTAACGTTCTCTTTTTGGTGGCCTGTAACTACAAGAATTTCATCAACTTCCGATTGTTTTAGATTACTCAAAACATGCTGCAGCAACGTTTTTCTATTCAACTTAACCAATAATTTGTTAAGTTCTCCCATTCTTCTGGATTCGCCCGCAGCTAGAACAATCGCAATAATGTTGCAAGAATCAGTCACTTTTACGTAATTCAAGAATGAGCTCACTGGCGATGGACAAGGCAATCTCAGTTGGATTGCTGGCTTTTATATCCAAGCCAATCGGCGCGTGTATTCTGGATAATTGTGTGTCATCAAAACCGAGTTTCTGCAATCGTTCAATTCTTGCTGCGTGTGTTTTTCGGCTGCCCAAAGCACCAATATAAAATGCATCAGACTTGAGCGCGGCTTGTAGCGCTGGATCATCAAATTTTGGATCGTGCGTTAATGCAATTATCGCTGAGCGATAGTTTTAAAACAGCCTCAACAAAGAACTGATTTGGCCATTTTTTAATCAGGTTAACGTCAGTAAAACGCTGCTCGTTAGCAAATGCGCTTCGAGGGTCAACAACATGAACATTGAAACCCAACTGATTGATGATTGGGACAAGTTGTTGGGTGATGTGCACTGCCCCAACGATATAAACATTTAAATCAGGATTAAACGGATGTAGAAAATATCGGTTTTCAGCTAGCTCGATTATTTGCGGACGATCCTGTTTTAGCGAATTCTCAGCAAATTTTTTATGAGACTCGGATAAGGCGGGATGATGCTTAATCTCATTAATCGTAATTGTGTCGAATTTGCTTTGCGGGACAAGTTCGCTAATTAACAAGGCTGGCTCATGTTGGGCATTCAACTCGATTAACTCAGTTAGCTGCTGGCCAGCTTGATCTGTCATCGGTTGTACAAAAACTTCAATCTTTCCGCCACAGGCTAAACCCACTTCCCCAGGCCTGTTCATTGCTTACGCCAAATTCAAGCAATTGAGCTTGCCCAGTTTTTATTGAATTTATCGCTTGATCAATGACGGCTGTTTCCACACAACCGCCGGAAACAGATCCCTCAAACTGCATCTCAGTGTCGATGCACATCATGCTGCCAACTCGACGAGGTGCTGATCCCCATGTTTTGATGACAGTCGCTAATGCAACGTTGCGCCCATTTGAGCACCACTCAAGTGCTTGTTTCATTACTTTTAGTGAATCGTCCATTTCAGGCGGCCCTACTGATTGATTTGTTAATATTTAGATGCAGAAAATTAATCAGCTGTTCAAGGCTATTGAGGTTATGAATCGGTAATATCTTATCGACGTGTGGCAACAAAGTAATCGCACCTTTAGTTTTCGGTTGATACTCATCATATCGCAGCAATGGATTTAACCAAATTAATGTTTTGCAAGATCGTTTCAACCGTGAGATATGTTTTTCAAATAAATCCTGATCACCTCGATCGAGTCCATCTGTTACAAATAATACTTTAGAATTACTATTAACTATACGTTTTAAGTAATTGTTATTAAAATACTTTATACATTCACCAATTCTGGTTCCACTATTCCAGTCACTAACCCCCATGCCCGATGTTTGACAATGCCTGGTCAATGTCACGATTGTGTAATTGATTAGTAATATTTGTCAATTGAGTGGCAAATAAAAACACATGGACAACGGTCTCGAACTGTGTTTAACAAATAAGCGAATTGCAACATGATTTGCGAATATCGGCTCATTGAGCCGGAGATGTCTATAAACACAATCAGCGGCGGATAATACATCCTCGGTTTTTTATATCTGAGATCTATTATTTCGAGGTTGTATTTGCTGCTTTGCTTGAGTGTTTTGCGAAAGTCAACTTTCTTTATCTGAGTTGTTTTTTTAAAACGCCTTGATCGCACAGGCCTAAACGTCAATTTCATTTTTTCTAATTGTTTTTGCGCCTGAAAATATTCCTCAGTACTCATGGTTTCAAAATCCATTTTTTGTAGTCGCTCCTGATCTGACCAACTCAAATGCAATGTCTCGATCTCGGTTTTTTGGTCAGGTGCTTTTTTTCGGCATGTGACCAAACGCATCCAGCGTGCGCCTGGAAAATGATTTTTCTCCCTTGGATTTTTATTTTGCTGCGCGGTAGTGAAACAGCCAAAGCAGAGTCTGGCAATTTTGCATGCCC
>CBDCFC010000001.1:0-16056 GCA_965215945.1 Arenicellales bacterium | reverse complement strand
ATCAGACGACGTTAGCAAACAATATGCTGCAAATTACAACGGCAGCAATAATACCAGCTAAATCTGCGGTTAGCCCTGCCGCTAATGCGTGTCGAACTCGCTGCACTTGTACTGCACCAAAATAAACAGCCAATACATAAAAAGTGGTTTCGGTTGAACCTTGCAATGTCGATACTAAATAGCCGGTATAGCTATCCGGCCCGATTGCCGGGTCTTCTATTATCGAAGCCATAACACCATAAGCACCAGAGCCTGACAAAGGCCTTAACAAGGCCATTGGCACGGCTTCTCCAGGAAGACCAAAACTTGCGGTTACAGAACTTATCGCCTGGGTAATGACCGCCAATGCACCGCTGTTTCTTAACATACCCACGGCAACTAAAATTGCGACTAAATAAGGAATAATCCTCACCGCTACTTCAAAACCTTCCTTGGCACCTTCCACAAATGTTTCGTAAACCGGCACTTTTTTGACGACACCGAACAGCAAAAATCCAACCATCAAGCTTGGCACCACCCAGGCGCTGATTTGCGAACCATAAATTAATGTCAATGGAATCAGGGAAATTACTACCAGCAGCGCAATAAAACCGACCCAACTCGGGTAACCGTGTTCGGCGTCAGCAAGCTCTAATTGATCTTCTGAATTTATTTCAACCTTGCTGTCAGATTGCACGGGCGTGACAACCGGAACCTCGGTAAAGCGTTGATAAAGTTTTGCAGCACTGATAGCAACAATAGTGGAGCAAATCGTAGCAAACAATGTTGTCGGCATTATGCCAGCCGCATCAGCCGAGCCTGCGGATGCACGCAAGGCAATGACACCTGTTGGCAACAGGGTTACACTGGAAGTATTAATGGCCAGGAATAAACACATTGCATTGGTTGCTGTGCCCTTTTGCTGGTTTAGCTTATCCAGCTCCTGCATGGCGCGAATACCAAATGGAGTGGCCGCATTGCCAAGACCTAAAACATTGGCGGAGATGTTCATTATCATCGCTCCCATTGCCGGGTGTTCAGCGGGAACATCTGGAAATAATCGCGTCATCAAAGGCCGAACTATTCGCGCAATAATTTTTAGCAGTCCACCAGCTTCGGCTATTTTCATCAAACCCAGGAATAAAGCCATTACGCCGATAAGACCCAATGCCAAAGTAACCGAGGATTTGGCAGAATCAATCATGCCCACGGTTAGTGCCTGCATCGGGGCAACTTCATCGGCACTGACAGGTGCCCAGCTAATTTGCCTGTAAGCTGTTGTTAAAAAGGCAATAAAAACAATGGCACAAAAAACAATATTCATTCGTAGTTGGGCTTTATGTTTTGGTTATGTTTTAATAATGATCTCACATTGTAAATCGCATTAGCTGAATGAAGGCTGCTCGCAAATCATATTTAACTGCACCCGTATTAGACCACAGTGCTTATCTTGAAGAAAAGGTCTGGCTGCAACAAGAATCGGAAATATATGAACAGCTAAACCCAATTGTTGCAGCGCATCGACAACGCCGTATCAACGGAGAAAAACATCCTATCATTGATTTTCTGTTTGACTATTATCATTTTAAACCGTCCAAGCTGCTTGATTGGACCCCTGGCATAGGTACTTATTTGCTTGGTAAAAAAGCTAGGAAGTTTAGTAATAGAAAAGAATTTAATTTCGATGAAACTGGCGTATTCGTCGACCCAACGTCATTTCCAAGTGAGCGGATTGCCGGACTAGACTGGGTGATTAATTTACTCGAACAGACACTTAACCGGAAACCTCAGTTTAATTGTTTCGGCTTACATGAATGGTGCATGGTCTATGAAAAAAAACGACATTAGACATAAAGCACTGACACTAAGGTTAAAACACGATCAAACTCGAAAAGTTGTTGAACAACACTCTGTGCAATGCTCTCATTATGATGCTTACCGCTTTTACTCAAATGCAGCGCTAAAATTTAATAAAACCAAATTAAAAAGAGATAACATACCGACAAACGAGCAACCGGGATGCTTGCACGCCAACATGGATTTGTACCGCTGGGCTTATAAGTTTCATCCCTGGATATCTAGCGAGCTAATTGCTAAAGTATTTGTTTTAGCGCTAGAAATTCGCGAAATTGATATGCGGGCTAGTCCTTATAATATAAATAAATTCTGTGATCTACCTGCTATCAAAATTGAAACTGCAGCAGGCAAAGCTGAATACATTAAACATCAGAAGCTATTTTTCGAACAGGCGCAACCGCTGCGATTAGAACTTGTGAGCATGCTAAAAGAGTTACGATCTCACTGTTAGTATAACAAGCAAGATTCTGGATTTTAACATAGATATCTATTACTCATAAGCTTCTGTTTCGTATAAGTTTTTATTATGCTATGCGCTCCCTAGCCTACTAACAGGGCGAAGGATATATGAAGATGATGACAAAATTAAACCAACCCATTCTCAGAACCGATGCTTCGGGCTTACCGCTTGAATGGATTAATTTCCAACAAGCTGTTAAATATTATTATCTCGGGGTGGTGTTGTATGAATGCGGCAGCGACCTTTTAAAATTACATGGTGGTATTAATGCAAAAACCGGAGAACGCAGTGAACTTCAAGTTAACTCAATCATCGCCACACATGGCGGTATTTTTGCCAAAAATAAACTCAGAGAAAATTACACACCGCCGCTGAGCAATCCGGCTCTGTTTCAGCGAGATTTTAATTTGTGCTTGTATTGCGGAATGAAATTCCCGGATTATGAATTATCACGCGACCATGTCACGCCTATTGTCAGAGGCGGCAAAGATGAATGGAATAACTGTGTTACTGCATGCAAGCGTTGCAACCAACATAAAGGCGGTAACCGCCCTGAAGAAGCCGGCATGAAATTATTGGCGATTCCATTCACCCCCAATCATGCGGAATTCATTTTTTTACAAAAGAAGCGTATTTTGGCGGATCAAATGGAATTTTTGCGCGCTCATTTTCCACGAACCAGCCCTTTGCATCAACGCATCGAAAACAATCTGCACAATACTGTTTGAGTTGAGATTTAGTTTTGGCTTTGTAGCTTTGTTAATAATTGCAAGACTTCGTTGCGGTTTTCGTGGATTAATAGAATCAACAAATCACCGGGTTGCGCCCAGTCTAACGCCTGTCTCACCGCATCGAGTTCCTTTTCAACCAAATTGATTTTACTTTCATCAATACCGTTATTAATATATTCCTATTTCAAGATATTGGCTGCCTCGCCCGTTTGTCTGCCGCGATTATACTTTTCCATTAGCTTAATAATCACTTTATCAAATTGGACACCATCAATTGACGCTCTAGCAAGTTGCTTAATGTCTTCGTCAGAGCGATCGCCGGCCTGACCATTGACCAATAGTTTTCGCTTTGCAGGTAAATTTCTGGCCACCGAAATAAACGCATTCATACCGTGTGGATCATGGGCAAAATCGACTATCACCTTCGCACTATTAATATCGAATAGATTACAGCGCCCGGGATTTTGTGAATTCGAAAATGATTTTAAGCCCGCCTTGATATCTGCAAGAGAAATACCCAGGGCATGTGCAAACAGCACAACACCAAGGGCATTTTGAACATTGTGAACAGCGGCTCCATCCAGAGTAATCGGCACATCAGATATATCCAACAACCCATGCTTTTGACCTCCTGCGAAAACGACAAGCTGCTTTTTTTCAACAGTAGCAGCCCATTTTGAATTACTACTATTTTCTTTTACCAATGAATTGTCGGGATCCGATGAAAACCAGGCTACATCCAAGTCTGATTTATTCGCCCTGCTTACGAGCCATGGATCATCAGCATTCAAGATTAATTTATCTTGACCAGTTAAGACCGACGAGACTATCCATTTCACATCCGCAAGTTCATCCAGGGTTTGCACACCGAATTCACCCATGTGATCTTCTGCGATATTAGTGATTAACGACGCATTAGCTCTGTTAACACCCAAACCCCGTCTCAGTAATCCTCCTCGCGCCGTTTCCAGAATGGCAACATCGACCCACTTATCACGTAATACACTGCGCGCTCCGCCCGGGCCGGAATAATCTCCTCGGTCGATAATATCGTCATTGACGGCAATCCAATCGGTAGAACTGATTCCCGCATTCAAACCTGCGGTTTGCACAATGTGCGATGCCAGTCTGGTTGACGTGGTTTTGCCGTTTGTACCGGTTATCAGACCAACCGGGATAGATCCATATAAGGATGCATCCAAGTCAGTTATATCAGGCAAGGATTCAACCGACCAGGTTTGACTTAAACGACCCAAGCCTAAAGATATTTCGTCATCATCTCGTAGAAAAGGAATATTGTTACTGACAGCATATTGCTGAATTCCAATAACATCAGGATTAGCTTCTTCTGCAATTAATCGCTTAAACTTTTCGGCTGCACGTTCGAAATCCGGGTTTTCTTGTGTAGTCAAATGATCTACTGCACTGTCCCCAACACCATTCATTCACTTCCGTTGCTGTATAAAGCACATCAATCGGCGCTGAAATAGCGAGACTGGCACCGGTCGGATAAGTTCTAAAACAGGATTTGCCACCACCTTCGTCGATCTCAAAAATCACAAAGTCTTTGACGTTAAACTGGGGCGCTCAGAACCGTCATTGCGCCAATATCTACAACGCTTAAAGGGCCGTGACAACGTCAAAGTCGTGGTCATGGATTTATCTGAAACCTATCGTAATATCGCGCGAAAGTACTTCCCAAACGCTATCATCGTCTCTGATCGGTTCCATGTTATTAGATTAATCAACCAACACTTCCTTAAACTTTGGGCTCAGCATGACCCTGAAGGTAGAAAAAATCGGGGCTTGATCAGTTTAATGCGTCGTCATCAATGGCATTTGAAACAGGAGCAACATCACAATTTAATGAGCTATCTAGACCAATATCCGGTGCTACGGGCCATCTATCGGACTAAACAAAAACTTGTTCGACTGATGCTATTAAAAACACTTAACGCCTCAAGAGCCGGAAGAAAACTACCAAAACTCATGCAACTGTTAGAGTACTTCAAAGATAGCCCTTTGCGTACACTGGCTAAAACATTAACCGCTTGGCTCGAACCCATTGTCGCCATGTGGCGATTCAGCAAAACAAATGGAATTACTGAAGGCTTCCATACCAAAATGGAAATGATGACAAGACGCGCTTACGGATTTAGAAATTTTGAAAATTATCGATTGAGAGTACTAACCCAATGTGGATGGGATGGTATTATCAATCGTGTCTAATGAATCCTATCCCCCGTTAAGTGGGTAGAGCCCTGCTTTCTTGGATTTAAAGTTGTCGGTTTAGTTATAAATAAGTGGTTACTGCACTGCTTTTCTGGTCTTCGTTCTATTATCGGGTAACTGAGATTCTGCTTTCTTGGAGTTAAAGTAGTCGGTTTCGTTCTAATTTTATGGATACTGCACTGCTTTTCATATCGGATAAGTATATGGCGGAGAGAGGGGGATTCGAACCCCCGATACGCTATTAACGTATACACACTTTCCAGGCGTGCTCTTTCAACCACTCAGACACCTCTCCGAAAGGCTGCTTAGGGTATAGCAAATTTATCTATTCAGCAATATCTAGTCTGTGGGATTGTGTTTACGCTTTTGCTTGAAAAAGTCTGCGAGTAGCTCAGCACAATCCTCTTCAAGGATTCCACATGTTATTTCGAGTTGGTGATTAAATACCAATCTATCGACTTTGTTAACGACACCGAATCTTGAGTCACCGGCACCATAAACCAAACGCCCTACTCTCGCATTGACTAAAGCACCGTAGCACATTAAGCACGGTTCTAACGTCACATATAATGTCGTATCGGGCAAACGGTAATTCTGTTCAACTAATGCCGCTTTTCTAAGCGCCAATATTTCTGCATGTGCGGTGGGGTCATTATCACTAATCGACTGATTCCAGGCTTCACTTAGAATTTCATTCTCCTTGACCAATACTGCGCCTACCGGTACTTCTCCTATTTCTGCAGCATGCTGCGCCAGTTTTAACGCATGGAGCATCCAAAAGCGGTCAGTGGAACTCATAACCTACAAAGTCCAATTTATTTTATAACAATCGCTGGCCATATCATTTAAAACTCACTTAACTCCCCTTAATATTTACTAGATTGTGGATAAGCACTCCATGCTTTCCATAATAACATCGGTGCTAGAGAATCATTCCCATTCAATAGTTGCCGGCGGCTTCCCCGAAATATCGTAAACCACACGGCTAATTCCACTAACTTGATTGATAATTTTATGGGATACATCAGATAAAAATTCATGCGAAAGCCGGGCCCAATGCGCCGTCATGAAATCGACAGTTTCAACAGCACGTAAAACAATGACATATTCGTAAGCTCTGTTGTCCCCCACTACCCCCACTGATTTTACTGGCAAAAACACAGCAAACGCCTGGCTGACCTGATCATAAAGATTATGCTCTCTGAGTGCTTTGATAAAGATATCGTCTGCTTTTTGTAACGGTAATACATATTCAGGCTTTACTTCTCCCAGAATACGCACACCAAGACCAGGTCCCGGAAATGGATGACGATAAACCATATCGTGGGGCAGACCCAGTTCAACACCAATTTTACGTACTTCATCCTTGAACAACATCCGCAATGGCTCAACCAGTTTTAAACCCATCTCTTTAGGCAAGCCACCGACATTATGATGCGATTTAATAACCTTGGCTTTGCCCGTTTTGGAGCCGGCAGATTCAATCACATCTGGATAAATCGTGCCTTGTGCCAACCACCGCGCGTCTTTAAGCTGATTGGCTTCATATTCAAATACTTTGATGAACTCACGACCGATAATCTTGCGTTTTTGCTCAGGATCATTGATACCCTTTAATTCATTATAAAATTGATCTTGCACATTTACCCGCTTTACTTTCACGCCTAATTGTTGCTTGAACACGGCCATTACATCGTCACCTTCATTCAAACGCAACAAACCATGATCAACGAATATACAAGTTAACTGATCGCCGATTGCCTGGTGTAACAAGGCTGCCGCTACGGCGGAATCAACACCACCAGAGAGCCCCAGAATGACTTGATCATCGCCGACTTGCTGTTTAATTTTTGCAATTTCATTTTCAATAATATTACCCGCATTCCAGCGCGTTTGACATTTACAAATATCCACTGCAAAACGTCTTATTAAAGTTTGCCCTTGTTGTGTATGGGTCACTTCTGGGTGAAACTGTAAACCAAAAATCAGTTTATCTTTGTGACTAATAACAACATTTTCGGCATTTGCCGTTGATGCCAGTTTTTCAAAATCTTTGGGTAACTCAACGACTTTATCACTGTGGCTCATCCACACATCCAATGTTGAATGGCCCTCTAATAACAAATCCTTGGTCAATAGGTTATGCCGCTCAAATACAACATTGGCATGTCCGTATTCCCGTTTATCACTGTTTGCCACTTTGCCACCGAAATGATCGGCCAGGGCCTGCATGCCATAACAAATTCCCAAAACCGGCACATTCAGGTTAAAAATAATTTCAGGAATAAACGGAGATGTGTATTCCGTGACTGTTTCCGGTCCGCCCGAAAGGATGACGCCTTTTGGGTTAAAAGCTGATATTGATTCCGGCTCAACATCCCAGGCATAGATTTCGCTATAAACACCTATTTCTCTAAGATTGCGCGCGATTAACTGTGTGTACTGAGAACCATAATCTAGCACCAACAGCTTATCGGAGATTAGCGATTTATTCTTATTGTTCATAAAAAAGTGTTCTTCGTTAGAGATATTAATGATGAAATCAAAAGCTTTTTTCTGGAAATCATCTCAAAAATAGGATTTTTGGTTTTAGACGAGGCCTGAGATTTACGAAAAACGCAGTGTACATGTTAGTACATGAGTATTTGAGTAAATCGAAAACGAAGTATAAAAGCATAAAATACATTTATGAGGCGATTTCTAGCGTTGTTGGTAATTAGGTGCTTCCTTAACAATACTCACATCATGTACATGGCTTTCTTTAGCCCCAGCATTAGTGATCCGAACAATTTTAGCCTGCTTCAAGGTTTCAAGATCGGGACTGCCCGTGTAACCCATACTGGCACGCAAGCCGCCCATCAATTGATGAATTATATTTGCCATCGAACCTTTGAATGGCACCCTGCCCTCGATACCTTCTGGAACAAGTTTGTCCGGGTTTTTCGTATCCTGTTGAAAATAACGATCCTTGGAGCCTTTTTGCATAGCGCCGAGTGACCCCATACCACGATAGAGCTTATAACTTCGACCTTGATAAAGAACAATCTCTCCCGGTGTTTCCTCGCTACCTGCCAACAGACTACCCACCATCACCGCACTGCCACCTGCGGCAAGTGCTTTGGCGATATCTCCGGAAAATCGCAAGCCCCCATCTGCAATAGCCGGCACACCTATTGATTCAAGTGCCTGGGCCACTGACCTAATGGCCGTGACTTGTGGAACACCGACACCGGCGATTATTCTAGTCGTACAAATCGAACCCGGGCCAATGCCGACTTTAACTGCATCCGCACCCATATCGACTAAATCCAGAGCGGCTTCACCAGTAGCAATATTCCCGGCTATCACCTGTGCCGAAGGATACTGCGATTTAATTAGCCTAACCCGCTCCATCACACCTTTTGAATGCCCGTGGGCGGTGTCCACGACAATGACATCTACACCAGCATTGATTAATGCTTCAACCCGTTCATCCGCGTCTTCACCAACGCCTACAGCCGCCGCGACACGTAACGATCCATGTTCGTCTTTACAGGCATTAGGATAATCGGTTGATTTTTGTATATCCTTAACCGTTACCAAACCTTTGAGATTAAAATCGTCATCAACCACAAGTACTTTTTCAATCCGATGCTCATGCAGGAGTTTCCTGATTTCTTCCTGGCTTGCACCTTCCCTGGCAGTGACAAGTTTATCCTGCTTGGTCATGACTTCGCTGACTGGACGATTGGTATCAGTAACAAAACGTAAATCACGGTTGGTGACAATACCATTAAGCTTGTCATCTTTTAAAACAGGCAAACCCGATATATTGTGCTCTTTAGTAATCTGGATAACATCTGCGATTAAAGTATCCGAAGTGACCGTAATCGGATCGTTAATAATACCGGTTTCATAGCGCTTGACCTTGCGCACCTGAGCAGCCTGTTGTTTTGGCTTCATGTTGCGGTGAATAACACCAATCCCGCCTTCTTGAGCCATACAAATTGCTGCCGGCGCCTCAGTAACGGTATCCATTGCTGCTGACAGCAAGGGAATGTTGAGATTGATATTACGGGTAAGCTGGGTTTTTAAACTAACGTCCTTAGGTAAAATTTCCGAACAAGCCGGCACTAAAAGGACATCATCAAAGGTGAGTGCTGTTTCGTATTGTTCCATCTACTAATTATACAGACAAGGCAAAATAAACAAAAGATAGTAGAATCTAATTTTGATACTTTTCTTAAAAGCAAATCGATCCGCTTGAATGGAAACAAATCAGCAACATATTTATCAAGTCAGTGAACTGACATCTGAAGCCCGGCAATTGCTGGAAGCCAGTTATCCAAATATCTGGGTTGAGGGGGAAATCTCTAATTTAGCCCGTCCCGCCTCCGGCCATTTATATTTTTCACTTAAAGATGACAAATCACAAATACGCTGTGCTTTTTTCCGCAACCGCATGAATAAGTTAGACTGTAAGCCTGAAGACGGCATGAAGGTGAGAATCAGGGCGCAAGTCAGCCTTTATGAAAATCGTGGCGATTTTCAGTTAATCGTAAATCATCTGGAAGAAGCCGGGCTTGGTGATCTTCAGGCAGCGTTCGAAAAACTCAAACAAAAATTGGCTGCAGAGGGCTTGTTTGCCAGCGAACACAAAAAAGCAGTACCAAGATTTCCAAAAACCATAGGCATCATCACATCTGCGAGCGGGGCGGCTATTAAGGATATTATTGCAACTTGCGAAAGACGCTATCCAATAGTCAAATTACTGATCTACCCGGTCCAGGTCCAAGGTGAGAAAGCGGCTGAGGATATTTCTAAAACCATTACAAAAGCTGATAACGACCAGCTTTGTGATGTTTTGGTCGTTGGACGTGGAGGTGGCTCACTTGAAGATTTGTGGTCCTTTAATGAAGAAATAGTGGCCAGGGCAATTTTTGCATGCAGCACACCCGTGATCTCTGCCGTAGGTCACGACATAGATTTTACTATTTCTGATTTTGTTGCCGATATACGCGCTGCCACACCAACTGCAGCGGCAGAATTAGCCACACCTGATAGCAGGCAGCTAATATTTCAATTTGAGCAAAACCAAAAACGCTTAACGGCAGTGATTAAAAATACCCTGGTACGGCAAATTCAACATGCCGATATGCTAACCAGGCGGCTAGTACATCCAACGGAAAAACTTAAATCCTGGAAACAGCTAAATGTTCAGCTCTGTGAACGACTTAGAATAAATATTAGTAACACATTAAAACAAAATACTCAGCAGCTAGCTAACTTGATCCATTTATTTCAATTACATTCACCTGAGAAAACGATAACTCAAATGCACCAGAGAATAAAATTTGTTGACCAGCAAATACTGAAATCCATTAAACTACAGCTCAAATCAGGGGCGGAAAGGCTAAATGCATTTAATCAAAAATTGAGTGCATTAAGCCCTCAATCGACACTAGATAGAGGTTATGCAATTGTCACGGAATTTGAGAATGACAACATCCTGCGCTCGGTCAATAAAATCAAACCTGCCAAACCTATTAAAGTCCAATTAGCTGACGGATCATTTGAAGCAACCGTCAAAAAGTAAAGCGAATACAATTTTTTGCATCTTTTTCGCTGGTTTGGAATAAAATAGCCAACGTTCACTATCTGCCTTAAGGGAATCATTTTTGACCAAATTCAACACTTACAATGATGAGCTAAAGCAACAAAGCGCCGGCAAGGCGTTTTCGATGAAAAAAAGAATCATTGTAAACACCCTGCTTGGTTTTCTTGTTCTTTTCCTCACCATCGGACTATTGGGTACCTTTTATCTGATCAAATGGTTAAACAAAGAATTCGACCAGAATTTAAGTTCAAAGTCACAAGTATTAATTTCTCTAGTAAAAGCGGATGAGACGGGAGTGGGTTTTGATTTTTCGAATGAGTTCATGCCTGAGTTTAGCTCAGAAACAGAACCTGAGTATTTTCAGTTATGGCTGAACAACAACACAACTCTGAAAAAATCACAATCATTATCCACTTTTTCACAAGATGCAGATTTACCAGTCAGTGATTTCATTTCAACCAGGGAAAAATTCAAAGATATCACCCTACCAGACGGACGTCATGGACGTATGATTCGGGTCAGCTTTTTTCCTAAGATTGAAGAGCAAATGGACGAAAATGAATCCCTAGTTGATCGACTACCGGTTATCACTCTGGCCATTGCCAAGGAAAGAGAGTCTTTAGATAAAACTATCCGCGACTTTTTATTAATCTTTACGGCAATTGTTATTTTGTTTACCGTGATTGCTGCATTAACCATCTGGCAAATGGTCACTAAAGGATTAAAACCTCTCAAGAATATGCAACGTAAAATGTCTGTATTGGCAGTGGATAATTTATCCGAGAGACTTGAATTACCAAGCACACCTAAAGAGCTGGAAGACACCGTTGAACAATTCAATCGTATGCTTGAACGCCTGCAAGACAGTTTTGAAAGAGAAAAAAGATTTACCTCTGAGATTGCCCACGAACTTCGAGCTCCGATTTCTGAAATGCGCAGCTTGGCCGAATCAGCCCTTAAAGATTCGCAAGGTTGGAGTCCATATCAGGACATTTTAGATTCAACCATGCAAATGCAAGTGACCGTGTCGAATTTGATGGCACTGGCCCGCTGCGAAAAAGGCAACATTATTTTGGAGCCACAAGTTATTAAACTAGCTGGCAAAATGGATACCTGCTGGTTACGACATAGTGAAATGGCACTTAAGCGATCTATTACCCATGAAAATAAAATTGGCGATGAATTCAGGATCATTTCCAGCTCGGCCGAACTAGACATTATCTTCAATAATCTGATTTCCAATGCGATTATTTACAGTGTTGAAGGTTCTCAAATCACTACTTTCTGCAAAACGGAAAATGACATTCTCTGCATTTGTATTACCAACCAGGCCGAAAACCTCTCACCTGAAGATCTGGATAAAATGTTCGACCGGATGTGGCAAAAAAATAACTCGAGTACATTACGAGGTAATTCCGGACTAGGGTTGGCATTGGTTAAATCCTATGCTGACTTGCTTGGCCTTAAAATTGAAACAAAGTTATCAAAACAAGGCTTGCTAACCATTGAGCTTTGTGGATTTTATCAAGATCACTAAAACTATTTTTCACAAAAATGCTTGGCCAACACTTCGGCGGTTTTTTCGTGTCCATACTCACTAAAATGGCCAAGGCCAAGTTTATTATTTTTGAATCCATAGAGATAACGGTCTTGTTTGTTTACAAATGGTTTTAAATCCTCAGATAAATTAATTGTAACGAAGTTGTTAACTGCAGCAAATTTTGCAAGCTGTTCATCAGTGGCAATACTTCTCTCAAACTGCTTAGCCGACCTCTCATCCGATGAATCAATTGCTTTTGAAAGAAGAAGTCTTGGGTGCGCAATACTCAACAAAGTAAATCCAGCGTTGGCCCGCCGGGTTTCATAAGCGAAGTGTTTTAACAATTCTTTTGTTAGCTGCCATGCTTTTTCATATTCTTGTTCATATCGTTTTTGCTGTTCTGAATTGACTACCTCCTCCCTAGTCTGACTGTTTTTTTTTATCTTTAGGAGTTTTTAGAAGATTTGCCACTAGTTTGATTGAATTTCTGATTAACTCCAGCACTCTGAATTCTAAAATCATTCGGTAATAGCCAAATTTGACTAACCACATTCTTTTTCTAAATTCGGCTTTGTTGGCGAAGGAATTGTCAATGATTAATTCATTATTGACTATAGCGAATGAAGGTGATGGGCCTGAATCATAAAATGAGGAATTATCAACAATATCATTTCCTTGATAAAAACCGAGCACTATGTGATCGGGATGATACTTTAGAACATCTTCCCTCAACATTAATAATTGATGACCCGTTCCATAATTTGACACACCAAAACCAAAAGTCTCTATGGTTTTGCCGGAAAATTTCGGACATGTTTGAAGTTTTTCAGCCAATAAGTACCAAAATGACTTTTGGTATGGTAGTTGCACCGCTTCCACAAAGGAATCCCCTAAAACAGCAATTCGATATACATCGCTTGGTTTTTTTAACTCATGATTTCGGTCATGGTAACCCTGGCTATTGATTTCAATAAAAGCCTTACCCTCATTGGTATACCAGCCTTCACCATTAGGAATCAATGCTTTGCCAAACACCGGATCCGGTTGCCAAAACGCCATGCTACCGTATTGAATCAAGCGCAGGAAAATTTCAGTCGCAACAAGCGGTGATAAGATGACTAGTAACGCTACAAAAATTCTTTTCTGCCAAATAGAAAGCTTCAATTTACTTAACTCTCACCATCTACCGACACATCAGAATAATGTGTAGATAAACGGCGCTAGAGTAGAACCCTGTGTCAAAACAATCAGCATTCCAAAAAGTAATAATATGAGTATTATTGGTGCCAACCAAAATTTTTTTCGTTCACGCATATAACCCCACAAGTCACTCAAAAGCTCAAACATTAATACGGCTTCTCGTAATCTGAATCATGTTGGTCTGAACAATCAATCCAGTTTGGTTGGGGTTGGACTTTTTTTCTTAATCTCATAATCAATCCGATAGGTGTAACGAGAAAGAAAAAAATTAAAAACAAGGTAATAGTTGAAATTAAATATCCTATCAAGGCACCCATGATCATCCAGGCTTTATATATGAAATTCAGAGAATTTGCATGCAGTAAGGACCAAACCACCAAACCCGCAGATAAAACCCAAGGCCAAACCAGGATATCTCCTAGTATTATTGAGAAAACTAAACCAAAGATCAGTGCTAAAAAACCTGCCAGCAAAAGGCCAAACTTTCTTAATTCATTCGAATCAAGCTCAGGAATTTTGTCGAAAATAGACCTCATTGCAATCATTGGTCCTTCTTATTCAGCACAAAATTACCCACCATCAAATAATCCAATCCCGAATTCATAAAACATCGATAAGCATCTGATGGACTGCAAACTATCGGCTCACCTCTAAGATTACAAGAAGTATTCAATAAGACCCCACAACCTGTTAGTTTTTAAATTCAGATAACAACTGATGGAATTTCGGATTGGTTGTCTCTGCAACGGTTTGTACTCTGGCAGTATAATCCACATGTGTTGTTGCAGGAATTTGTGATTTAATAGTATTTATTTGATCCAGCGTTTCCAAGTTAACAGATTCATTTTTTAAATCATTGTCATTTGTTTTATGCACTTTTGCGGTGAAAAGCATATACGGACTTTGATGCTCTAATTCAAAATATTCCTCTTTATCTTGATCCAATACAGCCGGAGCAAACGGTCTGAATGATTCTCTGAATTTAATTTTTTGGTTGACTATTGACTGCATTTTTGAATTTCTTGGGTCCGCTAAAATAGACCTCGCACCCAAAGCTCTTGGGCCAAACTCCATTCTACCTTGAAGCCAACCGAGAACTTTTTGATTGGACAACAATTCGGCTGCTTTTTTGCATATTAAATCATCACTGATATATTGATAATTCGCACCTAATTCTTCCAATTCCTTCTTTATCTGTTCGTTATTGAATTTTGGTCCCAAAAAGCAGCCAGACATAATATCGTGATTTGTTTTTAATTTGGGTTTATGAAAGTGGCCATGCCATAGCGATAATGCCGCGCCCAAAGCACCGCCTGCGTCTCCGGCAGCCGGTTGTATCCAAATATTTTTGTAGTGGCCTTCACGTTTTATCCGGCTATTCGCAACGCAATTTAATGCTACTCCCCCAGCCAGACATAAATTCTTACTTTGAGCGAAATTGACGGAATAATTAACTATTTTCAGCACGGCCTCCTCAATAATGTTTTGTACTGATGCGGCCAAATTCATATGCTTTTGAGTGATTCTTGTTTCCGGCTGTCTGGGCAAATCGCCAAACAATTCGTGAAAAAACTTCGACGTCATGGTCAATCCACGATGATAGTTAAAAAATTTCATATTCAGCTTGAAACTACCATCCTGATTCAATGAAATTATCTTGTCTAAAATCATATCAACATACTTGGGTTTTCCATAAGGCGCTAAGCCCATCAATTTATATTCACCCGAATTGACTTTGAAGCCACAATAATAAGTAAAAGCCGAATACAACAAACCCAAGGAGTGGGGAAAATGAATTTCTCGAAGACTACTCAGGCTATTGCTTTCGCCATACCAAATTGATGTTGTTGCCCACTCGCCAACACCATCTAAGCAAACGACCACAGCATCATCAAAAGGACTAGCGAAATAAGCCGATGCAGCATGTGCCCGGTGGTGCTGATCAAAATATAACCCCGGTAATTGATCCTGGTCACATTGCCCAATATCAGTCAACTCTTTTCTAATAAGCCGTTTTAAAAACAGTTTTTCCTTGAGCCAAACCGGCATCGCTTTTTGAAAAGGTTGGAACCCAAAGGGAGCATTCTCTAGATACGTCTCAAGCAAACGTTCAAATTTAATCAGCGGTTTTTCATAAAACACTACCGCATCCAGTTGTGTGATATTTATTTTTGCCTCAGCCATGCAATACTGAACTGCATGTCTAGGGAAATTTGCATCATGCTTGATGCGGCTAAATCGCTCTTCTTGTGCTGCCGCAATGATTTCCCCATTGTTTATCAGTACTGCCGCACTATCATGATAATAGGCTGAAATACCTAAAATATTCACTTCACTATTTAGCTAAATTTCGCCACAGTGATCCATTTTCAGATTTTTGATCGAGAAAATCCAACCACTTTTCATGCTCCATCAGTTCCTTTTCAGTCGCTAGAACAACTCGTAGCTTTACCGATTCCTT